>NZ_LT934425.1:3147252-3776702 GCF_900232105.1 Candidatus Kuenenia stuttgartiensis
GGTACAAGCGCGGAGTGCGGA
The DNA here is from genome assembly GCF_900232105.1 of Candidatus Kuenenia stuttgartiensis. Lineage (NCBI taxonomy): Bacteria > Pseudomonadati > Planctomycetota > Candidatus Brocadiia > Candidatus Brocadiales > Candidatus Brocadiaceae > Candidatus Kuenenia > Candidatus Kuenenia stuttgartensis. Next base: position 3,147,274 of record NZ_LT934425.1, read on the forward strand.
GACGACGGACAGGTAGGAAGGGGAAACAGGGTAAACGGCCTTATTACCCCCTATCGTCCTATGACGATGGAAGCGACTGCGGGGAAAAACCCTGTTACCCATACAGGAAAATTATACAATATAGCCGCGCATGAAATATCCAGGGAACTTACACAGAATGCGGATATTCACAATGCAGAATGCTATCTGGTGAGCCAGATAGGAAAACCTATTACCGAACCGCAAATTGTGCACATAAAAATACATTCCTCCATTACCAGAGAGTCCCTGGAAGACATATGCACAAATATTGCAAAGAAACATCTCCACCTGATACCGCAATTGTGGGAGAGTATTTTAGAACAACGTTTTACCCTCTTTTAAATCAGGCTGCTTTTGGCAGCGACTTTATTATGTTGTTAATGTTAATGTAGAGACGCATTGCATGCGTCTTTCTGTTGTGTCGGTAAGTTCTTTTGTGTCGACATTATTATCAATCATTTAAAACAGCACATATTTTCATGGCAATTCTATTTAGCAAGGAGAAATTTACTTAAATGGCTATAAAAATAAGCTTCAATTCCGGCAGGATAAAATTCCTCATACACCTTTCGGTTTTTATCAGTGCGTTATGTTTTGTAATGAATACAGACGCTGGAGAAAAAAAGACGGGAGAGATACATGGCACCGTAGTAGCAAAAAAGGCAAAATATAGAAAACATGCTATTGCTTATATAGAAAAGACATCTGAAACGTACGACACTCCCGTTGAACATGCCGTTATGGACCAAAAAAATATCACATTTATCCCCCATGTCCTTCCTTTATTAAAAGGTACAACGGTAGATTTCCTGAACAGCGACGATGTACGGCACAATATCTATTCTTCTGATGATGTTGCAGATAATATGAATCTTGGCTCATGGTTTAAGGGGGAAACACGATCTTTTACTTTTAACAAAACAGGAGTGGCAACAATGCGATGTAACGTGCATAGTGATATGTTGGCTTATATTGTAGTATTGCAGAATCCGTATTTTTCCAGGGTAGACGATGAAGGCTTTTTTACAATAAACAATGTGCCGGAAGGTAAATATACTTTAAAACTTTGGACGGCGCCAAAAAGAGTCTTGTGGGGAAAATATCCTGAAGCAAAAGATATATCAATTGAAGTAACTGCGGGGGGGATTACGAAGGTTGCCTTTACAATCGAATAACCGCACAATGAAATATACACCGATAATCTTTTAGGGAGCATTTCCGAATAATCCTCTGATTTTGTGAGCCAGTGGGGTGGGGTACGGGCAATTCCACCTCCTCTGGTTTTCCTTAAAAGACACCCTTTGCATTCAAATAGGGGCCATACTTTCTGTCTTCAGTAAGGATATGGTCAATAATCCAATCTTTAAACAAATCCAGCGCCTCCATATTCATCTCCATGTCTTCATTACTGATTTGCTTTTTTATTTTCATTATATCTTCTATCAGCCTCTGATGTTTCATTCGATGGGATTCATAATCATTATAGTAGTGTTCTCTTAATAAGTTTTCTTCCTCGGCAAAATGATATAAAACGAAATCAATTAAAAAACTTATTGATGCGTCTAAAATGGGAGTTTCTTTTTTTGAATCGATTGCTTCGCAAAGTTTATTTGCCTTTGCCAGCAGCTGTTTGTGGTGGTAATCGATTTTTTGTATATTGATGCAATACTCATTTCTCCAGTAGAAAATAGGTAGGCTGTTGAGGGTTGGGTCTAACAGATGTTTTCTTCTTTTTTTAAATGTTTCGAAAAGTTTCCATCGTATTACCGGGATATCCCTGAGTTCGTTGCCTGATATTTTACAAATCTCAACCGGTTCCGTTGCGCGAATCTTAAACAGGCTGGGCATACCGAAAAGCATGCCTTCTTCACCGAAGAAATCGCCTTCTTCCAGGGTTTCCAATACGTCCTTTCCGATATAGATTTGCAACTTTCCCATCTTAACAACATAAAGATCGGAGCAGTTTTTATCCAAAAAGATTTCTCCTTCGGGATAGTGGTGGAAACTCATTGCGCGCGTAAGCATAACCTGCCTTAGATATGATATGGAATAACCAAGAAGCCATGTCTTTTGCAGGAATTTTCTTTTTTCCTGTATTTTCTCAATCCTGCCATACAGTTCATTCTTCTTTACAAACCCGATATACAATGAGTGGGGCAGTCTTAATGCCTGCACAAAACTTGCCGCACGATACGTATCTGCCGAAGGGGCATTGTTCAGAGCTGACATTTCACCAATCAAAGCGCCCGCAGACAATATGCCCTGTCTTCCCGTGCCGGCTTGTATGTGTTCTACGTTTCCGGTTAAAATTAAAAAAATATCATCCGGGATGGTTCCTCCCTTTAGCATGATCGTTTCCGGATTAAACGAAATTACCGGGTTGTTTAACAGGATTCTTACCTGATAAAGAGGCACGGAGGGGAAGTACGATTTCAGATGTTGAAAGGCATATTGGCGGGCATACTCCTGATGGGTGGGAATTAATACGTCAACCATTCCAAAAGGGGCGCCTGAGCCGATTTCTTTCTGCTGACTGGTCAATTCCGAAGAGGTATGCGATAATATAATCTTTTCCGATGTATCCTCCCGGAAATCTTCTGCTTTCCCATGAATCAATCCGCCCCCGATATCAATTTTTTTTAAGGTGACTTCTTGTAAATATTCTTTTTCTACCCGGTCATAAAACTTTTTGGAAATCCCGGAGCCTGCGTTGTCCTCTGAAATCATGCCGTTTAACGCATCAAGGTCTACGGTATCAGCATAGTGTGCATAGGTTTTATAGCCATCTTCACATAAAGCGCGAAAAATGAATATGTTGTTTTCCACGGGGTGGGGGGAAATCATAGGGTATACCTCTAAGCCGTCAATATTATTCCAGACGTTAAACTCAAGATCGTTGACTTCAAAGTAATCGGAAAAATTTTTCTCTTCAATGGAAACCAACGCGGAGAGTTTTTTCGCGACAGAGACACGCACCAATGGAGTAGCAAAATACTTGACACGGTGATCCGCCCGCATTAATGTAGTAAGTCCGGCAAAATGGTCATCGTGGGCGTGGGTATGGAAGATGCCTTCAATCTCGTTAACATTAATTCCTAATGCTATAAGACTATTGGCAATATTCGGTTCTGCGTCAATCAGATATACTTTCCCCTGAAACATTATAATGCTTGACATAGCAGGGCGTTTGATATCCCATCCATCGCCCTGCCCGGAGTGAATTATCGCAAAATACTCCCTCTTTATGTTGTGAAACCCAAGTGAATAGGGGGCGCTGTAGTTTTCGTGGCGGGCAAGATTCAGGTCAACCGTAATAAACTCGCCTTGGTACTGCAATTCAAAGACATTCAGGCGTAAATGTCTGATAAACACGCCATTTCGAATTTCCGTAGGCTCGTTTTTCACTATTACGGCGTCGAGAAGATCTTTAGTTTTATGGATTTTTCCATAGGCAAATTTTAACTTTACATTCATTAATTCCTTTGCCTCGTCAGGAGACATACCGGCGTTTATTAATTCTTCTTCAGATACCAAACCGTAATTGCCTCTATATATATATTGCATTTGAGCCTCTACTTGGTCCTCTGACCCAATAAGCATTGGTTTGGCATTTGTATTATTGGGGTGATTGGGCAACATCATTCCCTGGCGGTAGAGCATCTGCATTACGGGAAATTCTGCAAGATTTGCAAATCTTCCATTTTGTACTAACAAGTCTGACAATAAAATAGCATTAGGCCCCGATTCATACTTATCTTCCCCTACTATTCTGTTTTGGATAAACCCCTGTTTTTTTAAATGTTTTACGGCATCCGCCGGGCAACCACACAAGATATAAACACCGGCTTCGGGTATTTCTACCCAAAAGACTCCATTCGTAATCTTGCATTTTCTTAATTTGGACATTTATAAAAACCTTCCTGCAAATACTAAAAATAGAACGTAAACTATTATAGCCAAACAAATACTGTTGCCGAAAGATGAGCAATAAAATTCACTGTAAGGGGTGACACGGACAAACTTGTTTGTCCGTGTCACCCCTTACAGTGAATGATAGAAGCACCATTTTGCGTGACTTTTCATAAACGCTAAAACTATACCATTGTACCCATGGCAAGTAAATTAATTTTAAATAATTCATAACAATTTAGTACCTTATCGGTAATTTCTTTGTATTTCTTGGCAAAATATTTAATTGTGAAATCCGAAATGCTCAATATACTAGAGAGGTTCACAATTTGTGATGTATCAACTTGATACAAGGCAATTATTCCATAAGGGGCGGCACTGACAAGCCTTGCTTGTCAGTGATATAATTAGTTAACAATAAAACTCTCTTTCATCAGCGATGAGCATTGCAGATAAATCATCAAAACTTCAAGATACGCCAACCGGCCAGACGCTACAGCAATTATTTGCGGAAGTGGTTTTCAATATTCCGTTAAACAAGCTGTTTCACTACAGCGTGCCTCCGGATTTAAGGGAACTCCTCACGCCTGGTATGCGTGTAAAAGCGCCTTTTGGCAATAAGGTAATTACAGGTTTTTGCGTAGGCCTTACCACCATACCTTCCGTATATAAGACCAAAGATCTCATGGGGATACTGGATGCGTTTCCTCTGGCGGACGAGACTATGCTCAGGATTACAAAATGGCTTTCTTCCTACTATTGCTGCGGATGGGGAGAGGCGATACATGCGGTGATACCGCCGGTCGTCAGGCGCGGCGCTAAGGAAAAGATTGACATTTTTGTTACCTGTGGCAAACCCCTTACCGCTTTTGAAAAAGAAACGATTTTGCAATCAAAAAAACGCGCGATAAAACAAGCGAAGGTGATGGAATTCCTTTTTAACCAGGCGCAAAATACAGAAATACGCGCAAAAGAGCTGATGAAGGCGACCGGCGGCACTATGTCAATGCTCAGGCAGTTGGAACGGGAAAACCTCCTGCAATTGGAAGAACGGCAGGCAGATGCCGTAAATGCCCAGAAGGGAGGTGCACCTGTACAACATTTAGCGCTTTCCGAAGAACAGCAGGCCGCCTTCACCTTAATCAAAGAGAAACTGGCGGAACCGTCTCAGGGAATCATCCTGCTTCATGGCATAACTGGAAGCGGGAAAACGGAACTATATCTTCAGACAATAGCCAAACTATTGGAACAGGGGAGAAAAGCCCTGTTTCTTGTCCCGGAGATATCGCTTACCTCTCAAAGTATTCAGAGGATAAAGGAAAGATTCAATAACGTGGCGGTATTGCACAGTCATTTACAAGGCGCCTTTCACCACGCACAGTGGAAAGATATAAAGGAGGGCAGGGTGGACGTTGTTGTCGGCGCCAGGTCATCTATTTTTGCTCCGCTGAAGGACGTGGGGTTGATCATTCTTGATGAAGAACACGAGAATACGTATAAACAGGAAAACAGCCCCAGGTATAATGCGCGTGATATAGCCATTCTCAGGGCAACCTACGAAAATGCAATGGTTATATTGGGCACCGCTACTCCGTCGCTGGAAAGCTATTATGAGGCGGAAAAGGGGAATTATACAAAGATAGTCCTTTCCAAAAGGATCGGAACCCTTCAACTTCCGCAGGTTGAAATCGTGGATATGCTTGAAGAAGTACGTAAGAAAAGGGGATACCATGTTGTATCACAACGGCTTGAATATTATATGAAACAGGCATTGTCCCGGAGGGAGCAGGTAATTTTATTTTTAAACCGCAGGGGTTTTACCCCTTACATTCATTGTAAGAGGTGCGGATTTGTATTAAAATGCCACCGGTGTGATATCCCCCTTACCTTTCACAAAAAGTTAAACATCGTACTGTGCCATTACTGTCATGCGGAGGCAATCCCCCCGGAATCATGTCCGGATTGTATGGCAAATTATATTAATTACCGTGGTTTTGGCACTGAAAAAATAGAAGAGGTGATTGCTAAAAAATTTCCCGGATATAACATTCTCCGGATGGACAGCGATTCCATGCGATCACACGGCTCCCATGAAAAGGCATTAAAGGCATTCGGAGAAGGAGAATTCCAGATATTACTCGGCACACAAATGATTGCAAAGGGTCTGGACTTCCCCAATGTTACCCTGGTTGGCGTAATTTCTGCGGATACCATGCTGAATCTTCCGGATTTTCGTGCAGGCGAAAGGACCTTCCAGTTAATATCTCAGGTTGCGGGACGTACGGGAAGAGGGCAAAAGGGGGGACGCGTGATAGTGCAGTCCTTTAATCCAAGACATTACAGCATTACCTACGCAGCAGCCCATGACTATGAAGGTTTTGCAAAAAAGGAATTGGAATATAGAAGGCCATTGAACTATCCCCCGTTTGGCAGGATGGCAAGGATTATCTTTCGGGGCGCATCGGAAAAAAACACAGAGGAAAAGGCATCGGTGATTGCCGGTAAACTGAAAGAAATCGCAAAAGAAAGCAATAATCAACTGCAAATACTGGGGCCGTCGCCCGCCCCGGTAATGAAAATTAATAATCTGTTCCGATGGCATCTTCTGCTAAAAGCAAAAGACCACCAGCGCATCCATGATGCATTGCTATGCGTTGCCGATACGTTGAAACCAACAAAAGGCGTCCAGTCGCTCGTTGATGTCGACCCCTATATGATGTTATAGCACCGGCATTTTTATTTTTTTGCATGCTTGTATGTCTGGCTTCTCAATGAACATTTAATCCGATATTCCTGACGATATGGTTGTTTTCCCTAAAATTTTACTTTAGGCACTTCCTTCTCTGCCTCTGATACTTCAAAATAACTTGCCTCTGTTACACCAACACGTGCGGCAAAGAATCTGCCAAAAAAACTTTTTATATAGGTGTTAAGTTCTTTTACTGAATCGTTATAGCGTTTACGCTCTACGGAAATCCGGTTTTCAGAACCTTCCAATGTATCCTGTAGCTTAAGAAATGATTCATTTGCCTTGAGATCCGGGTATGCTTCTCTGAATGCAAGCAGGCGGGAAAGAAAACCTTCGATCTGTGTTGCAGCCTTTGCCTTATCCGCAATTGTTCCTGCGCTAAAATATCCCCTGCGGGCCTCCGCAAGTTTTTCAAAAACTTCTCTTTCGTGCGATGCATAACCTTTTACGGTTTCTACCAGATTAGGAATGAGGTCATACCTTCGCTTAAGCTGTGTATCCACTTGTGACCATGAGTTCTTGACGTTTTCATTCAGTTTTACCACCTTATTGTATCCTTTGACATACCAGGAAACAGCAATGATTCCTACAAAAACCAAAACAGCAATGACAGGTAATATCTTTCTCATAACCGCCTTCCAATAATATATTGTAAAGTTAATTTAGTACTGTTTTAGGGACATAGAAGAATTTAATATGCCAGTAATTATCATTACTTTGCTCAGTTCTCAGTTCTCAGTCCTCAGTCCTCAGTCCTCAATCCTCAGTCCTCAATCTGCAATTTGCCGACTGCCTACAATCGGACTGCCGATTGCCGAGCACTACGGTATAATAGAAAAATCCAGGTCCCTTACCACCTGCCGGAGGCGCCGCCCCCGCCAAACGAACCGCCCATCCCGCCGCCAAAGCCTCCGAAACCACCGGAACCCCCCGATCCAAAACCCCTTGAACCGCCGGAACCGCCCCAATAATACGGTGAGAACATCATCCTCCGCCGAAGTATACCGCCGCCAAACAAGAAGGGTAATATGAAAAATATTAATAACAACGACGACAGTGGGCTCCTGCGCCTTTCTGCTGCCCTGCGTATTTTTGTCATGTCAGGCATGCCAGTTATTTTGACGCCTTTTTCTTCGGCAATTTTATCCACCATTACCAATGTGGCCAGAAAAATGCCTTCGCCAAACTGCTCCTTTTTAAAATTAGGAACAAAAAATGTCCTCCCGAGAGTACCACAAAAGCTGTCAGGCAATATACCCTCAAGACCGTATCCTATTTCAAATCTGTATGCCCGGTCATTTTTTGCCACGACGATAAGCGCCCCGTTATCTTTCCCTTCCTGTCCCAATTTCCACTTAGTAGCAAGGTTGATAGTATACATCTCAATAGGTATATTGTCGGTGGTATCCACCGTAAGAACCACCATTTGCGCACCCGTTTTTTGTTCCAGTTCCTGCAAATATCCGTTCAGCTTGTTTTCTATCCGGGCTTCGATGATATTTGCCTTGTCTTCCACATATCGTTTGGGCACGGGTAAATCTTGTCCGTACGAAACAGCGGAAAAGAAAAAAATAAGCAGAAAAAAACAGATATGTGTAGAGAGAGAATGTTTTTTATACATTTTCCACCTTAAATTCATCAATTTTCCCGGCAAGGGCATCAATTTCACAGTACAATTCTTCAAAAATTTCTTTCAGTTCCTCAGCGGAAGGATTCAAGTCCTTCGCCTTTATCGCAAGCAATTTGGTAAATGGGTCAATTTTGATATTACAGCAATCCCTTATTGCAGAGAGAATCGCACTCTTTTCTTTAGGGATTTTTTGACCGTACAAAAAGAGGATGCCGCAAAAAATAGGAAAGTAGCCGGAAATGGCGCCTTTGAACAAATCCCTTAGCACCGTCTTATTACCCATAGCCCTTATAAATCCCTGACAAATTTGCTGAAGTCTGCTTTTCAACTCGCGCTCGCATTGAAGCCTGATATCTTTTTTCTCAATCGTTATATTTTTCAGGATATCTTCTCCGTAAGCAAGCTGATTGTTGTTCTTCATATCTAAAAACTCTAATGGAAATTCGGCTAAAGACCTTTCGATATAATTTTTTGTCATTACAAGAGGCGCATGTAGCTTTTTTTTGCCATATTGCTTCCCCAAAGAAGCAATAAAGTCGAAAAAGGTGACCTTGATCTCCTTAACGACAATTAATGTGTTGATATCGGAATGTTTTACATCAAAATCTTTTGTTATGGCGCTGCCGGTGAGGTATATAGAAACGATATTTTCTTTGTGATGCGATAGAATATCGAGAAAGAACGATTCTACATTTTTTTTAATTTCAGCAGATAAATAGGAAAGATTAAGATTTTCCATTGACTCGTTCCTCCAAATATATGCACCATACGTTTTAAATTAACTAACTTTCCCGCTCTTCCAGTTTTTTCCGTAATGCGATATTTTCCTTTTTCGTAGTTTCCAGGTCAAATTGCAGATATTTTATGTTTAATCGCAATGTGTCAAGGGTTTCCTGTAACATCTTAAATGATTTCAGGAGATCTTCACATTTTTCTCCCATTTCACTATACATGGTTAACCCTTTTAATTCGGCCAGTTGTTTAATTTCTTCCAATAGTTTTAACAACCTGTTCTGAAAAACCTGATCATCCATGAAGTATGCCTCCGTCAGTAATTTTTTTGTATTTTTTGGCAAAATATTTAATGGTAAAATCCGAAAACAACTTCTAATGACAAAATGCTTTGAAATTCTAAACAAATGCCTCTTTCTTATTTCGTGTTTCATATTTTGTTGTATGTTTTGGATTTGTTTTGAATTTTATGCTTTGTTATTCAAATTTGTTTCGTATTTCGTGCTTCGTGCTTGTCTGGTTTAACTTGCATGATAAGTCACAGGGTGTTCAATGTCAAGCCATAAGATGGTTAAGGGTAGAGAATGCTGTATTGACAATAAAATTTAAATTTGACAATGCCGTTTTTTGCCCATATACTTTTAAGCATTAATGTAAGGAAAAGGGTTTTTCGCTATTAAATTCTGAAATTTGACTCAATTTTGTTGTGGCAATTTTCTTTTAAGGAGTTATCGTTGGAGTGGGATGAATCAGCAACGCTGTTACTGGAGAAAGTGCCTCCATTTGTACATAAAAAAGTGCGTGACAGGGTGGAGTCGCTCGCCCGTGAGCAGGGAAAAAACCTGATTACCTCAGTTGAAGTTATTGCGGCCAGAGAAGCTTTTGCCTTCAACCAAAATCTCCCCCCTCAAACAGTAAACAAAGAAACCGAAACCGGCAAACTCTCCGTACTCAGGAAATATCAAAAATACTTTGACGCACAGGGCAACCCTGTCTTATATCAGGCAAAAGCCTGCAGAGGAGCGGAGGTTAACTGTCCATTTCTTATTAAAGATTCCGAAATTTTAGCGGATAAACTCCGCGAGAAGTTAAAGGAATTGCATTTCACTGACAGATTAATAGAAAAAATTGAGGGCAGAATATTGCCTCACCACACCATGAAACTTGCGGTAGCCGGCTGTCCCAACAGTTGCTCTATGCCGCAAATTAAAGATTTTGGAGTTCATGCGGTTGAACCAGTTTTTGTTGACGCCGAATGCGAATGCATTGAATGCATGAAATGCGTGGAAGCATGCCGCGAAGATGCCATAACGGTGAAGGATGCACAGGTAACCATTGATAAGGAAAAATGTGTAGAATGCGGTATTTGCGCAAAGGTGTGTCCTGTTGGCACGATAAAGGCATCGGAAGTCAAATTCCGTGTAATGATTGGCGGAAAACTCGGTCGCCATCCCAGGTTTGCCCTGGAGCTGTTCCCGAATACAGATGAATCTACGGTGCTAAAGGCATTGGAAGTGTGTGCAGAAATGATTATTTCAAATAAGGAAGAACACCGGTTTAGAGTACTGGTGGAACAAAAGGGAATAGAGGAGATAAAAAACAAGATATGATATTGTGCGATACCGACAGAAAGATTCTTCATCGATTGCAGTCAAATTTGCCGCTGGTATCAAGGCCCTTTGAGGCATTGAGCAAAGAGCTGGGCATTGATGAAGACACGATTATTGAACGAATTAAATACATGATTGACAATAAATTTGTCAGACGCCTCGCCCCAATAATAAACACCCAGGCAATGGGAAGGGAAGCAACGCTAGCGGCAATAAATGTTCCTGAGGAACGGATTGAAGAAGTAAGTGAAATTATCAATGGATATACCGGCGTATCTCATAATTATCTCCGCAACGGAAAAAACAAAGATATACCATACAATATGTGGTTTACCATGTCCGCCAAAGATGACGAAGAATTGCGCAGCAATCTAAAGGAAATAGAGTATCGTACAGGGCTGGTTGTAAGAAGTCTGCCTACAACAAAGAAATTCAAGATAGGGGTTAAATTTAAAATTTATTAATAATTATGGAAGATAAAAAAGAAGATATAGACCTTAAACTCATAAAATATACCCAGGAAGGCCTGCCGGTTACGAAGACGCCATATAAGGATATTGGCATTGCCATAGGGATATCAGAAGAAGAGGTAATCCAACGGCTGAAAAATCTTTTGGAAACTGGAAAGATCCGAAGGCTTGCGGCGTCAATTGCCCATCGCAAGATAGGCATCAATGCAAATGCCATGTGCGTGTGGAAGGTTTCTGACGAACGGGTGGATGAGGTAGGTAAGATTATGGCAAAATTCGAAGAGGTAACCCACTGTTATGAACGCCCTACGTATTCAGATTGGGAATATAATGTTTTCACTATGATACATGGGTATACCGATGAAGAATGTGAAGCCGTAATCGCGGCGATAAAGAAACAGACAGGGTTAAACGATTGTGTTATTTTGTATAGCGAGAAAGAGTTTAAAAAAGTAGGGGTGCGGATATAGCAAATTCCAGCTAAGCTGGCATAGCCAGAACCAAACAATTGCGAGATAAAAAATCCGAAATCCGAAACAAATTCGAATCACAAAGCATAAAATTCAAAACAAATACAAAACATCCCCGTCTGCATGCGATCACTCACTCACTCACTCACTCACTCACATGCAGGCAACAACATGAAACGCGTTTAGAATTTTAAATCATTTTGTAATTAGCATTTGTTTCGGATTTCGCCATTAAATATTTTGACGAAAAATGCAAATAAATTACTGCTAATATGCTAAATACCCGCCGTGTGCTGTTGTTCCTCGCCCTTTATTTATTCTATTATCCCGTCCTGTATGCGGAACTGAGAATTAAGGCGCGGACGGGAAATGAGTTTTCCCGTGTAGGTAATGGTATCTCCCTGTGAAATATTCATAACTTTCTGATACATCTTCCAATGAAAAACTACAACAACATCTGCCTTTTCTTCGTCACCTTGATGGCTGATTCCAACACGGTTCCAATCTACACGCCCTGCTCCTTTATGCACAACCGTGCCATTCCATCGAATGTACCTGCCATTGTATTCTTTCCATTGCGCCTTTTTTTCAGCACCTGAGAGGGCGCTTTCTTTACCAAATAATTTGTTTAATTCCCCGAAGGAGACATCTATATATTTTTTTTGAGTCAGGCCGTTCTCCATTTCAGTTGGTGGTGTAACGGAGATTTTTGTTTTTCCATCATGGCCGGAATTTTTTTGGGTGAGACTTTCGCCATCTTTTGTTAATGAAGAGGGGAGGGAAATGGGAAGGATGTTTGCTTCCTCCTGTTCTTTCCGGACAATGAAATTTGCCGCATTATCTCCTTCCGTAAATAATGTGTAAAACGTGTTTTTATAGCTAAGTGCTTTCTCTTTATTGTAGTGGAAGGAAACATAATCGTGAATGTTTCTGTTCCGGTATGCCATCCAATTGTAAACGCCTGTAATCAATATCCTGTCGTCAAGTATAACAAAATCCTGGTGTATGCTGTTGCCGTGGTTTTTGTTTGGCGATTTTATCACGCGAACATCAAATCCCTTTTGTATTAATGCCGTTGCCAACAGGCCTTTTGAGATGTCCTTCCCGTGCATGATGACAGCGACTCTTATACGAACACCCCTTGTTTTTGCGTTTACTAAAGATTCTTCAATGTCCAATGAGGCAAAATCATAGATACATATATCCACGCTGTGTTGTGTATAGTGCAGCGCATCTTTTACCCTGTCTCTGATGGTGTTACCTGTAATTTGAGTTGAATGTTCGGCATAGATAAATCCGGGCACACACCATTGTACAAAGATTGATATTATGAATAACCGTAGTGCGTTCATTTGTTTTGTATGTGATTTAAAAATGCTTTTGGCAAATTATCCAGAATATCCGTAGCGGTCATAGATATTTCACCCACTGCCTGTTTTGCATAATCTCCAGCAGTACCGTGTAAATACACTCCCAGTTGCGCCGCTTCAAAAGGCGGAAAGTTTTGTCCGAGCAACGCGGCTATCATGCCGGTTAATATATCTCCAGAACCGGCGGTAGCCATTCCCGGATTACCGGTGGTATTGACATAATATTTTTCGTTATTCATAACAATAGTGTTGTTGCCTTTTAAAACCAGCGTCACCTTGTCTCTTGAGTTTATGAATTTTTCGGCAATTTCTTTGCGTTTTGATTGTATTTCTTTGGTGGTATATACCTTTAAAAGGCGTGCCATCTCTTGGGGATGCGGGGTAAGTATAACGTGCTGTTTTATTTTATCCAGGGTTGCCGTATCTTCGGCAAGGGCATTAATACCGTCAGCGTCCAGTACGATAGGTCGTTCAATATTTTGCAGCAGCCACAGCACGAGCCTTTTTGTTTCCACACACTGCGATAACCCTGGTCCAATGGCAACTACATCAAAACGTTGTGAAAAGTCAAGGATATCCTGCCTTCCCATATCTGAAAGGGTTTTCAAATGGGTTTCAGGCAGCGGATGAGTCATAACGCAGGTTAACTTCGTCGCGACAATTCCATGCAGGCTTTCAGGTATCCCCAGAGTTACAAGACCTGCGCCGGAGCGTAATGCCGCTTCGCTGCACAGGCATGCCGCCCCCGTCATACCATAAGAACCGGCAATGACTAGCACCCGGCCAAAGTCCCCTTTGTGACTGTCAGGTTTTCTGGGAGGTATTTTTAGTATACTGTTAATCTGTTGCATCATATATTTCTGCAGTCATCAATCTGCAATCTGCCGACTGCTACGCGGTATAATAGAAAATTCCAAGTCCTTAATATCATTACTCTTTCCTTTTGCTGTTAATCAGCGAGGCGACACATGCAGCGCCAAAACCATTATCAATATTTACCACTGCAACACCGGAGGCACAACTGTTCAACATTGATAAAAGAGGGGCGATGCCATTGAAACTTGCTCCATAGCCAATACTTGTGGGAACACCAATGACAGGGCAATCTACAAGCCCTCCCACTACGCTTGCAAGGGCGCCTTCCATTCCTGCAACGACAATGATAACGTTGGCCTTTAGCAACTCTCCGTGGTTTTTCATTAGCCGGTGAATGCCCGCAACGCCGACGTCATATAACGTTTCCACTCTATTGCCCATAAATTCTGCAGTAATTCTTGCTTCTTCCGCCACCGGAATATCAGAGGTGCCGGCGGAAACGACCATGATGAGTCCTTCGTTTGTATTTTCATGCGTTTTGCGCAGGGTAATTGTCTTTGCCTGTTCATGGTACACAGCTTCAGGGAATTTTTCGGAGACAGCGTAATAAACCTCTGCACTTGCCCTCGTTGCCAGCATGTCTTGTCCGCTTTCGACAATATGCTCTACAATCTTTACCACCTGTTCAGGCGTTTTCCCCATGCAAAAGATTACTTCAGGATAACCACAACGAATTTTCCGGTGAATGTCTATCTTCGCAAAGCCAATGTCCTTGTAAGGAAGTTCTCTTATTTTATCAAGAACATCGTTTAAGGGTATTTTATCTTTTTTATAATTTTCCAGTAATTGCTGTATGTTGTCAATGTCCATATAAATATTCTCTTATCCCTTTGTTTAAGCTAGCCATTCCGGCATAAGTAGTGTCTGAACGAAAACTATCTTTTTTATGCAAGATTCTTTCTCTGAGCAAATTTAAATTTTTTTAAATTGCCCCTTTTTCAACTTTTTCTTCTACGCTTTAATCTATGATACGGTTGTTTTATTCATTTCCCTCGTTTTTACCATCTTTTCATGTTCTCCGGACATACTATCCCTCATGGATTTTTATTCGAGAGTGTTTTTACGCTGCCTTACGTACTGTTTCTTTTTCTTCCCGGACTTTCTTCTGCAATATACTCCCCATCGTGTGCAAATTTGCCGCCAGCACTCCTAATGCGCAGTATCTTTTAAATCCTTCTATCCCTTTGTCTAAGCATCTGTCCAGCCCATGATGTTCTAACCGGTTAATATCTGACTCCACCGCTGAGTGCTTGTGCCTGAGTTTTTTAAATGTACTCTCCGATTCTTCTTCTGTCTCCGCCTTATTCCTTTTTCCTTTCTTCGGTATGATCACTTTCGGTATATAAAGACTTATCAGTTCCTTGTATTCCTTCTTGTAAAAACCCTTGTCTGCACTTATACTTTCTATCTCTTCTTCACCAAACAAATTTAATAGCTTGTCTGCTAACGGCAGAATTAACGCCACATCTGCTTCTTTTTCCACTACTTGGTGATATCCGATAAACCCCCATTGGTCACTTGCTATCACCAGATTGTGGCCTAATTCCACCCTCTTATTCGCCTTCCCTTTACTCAACCATTCTGTGTGTGGTTCAAACAGTGAATATACCTTTTCCCCTACCGGTATTTGCTCTTCCTTGATAATTCTCCTCTCTACCAAATCTCTGTGCTTCTCCAGCATCTGATAAAAATATTCCATCGACTCCAATGCCTCTTTCTGCATTTCTTCCGCACCCGTTGTTAATATTTTTTCGTACACCGCTATTATGCTCGCACCTATCTTCTCACTTAATCTCTTTGCTAATCCAAGATACTCTTTTACTTGCTTCTTAACCGCCTCCTCTTTCTTGTTTCCACCACCACTTGCCGCTTTCGAACTACTCCTCATCAGACTCTTTAGCTCTTTCCTCCAATTCTTTACCTTTCTCCATCCTTTCCCGTTCAATACCCCTCCCTCTATAAATGCCTCTATCCCATCAAGGCACTTCCTACCCGCATCCCACAGCAAATTCATGTCCGTAGGAAAATGTACGTTTGTCTCCACCACATACGTATCCGTCTTTATGCGGAGCTTCTCCTCCCGTCCGTTCTTTGCCAGCCTCTGGCCTGCCTTTACCACCACATCATTAATCTTCCCCAACGTCTCCTCATCGAGCAATCTTACGTTATCCTTGATGCTTTGCAGCGAATACTTCTTACCCCTCCCAAATACGGTATCTACTCCCATTATCTGACGAATCAGACTATGGTGATTCACCATATCTTCCAACCTGTCATAATCCGCATCTAATCCCAATCTCACCACTCCTATTACCATTATCTGCCATAACTCCATACCATTACGCCCTGTCTCTTTCTTCCCACCCTTTACCTTTGCTTCCAATACCCTGAATACTTCCTCTCGTAATTCCTCTGTAACAAATATGTATTGTAATGCCCTCAAAATCGGCGCTAACTCATCCCTGCTCTTTTCGGGAATTTCTACCTCTGATATTGGTGTGCTTCCAAGTCTCCTTTGCGGCTCGAATCTTTTTCTCATGGCGTGGCAGTTCTCCTTTTGATGACTCTGTTTTTCTGATGTTTTGGGCGAATGTTTGTCTCTTTTCACCCCTTGGTACCCTCGCTTCCCTTATTCTACGCCCTAAGTTTAACATCTACTCACTATACTTTCAACCCTTCATGCAGATACTTTCAACCTCCTTTACCACGTATTTCAAGGCTTACAGCGTTTTCGTTCAGACACTAAGTATGAAAGCAATTGCCAGAAGGTTCAATGAATTTCATAAATCTTTTTGTCTGTTAAATAAATGTATGAATAAAAACCAGGACTCACGAAGGATTGGCTTCCATGCGCAGGTCTGAAATATTGCCTTCTGAATATTTCCAATAAGCTAGTCCCGCCACCATAGCGGCGTTGTCAGTACAAAGTTCTCTGGAAGGACAATACACGGGTAAACGTATTTCGCGCGATATTTCCTGGAATTTTTCCCTCAACCGTGAATTTGCCGCAACCCCTCCGCCAATTAATATGCTCCGGGCGTGATGTATTTTTGATGCAGCCACTGTTTTATGAACAAGCACATCAATAACTGCTTCCTGAAAACTTGCGGATATGTCGGCAATATCCATGGTGTTTTTTAATGATGTTTGTGACCGATTTTGGTCCTGTCCCTTAACATGATATAATACAGCAGTTTTCAGTCCGCTAAAACTAAAATCGAGGGAATCTTTCCCCAGATATGCCCTTGGGAATGGTATCGCTTTGCGGTTGCCTTGTTTTGCCAATTGGTCAATTACAGACCCCCCGGGATACCCAAGACCCAAAATTTTAGCCACTTTATCAAACGCCTCTCCTGCGGCGTCGTCAATGGTTTCCCCCAATACGACATGTTGCGTTTCCCTTTCCGACAAAAACAATGTGGTATGTCCCCCTGAAACAACAAGACTTACCGCAGGGTAGGGAATTGCATCATGCTCCAGATTGTTTGCGTATATGTGGGCATGCAGATGATGAACGGCAATGAGGGGAATGTTGAACGCCATGCTTAACGTCTTTGCCGCAGTGACGCCAATTAACAGCGAGCCAATTAATCCCGGAGAATTTACCACGGCAATGGCATCGATATCGGTACATTTTACCTCTGCTTCCGTAATGGCACAGTGAATAATTCCGATAATGGATTCAAGATGCGCACGGCATGCAATTTCAGGTACTACGCCACCGAACGGACGGTGAAGTTTGTCCTGGGAGAAAATTACATTCGATACGATTTCCCTGCCATTTCTCACTATTGCAACAGACGTCTCGTCACACGAGGTTTCGATTCCAAGAATAAGCATTTTACAAAAAAAGGGTAACAGTTCAGATTTTTGAAAAAGTCAGGAAACATAAAAAAACAATGCAGCCCCCGCCAGTGATGATTTGTTTGTAGCCCAATAAAATTCAATGCTGTTATGACATTGTGTTCTGCTGCAAACAGGTTGCTCCTTCAGAGCTTATAGCCTGGCAAGGTTGGGTTGAGGCAAGAAACCCGATCTAATTTAATGTAACACTTTAGTTTTTTGAAAAATGTACTACCTATAAGCTCCGTAGGAGCAGCCTGTTTGTAGCAAAATAGGATATTATAACAGAGATTAGCTCTGTTACGAGCGACCTGTCTTTTGTAAATCCATATAAACAGGTCTACCTGAATACGGACAGGCCGCTCCTACGGAGCTATTTACCTTATTGAATTTTATTGCGCTACAACGGATGTTCACCCCAAGTCAAAAAACAAAAGTGCCGTAAAAGCCTTATATTTATTGGCTTTTACGCCGAACAGCAAGCTTTTTTCTAGTGACTACCCGTATGTTCCGGCTTGGCAATACTTCTGGCAACTTTATCTGTAATGCCTCTAATAATTCATGTGATTGTTGCCGCGGACACGGGATCTTCTGGCAACTAGCTTTTTGGCCTTTGATTGTTACTTCCATCGAACAAATGGTCGTCAATTGTGCGAGACCTTCCTCTACCGTCAAGTCAAAATTCTTCCACGCTCTGCGCAGCCTTCGAATTATCATGTACGCAAGCATTACCACAAACACATGTCCCCGTGTACTATCCTCCTTTCTTACATACACCGGACGAACCTCCAAATTCACCGTCTTACAGTCCCGAAACGCCTTCTCCACTTCCGTTAAATCCTTGTATCGTTCATGTACCAGATTGGTATCCGCCTCGTTCTCCTCAAGATCAGTCTTGATTGCGTAACAACCATCAAGGTATGATGCCTCCTTTAATGCTTCCTCAGCTCTCTCTATCTTTAGCGTCCTATCCTCTTCTTTTATCTGCACCCACCCATCAAGTTTCAATCTCGTTAGCCTTTCCCTTGTTGTTTCCAGGGCCTTCGATACTGACGACTTAGGATGTTCCTTCAGATAACTGTTCTTCTTCACGATGTATTTCTCTATACTCTGTAATTTTGATACACGGGTCTTTGACATCTCTTCCGCCCTTACCGGATTGCGCCTCAGAATATATCGAACCTCATCATCCTTTATCTCGCAGAGCTTTTCTTCGAACAATCCTAATTGCAGTATCCCTTTATTTATCAACGACTCTATCTGCGGCTTGGTTATCGCCGTTATGTAATGAAACCCTTCCGGTAAACTTTCGATTTGCACCGTCTTGATCATCCCACGATCTCCTACAATCGTTACATCTTTGCATCCAAACCACTCTAATACCTTCTTTACCTGAGATTCAAAGGTCTTCGGATCCTGGGTGTTGCCCCTAAATACTTCTGTTGATACCGGCTCCCCGGATTCATCACAAAGCATACCGATCACTATCTGTTTTTTCCTCTTTTTGCCGTCACGATTATACCCGTACTCACCAAAATGATTCGACTTCCCCTCTAAATAACTGCTCGTCACGTCATACAAAAACAACTTCGGCTTATTGCCTCCTCGTCTTAACTCAAACAGCTTTCGCTCTATCTTTGCCTGATTCTCTGACAACCATGACAAATTATCGTACAGATTGTTCTCGTCAAACCCACGCTTCATATCCAGGACGTCACCCGCAGCATGTATCTGCGCCAGCCTTACTGCAGACAGTCTTGACCCCTGGCCTATTACCCTTGCCATTACTTGCCAAAGCGCCAGCTTTCCTTCAAAGTCCTTTCCCAATGCCTCTTCTATCCCTAATTCCTTTGCCACTTGGTACACGCTCCACGCTGCTCCCACAGACAAACCCTCATGGAGTTTCACCGATTCTGACAATGCGCCCAATGCACAGAGATCGTCTTTATGTGCGAGTGCAAGTCTTATCGCTTCAATCTCCAGGGGAGTGCAATTCGACAGATTCGCAATGGTGCGTTTCTTGACCTTCCCATCCTCACGGTACGATTCCCGCAGAAGGGTAGATCGATAGATTTTTTTACCGGATTTTGACTTGTTCTCTACAATATGCATGTCCACCATTGTACAGATAACAACCATTATCCGTCAAGTATATTGTCGGATAATAACAATATATTAGTGACTACATATTTATTAAAAATACAGCCTTAACAAACTATGTATTAAGCACTTATGCGTTTTGGCAGGGGTGAACATCCGTTACAAACAGACCGCCCCTAACAGGGCTACATGGTATTTTTTCTATCCCGGGAATTTTTCAAAAAACTAAAGTGTTACAATTTAATGGGAAGTATGCTGAAATAACTGTTCTTTTAATTCTGATGCATTCTTCAGGAGTTCCTCTTTGTGTTCTTCCACAGGTCTTTCTTCCACCGGTTCCAGTTTATAAAGGAAATAATGTGCATCTTCAATTTTTATAGGGAGAATGAGTTCTGCGAAAAAATCCAGAGGTACATATTGATAATAGGGTGTTTTGATTTTTTCATAGACAGTGAGCCGTTTTGCCAGCAACCTGCCGTCTATGTCTGTTTTTTCCAGGGAAAATTTTCTGGTTCCGTAATAGGTGAATTTTGTGGTCACCGGAGTTTGCCCGATAGGTTCGTCGTCCAGATAAACCGTTGCTCCGGGAGGTTCTGAATCAATGGTGATCGTACGAAGTACACAGCCGCACAAAATTGAGCTGGCGGCTATGCAGGGCGCAATTGATTGAAAGATTATTTTGAAAAATTTCATATATTTTAAGTGGTTGTTAAGATGCCGGTGAAAGATCGACTATCTCCGCATGGAATGTTTTAAGATTTAATAAAGCTACGGTACTTTTGCCGCTGACCCAGCCACAGCATTCTCCAGGGTTTATGTATAATGGTTTCCCTCTGGAAATTTCCGGCGTATGCGTATGGGCGCTTATAATGATGTCAATATTTTCAATATTCACACTGCCGGTTAACATTTCAGGCATATGTGACACAAGGATTGTTTTTCCGTCTATGGTAATAGTATATGGCGGAATGTGGATATCGTTGCAGACGCCAAGCAAGCCCTTTTGTTCGCCATCATTATTGCCAAACACCCCAATAAACCGGGCTTTCACATGCATCAATTCTTTCAGGGAAAATGGGGCGACAAAATCGCCTGCATGAATGATATATTCTAAATCCTGTGTATTAAAAAAACGAACAGCTTTTTTGATTGCTGGAATATTATCATGCGTATCTGCAATAATTCCGATTTTCATACAGATAAGGAGGGAATGTTCATTCTGAAGAAACGCAGCATAATGGTGTTTTTCTTAATGCCAGGGTTTCTGAGGAATGTTTTTCTTTTTAGAAAAATGCCGTAACCAAAAAGGCTTTAACTGCAAAGTACACAAAGAAAATCTTACAAATAAAAAAGGGTTTTGCCTGGCAATACTACCTGTTGCGCCAAAGAACAGGGCAATCGCCTGCTAACAAGCCACACGTAAGGTAATACAGGAATTAACAGGGCATATAGTATATGGCGGAGAGGCCGGGATTCGAACCCGGGGTAGGGCTTTAGACCCTACAACGGTTTAGCAAACCGTCGCTTTCAGCCGCTCAGCCACCTCTCCGGTAATAGTTTTATGTATTGGAATTATTTAATAAAATAATAAACCGCTGGTTTCTTACTTGTTATCAGGAATAACGCCAGCGGTTGATATAAAAACTTCCATCAGTAAAGTTAAAACTGAAAAATGGCGGAGGGAGTAGGATTCGAACCCACGGAAGGCTTACACCTCCTGCAGTTTTCAAGACTGCCGCCATAGTCCACTCGGCCATCCCTCCGTTTTAAAAACAGTCTTCTGTTTTGCAGACTTCTTCCAATACCTTGCTTGCAACAAAGATAGGTGTATTTTTCTGCATAGCCAGCGCTACTGCATCGCTAGGCCTTGAATCAATTTCAATGATATTTCCGTCTTGTCGCAATACAATTTTTGCATAAAAAGTATTATTTCTCAGATCGCTGATGACCACCCGCTCTACGTCTGCATTAAGACTTTCTATAATTCTTGTAATTAAATCATGCGTCAAAGGGCGTGGGGTACTGATTCCCTTTACTGCGCGGTCAATTGCCCATGCTTCATTAAGGCCAATTATGATGGGAAAGCTTCTTTTCCCTTCCAGTTCTTTTAACACAATGACCTGATGATCACTTGTTTCAGTGATTACAATTTTTGAAAGTGATACGGGAATCATTGGCCACATCCTCAAGATAAACTTCTGTTTAACCGTAAATTACTGCAATACGGCAAACCGCAATAGGCATTTCAAAAATTGTAGCACATCGACCCCTTTTGTCAAATAATTTTTAATTACAAGGAGTTTCAGGTAATAAAAGTGGGCAGGTAGGGTAAAATAAGCTGCAATCGGTAGTCGGCAAACTGCAGGCTGAGGATTGAGGATTGTATTTGGGCGTTAAATGAAACGTTATTGACAGCCTTCCGACTGGCTGATATACTGGCAAACCTTTATTGTATTACCCGGTAAAAGTTTTTTTATTTGTAAGTTTTTCTTTATATTCTTTGTGGTTAAACCTTTTTTAGTTGCGGCTTTGCTGCGATATGAATAATGGATATTAAAAGCGAGAAATTGTATGATTGAACATATTGTCCTTGGGATAATCCAGGGTTTAACGGAATTCCTGCCGGTAAGCAGCTCCGGTCATCTGGTTATCTTAAAAGATTATTTGCAGGTGAAAGAAACCAACGGCGTCCTTTTGGAGGTGGTGCTGCACCTGG
Organism: Candidatus Kuenenia stuttgartiensis; assembly: GCF_900232105.1. NCBI lineage: Bacteria > Pseudomonadati > Planctomycetota > Candidatus Brocadiia > Candidatus Brocadiales > Candidatus Brocadiaceae > Candidatus Kuenenia > Candidatus Kuenenia stuttgartensis. The sequence goes on from NZ_LT934425.1 coordinate 3,169,770, forward strand.
GCACATTGCTTTCTATCTTTGCTGTTTTCTGGAAGGATATTCTGGAAATCTTTCGCGGGACAATTATTTCCACGCTAAAACTATGTTCCGGATGTCGTCCAAAGGAAATTTGGGCGGAGGACCAATACACACGGTTATTTATGTTAATTCTTATTGGAACTATACCTACCGGGATCATTGCGCTGTTATTTGAAGATATGTTTGAGTCATTATTTAATGAACCACTTCTTGCTGCGGTTGCAATTCTTATCACAGGCCTCATTCTGTGGTTGACAAAATTCATTGGAGTAAAAAACCCTGGCGGAAAGCCGTTAAATGTGTTACGCGCTTTGGTTATAGGCGCTGTACAAGGGATTGCAATTATTCCGGGCATTTCCCGTTCCGGCCTGACAATCTCGGCGGCTTCCTACATGGGAGTTAGCCGTGAATCAGCGGTTCGGTACTCATTTCTTCTCAGTATACCTGCGATTGTTGGCGCGGTGATTCTTCAGGCACGAAAGATAGATGTTATGCATGATAAAAACCTTATCCCTCTGGCTGCCGGCGCCGGCGCGGCCTTTATCGTAGGATATCTTGCCTTGCAATTCCTTATAAAAATTGTACAAAGAGGCAGATTGTATATGTTTGCATATTATTGCTGGGGTTTTGGGTTTGCAGCGACAATCTCTTTTTTCCTGAAATCTTTTTATCAATGAAGAGTTTGTATTTTTCCCGTTCGAAACGTCTTGCAAATAGTTTTGTATTTATCTTGCCCTTACTTATTCTCTATGAAGCGGGGATTGCATTTTACGGCTCAGCATTAAAAAACACCGCAGATACCATCACAAAAACACCATTAACACTATTCGGCAAAAGCGGGTCGCTGGTATTCAATCTACTGGTAATAGTGTTTCTTCTGGTAGCGGTATTTTATATTGAAAAAGAACATAATCTTAATGTATTTCTGTACTTCCCGATGTTCATTGAAAGTGTTGTTTATGCCCTGTTTATTGGTTATGTGGCTGGTTTTGTAGTATATAAGGTGTTATTTCCGTATTTGCTTGCTATGCCCTTTCATTGGGAGACAGGAGGAGGAATACTCCTTTCAGTAGGCGCCGGCGTTTATGAAGAAATAGTTTTCAGACTGTTGCTTGTTTCTGCTTTCTATTTATTCATAACAAAAGTACTAAAGGCAAGCAAACCGCTTAGCGCCGTAGTGAGTATTATTTTCAGCGCGCTGATATTTACGATTATGCATTATATCGGAGGTTTGAGCGGCGCGTTTACCTATACAAGTTTCATGTTTAGAATGCTATCCGGTATAATATTGGCATGTATTTTTATGTTTAGAGGGCTTGGTATTGCCGTTTATACTCACGCAATATATAATGTACTTGCGGTGTTAAAATTGTTTCAGGGATAAGGAATTGTGTGTGGAAAATATTGTCGTTGGAATTACTGGCGCAAGTGGTGTTGTGTATGCACAACGGCTTTTGCAGGTGTTAAGTAAAAATGATATTTCACTCCATATATCAATTTCCGACGCCGCATTTAAGGTGATACACCATGAATTGGGCATTGATTTGCCTTGTGAAAAACCAAATTATGATGCGTTATTAGGGCGCTCCGCGAATAATATAACGTATTACAATAACTCGAATATCAGCGCAACGATTGCCGGCAGTCAATTTCCTGTAAAAGCAATGGTTATTGTTCCGTGCAGTATGAATACACTATGTTCTATCGCATGTGGGATTGCGAGCAACCTCATTCAGCGTGTTGCAAACGTAACGATAAAAGAACGAAGAAAGCTGATAATGGTACCCCGTGAAACGCCTTTATCGTCGATTCATTTGGAGTCGATGCTGAAACTGTCTTCAGCAGGAACGTGTATTTTGCCGGCAATGCCGGGTTTCTATCACAATCCGGGGACAATAGCCGATCAGGTGGATTTTGTAGTTGCAAAAATACTGGATATGCTGGAGATAAAACATTCGCTCATACCAATATGGCAAGGCGAAAATGATGATACGAAATGAAACAGGTAATTTTGGTAGTTTTTTTGATATCTGATGTATGAATATTAGTAAATTTCAGAAGCTTATTGAAGAAATGTATCTGGAGAAAGATTCGAAGCGGGGTTTGGCAAAGACCTTTATGTGGTTTACCGAAGAGGTTGGAGAGCTTTCGCGTGCGTTGAGAGATAACAATAAAGAAGAATTGGAAAAGGAGTTTGCCGATGTGCTTGCATGGCTTTTTTCCCTGGCAAGCATATCAGGAGTTAAAATGGAAGAGGCAATTGCTAAATATACTACCGGTTGCCCTGTGTGTGGAAAAATTCCCTGTATGTGTGAAGAAATAAGGTAGGGTTAAATGTCAGAAATAAATAATACCGTTTTGCCAAATGGAATAACCGGACCGTTTGTCTATATTAAAAATAAAAGGGGCGCCGGTTTTTGGGTAGCCACCGGCCTTGCGACATTCTTCTTTTTATGTACTCTTTTTTCGTTTCTGCTGTTGATTGGGTCGCTTATGATGGGCAAATCGATTATTGCAGGCGGTGCTATGGACAAAAAATATGTCACAGAAGAGATAGTTGAAGGAAGTGGTGAGAATAAGATTGCTGTTATTTCTGTGAAGGGGATTTTGACAAATGAGACTACTGGAAATCTTTTTATAGAAAAACCGAGTATTGTTGAAATCGTAAAGGAACAACTGGAACATGCGGCAAACGATGTTCAGGTCAAAGCGGTTTTGCTTGAAATAGAAAGCCCGGGCGGGGGCATCACGGCAAGTGATATTATGTATCATCAAATTATAAAGTTTAAGAAGAATACGCAGAAAAAAATAGTGGTATATATGGAAGATATTGCCGCTTCGGGGGGATATTATATTGCCTCTGCGGCAGATTTTATCGTTGCTCACCCTACGACCATTACAGGAAGCATTGGCGTAATTATGCCGTTAATAAATATTTCGGAATTTATTAACCGTCATGGTGTTGTCGATAATTCAATTGCATCAGGGGATATGAAGGAAATCGGGTCTCCTCTGAAACAGATGACGGAGGAAGAAACCGAAATACTCCAAAATATTATCAACGAAATGTACATGCAGTTTGTTGAAGTTGTTTCCATCGGGAGAAATCTGGACGTAGAGGAGGTAAAAAAGATTGCCGACGGCAGAATTTATACAGGGAAACAGGCCCTTGAAGCCGGTTTGGTTGACAAGATCGGTTATTTGGAAGATGCGATTGGTATGGCAAAAAAGGCATCAGGTATTGATGAAGCAACCATAGTAAGATACAAAAGACTATATGGGTTTGCAGAATTGTTTGGCCTGCTATGCACGAAACTTTCACAAAAAAACACAATTACATTAGATATTTCCCGCTTTCCGGAGCAGAGCCAGAGCATCACAAAACCAATGTACCTCTGGAATGGTAGTTCGAGGGGTAATTGATTTTCAAACAACACAAAGCCCCTTATACTCAGGAAGCTCCTGGCAAGGCCTTTGGCCGCAACCAAATATCGAAATACGAATCAAATTCAAAATGTTTTGAGCATTCAAACTCACGGCGGGTTAAGGTTACAAACCTGAACCGGCACCGGATTTTCAAAAAACTAAAATATTACCTTTTATGAAAACTGAGAAAAATAAATCATGACGCTAAAATTTTACAATTCAATTACAAAGAAAAAGGAAGTATTCAAACCATTGGTTGAGGGGCACGTCAATATGTATGTTTGCGGTCCTACGGTTTATGATCATCCTCATATTGGACACGCAAAGAGTTACGTGAGCTATGACGTCATAGTCAGGTATCTGAGATATCTTGGATATAAGGTGTGCTACGTGCAAAATATAACGGATGTGGGACACCTTACCGACAACGCAGACGCCGGTGACGACAAAATCCTGGCGCGCGCTCAAAGGGAACGTATAGAGCCTGCAGTGCTTGTGGAAATATATACGCGCAGTTATTTTGAAGATATGGATGCGCTGAACAATCTAAGGCCGGATATTTCTCCAAGGGCTACAGCGCATATACCCGAACAAATAGAACTTATAGAAAAGTTGATCAGTAAGGGGTATGCGTATGTGTCCAATGGTTCCGTTTATTTTGAAGTAAGCAAATACAGGGAATACGGAAAACTCTCGGGACGAAAGCAGGAAGATCTGGAGGCGGGCGCAAGGATAGAAATTAACCTGGAGAAAAGGAATCCCAATGATTTTGCGCTTTGGAAAAAGGCGGAGCCTGCGCATATTATGAGATGGAAAAGCCCGTGGGGAGAAGGATTCCCAGGATGGCATCTTGAATGTTCCGCAATGTCAATGAAATATCTTGGCGAATCGTTAGACATTCATGGCGGAGGCATTGAGAATATGTTCCCTCATCATGAATGCGAAATCGCGCAGAGCGAGGCGGCAAACGATATGACCTTTGTTCGTTATTGGATTCATAATAATATGGTTACCGTAAACGGGCAAAAAATGGGAAAATCCTTGGGAAATTTTGTAACCCTCAAGGATGCGTTTAAAAAATACCATCCGTTAACGATACGATTCTTTATTCTCTCAACCCACTACCGCAGTCCGCTCGATTTTAGCAATGAGGCGCTGGACGCTGCGGATAAAGGTTTGAAACGTTTGTTTAATACGATAAAGAGGGTGCGGCGGCAAATAGATGAAGCTGCGAATGGAGAAACGACTGTTCTTGTTTATGAAAAACTGGAAGAGCATAAAAAGGCTTTTCTTAACGCCATGGATGAGGATATTAATACATCAGGCGCTATTGCAGCCCTTTTTGATTTGTCTAAAGAGGTGAATGCATTACTGGATTCCGGCGAAGAAGTGAGTAAAAAATGCATGGAAGATATAAATTCACTCTATCAGGAACTTGGGGATGGCATACTCGGCATTGTTCCTGTGCGCAAAGAAGTGAAGGCTGATATTGAGGATGATTTCAGTGAAGGCGATAAAAGCGTACTGAAAGAAGTAATGGGAGTTCTTATCGATACCCGAAACCAACTCCGGAAGGAGAAACTATTTCAATTGTCAGATTTTATCAGAAACAAACTCACGGAAATAGGAATAACACTTGAAGATACACAGGACGTCACTCTGTGGAAAAAAAGATGAAAAAATGAAATTTCAATGGAGCGATGATTTATCTGCTGGCGTTCTCAAAAGACAGATAATGAAACTTGTTGACATTGGACGGGCGCTCTCCGGAGAGAGGAATCTGGATAAACTGCTTGAGATGATTGTTGATGAAGCCTGCAGATTTACGAATGCCGATGCAGGCACTCTTTATACTAAGGAAGGTGAATATCTGAAATTTAAGATACTGCAAAATGTTTCTATGAATATCAGGATGGGGGGATGCTCAGGCAAAGAAATAACATTTCCTCCGGTTGAATTGAAGGAGTCTAATGTTTCAGCTTATGCAGCAATTAAAGATGTTAGTGTTAATATTCCTGATGTTTATGACTCTGAATTATTTGACTTTACCGGGCCTAAAAAATTTGACGCCACTACCAAGTATCGGACAAAATCCATGCTTGTCGTCCCCATGAAGAATCATGAGAATGACGTTATTGGCGTTCTTCAGCTTATTAACGCGCAGGAGAGGCGAACGGGAGAAGTGATTCCTTTTTCCGCTGATTTTGAAAATCTTGTACATTCGCTTGCCTCACAGGCTGCAGTTGCATTTACGAATGCAAAGTTGATTAAAGATATGGAAGAATTGTTTAGCGCGTTTGTAAAAGTAATGGCTACTGCGATTGACGAAAAATCACCCGTTACCGGCGGACATATCCAGCGTGTTGCTGAGTTAACCATGATGATGGCGAAAGCAATGAACGCACAAAAAGAAGGACCTTTTGCGCATGTTTATTTTAATGAAGATCAGATGTGCGAATTGCGAACTGCCGCCTGGATGCATGATATTGGAAAAGTCACTACTCCGGTAAATGTCGTTGAAAAAGGAAACAAACTTGAGGCGATTTTTGACCGGATTCATTATGTGGAATTGCGTTTTGATTATTTAATCCAACAGACAGAAAAAGTGTATTTTCAGAAAAAGGCAGAGCTGCTGGAAAAGCACGCTGAAAAAAATGAGATTGAGAATTTGGATGAAGAAATGCTCAAAGAGGTCTGCACATTGAAGGAAATGAAAGAATTTGTGCTCCAATGTAACAGGCCGGGAGAGTTTCTGGAAAATGAAAAAACAGAACGATTGAAAAACATAAGCCAATTAACCTACATAGACGCAAACGGGCATGAGCAAAATTATTTGAGTGAAGATGAATTGAAAAACCTTTCCATCCGTAAAGGAAGTATAACGGAAGAGGAACGGAAAATTATGCAGAATCACGCGGCTATGACGTTGAAGATGCTTAAGCAGATCCCTTTTACAAAAAAACTTAAGAACGTGCCCTGCTTTGCCGGGACGCACCATGAGTATATTAATGGGAAAGGATACCCACTTGGGATGAAAGGTGATAATATACCGATTGAAGGCCGCCTTATTGCCGTTGCAGATATTACAGAAGCCCTTACGGCAGCTGACCGTTCATACAAAAAAGCCATGCCACTGGAAAAGGTATATGAAATACTGGCGTCTATGGCAAAAAATGAAGAGCTGGACAAAAATCTGGTGGAGTTTCTGATAAAAGAGAAAATTTACGAACGTTATTTGGAAGAAAAGAAGAAAAAAGAGAAAAAAGAAAATGACGTGCCGCCCGGTGGGGTTTAAATCGTAATGCGTAAGACGCATCCCCCTTGCCCCCAGTGGGAGGGAGATTATCGTAAATCGTAGATCGTAAATTCCCCTGAAGCCGTTTTTTTGGGGAGGCATTAGTGAATGTATGGCAAAATTAAAATTGGATTTACACGATATTTGTAAAAATGGTTCTTTGATTGAAAAAGAATTGAACCGGGCAATAAATGAAGCGGTTGAGAAAAGGATTGCGCTTGTGGAAATTATTCCAGGAAAAGGAAGCGGGCAGTTGAAGAAGGCCGTCCTGAGATTCCTCAACCGTCCTGAAGTAAAAAAATTGTATCATCGAATTGACAAAGACCGTGATAATTTTGGAAGGCTTTTTGTACGGTTTAAACATTGAGTGATGGTCTGTATTTTTTGTAACGCTACTGCGATTATTGACAATACTCTTTGTATCCGGCCATATAGTCAATGACTTTCTTTTTTGCCTCTGTGCGTAAATCCTGTTTTAAGTCTTCATTCATTAAAACCTTTTCTACACTCTTCCATACTTCACACAAATCCATGCTGAGAAATAATTGCGATTTAACAAGGGCAAAAATCATTGAAACGGTGAAGCTGTTGTTTAGTGTTTTATATGCTTCTTCCAGTATTGGCAAGGCGTCTTCCGGATGGGAAAAATTATCCATTGCCATGAGATAACCAAGGCAGAATATTTCATCCGCATTTAGGAAGTCTGTATCCAATTGAACAAATGGCACATGGTATCGCAACGCCAGGTAGTACATATAAAATTCAGCATTGTTGTTCCCTTCAAATTTCCATGACAGGGCGTTTATTACGGCGGCTTTTTCGTCTATGGGATTCTCTGGAGAGGAAAGAAATTCCGCTATTTCAAACCCCAGCACACTTTGTAAATGTGCACGTTGAACCATTTTCACATCCATGTAAGCTTCATAAAATTCAGTGGACGTAATAGGTGAATCTGCCGAAGCAATTTTGTGGGACAAAAAAAGCGTATTTATGATAAGGACGAATACAACTATTTTTTTCATATCAAATCATTCTCATTTTTAAAGTGGAGGGAAATAGTTTTACGTAACTATGTATTTTTTTATTTAATATCTTGTTTTAAGATTGTATGCAATAAACATCTCTTCTCTTCTATCGGAGCAACAGCAATAAATAATATACTACATGATAAATCCGGATATTACTAATGGAATTAACAGGAATGCTGATTTAACAGGTGAAAAGTTTGCAGAGGGGTTTTAATGCGCATCATCATCCCTAAGCTGGACAAGATACGAAAGGGAAACCACAGATTACACAGATTAAAAAAATCGTAGGAAAACACAGAGAGCGTGTTCCTATAATGGCAAATGACTATTAAAATTAAATCTGGAAATGAGTAATATCCATTTGCATGTAATGGCGTAAAAAGCAAAAATGTATTGGATATACGGGAAGTTGCATGTATTGTAACACTTTAATCTTTTGAAAAAGGTATTACCGATAAGCGCCGTAGGAGCAACCTGTTTGTTGCAGGAAATGATATTGATCAGTTATTTCGGATAAAATAATATGCGAAACTATCTCATTACCATACTGTTGCTTTGTTGCAGTAATGTTTTTATGACATTTGCATGGTATGGACATCTTAAAAATTTGTCTCATAAAACGTGGATTATTGCAGCCCTTGTGAGCTGGGGCATTGCCTTGTTTGAATATCTGCTTCAAGTGCCCGCAAACCGTATTGGGCATCAGGTGATGAGTCTTGGGCAACTGAAAATACTTCAGGAGGTAATCACTCTTATGGTGTTTGTGCCATTTTCCGTAATTTACATGAAAGAAAAGATACATTTTGATTATTTATGGGCTGGCATATGTTTATTCGGGGCAGTCTATTTTATTTTTCGCCCTAAACTTCTTCCATAGCAGTTTCCGTCAAGGCGGTGAGCGCCTCTACGTATCTTAAGGCAGTAAATATATTATTAAACAAAAAAGAGGAGTATTTTATGGCTGATTTTCATCAGGAAGGAACGATTACCACGTTACATGATATATACAGGGTCTTTGATCCAAATGAGTATTTAAAAAGTTTGGAGGAAAAGCTTGAGGATTATGCACGCCAGGTAAGCATTTGTCTTTTGCTGCCCTGCCTTTACAGTGAACTTGAAAATACGGAAGTCATGGAACGTATTGTTGGCGAAATTAAAAAAGTCCGCTATTTGCGTAATGTTGTTATTGCCCTGGGAGGCGCTCCGGATGAAGAGAAGTTCCGGGATGCAAAAAAATACTTTGGAAGGCTTCGTACAACAAAACGCGATGTTAAAATTGTTTGGGTTGAAGGGCCACGCATTCAGAATGTATTTCAGCGCATCCGGGAACGTGAGATTCAGACAGGTATTCAGGGAAAAGGCCAATCAGTGTGGATTGCCCTTGGTTATATACTTTCAAGGGGCAATGTGGACGTCATAGCACTTCATGATTGCGACATTGTAACCTATGACCGCATATTTTTAGGGAGGCTTATTGAGCCTGCCGCAAATCCGAATAACGAGTATGAGTTTTGTAAAGGGTATTATGCCCGTGTTTCACTTACGGACAGATCAATCAAAGGCAGGGTGACAAGACTGTTTGTAGTTCCTTTTGTCGATTCAATGATGAGAATTATGAATACGCATGGACATAAAGAACTAGAGCGTTTTTTCGGATATCATCGTATATTCAAATATCCGCTGGCCGGAGAGTTCAGCCTAAGCGCCCGACTTGCAAGGGGTATTAATATTGCTTATGATTGGGGTCTTGAGGTGGCTACGCTATCCGAGGTGTACCACAATACAATGAACAGAAAAATCGCACAGGTGGATCTCTCCAAGAACTATGAGCATAAACATCAAGATCTTTCTGCTGACGATTCAAGCAAGGGATTACACAGAATGGCAGTGGATATTGCCACCTTCTTTCTCCATTATATGCGTTCTCACGGAGTGCCACTGGACGATGCCTTCGTTGATATGATGCTTCATACCTATTACGATAATGCCCTGAAATTTATTAAGTATTATAGCGATGACGCAGAAATGAACAATCTGATTTTAAATCGTCATGAGGAGGAACTTGCCGTGCGACATTTTCGTGGCGTTTTATGGACGGCATGGGAGCAAAGCAGAGGGCCTAGAGAGGCAACCCTTATTCCTTCATGGAACAGGGTTACGTATAGCCTTCCTGATATATATACGAATCTCTATGAAGCTGTAGAAAAGGATAATGAATAGTATGGTTTGATAAGGTGCGATTTGAGATTTAAATCGTGAATGAGGTATATTATAGAAACAGGGATAATGCTATGTATGCAAAAACACCGATTGTGTCCTTTGTAGGAAAATCGAACAGCGGGAAAACAACGCTTATTGTAAAGGTCATTAAAGAATTAAAATTAAGGGGGCTTAGGGTTGCTACCATAAAACATACCCATCATAATGTTGATATGGATACGAAAGGCAAAGATAGCTGGAAACATTCACAGGCGGGAGCAGATGCCGTCATCATTGTCTCTGAAAACAAGATGGGTCTTTTTCGGACGACGCAAAAAAGGGTTCTATTAAAGGAAATGGTGGAAACCTATCTCAGGGATTTCGATATAATAATACTTGAAGGATATAAGACAGAACCCATTCCCAAAATAGAAGTCTTTAGGACAGAGAACGGCGATCAGATGGTGTGCCGGGATGATGAACATTTAATTGCTGTAATAGGTGATAAAGACCCAATAATGAATGTACCTTATTTGCATATTGATGCGGATGTTCGAAAGATTGTGGATTTTATTATGTCATATCTGAAAATAAATGTATCTGTATAAAACCCTGCAACAGCCTGCATAAATTACCCACGGCAGGTTCAGAAAGAGCGGAAGGACAAAATCAATATGAACAAAAGTAAAACAATCTGGTTTCTTATTGTGATAATAGCGGTTATTTGTTTCACATCGCAAAAAAGGGGAACGGCTGAAATGCCCGGCATAAATGAAAAAATAAATGCGCAGAGATTATGGGAGTATATGACAAAAGAAAATCCCTACAAATGCTATCCGGCATGGCCAGGTAAAGAGGGCATTTATGAGAGCACTATGCCTCCCGGTGATATTCTGCGGCTGTATATAAACGACCTTGCCCTGGATACCGTTGTCAACAAAAAGAGAATATTTCCCAACGGCTCTCTCCTGATAAAAGAAATCTATACAGAAGAAAATAAGTTGTCTTTGCTTACCGTGATGTATAAAGAGAAGGGATTTAATCCGCAAGGAAATGATTGGTACTGGGTAAAATACGGCCACGATGGGGAAGTTAAATTGGAAGGAAGGGTCGGGCTATGTATAGAATGCCATGTGGGCGTTGCAGATAATGACTATGTATTCACGGGAAGTATAAAGAAATAAAAAGCGTGAATGGTAACGTTAATATTAATCAAACCAATGAAATAAGGCATTCTCGATCTTTGAACAAAACTCGTTGGTTAGTAAGAATTAGAATTAAACCACACAGTGTAACTATTCAGCGTAAGCGATACACGGCTCGTTCCCAAACTCCAGTTTGGGAATGCATTTGTTCAAGAAACTCCGGTTTCTCGCCCGTTTGCTGATAGATAGGGAATAAAATCACAGGGTTAAGACAGTTTGTAATTTGTCAAGTTTTTAAAGGATATCGCGTATATCCTTCAGGCCTATTGGTTCGTGGCTCGCAAATGGTTCTCCGTAGTCAACGTGAATAAGGCCTCCATAATAACCGTTCCTTTCCTTAATCATCGTGCTGATGTATTTCCACCTGGCAGCATCGTACACAAACTGTGATTGATACACGCGCATACTATCGAGTTTTCGTACAAATTCATTGCTTATATCTAAAATAAACGATGGATTGATAGTTACATTTAAGTGATAGCAGAAATAATAAAAGATGTGTGATGGATAGAATGGTTCTCCCGGAATTTCTGACTTGCTGAGCTTTGCATAAAAACGGGATGCCTCTCCGATTTTAGATGCTTGAACGTGGTCAGGATGGGCGTCAACCCAGTAAGGCAAAAATACAATCTCCGGGCGTATTTTACGGATTACCCCGGCGACTTCTTTGCGAACTTCTATGCCGTCCATAAGATAACGGTTGGGGAATTTTAATACCGTTCTGCTCTTTATTCCCAGCAGATTTGAAGAACGCTCCCACTCTTCTTTCCGTGTTTCAATGCTACCATATGGGGTGGGCTCACCGTTTGTCAGATCAACAATGTGAACGTCGTAACCAAGCGAAACAAATTTAAGAATACTTCCGCCCATACCTATTTCCACATCATCAGGATGTGGTCCAATGGCAAGAATCGTAGACATATTATGGCCCTTTAAAAATTATCGGTAGAGAAACAGATTCAGAGATAACAATAGTACCTTAAAAGTTATTTATTTACAGTATTTGGCAAAATATTTAATGGTGAAATCCGAAATGCTAAATACGAAACCCGAAACAAATTCCAAAATCTTCCCCTTATCCCCCTCCAAGGGGAGAATGTTCCCCGCTTGCGGGGGTGCAAGGGGTGGTTGTCCCCCTTTGGAGTGGGGTCGGGGAGGATTTTGGAATTTGTTTCGTATTTCACGCTTCGTATTTTTTATCTCGTGTTTGTTTGGTTCAGGCTATGCCAGCATAGGGTACGACAATTTTCGGAAAATATTGCCACTTATGTAAAGTCATAACCACCACTTGATTCCATGCCTTGAAAAATAGGGCAGGGAATGGCTATTATTCCGTTTCAAATTTTCCTTCTTTATGGGTGTATTTCGGGTTGTCAAGTTCTGCTGATCTGAGAATAAATTCGGTGTCTGAAATTTTAGTGTACCAATGCCCGGTTACCCTTGCAGTATTTGTCAGGATAATAAAGAAACCGACCAACATCGCTGCATACAGCCAATAGTTAATCTTTTTCCTTTTTCCTGCAAGTTTCATATCCAATGCGCCGTTTACCGGGCAAACATTGACACAATCGTAACATGCAAGACATTCATGGGTGAGAACGTGGTCCTTCTTTTCAACGACAATATATGACGGGCATGCCTTCGTGCATTTTCCGCAATCAATACATTTTTCTTTGTCCCTGGTTATTGTAAAAGGGCTTATGTATGCAAGGATGCCGAGAATGGCGCCATACGGACAAAAAAATCTGCACCAAAAATTCTTGCTTACTACCGATAGCATCAAAAAAACAAGCACCACAACAAGGCCAATACCTGACAGATTAACAAAAAACTTTAACATCTTTATATCGGCGACCCGCATAAAAGGCGCACGTTCGTATAAAACTTCCAGTTGCTCAACAGGTATTTTTATAACAACCATCTGTAGGAAAAAGGCGAGGATTGAATATTTCCATGCCCTTGCAATGCAGTCATTTACTTTATCAGACCAATATTTTCGCGGAACGGCGAAAGGCAGGATCATTGCAACAATAAAGGCAGGGATCAGTTCCCTGAAGAAAGGGGATTTGAAAAACTCCATAGTGATGACTTCCAGGAGCATTAAAATGATAATGGGGGTAAAAACCAGACTCAGCCCTGCCGTAAAACGGGTAGGGATATTACGTATTAAGGAACTGACCCGCCTGGGGAGTTTGTTCAAAAATAAATCGCCAAGTTTCCACTCCCATTCAGAAATAGTGCCAACGGGACACATCCAACTGCAAAAACCCCTTCTAAAAAAAACGGCCATCAACAACAATGTTCCAAAAATAACAAACCCTGCAGGGTGGATGTCATTAATTTTGCCTGTTCCGAAAAAGTACTTTGTCCCCATAAGAGCGCTTATCGGCAGGAATGATTCAACTCCTGGCGGCCTTGGCAGATAAAATCCTTTCCCGCCCGCCTCACAATATGCAACAAAGGTATAAAATTGCCAGCCAATGACAATAACTAAAATTAAAAATGCTATCTGAACAGACCAGCGCAGCTTTTGAGAAGTGAATTTTTTGCGCTTTCGCTGCCCCCTTTTTGTAGTGTCAAAACAAATATCTGCACTCTTCGTTACTTTTATAGTTTCGGTTGTTGAATACCATTGTTTCACCTCTTCCAAACAGCAAGCCTCCCTTAATTGTGATCTTTTAATATAAAAATGCCTCATCCGCAGAATCTGTGGGTAAGTATTGGTTCCGGCAAATTACCAAGAGTATGATACAAGGCTGTTTGCAGGCATTCCAGAGATTTATAACCATAAGCCTTTCTCATAGTCAGTTTCGCCTTAAGGTTAAACCCCTCAACCGTACCGGAAGAAAGTCTGCCATCAGCCTTGAACCAGTTGAGAATGAGCTGCTTGTGATTGCGCAACATCTTTGCCACTTTTTTCATAGGTTCCAGGTTGGTTTTTAGGGTTCTCGTAATCCAGTTCTCGAGAAACCTGTCTGCATACGCCGGATACTTATACTCCCAAAAACGCTGAAAATCTTCACGCATTAAATATGCCTTTATTGAACTCAGGTTGATCTTAACTATCTGGCTTAACCGTACCGTTTGCTTTTCTGTCAAGTTCTCAGGCCTTTTCAACAGTAACCAACGGCTCTTTTCCAAAACATTGTCTGTGCCTTCATCCTTGAGCTTTTTGACCTCTTCCCTCCGTATCTGGTCTATGGCTTCATTGAATTTCTTCATGATGTGGAAACGGTCAAGAATATTAAGCGCCTGGGAAGCCTTCTTCGCTATCACCTTCAGGTACGGCGACCACATATCGCTGCAAACGAATTTGATTCTCAGACAACGTTCTCTACCTAACTCCATGAAAAACTTCAGCAGGGTCTTTGCCTTCCGCTCAGGGCCACTCCATAAAAGCCTTTTGGCATGCGAATCAAGCTGATATACAAGGGTTAAATACTTGTGGCCACTCCAGACTTGTATCTCGTCTATTCCTATTTCCGTTATATTCTCCAAGTCCCTGTGGGCAAGGCCGTAGGCAACTACAAACTGCACTGCCCTATACACACTGTCCCAACTGGACTTGAATATCTCGGCTGTCTCTTTCCAACTCAGGCGTTTAGCCCATCGAGACAGGAATACCTTGTATGTGGTGGTCATCTGCTCCTTACCTTCTGACCAGGGAATTCGCTCTACATGGATTCCGTCCACTGGACAGGCGGCGCGTCGCGGGGAATATCGGAAAAATACTTGAAACCCCCATAATGGCGGATACTCGTATAACCGGGACGGCTGTGTATCATACCCAGACGCTCTCTTCCCACATACTGAACATTCAGGCTTGGCATTTACCCTCGGCTTTATATCTGCTACTAATGCCTTTCTACCATTTATGACCTCGAAACTGACTGCTTTGTAAACAAATGACTTGAAATTCTCTACCGTATTTAATAATGTCTTTATCTGCATTGCCTCTCCTTTTGGGTTAAGATGCTTTCTTGATAAAAAACATCTTACTCCCTTTGGGATGGCAATGCACCTTTTCTCTTACTAATCCTTACTTATTACCCACAGATTCTGCGGACGAGCCATAAAAATAAAGTAGGGTCGAAGTATTTGCCCGTTTGGGTATGAACGCATTTATGACAATTTACAGCGAATGCTTCGCCCCCACACTATGCTGCAAACAGCGCTATTATTAGAATTTTTCAAAAGACTAAAGTGTTATAAAATTATGATAATCGAAATCAACCTTTATCTGCAAGTATTTTGATTTTGCATACTGCAGTAAGGAGGTTAACAAATCTTCAGCAGGGACATTCCCAGCGCCGGGTCAAATTCACGTACTGCATCTATTCCACAGAGTTCTAAAATAACAACTTCAAGCACAAGGAATGTTTCAGTTTTTTCCCTGAGACAACCAACTTTTACCGCATCACCCTTTCCGAATGCGCCATGCAAATGAACCTTTGGTTCCTCTCCCTGATAAAATACTGTGCCAAAACCCACTACTTCATGGCTTTCTCCAAGTTCTCTCCACATGGGCACCGGCGGGAGTGTATCGCTTTCAGCACCGACGACAAATTTACCTTCACGCATACCACCAACTAAATAAAGGACTGCTGCCAGGATTTTCTCCTTTTTTATTATGTGAATCACATTTTTCAACACATCTTCACCGTCCTCAAATTTGGCGACAACAACTTTTCCTATATTGCCAACACGGTATTTCATACAAACATTTTCCTCCCTACATTAAAAAATGCGTCAAGTTTTGCCAAATTACAAAAAGCAATGATAAAAATGTAAATTAATCTAACCCCCTTTCCGGAAAGATTTCAACAAAATCCTTATTTTAAGCGGGTTTCCACAAATTCAAAATAATATGTAGTCGCAGAATAAATGGCCTATTTATTAATACAAATCCTTTATAACCCTATAAATACTGACTTGACAAAATATTTTATTAATGATAGTGTAGTCAAAGAATATTGGGACTACATTATGCACCTTACTTATAGCGATTCTAAATACAAAGGGAAAACCTATAAATCTTACTCTATTGCCGAATCCTACAGGGATGGCAAAAAGGTCAGAAAAAGAATACTTTGGCCCATCGGGAAACTTTCCGATATTCAAGCCGAGCAAATCAAACTGATATGTAAAACAGTTGAAAACACAGATCAATTGCAGACTCAGCTCAAAGACGTTGCAGTCCTGGAAAGCAGGGCATATCTCGATATAGCCGTTGTTAATGAGTTGTGGAACCAGTGGCAGCTTGATCAGGCTTTTGACTACGATGTCACTGCAGGCGCCCTTCCTACCAATATGATTGCAAAGATACTGACTATTAACAGGTGCACCGATCCGTGTTCTCATTATTCCATTCCTCATTGGGCGAAAAAGAGCGCGCTGGAGGACATTCTTAAAATTGATCTTTCAGGCCTAAATGACGATAAAATCTATTATGAATTAGATAAAATACACAAAAACAAAATATCTATAGAGAACCACCTTTTTAACCAAACCTTCTGGAAACGTCCGGAATCCTATAAATTTATCAACTACGACCTAACTACTTCCTACTTTGTGGGATATAACTGTGATCTATCGGCATTTGGCAAGGGCAAAATAGAGTGTCATGGCAGGCGGCAGGTCTTACTGGGTGTTCTTATCAACTCTGAGGGATATCCTTTCAAATGGGATGTATTCCCCGGGAACACCGCTGAGGTAAAAACCCTCAAACAGAATATCAATGCCTGTAAAACCAGATTCAAATTGACTGATAAAAACGTCACCCTTGTATTTGACAGAGGCATAATCTCTGAGGACAATGCCAATTTGATAGAAGAAGCCAAACTCAAATACATCTCGGCATTGGATAGAAATCAGATACCCTCTTGCGGTGTCAGTTTAAAGTCTCTTAATGGGTTATCCATAGAAGATAAGGACGCCTCCGATATACCTATCCCGCAAGGGTTTTTAAACTATGATGATGAATTATACTACCATGACAATGGCGTCATAGGAAACAAGCGTTTTATTACCGGTTTTAATCCCACTTTATTTATAGAAGACCGCAATAATAGAGACGAGAAAATAACCTTTTTTAAGGATTATCTCAAAGAAGAGAATAAAAACCTTAAAAATGCCCAAAGAGACCGGCAATATGACGCAACAAAGAGCCGCATTGTAGATGAGCTGAAAAGGTTAAAGATTCATAAATATTTCGAAGACCCTGTTCTGACGTCCATCACCGTTACCCATAGACTGAAAAACGGGCAGGTCAAATCCGTCAAAAGTTTCAAAATAGAAATCAAGCTGTTAACTGATGTTATAGCCGCAGATAGATTGTTGGATGGCGTATGTGTTTTTATCACTAACCATACAGAACGGGAAGATGGAGGTGCGTTTAAAGCAAAACCCCAATCTATAGTTAGAGCCTATCGGGACAAGACAAAAATAGAAGATGTCTTTAAAAATGTAAAATCGTTCTTAAAAATCAGGCCCTTCTTTGTCAATACCGAGGCACATGTTAAAGCCGTCTATACTATCTGCATCCTGGCATATTTTATAAACCGTTATCTATCAAACCAACGAAAGGCAATAGGAGAAAAAGATTTTTTAAACTCAAAGGAACTCTATGCGCCGTTCAAAGATATAGATATCGCCACTCTTGAGGCTAAAAATACCGGTGAAACCTTAAAGAAAGCCGTGAAACTTCCCGCCGTCACACAAATGCTATTGGAAAAACTTGGAATGTCCAATGTTGTTTTCGGCCAGTAATTAAAAGACTTCCAAAAGACATGTAGTCGCAGAATCAATGTTTATAAGTGTTTGCCAAATTTGACTTTAGTAATTTCTTTCCGGAACATGGGATCTAATGCATTTATCCTGTTCATTCCTGTTTCTGTTTTGTGCTATAAATTTTTCACCGCGTTTTCTATCCTTCGGAGCGCTTCGGACAAAACAAAACGGGGACATGCAATATTCATCCTCATAAAACCCTCTCCGCCCTGCCCGAACAGATATCCCTCATCAAGGCCTACCTTCGCTTCTTTTGCCATGAAATCCCTGAGATACACCGGGTCGAACCCTAATTCCCTGCAATCAAGCCAGATCAGGTACGTGCCTTCCGGTTGTATTACCTTTATTTTTGGTATCTTTTTCTCAAAGTAATCAAACAGGAACTCATAATTTTTGTGTAAATATACAAGAAACTGCCCCAGCCACTCATCGCCATACCTGTATGCTGCTTCCATGGCAACAAACCCGAACACATTAACACCCGGCAGAATTCCCTTTCTCGCCTCCTGAAATTGTTTGCGTAATCCGGCATTGGGAATGATGACAACGGAGGCTTCAAGCCCTGCAAGGTTAAACGTCTTACTGGGGGAGATACACGTTATGGAATTTTGTTCAAATTCTTCTGATAATGCAGCAAATGGCGTATGGGTAATATCGGGGAAAAGCAGCTCGCCGTGTACTTCGTCCGAAACTATTATTGCGTTATGCCGGATGACTATTTCTCCCGTTCTGATTAATTCCTCTTTAGTCCATACCCTTCCGACAGGATTATGCGGACTGCACAGGAGCATCAATCTTATGCGATGCGGGATTGGTGGCCTTCCGTGCCTGATGGCAAAACAGGCGTCAAGTCCTTCAAGATCCATTCCATACCGTCCGTTCTGTAAAACAAGCTTGTTATTTACCACATGGCAGCCATTGTTCTTAATTACATTCCAGAAAGGATGATACACGGGGTCTTGGAGAATGACTTCATCTCCAGGATGAGTGTATGCCTTTACTGCAGCATATAATGCAGGCACAATGCCCGGAGTAAAAACAATCCATTCCGGATTCACCTTCCATCCGCAGCGTTTTTGCATTCTGTAGATAACCGCATCCACTACTGATGCAGGACGGGGAAGTGAATATCCATAGATCTTGTGGTCAGCCCTTTTTTTTATGGCGTCGGTAATAGGTTTTGCTATGGGGATATCCATATCCGCAACCCACATGGGAATAACCTCCGGGCTGCCAAAAAGCGACAAAGCCCCGTCCCATTTCGCACAATCAGTATTCTTCCGCGATATAGAATGGTCAAAATCGTATTTCATCATATTTAACGCAGAAGCATTGAGTCAAAATACTTTCAAAAAATAAAAAGGAACTACAAAAAATGTAACACTTGAGTTTTTTGAAAAATTCCAATAGTAACATTGTTTGCCGCACGATGTAGGAGCGAAGCATTTGCCCGTTTGGGCATGAATGCATGTATGCCAGTCATGGCAAATACTTCGCCACTACAGATATTACTTCTTCTTTGACGCCCTTTTCGCAGCTATTATCTGTCGGGCAAGGTCATCGGCAACTTCAGAGGTAGGCCTCCCCTCTTGCTGTGCTGTTTCGAAAATCCGTAAAGTTGCATCGTACAATCCTGATAGTCGCTTCATTACCTGGTTTGCATCATATTGACCAAAAATATCGCCCGAGGCATTGAGCATACCACCCGCATTAATCACATAGTCTGGTGCATAGAGTATGCCTCTGTCGCAGAGCATTTTACCATGACGCACTTCTGCCAGTTGATTGTTGGCGGCGCCGGCTACAATGCTTGCTTTTAGTTGTGGGATAGTATCATCGTTCAGTATGCCTCCCCTGGCACACGGGGAAAAAATATCAACATCCTGTGAGTAGATTTCTTCCGGAGCAACTACCTTTGCCCCAACGTTTTCGGATACATGAGCCGCAGCTTCCGGATTCACATCGGTAATGATGAGTTTCGCACCGGCTTCGCGCAGATTTTTACAAAGGTGCCGGCCTACATTGCCGACTCCCTGCACGGATACGGTAAGCCCATGAAGGCTGTCACGGCCAAGTTTATGTTTTACCGCCGCCCTCATGCCATGAAAACAACCAAGGGAGGTAAAGGGGGAAGGGTCGCCTGTTGTTGCTAAACCAAAGGCATAATCACACTCCCTGGCTAACAGCTCAACATCCTTTATGCCAATGCCGATGTCTTCTGCCGTGTAGTACTGTCCGCCTAACCGTTGTACAAATCCGGCAAAGGACGCGAGGAGTTTATCATTCTTCTCCTTGAACGGGTCGCCAATGATAACTGCCTTTCCTCCGCCAAGGGGCAAATCGGCGAGTGCGTTCTTGTAAGTCATTGCACGGGAAAGACGAAGCGCATCCAATAATGCCTCTTCCACAGAGGCATATGGCCACATTCTGCATCCTCCGGCAGCAGGCCCTAAAGTGGTGTCATGGATAGCAATAATAGCAAACAGACCAGACTCTCTGTCGTGACAAAATAAAACTTGCTCATGATTATCATATTCACTATTATCAAATACCGGCATATAAATAGTTCTCCTCTCTTAGTACCCTGGCAGTAATTTCTTTTGCATTTTTTGGCAAAATATTATAATGATGAAATACGAAACACAAAATACGAAATTTCAAAATATGGGTCACATAGGGCTTATAATACTTATATTTTTGAACATTTGAAATTTCGTATTTTTTACTTCGTGCTCGTTTGGTTTTTGTCCATGTTTTAATGCGATAAAACTAAGTAAGAATGCCAAATGTGTTCGATATAAGTCAAGGCAAATATTATTGTGTGGATCATATTGGCGGATTGATAAAACGGTAGAAACGTTATACCCTGAACGGTATAATTATACCTTGCATTTTAGCGTTTGAATTGGTGTATATTTTTCAATTAATTAAAAAGACAAAAGGCAGTTATGAGTCAAAAGTTACCGCAGAATTTCTCTGACATTTATGGACAACTTAATTCGATTGAGCAGTCTTTGTTACAGATTCTAGCCATTAATTATGCACCAATGACACAGGGGAATCTTTATTCAGTCGCGAGGAGGACAAAGGGGCTGCCAATTATTAATAAAGACCTTTTTAATATGCGGGATTTTAAATATGCTTTAGACAGGCTCGCAAAGTTCGACTTAATCGGGCCTGTGGGAACAGGTGTGGTACAATGCAAATCAGTTTTGGTTGATGAGATTTTGGCTCGTATCTCGAAAAACGATTATTTCAGAGAATTAGTTGACGCTGTGCAGTGTTGCGTGCCGGTACCGCCGTACGTCTATATCGATAGCCAGCTTATTGTCCGTGAAATTCGCATTGGGCTATATACAGGCAATGCTGATATTGTCGTGGAAAATCTGAATCGTAGTGCAAATTATTATGGAGAAAGATTTGATGCGAAAAAAGTGGTGGTGGACGTCTGTACCAACCCGCTTTTCCATGCAGAAATGTTTGATTCGCTGCATCCGGCCATAAAAAAAATTGTTTTTCAAAATATGGTGGATCATGCCATCATGAGCTATCGCCCGCTTTCTGAAGAGCAATGTGCATCTTTGGCAAAGTATGGTACGGTTGATGAACGTGAATATGTAATCATAAGAAATATTTATGCGATGTATCTCATATTCCGCGGTAATCTGACGGAGGCTGAGAATATTGTTCAAAAAGACTTTGGATATATGGATTTAATGCTTGCACAGGGGTGTGTGGCATTTTTAAAAGGGGAAAACAGCAAATCTCTGGCAATATATGATCAGGCATTAAAAGCTTTCCAAAAAAAAATGATAAAGAAAATTGGGTTTTTCACACAAATATTAGGATTATTTTATTTATTTGCGCTTGCGAAATCAGGGCAGCCGGAAGACCTGCGCCTGGCAAAGGAATTACTGGCGTGGGGGACAAGGAATGAACCCGAAAATTTAACAAATATGTGCAAACGATGTATCTACGCCGCAATTATTGCCCAAAATAATTTAATTCCCGAAGCAAAGGAAATACTTTCCGGGATTTTTTCTCACTTCCACAAGAACAGCGTATTTGCTTTATTTTATGAATTGGCGGCATACTGGATTGACGAAGATTTGGTGAAGTTACACGCGAAAACAAACAAAAGCCGTTTTGAGATCGCTAATAAGAACGGCTTTTTTCTACCCGCCCTTGTTCATGGCCGTCTTTTTTTAAAAAGTAAGAAAAACGCATTAATTCAACGAACCTGCGACCAATTGGCGGAGTCCACAGGCATTCAGGATATTACTGATAGTATTCATCGAAAAGAAGACTGGGAAAAAATGCTGAATGCGTTAATCGATTTATCTTTAAAAGAGAAAACCAACGCTTCTTCCAGGGAATGCAGGCTGGTCTGGATGGTTTCCCTGGACAAAAAATATATTCAGATAACCCCTAAAGGGCAGAGGCTCAATAAAAACGGCAAGTGGAGCGCCGGCAAAAGAGTCTCGCATAAAAACCTCCTGGAAGGACTGGATTATATGACCTCGCAAGATCGTAAAGTAGTGCAGGTTTTTATTGAAACGCCGAAATCAAACATGGACTACTATGGCCATTTTTACAGTGAAAATCATGAGAAAGCCCTTCTTGCACTTGTCGGACATCCATTGGTATTTCTGGAGGATTCGCCGCATATTGCCGTTGATTTGGTAAAAGGAGAGCCGGAACTTATTGTGGGACAGACAAAGCGGGGATACAGCCTGCAGTTTTCGGAAACATTTAAAGACACTGGTATTGAAGTCGTTAAAGAATCGCCGACACGGTATAAGATTGTTGAGATAAAGGATGAACATGTACGGATAGCAAAGTTTATGGGTAAGCGGCAAATTTCGATTCCCGCTAAGGCAAAAGAAGATTTGATAAAGGCAGTGAGCGGAATTTCCTCCCTTATAACCGTTCACTCTTTCATTGAAGGTGCGGATGAAACTATTCCAACAATCGAGGCAAGTGCAAATACATATATCCACTTACTTCCGGTGGGGCATGGTTTTAAACTTGAAATATTTGTAAAGCCGTTTGTAACCTCCCCACCTTATTTTAACCCGGGTGCCGGGGGGAAACACGTTTTTACAGAAATCAACCAACAGCGTGTGCAAAGCAGCCGTGATCTTTCACTTGAGAAGGTCAATGCGGAAAATATAATAAATGCGTGTCCGTCGCTGCAGCAATCAGGCAATACCCAATGGGCATGGCTTTTTAATAACAACGAAGATTGTTTGCAGATTTTGTCAGAACTGTATGAGGTTAAAGACAGGGTTACAGTGGAGTGGCCGGAAGGAGAAAAATTAAAAATACTGGCTGTCGCCTCATTTCCGCAGTTTAGTATGAATATCAGCCATGAAAATGACTGGTTTTCCGCTTCAGGAGAATTAAAAATTGACGACGATTTAATCATTAAAATGAGTGATTTGCTGGACTTGCTCGATAATGGCTCCACCCGGTTTATTCAATTGAAGGATGGCCAATTTCTGGCGCTTGCAGAACAATTTCGCAAACGCCTTGAAGAAATGAATGCTTTTGCAGAGAGAGGCAAAGACGAAATAAGATTCCACCCCTTAGCCACAGTGGCTCTGGAAGATACACTGGAAGAAATCAAACAATTGAAGGTTGATAAAGCGTGGAACGATAACATTGCCCGTTTAAAAAAAGTACGGGAGAGAATTCCTGCAGTGCCTACCACCCTGCAGGCGGATTTACGAAATTATCAGGTGGAAGGATTTCAATGGTTGTCACGCCTGTCTGACTGGCGGGTAGGCGCATGCCTTTCAGATGATATGGGGTTGGGTAAAACCATTCAAGCCTTAACGGTAATCCTTGAACATGCAAAGGAAGGTCCGTCGCTGGTTATTGCCCCGGCCTCCGTTTGTATGAACTGGATATCTGAGGCCAGCCGGTTTGCCCCTACGCTTAACGTATCTATTTTCGGGGAAGAAAAAGACAGAAAAGAGGCCATTAAAAAACAGGGGCCTTTTGACCTGCTTGTTTGCAGCTATGGCTTGCTGCAACAGGAAGAAAAAATACTCGCCGACAAAAAGTGGACGATTATCATACTGGATGAAGCCCAGGCGATAAAGAACTCCAATACCAAGCGGTCAAAGGCGGCGATGGCGCTGAAAGGGGATTTTAAAATTATTACTACCGGTACGCCAATTGAAAACCATCTGGGAGAACTGTGGAATCTGTTTCAATTTATTAATCCAGGTCTGCTGGGAAGCATAAAAAGATTCAACGAAAAATATGCAATTCCCATAGAACGGGACAAAAGTCACCAGGCAAGACTGCGGTTAAAGAAACTTATCCAACCGTTCATTTTAAGGAGAACAAAGGCACAGGTATTGGAAGAACTTCCGCCTAAAACGGAAATCACCCTTTCGGTGGAGATGACGCCTGAAGAATCCGCCTTCTATGAAGCATTGCGGCAAAAAGCAATAGACAACATCGAATCTTTTGATTTCGGAAAAGGAGAAGGATATTTGCGGGTATTGGCGGAAATCATGAAACTTCGCCGCGCATGCTGCCATTCCAGGCTTGTTGTTCCCGGCCATTCTTTAGAAAGCTCAAAAATCAGATTGTTTGGAGAGGTTGTACAGGAACTTATGGAAAACAATCACAAGGCGTTGGTATTCAGCCAGTTTGTTGATTATTTGGCGATTATCAGAGAATATGTGGAAGGCCTTAATATTTCTTATCAATACCTAGACGGCAGCACGCCGATGAAAGAACGCAAAAGAAGTGTAGATGCGTTTCAGTCGGGAGAAGGAGAATTATTCCTGATTAGCCTAAAGGCCGGAGGGCTTGGTCTGAATCTGACGGCTGCTGATTATGTGATTCATATGGATCCGTGGTGGAACCCGGCAGTGGAAGATCAGGCGTCAGACCGGGCGCACCGGATAGGGCAAAAGCGCCCGGTTACGATTTACCGTCTGGTAACAAAGGGAACTATAGAAGAAAAAATAGTCAACCTTCATCAGCACAAACGGGAATTGGCCGACAGCCTTCTCGAAGGAAGCGATATGAGCGGCAAAATTACTACGGAACAATTATTACAACTGATTCACGGGCAGTAAGTGTATTGAATAGTGTAGGGGCGAAGCATTTGTTATAAACGGTCGTTGCTTGTTCCTTACCTGATATCTCAGCCCACTAAATTCTCATGTAGTGCGACGAGTTTCGTCGTACTACAAATGACAATTTCCAGTTTCGAAAGGTTAAAGTGTTACCAACTTATTGAGAAGTTACTATCAATCCCCTTTTTCCATAGAATATCGTATCTTTGCCCTGACTAATTTTATTTCATCGTAGGAATACTCTTCTCCTAATTTTTCTTTAACAGGGGTTAACGCCTCCATACCCAGTTCTCCCAGCACCGTGCGGATTCGTTGCTGTTTTGCCGGAGCAACAAATTTATCTATGGAGACATCTTCTCCCGCGATTATAAGCGTTTCAAGATGAGTGGCGATTGTAGATGTTGCAAGGCCTCTTTTCCCGGCTATTTCCCGAAGCGAAAGATTGTTTTTATAGAGTTCCAGCGTTGTGTAAACAGTGGGAGATTTCATTTGTTTCCTCAAGGTTGCCTGCCGTCTGGAGTTCGCCTCTTTTGGCGTTATCTGGTGTTGTCTGCAATAATTGCATATTTCTTTTAAGAAAAGGTCTCCGTATTTTCTTAATTTCAGTTCACCCATACCGCTGATTTTTTTTAAATCAGAAGCTGTTTGTGGATACCGCATCGACATTTCCTTTAAACTTGTGTCATGGAAAATAACATAAGGAGGCATAGACTCCTGGTCTGCAAGCGTTTTTCTTAGCGTCCTCAAACGTTCAAACAACGCCAGATCATAATTCTTATCTTCTCCGGACACGGCCAACGAAGCGGTTTCCTCTGGTTTTACCAAAAGAACCTTCTTCTTGCCTTGCAATACCTCACGGCTCTGGCTGGTCAGTTTTAAGACGGGGTATCTGTCGCCTTCCTGCGCCAGATACCCCAACTGGATCAATTCACGGGAAAATGTTAGCCATTGGGATTTTGAATATTCCTTTCCTATGCCAAACGTTGTAAGAGCTGTATGGCTATTTTGCAGTATTTTCTGGTTTTGCGAGCCTAGCAGGACGTCGATAACGTGATGCATGCCAAAAGATTCACCCACTCTATAGACACACGACAACAGTTTTTGCGCAGCAACTGTTCCGTCAAATTGTTCCTTTGGGTTAAGACAGGTATCACAATTTTCACAATTGTGCGTAGTAAATTTTTCTCCGAAATAATCGAGCAATATCTTTCTCCGGCAAACGTTGCCTTCGCAATATGACACGAGCGCCTTTAATTGTTGATATGCCGCCTGTTTTTCGTTTTCATCCTCCTTTTGATGTATAAAATATTCTATCTTAATCTTATCTGCATAACTGAAGAGAAGGATGCAGTCGCTTTTTAGCCCGTCTCTGCCGGCGCGTCCTGTTTCCTGATAATATCCTTCAATGCTTTTCGGCAAATCATAGTGAATCACGTAACGTACATTCGGTTTATCGATGCCCATGCCAAACGCAATGGTTGCTACAATAATCTCTATGTCTTCACGAATAAAACGCTCCTGATTTTCTGTTCTCATTTCAGCGGACAATCCGGCGTGGTAGGGAAGGGCGCGATACCCTTCTCCCTGTAAACTCCCTGCCAGGCTTTCAACTGTTTTACGTCCCTGACAATAGATGATGCCCGACTCCTTCTTTCGTTCTTTTAAAACACAAAGAATCTGGTGGTATGGATTGTCTTTGGGTATGATCTGATAAAAAAGGTTTTTTCTGTTGAAGCTGGCATTAAAGACTTTGTAGTCGGTCAATTTTAATTGCGTTACAATATCTTTCTGCACGGAAGGCGTGGCGGTGGCCGTCAATGCCATGAACGGCGTCTTTGGGAATTTCTCCCTCAACATCTTTAATTGGCGGTATTCCGGCCTGAAGTCATGTCCCCATTCAGAAATACAATGCGATTCGTCTATTGCGAAAAGGGAAACTTTCAATTCCTGCAGGAACTGAAGGAATTCACGCATGGCAAGCCTTTCGGGGGCGATATAAAGAATCTTGATTTTACCCTCCAAAAGGTCCCTTTTTCTTGCCGCAACCTCGCGGGCATGCACGGAGCTGTTAATGAATGTTGCGGAAATGCCGTTTTCCGTTAATCCATCCACCTGATCTTTCATCAAGGCAATTAAAGGAGATATAACAACCGTTATTCCATCGAAAAGCAGTGCGGGCAATTGATAACACAAAGACTTGCCGCCCCCTGTAGGCATGAGGACAAAGAGGTCTTTTTGCTCCAGCACCCACCGGATAATATCTTCCTGAAGCGGATAGAACTTTGAATAGCCAAAATATTTTTGTAACGCCGAATAAATACGGTCTTTCATTTTATCAATACATCCTAAACTGGCATAGCCAGAACTAAACAAGCACGAGATAAAAAATACGAAATTCGAAGTACGAAATACGAAACAAATTCGAATAACAAAGCATAAAATCCAAAACATACAACAAAAAGAAATTACTGCTAAGGCACTAATCAATTGCAAGATGAATCTTTATGGCGTTTTCCACCTTCGAGTCCATCACCAAGAGTGTCTTCCCATTCCTTGTATAATTCATAATCTTCATTAACTGCCTCTTTATATGCAGCCTCTAATTTATTTCGGAGCCTTTTCTTCATGCAATTTCTTTTTCTCTCCAACGCATTATTTATTCGTTTTCTGCGCAGCTTGAATTTTTTCGATAGTTCTCCGTATTTCCGCTGCTTCATCACCGTCGGGATTCCGCTTCAGAAATTCCTGGAAATATGCTATCGACCTTTGTATATCTTTTTTATAAGTGAGATAAACCATGCCGAGGTTTTTATATGCGGTTATATAGTTTGGCTGCAGACGCAAGGTTTCATTATATGCCCTGATAGACTCCTCAATCATACCGGCATTTGCGTATGCCGTTCCAAGGCAGCTATGCACTTCGGGATGGTCCGGTTCGTACTTCACAGCAAGCCTGAATTCCTCTATTGAGTCATTCAAAAGTCCTTTCTTGAATAAAGCAAGCCCTAAATTAAAATGGGCGTCATAATAATGCGGTTTTAGCCTGATTGCCTCTTTAAATTTCATTATTCCTTCGTCGATATTCCCCAAACTAATAAATATATTGCCCATATTATTGTGCGTGAGGGCGGAATCTGGATTTGCCCCGAGAACAAGTAAATATTCCTGCATCGCCTCTTGCTGCATGCCTTTTCGCTGATACGCCATACCCAGGTTGTGGCGATATTCAGGGTCTGCTTCCAGCGAAACCGATGTTTGAAATTCATGGAGTGCTGGATCAATATCTCCTTTCCCGAAATAGATCATTCCAAGATTATTATGCGCCCGTGCACTGTAAGGGGAGTCCTGTACGGTAGTTGACCAAAAGATGAACTGATCCCTCCAGCACCTGTTTCTATGCATAGTTGTTACTGAATAGGGGATTACCGGGATTGCTATCAATAAAACAATCATAATGGTTTGGGGAAGGTTTTTTTGTTTCACCATGGCTTCTTTGCTTCCGGAAAGGAGTGAATACCCTTTTGTTGTTTTCCGACCCGCATCACTTTTTTTGAAAAATAGTAATGCACAGCCCTTTTCCCATGCGCTGTGTATTGTTAATGCTAAAATTATGCAAAAGCCTACAGAAGGAAGATAAAGATAACGTTCCGCCATTATATTGGCAATAGGAAGGATATTCATTGCCGGAGTAAGGGTGACGAAAAACCATACCGTAAAGTAAAAGAACGGTTTCGAATAGAAATAAAACCGGCAGGCAATGATTCCCGCAACACATAAAAAAACCATACTACAAAGAAATGCGGGGGCAAGGGGAGTTGTTGTATGGGCGATCATATATTCAGCGTTGAAATGTACTGGGATGAACAATAGTTTTATGTATGCGGCAACCACCTTTGGCATGGTGAGCATATTAACGAAAAAACTATCTTCCGGATAGGTCAACTGTCCCTCCGCAGGATTATGCAACAGCACAAACCTTATAAGAAGATAAAAAATACTTACCGCCAGGAAACCAATATAATAGCGAACGGCATTCTTTTTTATTTGTGCGCTATCCCCCAATATCCAATCGAAGAGGAAAACCATCAACGGCAAAGTAATTGCCATTTCTTTCGAACATAATGCGAAAAGGTATAAAAAGAGCGATGCCGGATACAGCAGGAGGTATCTATG
This sequence comes from Candidatus Kuenenia stuttgartiensis, assembly GCF_900232105.1. Taxonomy (NCBI): domain Bacteria; kingdom Pseudomonadati; phylum Planctomycetota; class Candidatus Brocadiia; order Candidatus Brocadiales; family Candidatus Brocadiaceae; genus Candidatus Kuenenia; species Candidatus Kuenenia stuttgartensis. The sequence goes on from NZ_LT934425.1 coordinate 3,199,003, forward strand.
GAAATTTTTGGTTGAATTAATGAATAATAAAAGAGCGCCAAGAAAAAATACAGTAGTAAGGAGGTCTTCCCTATAACTGATTGCGTTTACTGTTTCAGTCAGGATTGGGTGCATGCTGAAAAACATTCCCGCCATAAATGAAACAGTTTTTTTCCGAATAACGGCAGACGTTATAAAATAAACAAGTATGACGGCAACGGCATGGGATAGAAGATTTGTCAGATGATACCCAATGGGATTGAGTTTCCCTATTGAATAATCGATGAAATATGAAATGGTTACAAGAGGACGATACGTTGCTTCCCCTGAAAGTTTAAAATATTCAGACGTAAATAAATCCCGGAAATTTCCCCAATCCCTGATAAAATAATTATCGGTGACCGTAAATACGTCGTCATAGACAAAGTCGTTATTGAGAGAATTGAGGAAGGCAATAAAAGGCAGGACAATGAGTATGGTTAATGGTAAAATTCGTAACATGTTATTGGTCATTGGTCAGTTTGTGATGAATTTCTTAATCTGTATAATCTGTGGTTTCCCTTTTGTATTTCGTGATTTGACCTTGTTTGTTTTTGGTTATGCCAGCTTTGGAAATAGGAGTTTATTTGTTATTCAGATATGATCATTTTTTGTATTGTACACTGAAGTGGTGTTTTTTTTAGTAGAAAAAAATGCAGCTTCTTTGCAATTGTTACAAAACCCATGCTTGACAAAGCATCATACAATTATAAATAATTAAACCGTAAAGGAATTTTCATCTACCTTGAAAGGATACGATATGAACAAGAAATACACAAAATTTCTCCCCTACTTTTTTTTAATTATAGCAGGATTATTTTTTTACCACGCGACAGGAAGTTTATCACGCGATAAAGTAGTGTTCCGTCCTGTAACACCATCTCCAGGTGAATTTAGCAGCGAGGAGCAGGCTACCATAGACATTTTCAAGATGACCTCTTCTTCTGTGATATATATTACAAACAAACAGGTGCGAAGGGATTTGTTCTCACTGGATGTCTTCAAGATTCCGCAGGGTGCCGGTTCCGGTTTTATCTGGGATGAAAACGGTCATATCGTAACTAATTTTCACGTTATCTACAATGCGAATGAAATAGATGTGACGTTGAACGATGGTTCTGTGTGGGATGCCCGCCTCGTGGGCGTTGACCCTGACCATGACATTGCGGTGCTTAGGATCAATGCGCCAAAAACAAAACTGATACCTGTACTCATAGGTACTTCTTCCGATCTGCAGGTGGGCCAGAAAGTACTGGCGCTCGGCAATCCATTCGGTCTGGATCTGACCCTTACAACAGGGATTATCAGCGCGCTTGGAAGAACGATTGAGGCGATGACGGGAAGAACCATTTTTGACGTTATTCAGACAGATGCCGCTATTAATCCTGGAAATTCAGGAGGCCCCTTGCTGGATTCCTTTGGAAGAGTTATCGGAATGAACACATCAATTATGAGTCCAAGCGGTGCGAGCACAGGAATTGGATTTGCGGTTCCCATTGATACAATAAACCGTAATGTATCTCAATTAATTGCAAGGGGGAAAGTAGAACGTCCAGGTTTGGGCATTACCCTTGTTCCAAATAACATTACAAAACAGCTTGAAATACAAGGGGCATGTATTCTTGAAGTCATTCCAAATGGGGCGGCAGACAAGGCCGGTTTACAGGGAACAAAAAGAAACAGGACGGGCAGCCTCCTCATGGGGGATGTAATTATAGAGGTAGAGGGAAACAAGGTGAATAATTCTGAGGATCTCATCAAGGAGTTGTCCCGCTACAAAGTGGGGGATAGTGTTACATTAAAGGTTTTGCGGGATAAAAATGTCATGGAAAAAAGAATTAAACTGCAACCCATTGATAGTAAATAGTACTACAGCGACATTTTATTCTTACGTCCTCCACAAAAATCGGCAGAGTATTAACCATGACAGGGTTGTTTCTTTCATTTCCAACATCTGAAATAAAAATGTCGCGGTGGTGATAGTTTCTTAATAAAAATATTTTCTCATACGCTCTGTCCATGCGGTATGAGCCAATACCTTATAACCGCCGACTATTTATGTAACACTTTAGTTTTTTGAAAAAGTAGGGGCGAAGCATTTGCTGCAAATGCTTCGCCCCTAACACTATGCGGCAAACATGGCCATTATTGGCCTTTTTCAAAAAACTAAAGTGTTACATATTTATTATTCGAAGTGCAGGAGTATGCATTCTGTTTTAAGGTATTTTTCTCTTGCTTCATCCTGTGCGGCAATACGAGCAGAATTAATTTCATTAAAATGCAAGAGTAGTGCTGAAACAATATTGGGATCGAGTTTCGATTCTTCTCCCAATTTTTTAAGCTCTTCGTGTATTGTTTCGCCGGAAAATTTATTCCGGTATGGTCTGATTTCTGTGAGGGCGGTAAATACATTGGCAACTGCCAGGATTCGCGCTCCCAACGGGAGAAGATCCTCTTTGACATGGAAAGGATAGCCTGTCCCTGATAACGTTTCGTGGTGATACGACGCCCACGAAACAATATCCTTGAAAGCCGCGATGCTTTTAAGGATAAGATGCGTATAGAAGGGATGCTTACGAATAATGCCAAACTCCTCTTCCGTTAACGGTTCTTCTTTTTCCAACAGCTCTATCGGCACCACAAGCATTCCGATATCGTGTACATAACCGGCAATTTTCATCCATTGGCATTCTTGTTTTGAAAAACCGACAAATTGCGCCAATTTTTCAGCCGTAGCCGCAACGCCGGCAGAATGCGTGGCAAAAAAAGCGCTTCTGAAATCTACAATTCTTGAAAATACCTTAGAAAAGGAAACAAGGTGCTCCATGTCCAATGAAATAGAAGGCATTTTTACCCTGCCGGACAGAATTACATAGAGCAGTGACGAAGTGGCTTCAAGCCAGAAATACTCCTTTTCTGCTAATTTCAGAAAGGCATCTACCAGTTCCGGCATGAACATTTTTCCGGATTGTGCCTTTATCTTTTCACGAATACTGTCCACCTGCCCGAGTATTTCTTCCTGTTTATTTATTAAAGTAGAAACCCTGTCCGCAATATGTAATATATAACTGCCATATGGCACCTTTTTTCCCGATTTCTGTATTTTATTTTTTTTATCCCAGCGGACGTGATGAAATCGTATAAGATTTGCGATGGAACTAAATGGTTTAAATTCGTTAAGGAAGAGGTATCCTAATTCTTCATGTTCGTGAGGAAATTCGCTTTCAAATTTAAGAAGGTCCATCCTTTCTGCACGGCAATAACATCCAATATCATGTAAAGCCCCTGCCAACACGAGACCTCTTTTTTCTTCCATGGATAACCCCAGTTCTTCGCTGAGGCTAAAAGCGATATAAGCAACTTGCATGTGATGATTTACCCATGCGGGATTAACCAAATCAACGGTTTCTGATAAACCCGTAGTTAAATCTAATAAGGATATTTGTGATTCTTTTGCCATGGTTTGAAAAGGGGCAGGAAGGGATTATTTTTTGTCGGCGATTCTATCGTTAAGGGACTGGATAAATTTTTCTCTATCTACATTATGCATTTTTGCAGCCATATCAATCGTTGCTACTCTTCCCATCGTATTCCTAATAACAGGATTCGCCATTTGGCTGAATCCATAATCAAGAAATATCTGCAATGTTTCAGGATATTGGTCCACAATATCAAATACCTTCGTATCCTTGTCGACTACCGTTATTTTTTTAATTTCAGAAGGCTTAGGTTGTTCCTTCGTGTTCATAGTCTTCCACAAATTGTATCCAAAAAAACCTATCGCGGCCAGCTCAAACCATCCCGATGTTCCCACAATACCGTAAAAAATAGGTTTTCCTCCGCTTATCCCGACGGACATTTGGGAAAATACCCGGATAAAACATCCTGTGTTTAAAAGTATGAAGGTAATATGTGAAAGTTTAATACTGTGCATATTTATGCCGGTAAACGTTGGAACCATTTTTGAAGCATAACCAATCATCATCATCGTAATAAAACCAACGGTGACGGCATGATTAAACGAACCATGAAATTGCTTTAATATCTCTGTTTTATTATGCAAAAAAGGCATGGTAATGAGTATTAGCATGCTGATGATAAGCCATATGTAAGCAGCATGTATCGTTTTTGTATAACTCCTGTCCATTACAACACCATGAAGTTCTTTTGTAGACCTCTCAAAGACGCGCAAACCGTAAATGAATGAAAAAACGGCGAACGCAATGAAGAATACCACCAATTGTGAAAACCGCAGTGCAATGACACTTTTGCCGGCAAAAACGCATGTAATAAAATAAACTGGTATGGATGCGTTAAGCATCCAAAAACTGAGGTTAATCGCCTTTTCACGGACAGGCTTAATGTCAAGAAAAGCATATACTGTCCTTATATTGACAGCAAAAATAAACATAAAAACAAAACCAAAGAGGTACAAATGTACGTAGGGGCTAAAAACTGATTTGGGTATCTCCTGAACCGATTTATTATATAAATAAAAAACCATCCCCAAGTTCACCAATGAGGAAATCAACAACCACAGTAGTCCTGCCTTGAAAAATTTGTCGAATATGCCGACCTTTTCCTGACTGGAAGATATCGTACTAAAAAGAATGAAGGAAAACAACAGGACTGCACCAATCTCAAACATCGCGGATGCAGGAAGCAGGAATCTTACAGAACTATACGGAACAGGCTGCACGACGGCCCTTAAAACAATGCCGATAATGATGAATCCGAAGCAGACATTTACCAGATTTTTGTGCCGCAGTTCGGTATTTTTTACCCTCGGTATGATGTATAAAGCAAACCCCATAATAAAAAGTCCTACCCATCCTACTAACTGGGCATAACCATGCGCCTGGATGTGGGCATAGTGCGTTGCGTTGAAATTCAATTTAATCGCAATATAACTAAGAATAACGGCACCAAATGTTACCCCTACGGTAAGTGTAAATAAAATCGCAGCTTTCGCGAACTTTTCATATACCTTATCTACCTCTAACAGAGGAAGTTCAACATACTCCCCTCCGCCTTTTTCAATGGCTTCATTTAATTCTCTCACCAACGTGTCATAATCAACCTCATGTGCCTTTGCAAAAAAAGCTATTGGCTCATTAGGTCCCCGCACACCGCCGGCAATGACCAGGTTATACTTTTTGAATACTGCAAGTGTTTCCGGATGCGCCTCTATAAGGTCTTTAATTACGGTATTTTTATTTATTTCCATAAGTGTTAATAAAACAAATTTCTATAAACCTTTCAAGAAAATTAAAAATAAACCGTTAATATTATTTATAATACTGCCGTATCTTTTGAAGAAACGGATTGGAAACACTCAGATTTTTCGTGTCGTGCATTAAATCGAAGGGATGGTAATTTTATCTGTCATTTCCTGCATGTCAAAAATAGTATCACGATTTTCAGAAGCTCTGGAATTTCCTAAATTTTATTTAAAATCTTTACCTTAATTCTGTATAATGCCGCCTTTAATTTAACTTCTTAGCGCAACTAATTTGAGATTTGGTTTTTGTCTTTTTGAATATTTTCCGTTTATTGGACGTACTCAAAAACTTACAAAAAAAGAGGTTTTTACAGATTGATAATATATACTGCTGTAACTTACTGTCTACTATAAGAAATATATTCATTTTAATCTTTAACAGAAGGAGATAAGAGTGTTATGCCAAAAGTATTAATAATTGATGATTCCTCCGTAATGCGCAAAATGATCCAGAGAAACATTCAACAGTCCGGTTTGATGGTTGATTCATTTGTGGAAGCAGGAGACGGAAAAGAAGCTCTGGCTAAAATTGCCGCAGATAGCAGCATTGACCTGATTCTTTGTGATTGGAACATGCCCAATATGACAGGTATTGAATTTGTGAAGGCACTCAGGGGCAGTGGAAACCAGACCCCTATTATAATGTGTACTACTGAAGGCAGTGACGCAAAAGTAGTAGAGGCTACAGGCAGTGGTGCTAATGGCTATATCACAAAACCATTCACCCCTGACCAATTAAAAACCAAATTAGGTGCTTTTTTACAAATTAAATAGAAAAGTACCTTCTTAATAGCTATTTGCGCCCGGGCAATTTAAAAAAACCGAAAAAGAAATCAAAAGGAGCTTACACAATGGATCTTAAGGGGATCATGGATGGGATTACTTTAGATATTAAGGAAACAACGAAAATATTATTTGAAACAATGATTATGCTGGATTTAAACTATGGAGATGCTTCGCTCATTGACGAAACACAGATTAAAACTGATGTTATTGGCATGGTAAGCTTTACAGGCCAGTATCACGGGGTAGTCGGTATATTTTGTTCAAAAAAATTTGCGCTAAAAGTAGCCTCCAGCATGTTAATGATGGAACTGGAGGAATTCAATAACGACGTGAAAGATGCCGTCGGAGAAGTATCTAATATGATCGCCGGAAATATTAAGACCAAAATGTCAGAAAAATATGGCGAAATGCACCTTTCTATCCCCATTGTAATAGCGGGTGAAGGCCTTTCCATTACAGCGGTCGGCAACGTGCCTACCGTATCAGACACCGCCTTGTCATGCTTTAGCAAGGACCCATGGTTGATGACGTATTTTAGCGCAGAAAAAGAAAAATTTGGCGTAGGTTTGCTGTTGAAAGAGTCAAAATAATAATTTATTTTCCCTATTATCTTATGGAAAAACCTGCCGATAAATCAGAGAAAAAGGCGCCCGCGTCTCAGTTTGAGAAAACGTGGGTTAGTACATTTCCGCGCGTTTGCGAAGGATGCAGCCAATTAACAAACAAGCAATTTTTTCTCATTAACCCTGTTTTAAAAATTACCACCATAGGAACTTTTATTAAAAATGCCAATGCAAAGTTTGTGTTATCAAAAATAATTGTCGAGGATTTTTATGAGGGCGAAATATATTTACTTTTATCTTTAAAACTAGCGATAACAATTGGTAACATTCTCCTGCTTCTCGAAGATGAAGCAATAAAGGAAAATGCTAATAAGGAAAATTTCGATGCTGATTGCGCGGACGGTTTCAAAGAGTTTTCGAATCAGGTATGCGGTATTTTAGATAATGACCTACGCCTGAAATTACCCAAACCGATTCACCTGAAATTATTATCGGTAGAGCCAATAAACAAAGAAAATATGACCACCGTATTAAAAGACGACATCCTTAACGAAGAATGCCTTTTCCTCTCTACTTCTTTAAGAATAATGGGTTTTGACGATGATCAATTTATTATATGTGTCCCTAAATTGATCGGAGAAGAATTTTTCGGGGAAATCATTGAGGAAGAAAACAAAGAATATCGGGGAACAATACTTGCAGTGGACGATTCAAACACCGATTTACGAATCATCAGAAAATTACTCGGTAATGATTATAAAGTATTGGTGACAGACAATCCGGGCCATGCGCTCTCAACTCTGGGGAAAACCAATATCGATCTGGTATTAATGGACATTTACATGCCAGGAGTTGACGGAATTACCCTCTGCGAAAGAATTAAAAGAAATGCAATGGTTGAAGATGTGCCTATTATTATCTGCTCCGCCCACCCTACGCAGGAAAATGTAATACGCGCCGTAAGGGCAGGCGCTGCTGATTTTATAGTAAAACCGGTAACGAGACAAAAATTAATGGAAAAAATTAACAAACATATGCTTAATAAAAGCTTAAAAATCCCTGCAAACCGATAGTTGTTTTTTTAAGGATAAGAATATGGAAGATACCTCTTTTTTAATGGATGACCCGGAAATTGTCAAAGAATTCCTGACAGAATCGGGGGATCATCTGGAATCGGTAGAATCACAAATCCTCCAATTAGAAGAAAACCCGGACAATACGGATATTATCAACACAATATTCCGCCCTATTCACAGCACGAAAGGAAGCGCCGGCTTTTTAGGATTGAAGGATATGGGTACAGTAAGCCATGAACTAGAAACACTTCTTGACGAAGCAAGAAAGGGCAATCTGAAAATAACCCCGTTAATCATAGAAATATTGTACGAAGGCGTGGACATACTGAAAAGATTAAGGGGGCTTGTTGCAAAGAAAGTCGAGAAAATAGACGTTTCGGACGAAATTGTAGATTACGCCCCGGTTATTGTAAAAATAAAAAATGCCCTCGTAGGACAGAAAGCAACGGAAAGCGCACCTTCAAAACCGCAGCACTTAGGTGAAATACTTGTAGAAAAAGGGGAAATTACCGAAGATGACCTTGACAAGGCATTAGAGGAACAGGAAAAACTACAGCAAAAAAAAATAGGAGAAATCATTGTTGAAAAGGGCATCGTCACAAAAGAAACTATAGACAGCGCCCTCAAAACCTTGCCGGCAACAGCGCCAGTCTCAGAAACGGTCAAGGTCGATATACAAAAAATAGACAGCCTTGTAAACCTTGTGGGCGAACTGGTAATCGCCAACGCCCTCATAAAAGACCTTCTGGAAAACACGAACAGCACATCAAATAAAAATATTTCACACCTGGGAAAGATAGTAAAAGACATACAAGATCAGGTAATGTCAATACGAATGGTTCCCATTAAATCAACCTTCCAGAAAATGTCGCGGCTCGTCCGTGATGTTTCCAAAAAAGCCGGCAAAAAGGTAAAGCTGGAAGTTTCCGGAGAAGAGACTGAACTAGACAAATCGGTAATTGAATCAATTGGAGACCCGCTGGTACATATTCTTAGAAATTCGGTAGATCATGGAATCGAACCGGAAGAAGAACGGATTGCCGCGGGAAAGCCTGCCTTGGGACATGTGTATCTTGATGCCTTTCACAAAGGGGGGAACATTTTTATTGAAATAAGAGACGACGGCAGGGGTTTACGAAAAGATAAATTACTGAAAAAAGCCATTGAAAAAGGAATAATGAGTGAAAACGCCACTCTTACTGAACAACAAATCTTCGGTTTGATTTTTGCCGCAGGATTTTCCACTGCTGAGAAGATAACCGATATATCAGGACGCGGCGTAGGGATGGATGTGGTTAAGAAAAATATTGAACGCCTGCGCGGCAAGGTCGAAATCTCTTCAGAAGAAGGCAAAGGCACGAAAATCTCTATCAAACTTCCCCTGACAATGGCAATCATTGACGGAATGATCGTCCAGGTAGGGAATCAGAAATATATCGTTCCAATGCTTTCTATAGAAGAATCCATACGCCCGAAAAAAGATGATATCTCAACGATACAACAGCGCGGTGAAGTAATAAATGTGCGGGGCAATATTTTGCCAATGGTACGGCTGCACCAGTGGTATAATGTAGAGCCTAAAAAATACGCCCCATGGGAGGCCATTATTCTCATTGTTGAAAGTGAAGGGCAACGATGTGGGATTCTTGTCGATGATTTAATAGGGCAACAACAAATTGTCATCAAACGCCTTGGAGAACAATTCCGCAATGTCAAAGGGGTTTCCGGCAGTGCCATACTTGGGGACGGAAGGGTAGGGCTTATATTGGATGTCGGCGGCATTATGAATCTTGCTCTTAACTAATATACAAAAACCAAACGTTTTACTTTTTATAGGAGGAGAATTATGGAAGGTGTTCTTAGTCAGCAAAAACCTGCCGAAATTTCCAGTCTGGCTTCTCATGAAGGAAAATATTTAACTTTTGTTCTGGGCGATGAAGAATATGGTATCGAGATTTTAAAAGTAAGGGAAATCATTGGCGTCATGGCAATAACGCCTGTGCCTCAATCGCCAAATTATATTAAGGGCGTAATTAATTTAAGGGGAAAGGTAATTCCCGTAGTTGATTTAAGGTTAAAGTTCGGGTTTCCGGAAAAGGAACACACGAAAGAAACCTGCATTGTTGTGGTGGAAGTAAACAATACCCTTACGGGCGTCATTGTAGACACAGTATCGGAAGTCATTGATATTGCCACAGAAGACATGGAACCTTCTCCGCACTTTGGGCAGGACATAGATACCGATGTTTTTTTAGGCATTGCACAGATAAAAAATAAGGTCAAAATACTACTCGATATTGACAAGATATTACGCCAGGAAGAAGTCTGCATGGCGAGCAATTTTACAGAAATATGTTAAACATAATAAAAATTTTTCAAAAGAAAGGGATTATAATGTTCGGCAAAATGACGATAATGACAAGGCTCATCGTGACAATAGTTATCTCAATCGCGATAGGATCCGGTATTTTATCGGTGATTGTCATGAAGAGGGAAAAGGCGCAAATGCTGGAGGAAGTAAAAAAGGAGGCGCGTATGGCGGCGAATCAGCTTATGTCTGTCCGGCAGGTGATTGCGACAAAACAGCAGGCCATAAACAATGATTCCAAAGGCAACTTCGAATTCAAAGGGGTAATCCCCGCAGTGGTTGGTCGTGAAGTGGCAGAGCACTTCAGCCAGACTACCATATACAAAATGAAGCAAACAAGCCTGCAATACAGAAATCCATCGAATAAACCCGATGCGTGGGAAACCAGACAGTTAGAACGCTTTGCCGCAAATCCTGATTTAAAAGAGATTTCAGAAATAACCATCGAAGACTGGAACCTGGGAGCGGCGTCGCAAATATTCCGCCTTATGGTACCACTAAAAATTACAGAAGCCTGCCTTGTATGTCATGGATATCCGGAGACAAGCCCTACGGGAGATGGCAAAGACATATCGGGAAGGCAAATGGAAGGGTACAAACTTGGAGAAATCAGGGGCGGAATAAGCGTGGTGGCGCCTATGGACAGTATAAATGCGGCAATTGCGGCAAACAGAAATTTCAGCATTCTGGGAAACGGGATTTTTGTCCTTCTTATTAGTGGTGTGGTATTCTTCGTTACCAAGGGGGTTGTATCTTTATTGAAAAGGACGGTTAATCACCTGAATGCGGGAGCGGAAGAAGTGGCTGCGGCGTCATCGCAAATATCTTCTTCAAGCCAGTCGCTTGCCGATGGGGCATCGCAGCAGGCAGCTTCCGTGGAGGAGACTTCCGCTTCAATAGAAGAAATGTCTTCGATGACGGCAAAGAATGCAGATAATGCAGAAGAGGCAAGCCATTTGACGGTCAAGGCAAAATCTTCGGCGGAGGAAGGCCACGAGACGATGAAATCATTGCAGACAATTATGCGTGAATTGCATGGAGGAAATAATCAAATTCTTGCAATTATCAAGTCGATTGACGAAATAGCGTTCCAGACAAACCTTTTAGCGCTGAATGCCGCAGTAGAGGCCGCAAGGGCCGGTGAACACGGGAAGGGATTTGCCGTGGTTGCGGACGAGGTTCGCAATTTAGCCCAAAGGTGCGCAACGGCGTCAAAAGAAACGGCAGACCTGATCAATGCGCGTGTACAGAGCAATGACAACGCCTTAAAGATTACCGAGGTGTTTGCAGAAAAGCTGAAGGAAATAGCAACGGATACGAAGAAGGTTGCAGATTTGATGGGAGAGATCTCAGCGGCTTCAAGGGAACAATCGGAAGGGGTAGGCCAGATAGGAAAAGCTATGACGTCCATAGATAACGTTACCCAACAAAATGCAGCCAATGCAGAACAAATGGCATCCGCCAGCGAAGAACTATCTTCCCAGTCGGTGAATTTAAGAGAAGTCGTGCTCGAACTCGCAGCACAGGTCGGCGGGATACGGGAGGAGGCTATGGAACCGGAGGTTAAGAAAAAAACATCCTTGAAAAAAGAAATCACTTATCACAGAAGACCTGCCCTAGAGGCTTACAAGGCTGGAGGGAGCAAAGGCCGCAAACATGTTCGCAAAAATGATGAGGGGGAATCAGGGAAAAAACCTGAAGATATAATACCTATGGATGGTGAGTTCAGTGATTTCTGATTGTGCAGTAAAATGGATATAATCTTCATATTTCGGAAAGGAAAATTTTTTATTGTATGCTTCGCGCAGAGACGTTATATAAACCCGTTGGAAATTTTCGTATAACATGAACGACGCCCCTAATATCTACACCGTTGGCGTTGGAGATGCAAAAATAGCACGGGCTCCTAACCAATTAAAGACATTGCTCGGTTCATGCATCGGAATAGCATTGTACGACCCCATAGTAAAAGTAGGGGGCATCCTTCATATCATGCTGCCCAAAAAAATAGGGAATGATCAAAAATTAACGAAATATGCTGACCCGGGATTGCCTTTTTTTATCGGACAAATCATCAAAAACGGCGGAGCGTCAAAAAACACCCTCCTTGCAAAAATATTTGGCGGCGCAAAGATGTTCGAAACCGCCGGGAAGCTCATTAATATTGGCGAAAAAAATGAACATGAAGTGCGCAGGATATTAAAAGAAGAAGGTATCAAAATTGTAGCGGCAAAAACGGGTGGAACAAAGGGATACAATATAGCGCTTGATACAACCACCGGCAATGTGGAATGCCGCATATTCGGAGAAGCTGTCTGTATTTATTAAGTATATTAATTTTATTATTTTATTTGCGAAAAGATAGCATTTATCAAAAACAAAGGTAAAAAATGGTTATTTCACCGGAACGCTTACGGATGTTGGAGGTAATAATGAAGCTTTCTATCGACAATGCTTCAAGGGCCCTTTCCAAGACATTAAGGACCGGTGCAAAAATCACTCTCTCTAAAATCTACATGGCAGATTTTAACGAAGCCACTGAGAAAATGAATACTGACACGAGGGAAATGACCGGCATTATTGTCAATTTTAAAGGCAACTTCGGCTGTAAAATGCTGTTTATGCTGCCTCTTGAAGGTTCTACAATACTGACGGACTATTATCTCCGTCTACCGGTGGGTACAACAAAAGAGTTTAACACTGATACCGAAAGCGTCTCTCAGGAATTGGGGAATATTCTTGCAAGCCATATCAGCAACACGCTGGTTTCAGACTTCGACGCTACATTATTGCCGGAACCGCCGCAAGTGCATAACGATTATGCGGGAATAATATTTTCAAGTCTTTTGTTGGAACAAGGGATCTATAGCGATCAATTGCTACTTGTTGAAACAATTTTTGAAATCTGTAAAACAGAAATTATTTGCTATCTTTTCCTCCTGCCTGAATTGGCATCTTTGGGAAAGCTATTAGATGCAATAGGAGAACGTAAATGAAACGAATACTTGTTGTGGATGACGCGAAGGTTGTAAGAATGGTTATCAAACAAATATTGACGCGTAACGACTTTCTGGTGGTCGGAGAGGCGGAAAACGGCAGGGAAGCCCTTGAAAAATATAAGGAATTAAAACCTGATGCGGTAACCATGGATATCGTAATGCCGGAAGTAGATGGGATCCAGGGGCTGAAGGACATACTCGCTTATGATAAAAATGCAAAGGTAGTTATGATTTCGGCAATTGACCAGCGGGACGCATTACAGGCGGCGCTTCTTAACGGAGCATGTGATTTTGTGGTAAAACCATTTGAAGACGACCGCATGGTATCGTCCTTAAATTCTATACTTGCCAAAGAATAAATAAGAGAATCATCTCCCTCCCCAATAATAACAATGTATCATTGAGGCTGATAAACAAATAAAAATCCATCTACCACAACCGCTTCCCTTTATAAAGGCTTCCGCAACAGATATTCACTATGGCATAAATGCCATTGTTTTTATTATAATGGACAGTTTTGTGGTATAAATTCAATATATTTTTTTGTTATTCACATCGCAATCCTTTAACAAAGATACTTCCGTAAAAACCCGCTATCGTATACAGAAAAGCTGATATTTCATGGCGCATGGCAGCGGCCTGTGTTTCAGATTTAGCTGAACATCCCCATTAACTTTTAAAAAAAAATTGTATGGAAATAGACCTTACTGACCAGGAATTTGCCCTATTTCAGAAATTAATTTATGACGAAAGCGGCATCAACCTTTCCCCGGCGAAAAAAGAATTGTTAAAATCCCGCCTGGCAAAGCGTTTACGCACTCTTTCCCTGAAATCCTTCCGGGAATACCATACCTATGTTACGGAAAGGGATGTTACCGGGAAAGAAATGATTCACATGATTGATTGCATTTCAACTAATCTTACTGAATTTTTCAGGGAAATTGCGCATTTTAATTTTTTATCAGAAAAACTCCTTCCGGCATTGCTAAAAAAAAAGAAGAAAATGAAAGAAAAAAAATTAAGAGTGTGGAGCGCAGGATGTTCAACCGGGGAGGAACCTTACAGTCTTTCTATGGTTTTTAATGAACGTATCGAACAAATAGACAAATGGGACGTAAAAATATTGGCGACAGACCTTTCTACCAGGGTATTGGAAAAGGCAAAAAAGGGATTGTATCATAAAGACCGCTTAAAAAGCATAAACGCCCAGTGGTTACAGACATATTTTAAAAAAGGCAGCGATAACTTTGAAGACTACTATCAGGTGAAGGACGTATTGAAAAATATTATTGTGTTTAGAAGGTTTAACTTAATGGAACAAACCTTTCCCTTTAAGGGACAGTTTGATTTTATATTTTGCAGAAACGTTATGATTTATTTTAACAAGCAAACACAAACCGAACTTATTTCAAAGTATTACAAACACCTTGCACCTGAAGGCCATCTTTTCATCGGCCATTCCGAAAGCCTGGCAGGCACAAACAGCAAATTCAACTATGTTATTCCAACGGTATATCAGAAATAATATTGGTGTATTTATGAAAAACACCTTTTTAAGGAGGTTTTCTTTTGAACGGTAAAATAAAGGTTTTGATTGTAGATGATTCCGCTGTCGTGAGAAAAATTCTCTCTTCCGGCCTGAGTAAATACCCTGACATTGAAGTTGTAGGTACAGCGCCTGACCCGTTTGTCGCCAGAGATAAGATAGTAACGCTAAAACCTGATGTTGTGACTTTAGATGTAGAAATGCCGCGGATGGACGGGATATCTTTTTTGCAGAGATTGATGGCGTATTATCCTTTGCCGGTAATTATGGTAAGTTCTTTGACACAATCAGGCTGTGAAACCACATTAAAAGCATTAGAGGTTGGGGCGGTGGATTTTGTGGCGAAACCCACACTGGATGTTTCAAACTCTCTTAACGACGTCATAGATGAATTGGCGGAAAAGATAAGGACATCCGTAAGGGTCAAAATTAAAAAAAAGGTGTTAAAAACAACTGATACAAAACGCCCACAAACAAGCCAGGCACTAATTAAAACCACGCATAAAATTGTTGCTATCGGCGCTTCCACTGGAGGCACAGAAGCATTGAAAGAAGTGTTGACACAAATGCCTCCTAATGCACCCGGCATAGTAATCGTGCAGCATATGCCGGCTTTATTTACAAAAGCATTTGCCGACCGACTGAATACCCTATGTGCTATACGTGTAAGCGAGGCGAAGGATGGAGAAAGTGTTGTTCCTGGAACTGCGCTGATCGCGCCGGGTGGTTACCATATGGCGCTAAACAGGAGTGGCGCGAGGTATTACGTTACCATAAACCAGGATCCCCCCGTTCGCAGACACAGGCCATCCGTGGAAGTATTATTCGAATCTGTTGCAAAATATGCCGGAGCCAATGCAATCGGCGTCATTATGACGGGCATGGGCGATGACGGTGCAAGTGGTCTCTTGAAAATGAAGGAGGCAGGGGCGAATACTATCGCTCAGGATGAAGAGAGTTGCGTTGTATTTGGCATGCCGAAAGAGGCGATTAAACTGGGAGCGGCGGAAAAAATAGTATCTCTCGAAAAAATTCCTTCCGCCATCTTATCATTTCTGAATTGACGCGATTCTGACCGATTCGAGAAAACGCCTTAACAATCTGATATCTGATGCAAAATGGATGTGTACATAGGAACAAAGCGCACGCGATGTAAAGAAGCCTTCCTGTTTTGGTTTATCATGTCCTTCTTTCACAATTTCATAGGCAGAAGGCGTATGCCCGGGTATCTGGTGCAGTGATGACCAGTGAAATTCGTGCGCTCTGAATACCTCGTCTTTTCTACATAACAGGGTATCGTGGATACCCTTCACGGTAATATACCCCAGGCCCTGCCTCTTTTGCTCCATTTTCGTGCCACCCTTAAAGAGTCCACACATTTCATATGACTTGTTATTAAACGCTGTTAAATGCTCAAGCAAATACATCATTCCCCCGCATTCACCATAGAATACTACCCCGTTCTTATATGCCTTTCTTATCGATTCCTTCATAGTGGTATTTGACGAAAGCAATGGAGCATGCAATTCCGGAAAACCGCCTCCTATATAAATGGCAGAAACATCCGCCGGCACATATTTATCATACATAGGGCTGAAATAGGCAAGTTCAACACCATATGCCTCCAGCAAATCAAGATTATCATGGTAATAAAAATTAAACGCCTCATCCATTGCGACCGCAATTCTTAAATTATATCGTTCCGAAATGCCGCTAAATATCTTCTTTTGAAAAGAAGGAAGCTTGTCCGCCGAGAAACCAATGTCAATTATTCTTTCTATATCAACCGTCTTTGATAATATGTCTCCTATTTTCTGATACACGGCTTTGGAAAACTCCTGTTCTATGGAAGGTACAAGTCCCAGGTGGCGCTCCGGCAGTCCTATTTCATCATTCTTCGGCAGATATCCGAGCACAGGAATGCCGCTGTTCTCTTCAATTGATTTTTTAACAGCATTGTAATGCCGCTCGCTTCCCACCCTGTTCAAAATTATTCCATGGATAGCTAATTCCTCATCAAACTTTTTGAAACCCAGAGCCACCGCCCCCGCACTCCCTGACATACCCTTTGCATCCATCACCAGTATTACCGGTGCTTTTAATACCTTTGAAAGACCGGCGGAACTTCCGGATTCCGTTCCATTTAATGAGCCGTCAAACAGCCCCATTACCCCTTCTATGAGGGCAATATCCGCATTGTCCATCGCATGGTCAAACAATTCTAGGCATACATCCCTGCTCATGAGCCATGTGTCCAGATTACGGGACAATCTGCCGGTAATGGCCGTATGATGCGAAGGGTCAATATAATCAGGCCCCGTTTTAAAGCCCTGTACGGAGTATCCCTTTTCTTTTAATGCCGACATTAAACCAAGGGTAACGGTTGTTTTGCCAGCACCGCTATGCGTGCCTGCTACCAATATTCTCGGATAAGCTGATGATGATTTTTCCATAGTTCAACGTTTGGTACTTTATCAGTAATTTCTTTGCACTTTTTGGCAAAATATTCGTAACTATTCAGCATGAATGATACACACTGAATAGTTACGAAATGGCTCTATTATACAGACTTCGTCAGGAATCCCTAATAAAAACAACTATTCCATGTTTAAAAATTCCACACAACCGAAGCCATTATCCGCCAATCCACTACCTGCTGAATGCCTCTTACATGCTGATATAGCGGATACTGAAATTTCAAGTCGGTGCTGCATCCCGTCTTAGGGATTTTTACATTAACAAGGGGTGTAACGTAAAATGCTGTGATACCCGTGTTGTCAGGATTGTCAAGCAGAGACGTTTCAGGTCTTGAGAAATTATTATCATGGTCATTGTTACTGCCTGTGTGAAGTCCGTTTAATTCAAGCCCGGGGCTGATATATTTATTCACAGGATATCTTGCAGAAATATCTAATGAAATCTGATCGCCAAACTCGTAACCTTCGTCTCCTGCCGTTGTAAGCTGGTAGAGCAGATTCCCTTGCAAAACAAAGGGGGAAAATTCACGCATATAATTAACAAGGAAAAGAGGATCCCATGAGCCTGTTCCCAATTGCATCATAGCATGCACACGATTGCCGGAATCGGTATTTTCGTCATTTTTACCGGTAGGAGTTTTTAGTCCAAACCCGACCATAAGCCTCTCTGCAGGGCGATCAATCTCATTTTCACGCAGGGAGTATAATCCCATAATGGATATATCACCAAGCCCTTCAACAGTTTCCATCTCCATTTTCATATCCATGTCCATAAAATGTTCCCCGTCCATTTGATGCCGCATCCGCATTTTCATGTCCATATCATTGATAAGATAGGGAACGGAAACAAGAAACTGTAATCGGTCTGTGGCTGCATATGAACCGGTAATCGTGTATTTCTGCATAATCATTCTCGTAGGTATTGTAAAACTTTTTGACCCTTCAGGCATATCAGGCCACTCAGAAGCAACCTTATCCAATAATGTGTTGCTGCCGATACGACTGTCACCGTCCCTTATTGTCTCCATTTTCGTATAGACATACTGAAGTGACAACCCAAATTTATCTCCAAAAGTTACTTCCGAAATTGTTGAGCCTGAAAGGCTGCATGCAAGGCCGCATTCGCCTAAAGCAAATACCGCCCTGTTGACAAATAATAAAAACAAAGCCATCGTTATTAGAATTCTCATACAACAGACCCTTTCCTGAGAATAGAAAAACAAGATAAAGACAGTGGAGGGACAGGTTTTAAGTCTGTCCCTCCACCAGAACCATAACATTAAAAAATTATGTAAAAAGCATCATTAATGATTATGTCCGCTATGGTCTTCATGCTCTCCATCGTCTTTATCTTTTTTACCACCTTTTCCATTCTTCCCTTCTGCAGGCCAATATCCGTCTACCGGCAGGTATTCATCAATTGCCTCATCTGAAGGATACACACTGATCTCAAATCCTCCATCGCACCCCTCAGGAAGGGGATTGTTTTCAAGGTCTCTTACTACCTTAAGGTACGGCCAAAAGCCAACGGAAACGACGTCTTCGTCATCAAACTTTTTCGTTAAACGGCCAATCCAGATATCGGCACGGTCGGTATCGTCTGTGGATTTGGTACAATAATTGGCAATGGCAATGTATACGGTAAGCGCTGTTGCGCAGGAATCCGGTTTGAATGTAGGAAAGGTTGCGCTCCATGGAATAACCCCCAGATAACCATCCTTCAGATTCCCATTTGTAAATACAAAAGCCCTGACGTCTTCTGTTTTTTCAGTACCATGCGAGGTAAATGCCGGGACAGATCCCTCCAGTGTTTTTATTTTTTTAAAAAGACTGTTTACCGCAGGTTTCGCGCCCATGACAGGATTGCCTTCTATATGATCGTGAAGATTAACCGACTCTTCTGTATCAGATCGCTCGGCAATAGAATCCGCACCATTGGGGAAAACAACACTTTGCGCCCGTATGGATTGTCCGTCGCACCCGTGAGTTATACTAAAATAATTAAGGCTGGTCGTTCCTTCAAGTTCATCACGGGAATTGTAACTATCCGGGGTATTTTTCGACATGACCGTTGTATGGGCAATAGCATTCCCCGAAATAATCATTGCCCCTAAAAATGAGATAATGGGAATATATCTTTTAGGTTGTAACATATGTTATTTTCTCCTGTTTTTAAAATGAGTATAATTCGAATGCATCAGGCTTTCATGCCTGATACTGACAAAATATAAGGCAGAAAACAGGCCGTCGCAGCCAAAAACATATGATGGGGTGCTCTGGTGTGCAAACACTATCTCTGTTCATCTGCCGCATCTTATTTTATCGAAGGGTATATTGTTTTGTGTTGTAACAAAAGGTGGATTTATGAGAGGTAACGCGGTGGCTTTTCAGGAGGCGAAACTACAGGTTCGCATGGTTGAATGAATGGGTCATTGCAGAGAAAACATAAAAATGCCAATCGGTAGTCTGTTGCAGGGTCTTCCAGTATGTATTTAAGATTGCCCTTTATAAAAGCCAGTGTATCGCTTCCCGATTTACATTGTATACTGCTTATGAAAGAATGAAATCCGTTTTTCTGTTGCTTTGCATCATTTTGTGACACTAAACGGTCTCCGGCAGGAAAACAACAGCAATTTGTCCTGCAATCCGCTTCGGATTTGCAGCCACATTCATGATCCATACACGAAAATGCAACCTGCTTTTTCGGAGGGTTAATAACAATGCCGGCGCTGCATAACGCCAAAAACACCATAATCAGTATCTGAAAACAGGCGATACTATTTCTGATTCTGTTCATTCTCATAATTGATAGAATTGAGTTTTATCCTTTACAGAAAAGGCACATTTTATTCCCGGAAGACAACATTTACAAGCATATTATCTTGCGGTAAATCAGTCGCCGTTGACGGAAGATTTTTCCTGCATTGGTGTTTTTCAAAAAAACGAAACCGTTTACATGTTTTCAAACGGGGATTGTCGCATAAAAAATGGTGCAATATTTCCTTTGATATAATACGGGTAACGAATAAAATAGAGCCTGTTAATAAATGGTGAAATCCGAAACACTAAATCCGAAGCAAATTCTAATGACAAAATGATTTGAAATTCTAAACAAGTGCACCTTTAGTATCTCGCGTCTCGTGCTTCATATTGTTGCCTGCCTGTGCGTGATTGCACGCAGACAGGTATGTTTTGGATTTGTTTTGAATTTTATGCTTTGTTATTCGGATTTGTTTCGTACTTCGTATTTCGTATTTTTTATTTCCTGTTTGTTTGGTTCTGGCTATGCCAGTTTAGGAAAGGCAGTATGATATGGCAGGTTTATTCCGAAGGGGAACGATGGTTTCCGATGAAAGAGAAAAAAATAGTAAATCAAAAAAGGAGGTTGGGATGGGAGAGGGAAATATAACGTATTTGACGCCGGATGCGGAGTTCAGGGGTACTATTAAGTTTACCAGAACGCTAAAAATTGACGGAAAATTTGACGGAGAGATGTTAACAGACGAAGGAGAGGTTATTGTCGGAAGCACCGGCGTTGTCAAGGCGAATGTTAAGGTGAAGAATGCCATTGTCGAGGGGCAAGTGGACGGAAATATTATCGCTTCTGAAAGGGTTGAACTTAGGAAAAACGCAAAATTAATGGGGGATTTGCAGGCGAAAACGCTTGTAATTGACGAAGGCGTTATATTTGTCGGCAAATGCAGCGTACATCCTGAAGGATTTACGGAGAGGCCTAAAATGAACGAAAACAAGACGGCAGGTAAAGCCCTGTAGGCTGGAGGTACGAAGTACGATTTAAAATCTAAAATCGTACTTCGTAAATCTAAAAGTAACGAGGTTTTTACAGAGCATGCGATATCCCCCTTATTTGTGGTATTTTTAATCTGATGAAGTTTAAAAACAATGAAGTGCCTGATGTTATCGAAATAACATGCCCCTATTGCAAGGGCTGTCTTACCGTATCGGTTTATTGCGAGTCGATACTATGCAGCCATTGTAGCCGGCATGTCAATGTGAAAGAAATCCTTTCCCCTTCCCAAAAAGCAAAAAGCACAACTGTTGGGAAAAGAGAGGTTTTTTGTTTTAAGTGCGGGAAGGGAATTTATGCAGATAAAAACGCGCAGGCGGTATCATGTATTTATTGTTATAACCGAAATGAACTGAGCGATTACAAGGTAAAATCGATTTTAGGAAGAAATCTTCAGACTCACGGTACGTTGTATTTAAAGAAAAAAGGAACGATAGAGATATCAAATATTTTGGTTGGGAATGCCTTTATCGATGGCAAAATAAACGGCGACCTCACCGCAATGGGCGCGGTGGAAATTTTAAAACATGGAGAAGTTCATGGCACAATAACCTGCCGTAAATTAATAGTAAAAAAAGGCGGTATTTTTGAAGGAAGTGTACGAATGTTGCAAGGCGAGGCAAGGCCTTAACCAATCGGCAATCGGTAGTCCTCAATCTGCAAATTGCCGACTACCGACTAACGACTGCTATCGGGCAAGTTTCGTATTGTACTGCTGCTGGAATTTGAAGAGGGAGGCGTTGTGGAAAAAGAAGTTGCCGTACTCTATAAATGGGCGTCTGTACTTGCCCTTATTACTATATTTTATAATATTGCGGAAGGCGGCGTTTCTGTTGGTTTTGGGCTCGGAGATGAGACTGTTTCACTTTTTGGTTTTGGATTAGATTCATTTGTGGAAGTGATTTCAGGCGTAGGCATCTGGCATATGGTGAGGAGGCAGCGGAAGAACCCTGCTGCGGTACCTGATATATTTGAACGACAAGCGCTCCGGATAACGGGTTTTGCCTTTTATTTGCTTACGTTTGGGCTTGCAGGTACTGCCATAGTAAATATTTTTACCCATCATCATCCGGAAACTACGTTTTGGGGTATTATTATCGCAGCAGTCTCTATTGTCACCATGTGGATATTGATTCATTATAAGGTGAAAATTGGCAAGGCGCTTCGCTCTCCGGCGATATTAGCCGATGCAAATTGTACAAAAACGTGTGTATATCTTTCCTTTGCGCTCCTTTTTGCGAGCATCGGTTATGAACTTACCGGTATAGGCTGGTTTGACTCAATTGGTGCGGTAGTGATCGCAGGTTTTTCCTGGAAGGAGGGTCGGGAATCATTTTTGAAGGCAAAGGGTATCGGATGTAAGTGCCAGACAAATTGCCCCTGAACATTTATACTCAGACGGTTCACCATTTGTGGTATAGCTAAAAGCACCTATTTTTAGAGTAATTTCAGAACTCCTGAATTTAGAGTTTGAGAGCATTATTATTTTGTTGAGGCGATTGTTATGCGGACAGAATATATTCACAAAGCAATGGATATGGCGAAGTACGGGATAATTGAAGATAACCATACATACTGGGGAGAGATGCCATGTTTTAAGGGGGTATGAGGCAGGGCAAAGACGCTTGAAGAATGCCGTGAGGAATTGCGGGAAACCCTCGAAGAATGGATTGTATTCAGGTTAAAAAATCAACTTGAACTGCCTGAAATTGGTCGCAAAATTGATTAATAATATGGATAAGGTTATTTCAAGCGGACCAATTTGTTGCGGAGCGTGGTTCTTGGAATACCGAGTATTTCTGCCATCTTCACCTGATTACCGTTTGTTTTCTGGTGCGCCCATTCGATAAGTCTTTTTTCTACCTCGGTAAGAACATCGTGTAATTGAATTGTTTGAGTGTTTGATAAATCCATAGAAATGAGTTTTTTGTGGATTTCTACTCTTTTTAAATAATCAGGCAGTGTATCGATAGTAATGCCATGAGAATGGGAAAACGCAACGGCATGTTCTATTACATTTTCAAGTTCTCTTACATTTCCGGGCCAGTTATATTCCATAAGAACATTTAAGGTTTCCCTGGAGACTCCCGGCAAGGCGTCTTCATGCCTTGATACAAATTTTTTAAGAAAATAATTGATTAAACGAGGGATATCGTCCTTCCTTTCACGAAGGGGGGGAATGGTAATCGGCACCACGTTTAACCGGTAAAACAAATCTTCCCGGAACTCTCCCTTTTTTGCCAGTAGCAGAAGATCTTTTTTGGTGGCGCAAATGATCCTTACGTTAATGGAAAGGGTTTTTTCGCCGCCTACTCTTTCAAATGTCCTTTCCTGGATTACCCGCAACAATTTTACCTGCATATCCAAAGGGATGTCATCCACATCGTCGAGGAAAATAGAGCCTCCGTTTGCAAGCTCAAATCTGCCGCGTCTTGTCTTTATCGCACCGGTAAAGGAGCCTTTTTCATGTCCGAAAAGTTCGCTTTCCAGTATTTCTCTGTTTAGGGCGGCGCAGCTTACCCGGATAAAGGGACCCATTTTCCTGCCGCTATGATAATGCACTGCCCCCGCAATTTTTTCTTTGCCGGTACCGCTCTCTCCCTGTATGAGAATGGTGGAATCTCTGTCAGATATTTCTTTTACCGTTTCAATAAGTTTTTTCATTGCGTGACTGCTTCCAACGATATTATGAAACTCAAATTCAGATTGTATTTCTCTTCTCAGGCGGGTCACTTCAGCGGTTGTGTTTTTGTGTTGAAGCGCCCTTTGTAACTTAATGATCAATTCGTCAGTGGAAAAGGGTTTTGCAATATAGTCATACGCCCCTTCCTTTGTTGCGGCGACAGCGCTTTCGAGGGTTCCATACGCAGTCATAATTACGACTATAATGTCCGGATTATAATTTTTAATTTCTTTTAACAGCTCCATGCCATTCATGTTTGGCAATCGTAAGTCCGTCACCACTATGTCAAATTCTTCCGACCTTATCAAACTCATCCCTTCATTTGCGTTGTCAACAGAACTTACATCATACCCTTCTTTTTTTAACTGACTCTCCAGTGAAATCCTCATTAGTTTTTCATCATCGACAATTAAAATCTTGTTGCTCATGTGAAACTCCTAAACTGGCATTGCCAGAACAAAATAAGCACGAAATACGAAATACGAAAGGCGGAACCAAAGATTACACAGATTGTACAGATTAAAAAAATTAAACATTCGGATTTTACCATTTAATATTTAAACCGCCGGTTCTCAAGCTGGAGCTTGGGAACTAGCGGTTTTTTTCATAGAACTAAAGTATAAAATTATTTTATCCTCTCCATTCTGCCGCGGTGGTTTTTTTTAAGTTAACAGGAAAATATTGCTATTGTAAAGAGAAAGTGTTTTTTAGTCGCTGTTTTACGTCATTGTACGGTTTTCCCAGGCGTCTTTATCCGCAGTCCTTGCTACGTTGTTGCCTTTCTCACAGGCAAACATATAGAGAATGTTGTTCCTTTGCCGGGCTTGCTATCCACAAAAATGTTTCCGTCATGGTCTTCCACAATCCTTTTGCTAATGGCAAGTCCCAGGCCGCTTCCCATTTCTTTTGTGGTGAAAAAAGGGTTGAAGATCCTGCTGGCAATATCATCGTTAATGCCAGGCCCGGTATCGGTAATTTTTATGTGTATGCTTGATTTCAGATGGTTGCAATGGCCGGTGGCAATGGTGAGTTTTCCGCCGTCATCCATGCAGTCAAGCGCGTTTACCAGAATGTTAATTATCACCTGTGAAATCTGATCAGCATCTGCGTAAATTTCCGGCAAGCCGGAAAACAGACGTTCTTCCAGTGTTATCCGTTGTTCTTTGATGCGGTGATCCAAAAACCGTATGGAATTTCTTACTACCGTATTTACGCAATGATTGTCCATATGTGTTGAATAAGGACGGGAAAATGCCATGAGCTGTTTTACAATAACTTCTATCCTTTTCAATCCTTCTGCCATTAATTCCAGAAATTCTTTGTTTTGTGAAATATTTTCCGGTTCCCTGGACATCATTTTTACGAAATTTAGCAATCCTCCCAGCGGGTTGTTTATTTCATGGGCAACGCCCGCCGCCAATTCGCCGACAGCGGCAAGGCGTTCGGTTTGAATAAGCTGCATTTCCATCCTTTTTCTTTCGGTGACGTCCCTGCAAATCCATTGAATCGTCCTTTTTTTGCCATATGCAATAATACTTGCGCTAATGCTCGTGGGGATGATTCTTCCGTCAGCATGCTGGCAATCAAGGTTGTCCAGCATACCGGAGCCTTTCTTATTTATTTCACGCCATAAATGTTTGGTTTTTTGCCGGTCATATTCCGGCACAATCTCCCATATTTTTCTCCGGCTTAATTCCTTTTTTGTGTATCCCGATAGTTCTTCCGCCTTTTTGTTTGAATCAACAATATGCGCCATATCCGGGTCAAGGGTGAAAATGGCGTCATTGGCAAGATTTATTGATTCCCTGTATTTTTCTTCAGAAGCCCTCAACTGAGAGGTTCTCTCTCTTATTCTTTGTTCAAGTCCTGCGTATGATTCTTCCAGCTTTTCTGCCATTTTGTTAAACTCGGACGCAAGCCTGCCAACCTCATCTCCTGATTTAATTGATATTCTGTGGTTAAGGCTTCCCTTGCCAATTGCTTCCGCTCCCTTCACCAGTTGAAGAATCGGCTGAGTTATTCCATGGGTAATGATGAAAACGATAGCTATGATAACGAGGACGCTTGCGCTGACTAAGGTAATGACATGTATTTTTAATTTTGTAATGGGCTTAAAGGCCTCCTGTTTGTCCTGCTTTACCAGCAGCCCCCACTTTACAGGGGAAATATGGCGGAAAGCGCAAAGGACTTCTACCCCTCTGTAATCATACGCTTCCATAATGCCTTCTTCCATAGAGTCGAGCATAAAAGATTCAGGCGCTATTAGTCTTATGGGAATACTCAGGCTTAGTGCAGTATTTGCCAAATGGCGCGAGTTGTTGAGAAATATCAACTTGTTGCCATTGCGGCGTACTAATAACGTTTCGCCGGTATCTTCCCTTCCCGGCCAGTCCTGCATTAACGCATTGATGGAGTCTTCCGTGTTTACCCTGATAAGAACAATGCCATTGACTTCGTCCGTTTCCTCCATAGTTATCGGATCAGTGAGTTTTGTTGTACTAAAGAAAGTCATGCCTATTTGCTTTGTATATTCTGAATAGTGGATATCTTTAAAAGGCATTCCCTTATTATTCAGGACATCAAGGTAATAAGGGAAATCCTTGTCGAACATACCGATATTGGAAGGGTTCGTGGATATAACAATTTCACCGTTTTCAATATCGAGGATAGATATCTCATCACAATAAATGAGTTTTTCCTTAAGGCTGTTTAAATATTCTGACAACCGGTTATAATACACCCTTCCGATCTCGGTTTCTTTCATACTGCCGATGGTGCGAAATGCTTTTCTCAGATACAGCAGATTGGAAAAAGATACCTCTAAAGATTTGTTTGTAGAAAGAACGCTAATATCTACGACCCTTTCCTGTAGCCAACTGTTCAGTTGTGTTTTTTTTAAATCAGCAATAGAAGTGAGTTTTTCCACCACTTTTTCGCTTAATGCCTTTTTCCCTTTTTTGTATGAAGTACTGATTACTACAAGAATCGGGATGGTAGTAATTAGTATAAGATAGAAAATAAGTTTTATTTTTATGGTCTTGAAAAAACGGAAATATGTTTTTTTCTGTTTGGGCATATTTTTTTCTGCAGTTTTCAACGGCAGTTCCAATCCTGGTTAAGTATAAGAAAGTTCATATAAATTAAACCCCGCAATGGGCATGGCAATCGCGGTATAACGACAATTTTTTCGGGTTTAGACCCTAATCCGGACAAGCAAGAATCAAACAAGCGCGAAATAAAAAATACGAAATACGAAATACGAAACAAATTTCAAAATACAAAATCCTAATAAAAAAACGGTAACACGTTAGTCTTTTGAAACTGGAAATTGTTATTTGTAGTGCGACGAGGTTCGTCGCACTACATGAATTTAGTGGGCTTAGATATTTTAAGTAAGGAACGAGCAGCAACTGTTTATATCATCCGCCCCCTACGCTTACGGCAAGCAGCGCTATTATTGAAATTTTTCAAAGAACTAAAGTATTACAAAAAAACGGGGTTTTGAATATTTCCCCTGCTTGTTTCCAAACGCTGGCTTGAAAACAAGACTACAAAAAATAGCTTAAGCACATGTACCGCAATATGATATGACTATAAAACCATTTTCATCGTTTCTGGGTATTGCTAATGCAACATGATGACTGTTTGGGAAAAAGCAGGAATCCTCCCCTTACCCCTCCAAAGCGGGAGAATGTCCCCCGGTGGCGGGGGTACAGGGGGTGGATTCGTATTTAGCATTTCGGATTTACCATTAAATATTTTGCCAAAACATGCAAAGAAATTACAGCTAAGGTACTAAAAGGCAGTTTTTACTTTTTCAAAAGACTAAAGTGTTACAAAAACGTTTATTTTACTATCCGTTCAATTTTTATATAATATTTAATCTGAATGTGATACAAATAATAAAAAAGGACTTTATTTGGCTAATTTACAGGAGCAAATGTTATGTTGAAAAAAATGAACCTTTCTTTTATTTCCTGTTTTTGCATTATAGTAACAATTCTTATTCAGTTCAAATCTATCCATGCCGAAGATGCGGATATTCCATGGCAGATGTTTCGAAGGGATTTGCAGCATACCGGCCAAAGCCCTTTTGTTGGGCCAAAAAACAGTGAGGTAAAGTGGGCTTTTAAAATTGATACGCGTATTACCTCATCTCCTGCAGTAGGGTGTGACGGCGTCATTTATTTCGGCTCGGTAGACGGCAGATTATATGCTCTTAACCAGGATGGTGCAGAAAAATGGGTACTTCAGGTAGGTGACGAAATAACAGCTTCTCCTGCTATCGGAAGGGATGGGACAATTTATATTGGTTCGCGGGATAAAAAAATGTATGCTGTTTCTCCTGAAGGAAAGGTAGTGTGGACTTATAAAACGGAGGGTATCATTCTCTCCTCGGCAGCGGTAACGAAAGATGCCGTATATTTCGGCGCTGATGATAACAACCTCTACGTCCTCTCGCTTGATGGAACATTAAAATGGAGATATACTGCCCCAAGCAATTTAAAAGCCTCCCCTTCCCTATGGGATGATGGCTCGGTCTGTATCTTTGCAGAAAAAGGCACCCTTCATGCAATTTCCGCTGATGGCGCCCAGAAGTGGGTAAAAAGAGTGGGGTCTGGCGTCTATTCCTCGTTTTCATCCCCCGCTATCGGAAAAGATGGGGTGGTGTATGTCGGCGCGGATAATGGGAGAATGGTTGCCATAAATCCTGACGGAAACATTCGCTGGTATGTCAATACCGGCAAAGCGGTGCATAGCAGTCCTGCAATAGGAAAGGATGGGGCAATTGTGTTCGGCGCATATAATGGCTTTGTATATGCTATTTATCCTGACTGTAAATTAAAGTGGAGCTTTAGAACAGGGGGTTGGGTAGAATCATCCCCTGCAATCGATGCCGATGGAACTGTTTACATTGGTTCCAGTGACGGAAAACTTTATGCCATCGACTCAAAAGGCAATTTGAAATGGTCATTCCAAACAATGGCCGCGGTTGAAGCATCACCTGCCATTGGGCCAAATGGCGCAATTTACATCGGTTCCAATGATAATCATTTTTATGCAATTGGCGGGGAAGAAAGAGATACTCCAGTGCCTCTGTTCGATAAATAGTACCTTAACATATGAGGTACTATTTAAAATCGTACATCCCAAACCGTAATTCGTAAATCTAAAAAGATGAATAGCAAAGGGAAAATCAGTAGACGAGGTTTTTTAAAGACAGGCATTGCCGTAGGCGCGGGAGTGTATGGACTTCCGTATCTTCGTGCAATAAAGAAGAAACCTACGCTGAAACAATTGAAGGAACATGATCTGAAGCCAGGGATAGTTGTGGTTCACGGAGATAGTGCAAACGCAAATGGAGAAGATGTGGTTGTTAAAGAAATGGTAAGGCGTGCAATAAGCGCACTGGGTGGGATGCGTAAACTTGTTTCCAATGGCGACCGGGTACTTATCAAGCCAAACATTGCATGGAACCAGTCTCCGGAATTTGCAGCCAATACAAACCCCTGCGTCGTTGCCGCGCTTGTTGCATTATGTAAAGATGCAGGTGCCCGTTCGGTAGTGGTTATGGACCATACATGTTCCGCAAACCCAGAAACATCTTACAATAGGAGCGGCATTGTTTCCGCCGCCATCCGGGCTGGTGCGAAGGTTTCATACATAAACAAAAATCGGTTCAGGGATTTTGTTATCCCGGACGGCACGGTTTTAAAACAGTGGTCATTTTACGAGGAAATGGTGTATAAGGACGAAGTCGACGTCCTCATTAATGTGCCCATAGCGAAACAACATGGCACATCAAGGCTTTCCATGGCTTTGAAAAATGTCTTTGGCATGATCGGAGGAGACAGGGGAAGTCTGCATACCGATATACACCCAAAAATTGCAGATCTCAACAAATTTGTGAAAGTAGATCTTACCGTGCTTGACGCCTTCAGGATTTTAAAAAAGAACGGACCCACTGGCGGACGGCTGGATGATGTAGATAATTCGCAGGAACACGCAAGGCGCATCATTGTCAGCACTGACCCCGTTGCAGTTGACGCATATGGCGCAACATTGTTTGGCATTCAGCCAAAGGACGTGGGCTATATCAGGAAATCCCATGAAGAGGGATTAGGGGAAATCGATTATACATCAATGGGTTTTGAAGAATTTCACGTGTAATCAACGGCGATGCAGGACAAACACACACAAAACAATTGGCCTTTTCATTTCCGCAGGGTCATACAATACATTAGCTTCTCGGCATTCATTTATCTGCTGCTCTTTTTAGATCCTCTAACCGAAAGAGATGCACCGGCGAACATATTTCTTCGCATGAGGCCCCTTTCTGCTATAGGGGCAATGATGGCGGTAAGGGCGTTTATTTTCAACTACTGGCCTGCATTCATTGTCTTATTGCTAACGATACCCTTTGGGCGCTATTTCTGCGCGTGGATTTGCCCTCTGGGAACAACAATAGATATCACAGACCGTTTTTTTGCCAGTTTTCGAAAACATGCGCAAAGAAGGCTCTATGACGGAAGATGTCTGAAATACTATCTCCTTGCATTTCTTTTATTAAGCCTGCTCCTGGGGCTGCAATGCGCCGGATGGTTTGATCCCCTCTCCATCGCGACAAGCGTATTTGCAATGAGTATCCATCCTTATATTATCCATCTGGACGATTCCCTTTTTGTTTATTTGGAACATATTCCTCTTTTGGGTTATTTATTTTCCTTTTTTCATGCCTTTTTCCAGAAAATCCTTTTTGCCTGGCATGCCCCTTTCTTCCGTTCACACGGAATCATTTTGTTTGCCTTTGTGATCATCATTGCCTTTGGAATGGTATTGCGGCGCTACTGGTGCAGGAATATTTGTCCGATGGGTGCGCTGTTTGCTCTTTTCTCCGACTGGTCATTCTTTAAACGGAATGTTTCGTCAACATGCACAAGCTGCGGTTTGTGTGTTGAAAAATGCGGTATGGGTGCAATGGAAAGCGATGGGAAAAGCACGAAAGAGGGAGAGTGTATTTTGTGTATGACCTGCCGGAAGGTGTGTCCGGAACAGAGTGTCACCTTCAGGAGGTTTCAGCCTTCTTTGCAAAAACATGCTATCAGCCTTTCCAGGAGGGCATTTGTTGTAAGCGGGATTACCGGCGCGGCAATCGCCCCTTTTTTGAAATTAAACTACCGGAAAAAAATAAACAAGGAAACCGTTTCCATAATTCGTCCGCCAGGTGCGGTGAATGAAAAAGAATTTATTGCCCGCTGCATACGGTGCGGGGAGTGTATGAAGGTTTGCAAAACGAACGGACTGCATCCTGTGTTATTGGAATATGGCATTGAAGGCATATGGACGCCGCAATTAATACCCCGGATAGGATATTGTGATTATGGATGTGTGCTGTGCACACGGGTATGTCCGTCAGGGGCTATAAAACCTTTGCCGCTTGAAGAAAAACGGTGGGTCGCGTTAGGAAAGGCCAGAATAGACCATAACAGATGTATTCCATGGGTGGGCTATTCACGCCTTCCCGAACTGAAGAAGGAATGGCAGGATTTTAATTGCGGTGTATGTGAAGAGGTGTGCCCCGTTCCGACAAAGGCGATCCATTTTAATACCTATGTGGACGAACAAGGCCGGGAAATTCGCAGGCCTTTTGTAAGAGAAGATGTTTGCGTAGGGTGCGGTTTCTGTGAAAAGGTCTGCCCCGTTTTAGGGACTTCCGCTATTGTCGTGGAAGGCATCCAGCCGCAAACTACGGTAAAAAAAGAAAGGTCTGTAAAAATAGTATCGTCCGGCAACTTTCTCCCCAAAACACTTGGAAAGTGGAAAAGGATTGCAGAGCCGAGGATTTACGAAGGAGGCGAAAAATTATATGAATATATAAATGGAGGCGCGGAGCTGTATTTAGCGTATTCGTTTATCCGGGTGACGAATGCGGAGTATGGAGATGATACAGGGAAGAGGATTTCCATAGATGTTTGGGAGTTTGAAACTGCGGAAGACGCATTCGGCGTCTTCACAAAAGACCGTGCGGGTATTGGGATACCATTAGGCAACAGGGCGTCTTTGTTTGAAAATTACTTGTGTGTATGGAATGATGTGTATTGCATAAAGGTAGCGCCATGGGAGGGCAGTATTTCTGGCGGAGAAATTACTTCTTTTGGTAAATCCATTATCGATTTAATGCCCTACAAAAAAGAAATCCTCCCCGATATAGTACGTTATTTGCCGGAGGATTCTCTTGTGAAAGAAAGCCTGAAATTTTTTCACGAAAAGATCATTCTGGATAATATCTATATATCCGATAATTTTATTGAAGAAAATGTATTTCATTTAAGCAAACAGACGGACGCCCTTATCGCAGAATACAAAACGAGGGAAGAGACCGCCCCTTTACTGCTACTGTTGATAAAATATCCAGACCGTGATGCGACATCAATCGCATTTGAAGCGGTGGTTCAGTTGTGGAGGTCATGGGGAGAAAAAGAGACGCACTCAAATGCCATCCATACCTTTCAAAACGAAAACGGATACTTTACCTCATGGTTGCAGGAAAAACATCTTCTGTCAGCAACATTTCTTTCCCAAAAAAAGGAAGAGGGTGAAGAATTGCTTCGCCGTGTACTGCAAAATGATAAAATCAAATAAAGGACTCGAGCGGTCGGCAATCTACAATCGGCTTTCAATAGAGGCCAGAGGTCGGAGGTCAGATGTCCGCGAAAAACTCTGACTTCTGAAATTGGCAATCGGCAAAATTGCAGATTGAGGGTTGCGCCTTGCGCTTTTCCCCCGGAGCTATTTATTTGACGCCGAATTAATTATTGACAAAAAAATGAATGATTTTATAATGTACTTACTAAAACAATAGCTCTTTTTTATAGTAACTATTGATAAAGGCAAACCAGTCGTGAGGCTGGGACGCAAAGCAAAGAGTCTTTAACTTATTCAGCGGCGCACAAAGCGTAAAACAAAAAATCCGCAGAAGGATGAAGAGAAAAATTTCGCGATACCGCTAAACAGTGAAGAAAGCCCTGCTACCGAATAAAAAACTGTATAACGTTTATTTTATTCCGTAGCAGGGCTTTTTTATTTATTACTATAGTGTGATTTAAAATGAATACAATGAGAAATCGTACATACGAAAAGATTATTCAATATGTGTCGTTAACAATGATTGTTGCGGCAGGAGGTATTATTGGCGCCTTGCCTCTTATTAGCAGCAGTTCCGCAGAGGTAAGAACGGTGATATCGGAAAGCGATATGCTGAGAGCGGCATTTGCACAAAAAATATCTCAGATTTGCGAGATAGATACAATAGATACAAAGGAAAGACCGTGGCAATATATTGTTATACACCATAGCGCTTCAGAGAAAGGAAATGCAACCCGGTTTGATACCTATCATAGAGAAAAGAAAGGGTGGAAGTATGGATTGGCATATCACTTTGTGATTGGCAATGGAACTCTTTCTGGCGATGGAGAAATAGAGGTAGGAAATCGCTGGAAGAACCAAATTCATGGCGCTCACACGGCAAATATGGATTGCAACCAGGTGGCGATAGGCATTTGCCTCGTGGGTGATTTTGAAAACGGCGGGAAACCTTCTGAGGATCAATTTGATTCGCTGGTTAGGTTGACCCGTTATCTTTCCTCGAAATATGACATCCCTTTATCGAACATCATATTACATAGCCAGGTTCATCAAAAAGGAACTGCATGCCCCGGTAAAAATTTCCCCATGGCTGAATTTAAGACGAGTTTAATTCAGTTTGCCTCTAACGAAATATCCCCTTCGCGAAAATCATAACCACAAAGCACATAAAGTTTAACCACAAAGGGCCTAGCGCGGCCTTTGGCCGCAACCAAAAAGGTGATTTTTAGTTTATTATAAAGTATAGTAGTATCCTCGTAAATAGTAATCAGACAATTTGGAGGACACTACTTATGAATAAGTTGATGGAATTATATCGAGACAGGATCGTGGGTGCAATAAGCGGTCTGGACAGGATTCGTTTTCGCGGGACATTGCGGTGGTTGGCCAGTGAGCGTGGGATGGGAACATTCATGAACCAAGCGAGAATTCTGCTTAAGGATTTTTCCGGTTGGGTCAATGGGCTTACGGCACAGGTGCGAGACAGTTGTGAATCGCGGGCGAAAGATTTGGGTATCGAGGTGCGGTATTTGATGAGCAGCGGTGTTGATAAGGAGAAGTTGGCTCGCCAGATCGCGGCGGATAAGAGGATTACGGAAGGTTCCATCTGCCTGTTGAGTGTGGTAGAGCCTTGTATTGCGCCGATGGTCAAGGGCAACAAGGCCAGCAAGAAGCTCGAGTTGGTAATGGCGCCCCGCAAGTGTGTCTTTGTGTATCATTATTTTAATGATCCAGTGTTTGGTTTTGGTCATGTTCGTATCCAGAGTTGGGCGCCGTTTAATATTTTCATTTGTCTCAATGGTCGTCATTGGCTGGAGCGGCAACTTCAGAAGCAAGGTATTGATTATGTTAAGGACGGCAACTGTTTTGTGCGTATAGAGGATATTGCGGCTGCGCAGGTTCTGCTCCATGAGCAGCTTAAGACTGACTGGGCGAAGCTGCTGAACGGGCTTGCGTTGGGCAGTTGCCCGGCATTGTCGCAGATTCTTCGTCCGTTGGAACCGGAGTATTACTGGTCTGCGGATGAGACGGAGTGGGCGACGGACATCATGTTTAAATCGGTTGAGGCATTGGAGGAGTTGTTTCCATCGTTTGTTCATCATGCGATGCGGGTTTGCGACAGTTCTTCGGTGATGAAGTATTTGGGTAGGCGTAACCTTGCAGGCGCTGCCCCTGATGAGGTTATCAGCGACTATCGAAGACGCTATGAAGGTATACGGGTCAAGCACAGTGTGAATTATAATTCAGTGAAGATGTATAACAAGAGCGGTAGTCTCTTGCGTATTGAGACAACGATCAATAATACGCGGGACTTTAAGGTCTTTCGGAGTCCCAATGATGATGAAGGCAAACCGGCGTCATGGCAGAAGATGCGTAAGGGCGTAAGCGATCTTCATCGACGGTGTGAGGTGAGCCAACAATGCAATGATCGTTATGGGGATGCTTTGGCGGCGGCTCAGGTAGAGGAGAAACTGAAAGAAGTGGTGAGCAGCGCTTGTAACAAGGTTGTCAAAGAGGGCAAGAGGTATCGAGGTTTGAATCCCTGGCAGCAGGATGATTACCAGATGCTGATGTTCCTGTCCAAAGGCGAAAACGCGATAAATGGATTCCGCAACCATGATTTGCGTAAGTGGCTTTACCGGGAATCCGAACAATCCGGCAAGGATCAGCAAAAGAAATATTCCGGACGAACGACCCGACGGATAAAGATGCTGCGGGCACACGGTCTAATCCGCAAAGTTCCGAGGGCCAACCGCTATGTTTTGACGGAGAAAGGCCAGAAGTTCTCTTGTTCACTGATGACCGCTTCAGCCCTTGATATTAAAGCACTTACGGAAATGGCGGCATGAAAAACACGCATAAAAAACAAGAAATTGATGGATAGTAGTACAAAGACTAACCACATAGGACACAATGACTGAAAACGAGCTTTCACATAAAATTATAGGGATAGCAATAGAAATACATAATGCATTTGGTCTCGGCTTGCTGGAAAGCGCATACAAAGAGTGTATGTATTACAAAATTAGCAAATCAGGACTTTTTGTAGAAAAAGAAAAACCGATGCCGCTGTTTTTTGAAGAAGTACAATTAGAATGTGGCTACAGGATAGATTTGTTGGTAGAGAATAAATTGGTGCTTGAAATAAAAAGTGTTGACGCATTAAATAATATTCACCTTGCACAAACCCTCACCTATCTGAAGTTAGGGAATTACAAACTGGGGTTATTTTTGTGGTTAATTTTTTTTATTAATCAATGAATAAAAACGCCTTTTTTGTATTAAGCGCCATCGCCTTCCTTATAATAACCATAGTTTTCTACCTAACCATAGACTCCTTACGTATACACAAGACACCTATTCGTAATAACCATCTGGAATTTCAAAGACTTTTACATGGTGTTGGTATTGGAGCAACAACGAAACCTGCCTGGTGTTTTATTAATTTTGACCCGCGAATAGACCCAAGATGTACTTGTATAGAATGGCCAATTCCGGGTGGATACTGTTATTGCCCTGACCATACCGGCACCGTTTCTTTTATCTCCGATATGATAGAAATGGGGGTGGCGGTGGAAATACTTAAATAGCCCCCTAAAAATAAGCAGGAACATTAGTTTTTGAAAAAAACACCGTGAAAAGATACGTTAATACATTTTTGAAAACTAATGCTTAATGTAAAAGAATAGCGGCAAATGAGCAACAACTTGAGAATTGAACATTGAGAATCGAATATTGAATATTTGGCCCGGTCTTCGGAACTTTCGGAAAAGCATTTTGCTTTTTCAAAAGACTAAAGTATTACATTAAATGACACTTTCAAAGTGTGATTGCACGCAGAAAGGGATATTTTGGGTTTATTTTGAATTTTATGCTTTGTTGTTCGGATTTGTTTCGGATTTCGCACTTCGCACTTCGAAATTCGTATTTTTTATTTCTTGTCTGTGGCGGAATAGTTAAGGATTTTTCAGCAATGCATCACGCAACACCTGTATTGTGTGAGTGCAGGAGACTTTTGACCCTTTTGTGGCAAGTATATCCTCAATTTGCAGACGGCAGCCCGGGCAGCCTGTTGCAACGGCCTCTGCCTTGCTATTTTCAATAGCCTTTGCCTTGTATTCGGCAATCTTCATTGACAGATCGTAGTGCAACAGATTAAAGACGCCACCACCCCCGCAGCACCGTTCCGGAGTATCCATTTCATGGAAATCGGCGGACAGCTTCAGGATGTTTCTGGGTTGTTTTGAAATATTTTGTCCCCAGTAAAGATGGCAGGGGTCGTGGTAGGTAATTTTCGTTTTTAGCGGCTTGATAGTGTACGGTAAATATTTTTCAATAAACTCAGATACGTCGTACAGTTTCTTTGCAAAAATCTGGCAAGGGTCGTTCAATGTGCGTGAATAATCTTTCCGTAATGCCCTGCCGCAGGTGGCGCATGCGGTGACAATATAATCCAGATTTTCACTTTCAAATACACGGCTATTTATCTCTGCAAGTTTACGTGCTGTCCTGAAGTCTCCCAACGAATTCGCTGGAATACCGCAGCACAACTGTTCTTCTGGTACAATTACTTCCACGCCAAGGTGGGTAAGTGTCTCAACAACCGCATCGGCGATGTCCGGATAAACATAATTGGTGAGGCATCCTACAAAAAACCCAACCCGCATTTTTGCAGTGTTTGTTTTTGTCCGGGAAGAATGCCATTTGTCCAACGCGGGTTTCTTTGCCAATGGAGGAATCCATCTTCCTCCCATAAGTGCAAAGGGGAGGTGTCTCATGGCGCCACGTTGTTTTAACGGTATGATACGCTGAAAAATACTTGCGGTTTTTAAGAAAAAATTAAAAAGCCACCTGCGGGTTAAAACGACCCTGAAAATAATACGGGGAATAAACCATATCCCAATGTGATTTGCCAGGTCATTCAGCATCGTTTGTATGATTAAATCGTAATCAACATTTGAAGGGCAGATACTGGAACACCGAAAGCATTTTTTGCATGATAGCAAATAATCTCTTAACCGTTCCGTATAAAAAATCTCACCATTCCTGATTGCCTCAGCAAGACTGATGCGCCCCCGCGCAACCATTGATTCCTCTCCGGTTTCTAAAAAAACCGGGCATATGGAGCGGCATTTCCCGCATTTCGCACATTTGTCAATTTCAGTTTTGAAGGCGTTATTATCCATGGTTATTCAAAAAAAGGGAAAAACGCTTGTACCGCCTCCCCTTTTGCAGACCCTGTTGTATTAAAAACAATACGATGCTGTTGCAAATAGTATAAATCATAATTGTTTATAAGCAATCAATTATAAAAAACAGGCATTAGTACTACTGCGACATTTTATTCTTACACCGCAAACACAGTATAGGTAAATTATTTAATATCTATAAATTTTTGTAGAATTCTGTAAAAATCATGTTAAACTGGCACTTGTCGTAGGAAAACACATTTTATTATCTAAACATTTCTTAAACAGAGAGGAGGCTATTTGTGTCTGACCATCCAAAAAATGATATGAATGAGGAGTATTGTGAAAATATAAACGAATCTGAATACGTCCAGAACGATACGGAACGTCAAAACAACAATGCAGATGAGCATCACGAAATTAATCCTGATAAAAACAAACCAGTATTTGAAAAAAAGGAACAGAAGAAAGAGGTAAATAATGTATACGGAATTCCTGTAATTGATATTGACGCTTATGCGCCAATCAAGATGGCTGACAGGGTGGGACAGGTTGGAATCGCAAAAACACAGATGAGCATGCTCACTACGCTTGTCCTGAGTATTTTGGCAGGCGTTTTTATTGCATTGGGAGCGCAGTTATCGATGCTGGTGACCCATACTGCAACCTCAAACCTTGGCATGAATCAGTTATTGGGAGGCGTAGCCTTTACCCTTGCACTTGTGCTTATTGTCATTGCAGGAGCGGAGCTTTTTACCGGCAATTGCCTTATTGCGATGTCATATATGGCTGGCAAGATTACTGGCAGAGATCTTACCAGGAATTTGATTATTGCGTTTATTGGCAATTTTATTGGGGCGTTAACGCTCGTATTGTGGATATATAATTCCGGGCAATGGACATTTAGCAATTATCTCCTGGGAGCAAAGATTGTGCTTGCAGCAAACGAAAAGGTAAACCTGCCATTTAGCGTCGCTTTTTTCAGAGGCCTTCTCTGTAATATGCTGGTTTGCCTGGCTATCTGGTTATGTTACAGCGGGAGAAGCAATATGGATAAGATACTGTCACTGTTGTGGCCCATATCCTGCCTTATCGCCTGCGGATTTGAACATTGTGTGGTGAATATGTGGCTTATACCTATGGGTATTATCCTTAAGGGAAATAGCTCAGTCCTGGCCGCCATAATGAAGGTTCAGGGCAGAGTGGACTTTTCAAACCTTACTTTTTTTAAAGGATTTATGATTGACAATCTGATTCCGGTGGTTTTAGGAAATTTGATGGGAGGTATGGTCCTGGTTGCAGGGATGTACTGGTATATTTATTTGCGTCTGACGTCAAAAAAAGAAAACAGAATTAGTTTAAAACGTATTATGGAGTATATTTTAAAAACCTAAATATTAGGAATTTCAAAGTTGCAGGGCAAAGCGGCACTTCGCTCTCCATCGAAAAAGTCGCTGAAGGCCTAACTCTATTCTCGTTCCAAAGTTCCGACTTGGGAACGCACGTACCCTGGAAGCTCCTGCTTCCATTTAATAAGAAATATTGGGGTCAAAAGACGCTTTCAAATATTTTTCAACTGGGTCCCATTCTTTTTTTATATTCGAAGCCGGAGTTTCTAAACCTATCCCGTTCCCAAGCCGGACAGACTGGGTCAAATGAACTTTTTTGCCTACAAAGTGGGGAGTTATACCCACAAAATAAAGCAGAATTGTCCATTTGGCCCAGTCTGCGGAGCTTGGGAATGAGAGGAAAAACGTATTATGGATTATATTTTAAAAACTTAAATATATTAGATTTACGATTTGGGATTTTAAATCGTACCTCGTACTTCATGCTTTGTAACGATCCGATTTCCGGTAGGCGATGCCTACCCTACATGTTTATTTCAGATATTTAAGCAAAAGATTATGTTAATTACCCGATAGTTAAGAAAGGAGGCAAAAGGTGACGGAAAGTAAAATTGCAAAACATGTTAAATTAATAGATATTGACGCCTATTCGCCGCCGCAAATTGCGGACAAAATTGACAAGATTGCTTTGGTAAAAGCAAAATTGGGTATCACCCAGACTTTTGCCCTGGGGGTTCTGGCCGGGCTTTATATCGGAATTGGTGCGCAATTCGCTACTTTAGTAATAAGCGATTCGACTTTACATTTTGGCATTAATTCATTAATTGCAGGGGTAGTGTTTTCTTTGGGTCTCATGCTTGTTGTTGTTGGAGGTGCAGAGCTCTTTACCGGCAACTGCCTTATTATTATGGGGTATGTCAGCAAGAGGGTAACTACGATGGAAGTGGCCAATAACTGGACAGTATCCTTTTCCGGCAATTTTGTGGGGAGTTTATTGATGGTATTCCTGATGTACAATACCCATCAATGGGAATTGTTTAACCATATGGTTGGTGCAAAGGCCTTGCTTATAGCAAATACAAAGGTGAATTTGTCTTTTAAATTTGCATTGGCGCGGGGTGTACTTTGCAATGCTATGGTATGCCTTGCTGTCTGGCTCTGCTTTAGCGGGCGGAGTTCTGCCGATAAGATATTATCGATTCTCTTTCCCATAGGGGGTTTTGTTGCCAGCGGTTTTGAACACTGTGTTGCAAATATGTATTTTATCCCGATAGGTATTTTCTTGTCAAAGCAACCGGAAGTTGTTGTTGCTGCTGAAAAGATGGCGGGAAAGCCCATAGACCTTTCACTTTTAACATGGAAAGGATTTTTTGTGAATAACCTTGTTCCGGTTACCCTTGGGAATATTGTGGGCGGGGTTATTCTAGTGGGTATCGTGTTTTGGTTTGTTTATCTGCGTCCTGTTATCAAAATAAATTTTAATGTCAAACAGGATTTTTTCGACAAATAGAAGCGCTTCAAAAGATACCATTTTGTCTAAGATTTCCTTTGATTATCTTTTATAGTCATATAGAATACTTGTCTGTTGGAAAATGGTGGAGGAGCTTTTATCGATCAAAAATTGTAATGGTTCCCATGATGTGTAGAACAACCCCTCAATTCCTATAAGCGCTAAGTTGTTTTTGATATTTTTTTACAGGTAGTCCAAATCGAAGTCGGCAGTCTACAGTCAGCAATCGGCAGTCTGCAATCTACCGTCGGCAAATTGCAGACCGTGGACTGTGGATTGCAGACTGAACAGTCGGCCGTCAAATATCGAACAAGGAATATGGAATAATTGAGAGAATTAACTTGTAATCGGAATGAACTGTTACTAGAAATTTAGTTTTACCTATCATAATTTTGAAGAAAAGGGAAATTCATTATGAAATTGTGCCTGAATCATTTTTACACCGGCATTGTAATTGTCCTTTTATTAACAGGAATTAATTTTGGTTGTGCGACGCAGAAAAGATCGTTGCTTATTCCGGAAGAATCCGGCAGCGGCCTGGTGGAAATCAAAGACCCAAGGCAATTTCCTTATTTCAGGGACGATTATGATAAAAACTCTCTTTTACTGTCGATAGACCATAGCCTCAGGTATTTTGCCATGTCAAAATCCAATAAATATGGATTTCGTATGAAGGATTTTTCTCATGAAAAACTGAAGGAAACCCTGGAATATTTTCGCGATGGTGTTGTACATTGTAACAATGACGCAGAACTTAATGCGTTTATAGCGGAACATTTCAGAGTCTTTCAGGCGGTTGGCAAGAAATTTTACGGGGAAGTGCACTATACTGGCTATGGGACGCCGATTTATCAAGGGAGCCTTACCGCGGATAGTGAATTTAAATACCCTCTTTACAAAAAACCTGCTGATTTCAGAAAACCCTACTTTAAAAGAAAAGAGATTCAGGAAAATAATCTCTTGAAAGGAAATGAGATTGTCTATCTTAAATCGAAATTGGACGCCTACCTTATCCATGTTCAG
Organism: Candidatus Kuenenia stuttgartiensis; assembly: GCF_900232105.1. Taxonomy (NCBI): domain Bacteria; kingdom Pseudomonadati; phylum Planctomycetota; class Candidatus Brocadiia; order Candidatus Brocadiales; family Candidatus Brocadiaceae; genus Candidatus Kuenenia; species Candidatus Kuenenia stuttgartensis. Next base: position 3,240,325 of record NZ_LT934425.1, read on the forward strand.
GGATCAGCGCAAATTGATCTTATATCGGGCAATAAGCTTTATATAGGATATGCTGCGGATTCCGGACATGAATACACCAGTATCGGCCAGCAGTTGATTTTGGATGGAAAAATACCTGAAGAAGAACTAACGCTATCTGAACTCATAAGCTACTTCGACCGGCATCCCGACGAGCTGGATTTTTATATTAATAAAAATGACCGTTTTATTTTCTTTGAAGTGGTAAATCATGCAGTGCCTCATGGGTGTATTGGCGTGCCTGTTACCCCGATGAGGAGTATTGCTACGGATAAGAAACTGTTTCCTGCCGGCGGTTTGGCATTTGTAGTCTTAGAATCGAGGACGGCAAAAAAAACAGGCTGGTTTACTAAAAAAAATGTGGTGGAAAAGCTTTTTTTTGTGTCGGACCAAGACACGGGAAGCGCCATACAGACTGCTGCCCGGGCGGATATTTATTTTGGAATCGGGGAGCGGGCAATGTCGGATGCGGGTAGTTTGAATACCTATGGAAGGCTTTATTATTTATTAAAACGTTGAGTTCTTTTTAATCCTTGCTAGTTATTTTTTGCAAAAAATCGGGAATACTCTCATTTATCATGGCAAAATGTTTGCTCTGCAATAAGCTTTTAGGGACTTGAAATACTCTATTGTACCGTAGCAATCGGCAATCGGCAGTCGATAGTCGGCAATCTACAGTCGGCAAATTGCCGATTGCCAATTGAGGAATCTGGTAGAAATGACAGTTACAGGTATATTAAATTCTTCTATGTCCCTTCTTAGTGCTACAAATGAATGTCCTTGACAACCTTTAACCAGTGTGTTAACATTTTGCCTGTGCCTTGGCGAGTTATAATTTATTGTGAGGTATGGTTTTATGGAAATTCCTGAACGGTATAAATATTCTGTGGATCATGGATGGTTTTTTGATAACAAAAAATCGATTACCTTTGGTCTCACAGATTTTTTTATTAAAGATTTGGGCAAGCTTTTGTTTTTAGACCTTCCGCGATCAGGAGATGAAATTCTCTCCGGGATATCTTTTGGGGAAATAGAATCCCTGGATAATCTGATAGATATTATACTCCCTATAAATGCTGAAGTAGTTGCTGTTAACGAGCGTTTATACGAAGATTTGGAAATATTGAGCAATGATCCTTACGTCCGTGGCTGGTTGATAAAGTTTAGGATAGAAGATGTTAATATTTTTGATGAGTTGTTAAATGCACGGGAATATGCCGAATGTATTCGTAAGTATAAGGGATTTTCCAAACAAAGACTCCAAAGAAAAATTAAGGAAAAGAAGAGTAAAAAATAACCTTCCCAATGATTTCAACATCGAAACGCCGTCTTGTTATTCTAACAGAGGGAAAACTTGATATCCATAGTGCAAAGACTGCCGTCAGCATTGTTCGTTATTGCAAAGACGAAGTCGTTGCCATAATAGATCTCTATAATGCCGGAAAAGATCTTGAGGCAATCATTGGGATAGGAAAAGACATCCCGATTTTTAGTACGGTTAAGGAAACATTGCACCTCAAACCTGATTCACTCCTTATTGGAATTGCTCCTTTGGGTGGAGTATTGCCCATTGAATGGCAGATACACATCAGAGATGCCCTGCAGAATAAACTCAATGTTATCAGCGGGCTTCATACCTATATCAGTGATGACCTTGAGTTTGGCAAACTTGCACAAAAGAATCAGTTGAACATTTATGACGTTCGAAAACCACCTGAAAAATTATCCATTGGCACAGGAAAGGCAAAAGAGGTAAAGACATTTCGTGTGCTTACTGTCGGTACGGATTGCAATGTTGGCAAGATGGTTACCTCTATAGAGATTGCAAATGCCGCAAAAAAACGAGGTATTGACGCCTGTTTTGTCGCAACCGGACAAACAGGTATTCTTATTGAAGGTAGCGGAATCGCCATAGACCATGTCCTGTCTGATTTTATCTCCGGCGCAACAGAAAAACTCATTCTTGACCGCGCTCAATACAATCTCTTGTGCATTGAAGGACAAGGCGCGGTAATACATCCTGCATATTCCGGTGTAAATGTAGGTTTGCTGCATGGTGCGCTTCCGCAGGGTATTATTATGTGTCATCAACCAACCCGCAAAACACTGCGTCATTTTGAAAACTTTCCTATTTTGCCTATTCAGCATATCATTGAACTTAACGAAAAACTGGTGCAACCGTTTCAATCCTGCAAGGTACTCGGTATATCGCTTAATTGCTATGGCATGTCTGATGAAGAAGCATTGCGGGAAATAGAAAAAACAGAACGGGAAATAAAACTGCCGGCTACCGACCCCATTAGATTTGGCGTTGACAAATTTTTAGAGGTCATTCAGCCCCTATTACCATGAACATTTCTTTTCAGCCGTTAGACCTGGAACTAAAACATACATTCAGGATTTCAAGGGGAGCAAAAGACACCCAGAGCAACGTCATAGTTTCTTTAACAGAAGAAAGCGGTGTCTCGGGCATTGGGGAAGCGGCTCCGTCTCTTTTTTTTAAAGAGAATTCAACAAGTGTTGTGGAAGCGTTTCGCCAATTCGCCGGCTTATTGAAAAACAGCGACATTTTTCATATTGAAGATATTACCAATCAGTTAAAAAAACATTTTACAGCGAATGCAGCGGCACGCGCTGCAATTGACATAGCCCTCCATGATCTTGTATGTAAAATACTTAAAATACCTCTCTCCGCATTATTAGGGTTAAACCCTCATCACACAATGGCTACATCCTTTACAATAGGCATGGACACGATGGAAAAGATGTGTGAAAAGATTGAAGAGGTGAAGGACCTTCCCGTCTTGAAAATAAAAGTTGGCTGTGATAATGATATAGAAATCCTTGAAGAGCTGCGAAAAATAACCCGGGCGATTTTTCGTGTGGACGCTAATACCGGATGGAACAAAGAAGGGGCAATCAAAAGGTTGCATCGTATGGAAGAGCTTGGCGTTGAATTGGTGGAACAGCCTTTTCCTGTTGGCGATTTTGAGGCATTGGCATATATTAAAAATAAAGTAAAAATTCCCATTTTTGCCGACGAAGAAGTGGTAGATTCAAAAGACATACCGCGATTGGCGGGTATGGTGGACGGAATTAATATAAAGCTGATGAAATGCGGTGGCATTCGGGAAGCGCTGCGTATGATTCATACCGCAAGGGCTCATAGGCTCAAAGTTATGATAGGCTGCAATATAGAGAGTTCTGTGTCTATTACTGCGGCAGCCCATTTAATGTCGTTGGCAGACTATGTTGATCTCGATGGAAACCTGCTTGTTTCAAATGATCCGTATGAAGGAGTACATTTTGAGAAAGGACGGTTATCTTTGCCGGAAAGGGATGGTCTGGGTGTTCGATTGAAGGCTGGATAACTATTTTTAAAGAAAGTCTTGTGTTTAGGCGCTAAACACCTAAACTGGCATAGCCAGAACCAAACAAGCAATATATAAAAAACACGAAATCCGAAACAAATCCGAATAACAAAGTATAAAATTCAAAACAAATCCAAAATATCCCCGTGCCTTTTTTCTTTTACATTGAGCATTGAATGGGATTATTCAATTGATTTAGCACAACGAAACCCTATGATATCGCTTTTAAATGAAGGCTCATCATAATCCCTGTTTGCGCAACGAATATGCACAATACCAGACCCATTCCAGGAACCGCCGCGAATGACCTTGCAGGTGGCGAGTGTTTTACTGAGGGAGGGTTTCAATTCATAAATAGAAACGCCTACCTCTTCCGGTCTTCCGGAATAAGGCTTTTCTTCAGGGACATCAGGCCCTTGAGGGTTTTTATCCGGGGCATTATGGTAGTATTGACTATCATACCAATCCTTAATCCATTCCCAAACGTTTCCAGCCATATCAAAACATCCGTAAACGCTTTGTCCTTGTGGATATTGCGTCACCGGGGTTGATTTTTCAATTTTTGCTTCGGCGCAATTCAGACGTGTTTTGTCAAAATCATTTCCCCACGGATATATTCTTCCGTCAGCGCCCCGGGCCGCTTTTTCCCACTCCGCTTCAGTAGGCAGCCTTTTCCCAGCCCAATTGGCAAATGCTTCCGCCTCATACCACGAAATATTTACTGCCGGACAATCTTTATCACCTTGTAATATGGCGTCTATGTCATTACTACCCGACGGATTGAAATCAAGAACATACTGCCATCCCGCTTCTGACCAATACAACTTTTTTTTATACCCGTTCGCCTCAATAAATTGAGAAAATTGTGCATTGGTGACAGGGTATTTATCAATATAATAAGCACTCAAAAAAATCTCTCTCTGCGGAATTTCATTATTTAACCGATACGTTTCGATACTTTTATCCTGTTCCAATAATTTCTCTATGTCTTCCTTTGTACTCCCCATCAAAAACGTACCTTCAGGAATCAGGATCATATCTTCGAATAAAACATTTCCAGTTTCGTAAACCTTTATCATACTTTCGCAATCACCCCTTTCTGCAACAAAAAATTCAGCCAATAAAACCTTCTTTCCGGAGATTGTTTCCCCCTAAAAAAGGAAAAGATAAACGATAATTCCAAAAACCGATATTATACCGAGAAAAACAAGGGATATATGGAATTCATCATCCTTACGCTGGCATCTCCTGGAGTTTATAACCAGCCCTGTAATGCTTACACAAAGCCAAACGATCATTATTATGAAAAAGATACGATGACAATTTCCGGTTCCATGTGCTGATTAACTGCATACTAAATTTCCTATCAAAGAACGATTCTACTTCTGGTATTGCTGCCCCAAAAATCAGTAATGCAGTAATCATAAGTATCCAACTCGTCACAACAAACCACCGAAGAGACCTAATCCAAAAATCCGGTTTTCTGCGTCTATTTTGGTGCTTGATTGCTTCGTCTTCTTCCATGGTTATAACAGTTTAGTATTTTGAAAAAACTTCAACTTTTATGAACACACCCCACATAAGCCTATGGAAGGTCTCTACATCAAAAGGGCATTGAGCGTTGAATATTGAACATTAATTTTCAAATACGAAAGATGTACTTGTTTAGCATTTCAAATCATTTTTTCATTAGAATTTGTTTCGGACTTCACCATTAAATATTCTACGACCTTGTCTCCCATCTGGGAGGTTAAAAGGATTTTTCCCTCTTGCGTAGTTTTATTTGCGAGATCTGCTGTCCGATAACCATTTTCCAGCGCCTTCATTATTGCCTCTTCAATAGCCTTTGATTCCCTGTTAAGGCCGAATGCATATTTTAACAGCATTGCCCCCGAGAGTATTTGCGCTAACGGATTGGCCTTATTCAGTCCGGCAATGTCAGGGGCGGAGCCATGAATGGGTTCGAAAAGCCCGAAGCCTGTTTTCGCAAGACTTGCGCTTGGAAGCATGCCAATGGAACCGGTAATGGCGGAAGCGAGATCTGACAATATGTCCCCAAACATATTCTCGGTAACTATCACGTCGAATTGTTTTGGATTCGTTGCCAGTTGCATGGCAGCATTGTCCACATACATGTGATTAAGTTGTATCTGGGGAAAGTGGGACTGAACGTAGTCAGTGACTACCTTTCGCCATAATTTTGAACTTTCAAGGACGTTTGCTTTATCAACGGAGGTGAGTTTTTTGTTGCGTTTCATGGCGGCGTCACAGGCGACAGCCGCAATCCTTTCGATTTCCGGTACGGAATAAATCATGTAATCTACCGCGTAATTCCCCTGCAGGGCACCTTCGTGGAGGGTGAGGGTTTTTACCTTGTTTCTCCCAAAATATATTCCTCCCGTAAGTTCCCTAACAATCAGTATGTCAAGACCTCCTTCGAGACGTTCTGATTTTAATGATGCCGCATCAGCCAACGGACCGAAAATTATTGCGGGACGCAAGTTTGCAAATAGATTATATGTGCCCCTTAAGGGAAGCAGCGCCCCGCGTTCCGGGGTAAGTTCCGGAGGTAAATTTTCCCATTTGGGGCCTCCAACTGCGCCAAAATAGATAGCATCTGAATTGTTGCAAACTTCTTTGGTTTCATCGGGCAGGGGGTGTCCGTATTTATCGTAAGCACAACCGCCTACCAGCGCTTCTTTGTAATCAAAGATATGGTTGAATTGTTTTGCTATTGCATCCAATACTTTCAAACCCTCTTTCATTATTTCAGGGCCTATTCCGTCTCCTGCAAGCACCGCAATGCGTTTTTTCATTTATAAATCTCCATCTTTCATGTCATCAGCAATTAATAATTAAAAATAGAGTTTTATCTTATTTGATTAAATAAGATTTTTTAGATAAATCGTAAACAGTGGTATTGTTCAAAAAAAACAGTGAATATGATTATCGGTCGTCTTTGATTATTTCAACGGTAAAGGTATACATTTCGATGTCTCTGTGTTTCCAGGCTTCTTTGGGCAAACCCGCTTTGCCGGAGCAACAGTGGGAAAGGAATTCTTCTTTGCTCCATCCGGTTTCAGTTGCCACCTGGGGAAGAAAACATCCTGATTGAAAGCCTTTTTTGACGTACATGCCATGTTTTCCTAATTCAAAATCAAAGGGGTCTGTGATACGTTTTAGCGGAGATAGGATGGAGAGTTCAATGTTAATTTGGTCAAGTTCAGACGAGGTAACCGGATTGTCGAAAAAACGTGAATCTTCAGTCGCTGAGGAAATTGCCACCTCAGAAACAAGCTTGTAGAGTGGAATATCAGATACAAACCGGCCAATGCAGCCACGAAGCTTTCCCCGGTTTTTTATAGTGACAAAAACACCCTGTTTTGCCTGAATATCAGGATGATCATAGGAAAAGTCCGGGGCAGGTTCTTTTTTTACCGCGGACGCGACGCTCTTTCTGGCAATTTCCAAGAGTATTTTTTTTGCAGTTTCTTCCAATAATATACTCCGATAGAGAAAAATCTGTTTAATAAGAAGCTTCAATACGTTTTGGGCAAAAACTGCAGGCAAACTATTTTAAATTCCTATTGCCTCGTGAAATATGTCTGCCGTGAAAACAAAGAACTCCATATCGTTGTCTCTCCATGCATTTATGGGTAATCCGGCTTTTTTGCAGAGATGTTGAAGGGTTTCCGTTTTGTCCCACCCCTGTTCAGCGGCAATGTGTGGAAGAAATACTGCGTTTGCATATCCTTTACGAATTACTATGCCTTCCTGTCCAACGGTAAACCCTTCAGGTCCGCTTATTTTTCTTGGCTGACTCAAAACGGAAATTTCTATATCAATGTCATTCATTTCTTCATGGGTTACCGGCAGAAATCTATTGTCTTTTGCAGAGGAGTTGATGGTATTTTCAACTACCGCCTGGCAAAGGGAGGTTTTGGGAAGGATATACCCAATGCACCCGCGCAATTGCCCCTGTTCTTTTAATGTTACAAACACGCCATATTTTTCGAAAAGCCTTGGCGTTTGTGTGAAAAGCTGCAAATCAATTTCAGGAGAAGCACCTGTATTTGCATACGTTTCCAAAGTGTTTCTGGCAAGCGATAAGAGTGTTTTCTTTTCTTTTTCTGAAAGACAAATGGATTGCCCTTCCGTTTGTGGTTTTTCTTGCGGGTGATATTCGCCTGATTTGATTTCCGCCTCTTTTGTGAAAAGAATGGATGCATAGCTAACGGAATAGACGAAATTATTTGTCTGATGCCCTGACGTATCGTAATGAAGAATTTGTCCTTTTGCACTATCTGGCAGTAGTTTTAAAAGAATTGAAATAGGCAATATTCCACAGGCATTTATTCCCGTTTGTTTTCTATATTCCCTGAGTCCGTCAAAATCTTTATTAAGAATCTTTTCAAAAGCGCCATAGTCAAGAATCTTTATGTTTTCTTCCACATTTTCTCTGAATGGTACATATCGGTACGCATCGCCGTAATGGGTAAAATCAGAACTGACGACGAGCAGTGTTTTGTCGTCCAGCAATGGCCGAATGGCTTCTGCAACTTTGTCAAAATCATTATCGATCAATATGCCAATCATGATGGGTACCAGATTAAAATCCCCCAAGGTCATTTGCAGGAAGGGTAGTTGCATTTCTAAAGAATGTTCTCCCTTGTATGCGCCGTCATAATCTCCGAATAGCTTCAGGGGGCTGCTGTTGCGTTTATTTTTTGATTCTGCGGTGAAAGAGGTGTTAAGCAAATAATCACATGCTTCCTGGTCAATAGAAATTTTCCCTAGAGGCGTTTTATAGCTGGTTGCTTTTAATATTGAGGCGCCCCGGTATCTCCTCCCACTGTGGGAAGGGGAAAGCACAATCACCCTCTTAAATCCATGTCCCTTTATAGCGCTATAACCATAGGCTGCAACTTGTCCGGAATAAACATATCCAGCATGGGGGGATATGATCGCAAGGGGTCTTCCATTTGATTTTTGACTGGAAACCTCATTTAGAAATTCATTTATTTGGCCTTTTAATGCCGCTTCATTGCCAGGATAAAACCTCCCTGCAACTTGTGACTCCCACGTCTGAGGTGGTTCCGTTTCCGCAAGCAGTAAGGAAAAGGAAGATATTAAGGTAAATATGAAAAATGTGAATATAACCATTGTGTGTTTCATGGTACTTTCCTTATTTAAGTAATTTGATGACAAAAAAACCGGCTACTATCAATACGACAAAGGCAATGGAGATAATATTAAAGTATTTTTCTATAAAATGTTTTATCTTTGGCCCAAAAATACAAATGAGAGCGGCAACTATGAAGAATCTTCCCGACCGGCTGATTGCTGACGCAATTAAAAATGTCCACAAATTAATTTTGCAAGCCCCGGCCGCAATGGTAAAGACTTTGTATGGGATTGGGGTAAACCCCGCAATGGCAACGGCGGAAAAGGCATTGGTGTTGTATTGTTCTTTTACATAATCAAATTTTTCTATAAGCCCAAGGGTGGTGAGGATTGGTATTCCAACAAAATCAAACAACCCGAAGCCTATAAAATATCCAAAACCACCGCCCAATATGGACCCCACGGAACAAATGGCGGCATATTTAAAGGATTTTCTTGCGATTGAGAATGCAAGCGCCATTAAGAGTACATCCGGGGGAATGGGAAAGAAAGAAGATTCACAAAACGCCAGTATAAATAAGGCAATGGAACCATAGGGAGTATGTGCCCAATGTAGCGTCCAATCATACAGCCTTCTATGCAACCCCGCCCTTTTTATCTGTGATATTTGCAATTGCTCAGTATGGTTCATAAAATGCTCCTCGAATTTCCAGGTATTAATAATTTAGTAATGAAATGAATGTTTATCCGGCTAGTTGTGTGAGACTTTCTCTCCAGTTATACTCAAGAAGTTCACAAAATGTGATTTCAGAAATGCTATACCTATTTATGTCAACAAAAGTAAATCTAATTTAGAAATCTCTATTTGTGAACCCTTACAGTACCTATACGGCGCTAAACTCTTAATGTTAAAATATATACGGAATAAGCATCATTGCCGCTCAAAAGTTTAAACGTGGTGTTATAGGGAAGTCAAGCGAAAATCCAGTTGTGGAAATATATTAGGGTAATTATTATTAAAATAGTTGATCTAAAAGAGGGGGAATCTCCATATTATTTTTGGTTTGTAGCTAATTATACTGCCAAAGCATAAGGTAGTTTTGATTTGACAATAGTAAGCTTTTCGCTATAATGAAAATTCACAATATTATAGGCAGATAAAGGTTTACATAGATTGGAATGGCATGGAATTGAGAAGCGATAAAATTACGAAAGGTCTTGAGCGTGTTCCTGCACGGGCACTTTTATACGCAACTGGTTTAAGCAAAGAGGATTTAGATAAACCGTTCATTGGAATAGCGAGCAGTTTTACCGACCTTATTCCCGGACATGTCCATATGCGTCCGCTGGAGAGGGCCATTGAAAAAGGCATCCATGCGGGAGGAGGGGTAAGCTTTGTTTTTGGTATACCGGGTATCTGTGACGGCATTGCAATGGGGCATAGCGGAATGCATTATTCTCTTGTGTCAAGGGATCTGATTGCAGACATGATAGAGTGTGTGGTAAGTGCTCACTGTCTGGATGGGTTGGTGATGCTTACAAATTGCGACAAAATAACGCCGGGAATGTTGATGGCCTGCGCAAGATTGGATATCCCCGGGATTGTTGTTACTGCTGGCCCTATGATTTCCGGACGTTATGGAAAGCAAAAGTTATCCCTGGTGAAAGATACCTTTGAAGCGGTAGGGAGAAGACGTAAAGGCGAAATTGACGATAAAGAATTGTCGTGTTTAGAGATGGATGCTTGTCCCGGAGCTGGATCGTGTCAGGGGTTATATACGGCCAACACGATGGCATGTGTATCGGAGGCGTTAGGTATGTCTCTGCCAAGATGCGCCGCTTCTCTTGCAATTTCGGCGGAGAAGGAACGTATTGCCTATAAAAGTGGCCAACGGGTTGTAGATCTTGTAAGAAAAGATATTACTTCGAGAAAGATTATGACGCGTAAAGCATTTGAAAATGCGATCATGGTAGATATGGCGCTTGGCGGGTCAACAAATTCCTGTTTGCATATTCCTGCGATTGCAAACGAGGCTGGCGTGGAAGTAAATTTGAAGTTGTTTGACGAAATTAGTGCAAGAACACCTCATATAACAAGCTTGCAGCCTGGTGGCGAATATTTGCTTGAAGATTTATATTATGCGGGCGGCATTCCCGCCGTAATGAATCGATTACAGGATGACCTGTACGATTGTATTACCGTAAGCGGGTTTAATACAAAAGAGATAGCGAAATCCGCCATAATTAACGATGACGAGGTGATAAGGTCAAAGGATGCCGCATATCATAAAGAAGGTGGGATAGCTGTTTTATATGGTAATTTATCTCCCGATGGTGCCGTGATAAAGCAGAGCGCTGTATCCGAAAACATGATGCAGTTTACTGGGAAGGCAAAGGTTTTCAATAGTGAAGAGGCTGCAATGAATGCAATTATGGATTCCATGATTAGCAAAGGCATGGTGGTCGTGATACGATATGAGGGTCCGCGCGGGGGGCCTGGGATGAGAGAGATGTTGTCTCCTACGGCGGCGCTTGTGGGACTTGGGTTAGGAGAGTCCGTTGCTTTAATTACGGATGGGCGTTTTTCCGGGGGAACGCAAGGTCCCTGCGTTGGGCATGTATCGCCTGAAGCAATGGTTGGGGGTCCCATTGCCTTGGTGGAGGATGGTGATGAAATAACGATAGATATTCCAGGTCGCACATTAAATTTGAATGTTTCGAAGGAAATTCTTACTCGTAGAAAGGAAGCATGGAAACCGCCAAAACCAAAAATAACACATGGGGTGTTGTCCCGGTATGCAAAATGTGTTACATCGGCGGATAAAGGCGCTGTGTTAACGGCGGAATAGTACAGAATAACGCGATGTGCAATCCATAGTATCATTGTATAAAAAATAGTAGAGCAGAATGCTACCCGGTGGTGTAATGGTAACACTAGAGATTTTGGTTCTCTCATTGGAGGTTCGAGTCCTCCCCGGGTAGCCATTCTATTTTTAGGGAATGAGTAAGTTGCAGTAGTTTTATGATTTTGTGTATTGCAATACAAAGATGAAAAAGATTACGGCAGTTATTTTGGCTGCTGGCAAGGGTACGCGAATGCGTTCACAATTGCCAAAGGTTTTGCATGAAGTATGCGGCAGCACCCTTCTTGAATGTGTTATTTGCTCTGTGCAAAAGGCTGAAATTCCCCGGATAATCATAGTAGTTGGTGACAAAAAAGAAGAAGTAGGAGAAAGTTTAGAGGGATTACCTGTTGAAATAGTAGAACAACGGGAACAATTAGGAACAGCACATGCCGTTATTGCGGTAAAAGAGAGAATTAATAGTTCGGCGGACATCGTTTTAATTTTAAATGGCGACGCGCCTCTTATTAAACCCCGGACACTGAAAAGGCTGATAAGCATAAATAATGAAACGGCGGCTGATGTTGTATTATTAACCGCACGCCTGGAAAAACCAAAAGGGTATGGGCGGATATATAGGGATAAAAATGGTAGTATAGCGAAAATTATAGAAGAAAGTGAAGCCGACGGTGATGTATTAGCAATTAATGAAATCAACGCGGGAATATATGCATTTAAAACGAAAGCCCTTCTTGAAGGATTGAGCGAGGTTCAGCCACACAATAAAAAAGGGGAGTTTTATCTAACCGACATCATTTCAATATTACACAATAAGGGGAAAAAAATAGAGGGAATTGAGGCGGATGACGCTGTTGAGGTATTAGGGATAAATACCCAGCAAGAATTGGCAATCGTTAACAAAATAAGGCATGATGAGATTCTGCAGGGTTTTATGGAGAGCGGGGTAACTATAGTAGACACAGGAAGCACATTTGTTGAAAATAATGTGGAAATTGGGGCGGGAACGAAAATTTATCCCTTTTCTTATATAAACAAAAATGTAGTTATTGGCCGGTATTGTCGTATAGGACCATTTGCATATTTGGAATCTGGCACGAAAGTGAGCGATGGTACAGTTGTAAAAAGCAGTGGGAAGAATGGAAAACAAGTTTTTTAAGGTAGAGAAATGGACAAAAAGAGAAGGATAGAAGAGTTAGATCATTTGAAAATTTTTTCCGGAAATGCAAATCCTGATTTGGCAAGAAAAATTTGCGAACACCTTTCGATCAATCTGGGGAATGCCTACGTTGGCCGTTTTCCCGATGGCGAAATTGACCTGAAGGTCAATGAGGATGTTCGGGGTGCTGACGTATTTTTGGTTCAACCAACATGCGCACCTGTCAATGAAAGCTTAACGGAACTTCTTATATTCATAGACTGTCTAAAGCGGGCATCTGCCGCGCGTATTACTGCGGTGCTGCCGTATTATGGTTATGCGCGAAAGGATAGAAAAGACGAAGGGCGTGTACCAATAACGGCAAAATTGGTAGCAAATCTCATAACTACGGCAGGGGCTGACAGGGTTCTAACCCTTGATTTACATGCCGCTCAGATTCAGGGATTTTTTGACATTCCTGTAGACCATCTGCTGGCATTTCCTGTAATGATGAAATACTTTGAACAATTAAAGACAGAAGATTTGGTGGTGGTTACTCCCGATGTCGGAGGTATAAAACTCGCCAGGAATTATTCAAAGGGCTTGGGTGTGAAGATGGCAATCGTTGACAAGAGGCGGGTAGGGCCTGAAGAGACAGAGGTAGGATTTATAATCGGAGAGGTAGCAAATAAAAATGTGATTATGATCGACGATTTAATTGCAACGGGTGGGTCTATTGCACAAGCGGCGTATGTCCTGAAAGAAAAAGGCGCCAGAGAAATATATGTCGGAGCGACTCATCCGGTTTTTTGCGGTTCAGCGATAGAAAAATTGTCAGCTGCCCCGATAAAAGAAATAGTGATAACTGATTCGATACCGCTTTCTGAAAAAGCAAGAGCGACTGGCGATAAGTTTAAAGTGCTTTCTATTTCAGGTCTGTTAGGAGATGCGATCATGAGAATACATCATCATGAATCGGTAAGCTCTTTATTTGTTTAATAGGTTATTTTTAGGAGTTGTAAAACGATGGAAGTTTTAGAATTGAAGGCGGAAAAAAGAACATTAAAAAGAACCAAGGCGGTGAGAAAACTGAGGGCGACCGGACATATACCTGCAGTGGTTTACGGCCACAAAGAAGATAATGTGCTTTTGAGTGTTGATGGCGGTGAATTCGGGCGTGTTTTAAATGCCGGTGCTCGTATGATCAGTCTGGCTTACGACAGGACAAAGGAGTCTGTTCTTATAAAAGATGTCCAATACGATAATCTTTCAGACAAGGTATTGCACGTAGATTTTGCGCGTGTCTCTATGGATGAAAGGGTAACTTTAAAAGTGCCAATAATACTGTCAGGGAGTGCTGTTGGAGTGAAAGCGGGCGGTGTGTTAACCCAGACTATGAAAAATATAGAGATAGAATGTTTCCCTGCGGCTGTTCCTGAGGATATTAAGGTAAATGTATCTGAACTTGAAATGGGTAAGTCTATACATGTCAAAGAATTACCTTCTATAGCAGGTATTAAATATTTATCCGATGCAGAATCGGTTGTTGTTTCTGTGCACCATGCTGCGGAGGAAAAAGCGGCATCAGAAGAAGAATTGATTGCCGGACCTGAAGTAATCACTAAAAAGCCGAAAGAAGAAGCTGGTGCTTCAGAAAAATCGTAGTATGGAATTTGTTGATGAAGATGATAGTTGGACTGGGAAATCCCGGCGAGAAGTATTTAAGGACGAGGCATAACCTGGGTTTTATGGTAATTGATGAATTTTCCCAACAACTGGGAATGGGAGGGTTTCAGCATAAATTTCAATCTCTGTTTTGTAAAAAAGAAGTGGAACATGAAGAAATTATATTGCTAAAGCCACAAACATTTATGAATTTAAGCGGCATTGCAGTTCAGGAAGCGGTAAATATGTACAAATGTCAACCTAGGGATGTTATGGTCGTATGTGATGATTTAGATCTCCCATTCGGCAAATTACGTATTCGGCGCTCCGGTGGCTGCGGTGGGCATCGTGGTTTGGAATCAGTTGCGTCATCTTTAGGGACTGCCGATTTCCCCCGTTTGAGAATAGGAATAGGACGTCCCAAATTTAATGATACGAGCCGTTTTGTCCTTTCAATGTTTTCTGCAGAAGAAGATGTTGAAATAGCGAAATCCCTTCAGGAAGCATGCAAAGCCTTGAAAACATGGGTTTACAAGGGGATAGAAAGTTGTATGAATGAAAATAACTAATTTTTTTGTTTTATGTAAGGTTTTTATGAATAATGTTAGGAGGAAGAGAATTTGAGATTGTATGAGGGTTTGTTTCTGATTGACAATGTCCCCGCCAATTCCGACTGGGACGGCGTAGTAAAAAGTATTCACGATATTTTGGCAAAGAATGGTGCGGAAATTTTAAAGACTGAAAAATGGGGAGAGAAAAAATTAGCTTATAAGATTAAAAGTCACAAACGCGGCACATACTTATTGATACATTTTAATGCTGAAAACACATCCATTACGCAGATGAAAAGGGATTTTCAGTTATCCGAGTTTCTTATTCGGTCTTTAATACTAAGAGATACTGTAATTGAAGAATTATCTGCTGCCGGCATTGAGGAAGGTTTTTCAGATAAAGAAGCTGAAAAAGAGCCTAAAACGGAGGAAGTATTATCAGCAGAAAAATGTGAACCTGTTTTAGCTGTTGGAGACGTTTAACTTTAAATCTAGTCTTATTATAGAAAAGAAATCATCTCGTACTATAGATACTGACGGTCGTTTAAATAAGAAAAATTTTAGTTAGAGATAAAAGGAGTAAGGAATGGCAAGCCTTAATAAAGTATTTCTTATGGGAAACCTTACGAGAGATCCTGAACTGAGATATACCGCAGGAGGGTTGGCAGTGGCAAGTTTTGCGATAGCTGTGAGTAGCAAATGGACGTCCAAAACCGGGGAACAAAAGGACGAAGTTTGTTTTGTAGATGTCAGTATGTTTGGCAGGAGAGCTGAAGTTATTGGCGAATACTTCAGCAAGGGAAGCCCTATCTTTATCGAAGGCCGCTTGCAATTTAATCAGTGGGAAACAAAAGAAGGACAAAAGCGTAGTACATTGCGTGTAGTTGCGGATAATTTTCAGTTCATTGGCGGCGGTGCAGGCAAACGGCCAAAAGACGATTTGGGGCAATCACTGGATAGCGCAAATTCAGATACGACGTCTGAAAATATGGTTTCGGACATCAATGGTGAAGAGATACCGTTTTGATGTAAACGTAGACATTTTTTATAAGAAGGTTAAATACTATGACAAGAAAAATATTTAATAAAACAAGCAAATGCAGATTTTGCAGAATGGGGGTCGAGGAGGTTGATTATAAGGACATCCAAAATTTACAGAAACTTGCAACTACCCGGGGGAAACTTTTTTCAAGAAAACGGTCGGGGAATTGTGCCCGGCATCAACGTTCTGTTAAAATGTCCATTAAAAGAGCAAGGTTTATGGCTTTGCTTCCATACGTAACTTAGGAGGTTATTTTTCCATGGAATTATTATTGACAAAAAATATTGACACGCTTGGCAGGATCGGTGATGTTGTTAAAGTAAAAAAAGGGTATGCGAGGAATTATCTGTTGCCCAGGGGAATGGCCACTTACGTTACCGAAGGGAATTTGAAGCAACTGGAGAAGGCAAAAAAGAAAATTGAAATACAACTGAAAGAAGAATGCGAAAGATTGCGGGAAATTTTGGAGACTATTTCCAACGCCGTTTGCAGGATTCCTGCAAAGGTGAATGAAGAAGGAAGGTTGTTTGGTTCCGTTACGTCTGTTCATATAGCCGATGTGCTGAAGAAACAGGGGATACCAATTGATGTGGATATGATTAAACTGGAAAATCCTGTAAAGGAATGCGGCGAATATGATGTTGCGGTTGTATTAAGCGCTGAAATGAAGACAACATGTAAAGTGCAAGTGGTGAATGAAGAAGAGGATGTTGTCTGATTTTTAAAGGGACAAATATATGGCAGTAGAATCGGTGCTTGAACGTACGCTGCCTCAAAGTCTGGACGCCGAAATGAGTGTTATTGGCGCCATGTTGCTTGACAATGAGGTTATAAATGTAGTTGTGCCAATATTGAATAAGCAAAGTTTTTATAAAACGGCGCACCAGAGCATATACCAGGCCATAATAGATTTGTATGATAAGGGGCAGGCCATTGATTTGGTTTTGTTGCGGGAAGAATTAAAGAAGCGTTCCTTACTTGAGAATGTTGGCGGAGCAGAGTATTTGGTGGAACTTGAGGAAGCGGTTCCAACTATTGGGAATGTAGAATATTATGCGAATATAGTACGGGAAAATGCCATAAAAAGAAATCTCATTGAAGTTGCCGCAAATATTCAAAAACAGGCATTTGAAGGTGCCGTTGATACCGGCTTTTTACTTGATTCCTCTGAGAGGGCGATCTTTGAGATTACGCAGAAAAAATTTAACGCATCGTCCATTAAATTAAATGAAATACTGAAAGAAACCTTTAGCCGTATTGAGAATCTGCATGACAGGGAAAGCAGGTTAACGGGGTTATCTACCGGATTTTACGATTTCGATGACCTTACCTGCGGATTGCAGCCTTCCGAACTTGTTATTGTTGCCGCAAGGCCCAGCATGGGGAAAACAAGTTTTGTTATGAATATTATCGAACATATTGGGGTGGTAGAAAAAAAACCGGCGGCAATATTTTCTATGGAAATGTCTGCCCAGCAGTTGGCGCAAAATATGCTTTGTTCTCACTCAAAGATCGATGCGCATAAACTAAGAAAAGGATTTCTGGAAGATGATGATAGATTATGGAGTGCACTTTCAAATGGGTTAGGGTCTCTTTCCGAAGCGCCTATTTTTATTGAAGATACACCGGGGCTGACAGTATTGGAAGTGCGTGCAAAGGCAAGGAGATTAAAAGCTCAATACGATATTCAACTAATTGCGGTAGATTATTTGCAATTGATGGAATCGCCTCGTGGAGAAAATCGCCAGCAGGAGATTTCTATAATTTCCAGGGGTTTAAAATCTCTTGCCAGAGAACTGGCAATACCGGTAATTGCGGTATCCCAGTTGAACAGGTCTGTGGAGTCTAGGGAGGGGCACAGACCAAGGATGTCAGATCTTCGTGAATCAGGATCGATTGAACAGGATGCGGATGTTATTGCTTTGTTACACAGAGAAGATTATTTTAATCCCGAAAAAAAGGATGGTACCGCAGAACTGATTATAGCAAAACAGCGGAATGGGCCTACAGGAACGATAAAATTGACTTTTCTCTCACATTGTATGCGTTTTGAAAATTTCTCGTCTTCAGGAATCGAATGAAACCGGACAAGGTTTTATTAACTACCGCTAAGACAATTGTGGCACTTGTTTTGGTCTTGTGTTTTGTAAATGTTAAGGTTTCTTGCGATGAAAATCTGGATAAAAACACGCATATTCTAAAAAAAATTGAAGTCAGAGGAAACAAAAGGATTAGTGATGCTGCAATAAGAAGCATCATTCGGTCGAAGGAAGGTGACGTGTATGACCCTAACCTAGTAAGTCAGGATGTGGATGCTATTTGGTCACTGGGGTTCTTTGAAAACATAGAGGTTGAAATAGAAGAGACAGCCGATGGGTTAAACCTGATTTTCCTTGTCTCTGAACGTGCAGTAATTGACAAGATCCTGTTTTCGGGTAATAAAAAGATTAAATCCAAAAAATTGGCAAAAGAAATTGGGATAAGAGAGGGAGACGTATTAAAGCATCATCTGCTGAAGTTGGATGAAGATAAAATACGGGATTTATATAAGAAAAAATGTTTTTCCAGAATGCAGGTACATGCGGAGTCCAAGGTGGTAAATGGAGAAACAACGGTTATCTTTAATATAGAAGAAGGTCCCCGTATACGTATTGCCGATATTGATTTTAAGGGTAATACCAGTTATAAACCCAGAAAACTCCTTAAGCAAATGGAAACCCGCAAGAAGAGATTCCCGAAAATAATGTTTCCCGGAAGATTTGAACAAGATGTATTTGCATCTGATATGGTTAAAATCAAAGAGTTTTACATGAATAATGGATGGCTGGATGTTGATGTTGGATGGGAGATAACATATGAAAACGATGACAGTGAGATGTACATTACCATACACGTAAAAGAAGGGGAAAGATATTATGTAGATACATTAGAAATAAGTGGTACAACAATATTTACCGCAGATGAATTGAAAGCTGCATTAAAATTGAAGGAAGGCGCCCCTTTCTCTTTAGACGCGGTGGAAAAGGATACATATCAAATCCGGCTTGCTTATGGTGCGCAGGGATATCTTGCAACTAGTGTTAATGAAAAACACATATTTGCTGCTGATGAAACTAAAGTAAAGGTGTTTTTTGATATTGAGGAGCGTGACAGGTACTATATAGACAAAGTAAAGATTATCGGAAACGATAAGACAAGGGACAATGTTATTCGCAGGCAGCTAACCTTTAATCCGGGTGAACGGTTAAATGTCGAAAAAATACGTGATAGCCAGAGACGATTGGCAAACACGGGGTATTTTGATATGGATTCTGGAATGCCTGCGGGAATTAGTTTTGAACAAGGCTCTGTGCCAAACAAGAAAAATTTAATAGTTGAAGTAAGAGAAGGAAGGACCGGCATGCTAAGGTTTGGCGGAGGGTATGGGGCAAATGTCGGCGCTTTTGGCGATATTTCATATACAGATAGAAATTTTGATGTTCTTGATTTTCCAAAGGGCTGGAATGATTTTCTGAGCGGGAATGCATTTCGCGGCGCAGGACAAATATTAACGTTGCGTTTCAGTCCCGGCTTTCAGAGAACTGAAATCCTTATTTCTTTGACGGATCCCGCGATATTTGATTCCCCTTATAGTGCAGGAGCAAGCTTATCCAGCTATAGCAGGTGGTATAACCTTTATCAGCAAAAAAGCGCCGGAGCGCAGATCTCTGTGGGGAGAGAACTGGTGAGGGATGTTTATGTGAAAGTGAGCCCGTCATTTGAATTGATCGGTATTGAAAGAAGGAAAGATAAGAATGACACACCGCAGGATGTGTTAGATGTCGAGGGGGGTAATTGGAAAACGGGAGTTACCTTTTCTGCACAGGCGAATAAAACAGATAATATATTCATGCCAACAAAAGGATATGCAATTAATACATCGTTCGAGGTTGCAGGCTTAGATGTGGATATTGTAAAATACGATGTAAAGGCAAAAAAATATACTACAGTTTTTGAGGTACCTAAGTGGGGAAAACATGTTGTCGCTTATGGGGGAACCATTGGGGTGGTCGAGTCCACATCGGGAGAAAACGTTCCGATATTTGAAAGATTTTATGCAGGAGGTTATGGGTCTATTCGGGGTTTTAAATACAGAGGCGTCGCACCCATTGATGAGAAAACAGATGAACAGGTAGGTGGGGAACTTTTAATGTTGCTTAATACTGAATATTTGGTGCCTTTGTATAAAGATATTGTTCGTATGGCAGTATTTGTTGATGCAGGAAAAGCAGATGAATCTTTGGCGGATTTCAATTTTGATCGTTTCAGGATGTCGGGAGGGCTTGGTTTAAGGTTGAATATTCCTTTCCTCGGCCAATCAACTGTTTCAATTGATTATGGTGTTCCAATAATGAAAGAAGAAGGGGATGAAACCCAGGGATTTTCATTTAATTTTGGAGGGGGCGGCAGCTTTTAAGTATGAAATATAAAAATTATTTGAATGGTATAAAGTGTATTTGTGTTTGTGTTGTAATTATGGCGAGTTTATGTATGGTTTTGACGAATCAGGTACAGGCTCAAAATGTTAATACCCCTGCAAGTGGTTTAAAAATCGGAGTGGTAGATTTAAACATTGTGTTTGAAAAATATGAAAAACGAAAACAATATGATGCTGATTTAAGAGAAGAAGAAAAATCATATCAAACCAAAATCAATGATAAAAAAAAGGAACTGGTGGGCCTGAAGGACAAAATACAACTATTGGATCTTGGCAGCAAGGATAGAAAAAAGTATGAAGAAGAATTTGAAAGGAAAAATATAGAATTGGAATCTTATGCGAAAGTTGCTGAAAAGAGTCTGATGAGAACGTATAAAGAATCGTTTGAACGGTTGTATTCGGAAGTTTTAAGGGAGATAGAGGCAATAGGAAAACAAAATCGTTACGATTTAATTATTAAAAAGGAAGATGCTGAATTACAAAGTGGGGGTATTTCTGAAATGCAATTTAAAGTAGGGATAAAAACTGTTTTATATCACTCTGATGGCGTAGATATTACAAATCATGTAATAGATCTGTTAAACAAAAAATATTCCAAAGCAGACAAAGGGAAATAGTTTTTGGATAACTTGCAAAAAACAATTGGGCAACCTGCAGAGTGTTCTGGTTGGGGCATGTTTCGGGGGGAAAGTGTCCGAATAAAGTTTAAACCAGCCTCGGTGAATTCCGGAATACATTTTGTGCGTGTCGACCTGCCATCTCGTCCAATAATACCCGCGAATGTTCACTTCTTATCAAACACTGCAAAACGCATTTTTTTGAAGAAGGATGATGCCGAAGTTGAAGGGATAGAGCATGTAATGGCCGCTCTTGCCGGATTAGGCATTGACAATATAGAAATTGAAATCCATGGACGGGAAATGCCTGCAGGCGATGGAAGCGCCAAATATTTTATGGATATCCTGAAGGAGGCCACCATTGTTGCATTAGCAGGGGAAAAACATATATTCATAATTCGAGAGCCTATTATGGTGAGCAATGGAAATGCAAGTATTATAGCGTCGCCTATTAATGAGGGATTGTTGCTTTCCTATACCCTGGACTTTGATGGTTTTTTTATAGATCCGCAAACATATGAATATGAAATTGAATTTAATGAAGAAAATTTTTCCAGAGAAGTTGCTTCCGCCAGAACGTTTGGTCTGAGTACCTACGTAGAAGAATTCAAAAAGCTTGGGCTGGGAAAAGGCGTCACGGACGATAATAGCTACGTAATACAGAAAGATGGAAAGATAACAAAACCTCTTTCTATGAGTCCTGCAGAATTACGGTTCCCGAATGAACATGTTAGGCATAAAATTTTGGATCTTATCGGAGATCTTTATTTGGCCAATGTTGTTGTTAAGGGACACATCGTGGCAAAAAGATCCGGACATTTCCTGAACGCAGAATTGGCAAGAAAAATAGCAAATATCGCATGTAAGGCATGAATTATTGTCTGAATCTTACATAATATTTTTGGTATCTTCCTTTATAATCGTTAATAAATGAAGGTTTAGAGAGAATACGCTGTTTCAGGTTTTTAAACAAATGGATTAAATTCACCTTTTGTATAAAACGATGGCAGCAACTGTTCGAGGTAGCGTTTACAAGGTACACTATTCAGTGGTAAGCAATGAGGCAAGATTCAGGTATGAATAAAATGGCCTGATCATTTCAAGAAAACAAAGAAACGGGGAGACGCAATGAAAATTCATCGATGGGCACTTGTTCACCCCGGTGCTAAATTAGGCAGCGATGTCGAAATTGGTCCTTTTTCTGTTGTCGGTGAACATGTTACCATCGGTGATAGGACCGTAATAAAGAATAATGCAACGGTAATTGGACATACTACTATAGGGAAAAATAGTGTTATTCATCCAAATGCGGTATTGGGCGCTGAACCACAAGATCTTAAGTATTGCGGCGAACAATCTTTGCTGCTTATGGGAGATAATAACATTGTGAGAGAAGGGGTCACCATTAACAGAGGTACCGCTGGCGGTGGTGGGAAAACGGTAATAGGCAACAATTGTTTTTTTATGGCTTGTTCGCATGTTGCCCATGATTGCATAATAGAAAATAACGTCCTTCTGGCGAATGGTGTGTTATTGGGAGGACATGTTGTATTGGAAAAAGGGGTTAAACTTATGGGTTTAGTAGGTATACAACCATTTGTGACGATAGGTCGTTATGCTTATGTAGGCGGACACACAAGAATCGTTCAGGATGTGCCTCCATACGTAATAATTGAAGGGCACCCGGCAAGAATAAGGCAGGTTAATGTAATCGGGCTGGAAAGAGAGGGGTTTTCCGGAGAGCAAATTGATAAGATTAAAGATTCATTCCGTGTATTATTTCGTTCTGATGAGTTGAATAGAAATAAAATTTTGGGGCAATTAGAGAAACAAGAATACATTTCACCTGAAGTTGAATATCTGATTACATTTCTGAGAAATATTGAAAAAGGTAAGCATGGGCGTTATAGAGAAATACTGAGAGTTTCACCCCAAGTAGTAATTTAGTTTTTTGAAAAACTCCAATAAAAGCAATGTCTTTTTATATTCCGTGCACCCCGCGCAAAGGCCTCCCTTACCCTCTACTTTTTCAAAAAAATAAATTGTTACCACAAAACCAAAAGTCGCCGTCCGCAATTGTTTCGTAGTCTGGTGTATTCTCAACCACGTTAAGGAGAAGAAGGGTGGTTTGTTTTTGGCAATATTAGAAGGTAAGTATGCATAAGTTAAAGGTTGCGGTAATAGGTGTCGGCCATTTAGGGAAAGAGCATGCCAGGGTATTTGCCGAATTACCAGGCGTCGAATTGGTTGGAGTGGTTGATGCACTGAACAAACAAGCAGAAGAAATAGCCCGGCGCTATAATACACAATGGTATGTAAATTATCAGGATGTAATAGATAAGGTTTCTGCCGTAAGTATTGCTGTTCCCACAAAATCGCATTACGCAATTGCAAAAGACTTCCTTACTCATGGTGTTCACGTCCTCGTTGAAAAACCAATGACAGGAACTGTATCTGAAGCGAAAGAATTAATAAGTCTAAGCAAGAAGAAAGGACTTGTGCTTCAGGCGGGGTATATTGAGAGGTTTAATCCGGTTATTGTTGCAATAAAAAAAATCTCTTCCAATCCAAGATTTATAGAGTGCCACCGTTTAAGTCCCTTCACGTTTCGATCTGCCGATATAGGCGTTGTCCTAGATTTAATGATACATGACATAGATATAATACTGAATATGACAGGCTCAAAGGTAAAAAAAATTGATGCTGTTGGCGTAAATGTTATTGCCGACAAAGAGGATATTGCAAATGCACGCATTCAATTTCAGAATGGCTGCGTGGCAAACATCACTGCCAGCAGGGTGTCTATTCAGCCTATGCGGAAAGTGAGATTATTTTCCGAAGACTCATATATTTCCATTGATTATCAGAAGAAAGAAGGGTTAATATATAAAAAATCCCCCAAACTAACCCTCAGTGCGCTTAATATTTCAGAGATGGATGTTTCGACCATTGCAGACCTAAAAAGCCATGTGTTTGGAGATTTGCTAAAGGTAGAACATATTAAAATGGATGATTACGAACCACTAAAAAAAGAACTAGAGTCTTTTGTTACGTGTGTTTTGGAAAACAAGGAACCGGAAGTTTCCGGAGAAGAAGGTTTAAAGGCAATAGAGGTTGCAAATGATATTTTGCAGGAGATAGAAAGAAATCTTGCGCACTCACGCGCACAATGTATGGAGGATTAAATTATGGAGAAAGAAGTTCTTATTACAAAAAAAATGAGTACAGGGGAAGTGACAAAGAAATACCCTGCGACTAAAGAAGTTTTTGCAAAGTATTTTGGAAAGGGTTGTTTTGATTGCCCCTCTTTTGGTACGGAGGATATAAATTTGGCATGTATGATGCATAATACGGATGTTGATAAATTTGTGCAGGAGCTAAATGAAGCCGCATATAAGGAAATAAATAAGACATAATAGTTAAATAGCCTGTGCGTCTATAAACGGAAAAATAGTTGATAAGTATATAATTTAATTTTTAAAAAGATTTAAGAGGACGATAGATAAACATTGAAACATATTGACCTGCAAGAAAAAATAACATTCCACAAAGATCATTTTATTCCCAATATTCTGTATGCCTCCCCGAAAGTTAAAATGCCTCTCATTTGCATGGAGCCGGGGCAAGTAATTCCTCCACACGGCGGGAATTCTGCAGGTATATTTTATGTGAAGGAGGGCAAAGGGATTTTTACCTTGGATGATGAGAAAATCACAATGGAAAAAGGAATGGTTATTGTTGCGCCTGAGGGTTCTTCTCGGGGGATGAAGTGTCTTGAAAGAATGGTCGTTTTAGCAGTAAGCGCAGGAGGGTAGAGGTATTAACATGGGTAAAATAGTTTTAGAAGAAAAAGTAAAATTTTCACAGCAGAGTTATTTATCGGACACATTATTTAAGAGTAACAACCTCCTGCTGGAATTGTTGTGCATGGAAGAAGGCCAGGAAGTTATTTCGAAAATAACGAATTCGCAGGTAATTCTCTTAGTTGTTTCGGGCAATGGTTCTTTAACGCAGGGGTCTGATACCAGTACCCTTAAGGCGGATTCGTTAGTAATTTTTGAAGGCGTTGAACAGTTTGAAATAAAAGCAAGTAAACAAATGACTATATTGCAGTATGTTATACCGCAACCGTAAGAAATATTTTTGAGAAGGAGAATAGATGAATATTGAAGACCGAATTATACTGGACGTGAGAAATATTATACCAAGAGAGCGACATCCAAAAATTTTTAATACGTTTGATGGATTAAGAGCGGGAGAGATGATGGTATTGATAAATGATCATGACCCAAAACCTTTAAAGTACCAATTAGAAGCGGAGCGTCCCGGTCAAATGGAATGGAAATATATCGAGCAAGGACCGGATATCTGGAAGGTTGAGATAGTAAAAAAATAATGGTTTTCAGCAAGGAAAATTAATTAATGTACAAAGGAGGCATAGAGTATGTATAAATTTTCAAAAGTCGCAGTGGTGGTGTGCCTGTTCGTCCTTTTTGTTGGCGCATGGTTTGGTTTCAGGTCTGTACACGCAGATGCGGAAATTAACGTAAAGGAAAAAAAAGAAAAGAAAGAAAAAATTTCTTCCAAATCTGAAAAATCAGAAAAAAGGGATGCTACCGCAGAGATAAAAGATACAAAAACCGAACAAAAGACTGTGACTCCAAAAGAAGAGAAAAAAGAAATTGTAAAGCAGGAAAAACCAGAAGAAAAAGCAGAACCACCTGCTTCTGAAAAACAGGAAGAAAAACATGCCCCTGTCGTCAAAGAAGATATGGCTGACACTCATCCTAAAGATGCCAGAACCATACAACAAATTATTTCCGAACTTACCGGAGAGAAAATCGGGCCAGACAACTCCGGAGATGTGTATCATTTAGGTTTAACAGCGACATATACGCCGCCAAAGGAATTATTGCCTGGCGAAGGCAAATTTGGGAAATTATTTAGTTTTTTACCTCTTATGAGATGGTACGATCCTGATCATTATTATACACCAAACCAGGCAATTGGAGGTGAATTCACGCACGGCGAATGTCTTATGTGCCATACGATCCAGACCCCCGGTATTGTAGCTCAATGGAAGAAGAGTAAACATGCTGCGGTAGAACAGGTGGTTGGCTGTGATAAATGCCATGGCAACAATCACCAGCAATTATACATGCCTTCATGGCAACACTGCGGGGAGTGTCATCCGGAGCAAAAAGAAGGGCATCGTGGTGGGGCAATGGCTTCGCACACCTATGCCTTTCATGTGAGTACAATCGAAGCCCCGTGGCAGATTGCAAAGCCTGCAGCCGAGGTTACTGCCTGTGCTACATGTCATGGGATAGCGGAGAACAGGTGTGACGGATGTCATACCAGGCATGATTTTTCCTTAGCTGAAGCAAGAAAACCAAACAATTGTGGTATTTGCCACACAGGTTTGGACCATTATGAATACGAAATGTACAGGGAATCCTATCATGGGATGATTTATGAGTCGGAGCAGCATACGTGGGACTGGACAAAACCCATGAAACCTGAAAATTACAAAACGCCCACTTGTGCATATTGTCATATGAGAGATGGCGAACATAATGCACAGAAATTCTCCACAGTTAATAGTCACATGGGCACATCATTGGTCGACAGGGGCGCCCCAAAATATAAGGAGGCCAGACAGAGTTGGATAAACACATGCAAAGGGTGCCATTCTCCAAGATTTGCGGCTGATCAACTTGAGGCGATGGATGAAGCGATAAAAGTCAGTTTTACAAAATGGCGTGAAGCCATGAAAATAGTGGTTGACCTTTATAATGACGGGATGCTGGATCCGATGCCGAAAGATTTGGCGCCTGACTACGCAGGACATTATACCTTTAGTCTCATTGGTGGTGAAGGCAGGATGTATAATGTATCCGATATAGAGCGGACGGCATTTGAGATGCTGGTGTATATTACCAATGCCGTTTACAAGGCAATGGCACACGGAGCAATGTATGGCGCTACTTATGGTAAAGGCGCTTTTCTGCAGGACCGCTGGTTGATTCAGGTAAAGGCGGAAGCAAGCAAACTTAGAAGAATAAGGGCGTTGGAAGAAAGAGTGGGGATAAAGCATAAGGCATACGATTTCTGGAAGCACGGTGAATATACCGACTTGCTCCTGGGTTGGAAGAGAAAGCCGGGAGACGTGGACAAGGCAGCATGTAAACACGAGGGCGCTGATTGTTTGGTTGAATAGTATTTTAGACTTTTGATAAAGTATTGTAATAAACAGAAGGTATAATGCTTAATAAAAGGTTATGCCTTCTGTTTTTTTATTGTTGTTTTGACAATACAGAGATAGAATCGGGACTCCACTTTAAGCAGATTTTTGGTTATGCATGTATACGATAATAATTACAGGAGTAATAAATGAAAAATTATCAATATTGTTTTTTATTCATCGCTTTTTTTTCCTCCTGTTTTTTGGGATGCTATAAAAAACAGACAATTTTACTGGAAAGAGAAGCTATTTGGGAAGTATTCGAAAGAGAATGCCAAAAATGTCATAAGATGAATGGAAAAGGGAGTCTTGTTGGCAGATTATTCTTTAATATTCCTGATTTTAACAATGTGAAATGGCAGGATAATGCTTCGGATTCGAGATTGATTATTCATGTAGGAAATGGATTAAGAAAAATGCCAGGCTTTAAAGGCAAGCTAAAAGATGAAGAGATTGTGGACTTGGTAAAAATATGTGTTCGGAGTTTCTATCCGCCCGTCGGGCAAAGATAATACTGCATGAATTTTAGTTGAAACAATAGTGATTTTTCACCGATTTTATGATATCATTCTTGCTTATTTGAGAGTATTTCATTTCTTTATTTTGCTGTCGATGACGGCTTTTTCATTTTTTGAGGCAAATTATGCTGCGAGAGATGTGTAAATCCAAAATACATGGCGCTACGGTAACTGAAACCAATCTGGAATATAACGGAAGCATTACCATCGATAAGTCTCTTCTCACTGCGGTAGATATTCTGCATTATGAGCGGGTGCAGGTTTTGAATATAAATAATGGAACAAGAGTAGAAACATATGTCATTGAAGGAGAACAAGACTCCGGGATAATTTGCTTAAACGGGGCAGCTGCAAGATGGGCGCAACCTGGAGATCGTGTTATTATTATTGCATATTGCCTTATCAATAACAAAGACGCTATAGGATGGAAACCAAAGATTATTTTGGTTGACGCAAAAAATAAACTCATCAAAAACCTGCCAACATGAGACGGATTTTATTCGAAATCCCTATCCCTTTTTTCTCCCAAAGCGTACCTATATACTCCTATGGGTTCATGTTAATGGTGGCATTTCTTGTTTCCATAGCCGTTGCGCGCTGGAGGGCGAAGAAAGAAGGTATCGACCCTAATGCCATCACAGATTTGGGGATATATCTGATTTTTGCCGGAATAGCAGGGGCAAGGTTGTTTTTTGTAATACAATTTTATGAAGATTATAAAAATAATTTATTAAATATATTCAAAATTTATGAAGGTGGTCTGGTGTATTATGGTGGATTGTTTGCCGCAATTATTATGCTATTCGTTTTTGTTAGAAAACGAAAGTTGCCCGTATTAAAGGTGATAGACATTATTGCGCCATCTACTGCACTGGGATTAGCCTTTGGACGTATTGGATGTTTTTTGAATGGATGCTGTTTTGGCAAGATTTCACTTAATCTGCCGTGGGCAGTTTATTTTCCCAGGACAGTTGATAGTCAAGGCATGGTTGATGGCAGCCCGGTATTTATTTATCACTATCAACATGGGTTGGTTCTCCTTTCCGCTCTGCATTCATTACCGGTTCATCCCGTACAATTGTATGCTTTTTTTTCAAATATAGCATTATTTTTTATTCTCAACAGTTTTTTCAGATTTCGAAAAAGAAATGGAGAGATTGTGCTCCTTTTTGGCATGGTGTATCCCATTATAAGATTTTGTATGGAAGCACTTCGGGGAGATAATCAATTATATTTTAACTGCTTTACCATTGCGCAGATAATAAGCATTATACTATTTGCCGTTTCAACTACTATTTTTGTTTTGTTCAGAATAAAAACAAGTAAAAACATTTCGCATATTTCTTCCTTGTAAAGATATTTTGCTAAGGGACTAATTCCTTTATTTGAATATCATCATGCAACTTCAGTAATTTACTAAGGAACTTATCTTCTATCTGAAGATGGAATGTTAATCGGCGGTCGTCTGATGTGCGGTTTAGAATGTGGGCATTTTCATGAAGGGTGGCTATTAATTTGCCATTTTCCTGACTACATGAGATTTCTATATTGAGAAGTCTCTTTTCCAGTATTTCGGCAATCTTTTGTTTCAGCGCCGGTATCCCCTGGCATGTTTTTGCAGAAATGACAATACAATTCTTATAGCGATTTTTCAGTAAAGGGATAACAGATTCATCTTTCAGTGCATCGATTTTATTCAATACAATAATTGTTGGTTTTTTTTCACATCCAAGTTCTTTTAATACTATATTTACGGATTCTATTTGTTTATGAATATGCGGGGAGCTGATATCCGCGACATGCAATAAAATATCCGCGTTTCGGGTTTCTTCGAGCGTTGCCTTGAATGAAGAAACAAGATAGTGCGGCAATTTTTGTATAAACCCAACAGTATCACTGATAAGAATATTTTTGGAATTTTCAAGTTTGCATATACCTGTTTTTGTATCTAATGTTGCAAAGAGTTTATCTTCTACCATGGCATCAACATCGGTTAGGGCGTTCATTAGGGTAGATTTTCCGGCATTAGTGTAACCGACGATGGATACGGTAGAAAATTCTTTTCTTGAAGCAACTACTCTCTGTTGCCGTTTTTCTATTTCACCCAATCGTTTTTTAAGATCATGTATTTTTCTTGAAACAATACGATTATCTACTTCAAGTTGTTTTTCTCCTGGCCCCCTTGTGCCTATTCCTCCTTCAATTCGTGAAAGATGTGTCCACATCCGTTTAAGTCTTGGTTTTGTGTATTCCAACTGAGCTAATTCTACCTGAAGTTTTGCCTGGTGGGTCTTTGCCCTTGTGGCGAATATGTCTAAAATCAACTCACTACGATCAATTACCTTTTTTTCAATGATTTTTTCCAAATTTTTTACCTGTGCGGGGGTAAGGTTATCGTCACAAATGAGTACATCTGCGTCCATTTCAACCGCTATTTTTTGCAGCTCTTGCGCCTTTCCTTTTCCAATATAATACAATGGGTCTATGTGCGCTCTTTTTTGGATTACTGTATAAATTACGTTTGCTCCTGCAGTTTTTGCCAATCTGCTTAACTCTTCCAAAGGTTCTTCATCAAGGTCAATAATATTGGGATAAGAAAGCGCTCTGAATAGGATAGCGCGTTCCGCCCTGACAGAAAAACTGGTATCTTTTAATTTCACGTAATCAGTTTACTCCCTTTTCGATAAGACAATTCTTGCGTCAACGGTTTTTGTCCCTTTCGGGTAAATAAGGATTGGGTTAAGATCTATTTCTTTAATTTCCTCATTAGAAATCATGATATCTGATACCCGAATAATGATATGGCATATTTCTGAAATATCCAGTGGCGCTGCATTTCTAAATCCGCTTAAAAGTCTGGCGCCTTTTACTTCGCGAATCATGTCAAGCGCTTCGTAATCTTCTACGGGAGCGATACGAAAGGAAACGTCCTTAAAAAGCTCAACAAAAATACCTCCTATCCCGAACATCACTGTTGGTCCGAATTGCGGATCTCTCAGGCCGCCTACAATAATTTCGGTTGAGGGAGTTGACATTTCTTCCACGAGGATTCCATATATCCTTGCATCCGGTACAGTTTTACTAATGTTTTTAAAGATTTTTTCGTATGCAGCCGCAACTTCTTTATCATTTTGTATGTTTAACATTACTCCGCCTGCATCCGTTTTGTGGCTGAGGTCAGGGGATATGATTTTGAGAACGACAGGGTATTTTATGGAATTTGCAGCCTGGATTGCTTCATGGGCAGATGAGGCAACTAAAAATCTGGTAGTAACGATTCCGTATGTTCCAAGTAGTTGTTTTGCTTCCGGCTCTAAGAGTTCATGCCGGTTTTGCTCCAAAGCGTTTTGTATTATCTTTTGAGCATTACGGGCGGTATGCGATAAAAATATATTCATCCTTTGTGTTTGTAAAGAATCCACCCGCGGAGCAGGTGGCTTTGGGATAACCCCTATAAGGGGATGAAAATGCCTTCCTTCCAAAGGAAGCAAGGTTGAGTTGTCCCCATTTTAAATTTACCGTTGTGACTCTTCTTGGCGCTCTTTCTGCTCTTGATATTTCACATATTTACGTATCTTTTCCGTATCCAAACCAACGGTATCGACACAGTAACCTCTCGACCAGAAATGATTACCCCAATAAGGTTTTTGCTTCAAATGTCGAAACTTATTGAAAACTCGAATAGCTGTTCTGCCTTTGATTATACCTACAAAATCGGATATCGATATCTTGGGTACTACCATGACAAGCAGATGAACATGGTCAATTTGTACATTTAACTCAACAACTTCACAGCCTTTTTGTTCAGAAAATGCTCTGATACACTTACCTACTTCTTCTGCTACTTGACCAGTAAGTATTCTTAGACGATATTTTGGTGTCCAAAGAATATGATATTGACAATGCCATATCGTATGCGATAATTTGCGAAATCGACTCATTTGTTACTCCTTTGTTGATGTTGTGGGACAACTCAACTTAGATTGTAACAATGAGTCGTTTTACTGGCAAAGCCTTTAAACTCTGACCACGCCCACAGGGCGTGGTTTTCCACATTATTAATAAAGATAAAAAATCTTGAATTCCAGCGGTGTAAACAATAGATTAATGTAATTATAACGAAAGAAAGACAATGTTCAAAGAATATATATCCTATACAGAAAGCAACAACCAATGGCTGGTACATGAGCAGTTTACTTTCCTTGTATCACACCTCAAACATCTCAAAACGTTAAACAATCATACCACGATCAAAATTAATAGAGAAGATAGGTTTAAAATACTTGCCGGGTTTGAAGTTGTTAAATCAGATGAAGCATATAGCTTTATTCTTAAGATTTATAAATATCCTTCACTATTTCAGCAATTGAAGCAATTGTTTAAACGAACCAAGGCATTTAGGGAGTTTTATATGACGTACCTTGCCGCTTCAAAGGGCGTTCCTGTGGAAGTACCCGTTGCGTTTGGCGAACAAAAATGTTTTTTCATTAAAAAATCATACCTTATCATAAAAAAAATCGAAAATTCTCATACCTTAAACGATTATTTTAGAGACAATAATTGTTTTGCAGAACGAAGGTCTGTTCTAAAAGAATTTGGCAAACTATCAAGATTTATTCATGATTCCGGCATAAAACAGGATGATTATTCGTTAAATAATTTCTTAGTTTTTAAGCGTGATGGGGACACAAGGATTATTTTAATTGATTTTGAAAGGGTATCAATACAACGCGGGAGTCTTTTGGAAAAACAAAGTATTTTGTATCTGGCAAAGTTGAATAGAGCAAAAGGGATATTCTGCAATACGGAGCGTCTTCGTTTTCTCATGACATACGTCGAAGGTGATTATGTATATTGCAAACAACTGGCAAAACGAATTGAATCCCTGACATTCGCATTGCAAAAAAAGGATTCGAAAAAGTTTGTGCAGCAATGTATTCATGAGAATAGAAAATTTGGCATTTTTAAAAATGCCGGATTCTTTGGCAGGTATAGAAAAGCATATTCTCAGGAAACGATACGGATACTATTAGCGACGACAGACCAAATGGTTAATGGTACAGTGCAGGCCAAGCAATATCAGATAGTACGGTTTACAAAAATGCCTTCATACCAAAAGCGATTTAGAGGCGCAGTAGATTTGTGGAAGCATGCGAATGCCTTGTTTGCGCTGAGAATTAACGTTCCTGTTCCGGTAGGGATATTTAAGAGAATATCATCCGGATGGCCAAAAGACGAATTTTTCATTTATCAACTGCCAGATAACTGGACGCCAATAGACCAGCATCTTTCTTCAACCGATGATTTAGCAATTTTGATGCGAACGATAAAGGTGTTTATAGAAGAAATATCTCCGTTCGGCATCGTCAGACAAGATATGAATACGCGCGATATCATTCTCCATACGGATAAACATCACCGGCTGAAATGTTTTTTAAAGGATTATTCCGCATTTTTTTTAAACAGACAATCATATCAGCAAAATAAATCGTTCAATATGAAGGTTTTTGATCAGGCTTTAATGATACATGGTCAGTTAAAAAAATCTGAAGGGTAATTGCTAACGAAAGCAATGTGTAGGGCATTGCATCGCCTGCCAAAAAATAAGCTGCAAGATACAGGGAATCCCCACGTTTAAGCTGAATAGTTACAATCGTTCATACTTATAGATAACTCCGTTGATATACTCTTTTTCTGGGAAATCCGTAAATTTGTGATCCATTAATTAAAAAGACTTACGACAACCATTGTTTGCAACGGATGTTCACCCCTGCCAAAACGCATAAGTGCTTAATACATAGTTTGTTAAGGCTGTATTTTTAATAAATATGTAGTCACTAATATATTGTTATTATCCGACAATATACTTGACTGATAATGGTTGTTATCTGTACAATGGTGGACATGCATATTGTAGAGAACAAGTCAAAATCCGGTAAAAAAATCTATCGATCTACCCTTCTGCGGGAATCGTACCGTGAGGATGGGAAGGTCAAGAAACGCACCATTGCGAATCTGTCGAATTGCACTCCCCTGGAGATTGAAGCGATAAGACTTGCACTCGCACATAAAGACGATCTCTGTGCATTGGGCGCATTGTCAGAATCGGTGAAACTCCATGAGGGTTTGTCTGTGGGAGCAGCGTGGAGCGTGTACCAAGTGGCAAAGGAATTAGGGATAGAAGAGGCATTGGGAAAGGACTTTGAAGGAAAGCTGGCGCTTTGGCAAGTAATGGCAAGGGTAATAGGCCGGGGGTCAAGACTGTCTGCAGTAAGGCTGGCGCAGATACATGCTGCGGGTGACGTCCTGGATATGAAGCGTGGGTTTGACGAGAACAATCTGTACGATAATTTGTCATGGTTGTCAGAGAATCAGGCAAAGATAGAGCGAAAGCTGTTTGAGTTAAGACGAGGAGGCAATAAGCCGAAGTTGTTTTTGTATGACGTGACGAGCAGTTATTTAGAGGGGAAGTCGAATCATTTTGGTGAGTACGGGTATAATCGTGACGGCAAAAAGAGGAAAAAACAGATAGTGATCGGTATGCTTTGTGATGAATCCGGGGAGCCGGTATCAACAGAAGTATTTAGGGGCAACACCCAGGATCCGAAGACCTTTGAATCTCAGGTAAAGAAGGTATTAGAGCGGTTTGGATGTAAAGATGTAACGATTGTAGGAGATCGTGGGATGATCAAGACGGTGCAAATCGAAAGTTTACCGGAAGGGTTTCATTACATAACGGCGATAACTAAGCCGCAGATAGAGTCGTTGATAAATAAAGGGATACTGCAATTAGGATTGTTCGAAGAAAAGCTCTGCGAGATAAAGGATGATGAGGTTCGATATATTCTGAGGCGCAATCCGGTAAGGGCGGAAGAGATGTCAAAGACCCGTGTATCAAAATTACAGAGTATAGAGAAATACATCGTGAAGAAGAACAGTTATCTGAAGGAACATCCTAAGTCGTCAGTATCGAAGGCCCTGGAAACAACAAGGGAAAGGCTAACGAGATTGAAACTTGATGGGTGGGTGCAGATAAAAGAAGAGGATAGGACGCTAAAGATAGAGAGAGCTGAGGAAGCATTAAAGGAGGCATCATACCTTGATGGTTGTTACGCAATCAAGACTGATCTTGAGGAGAACGAGGCGGATACCAATCTGGTACATGAACGATACAAGGATTTAACGGAAGTGGAGAAGGCGTTTCGGGACTGTAAGACGGTGAATTTGGAGGTTCGTCCGGTGTATGTAAGAAAGGAGGATAGTACACGGGGACATGTGTTTGTGGTAATGCTTGCGTACATGATAATTCGAAGGCTGCGCAGAGCGTGGAAGAATTTTGACTTGACGGTAGAGGAAGGTCTCGCACAATTGACGACCATTTGTTCGATGGAAGTAACAATCAAAGGCCAAAAAGCTAGTTGCCAGAAGATCCCGCGTCCGCGGCAACAATCACATGAATTATTAGAGGCATTACAGATAAAGTTGCCAGAAGTATTGCCAAGCCGGAACATACGGGTAGTCACTAGAAAAAAGCTTGCTGTTCGGCGTAAAAGTCAATAAATATAAGGCTTTTACGGCACTTTTGTTTTTTGACTTGGGGTGAACATCCGTTGCAAAACGGGCAAAAATGTTGGTTAATCAAACAGCGTTGAATGGCATAGTAAAATATAAATATGAAAAAAGTGAGAAAATTATTTAGAAAAAATATTAAACTGTTTAGAATTTGTGTCGATAAAAAAAACAGACATAAAGCGGAAATAAAGTAAAAAAGCGTACAAGGACACGACTAGTCAGTCTAAAAGGTGTTTTAACAAATGTAATTGTGATAGGGTTATATCCGTTAAATAAACAGGGAAAACATTTAAAAACAAGGAGGTTGGGATATGTCAAGAATTAATACAAACATTAATGCGTTGAATGCGTTGCGATCGTTAAATGATATTAACACGCAACTGTCGGTTTCGCAATTAAGGCTTGCGACTGGCAAAAGAATTAATAATGCCGCCGACGATGCCGCGGGTTTTACGATTGCCAAGAAATTCAATGCCCGTTCACAAGGGCTTGGACAGGCACTTGCGAACATAGGTTCTGCCAAGAATCTTATGTCGGTTGCGGAAGGCCATCTGAATAACATCCTCGATATTTTAACACAGATGAAGACAAAGGCGACGCAGGCGGCAGACGATTCGTTAGGGAGTGCAGAACGTAACGCTATTCAGTCGGAACTCAAAGCATTGGCAACACAAATTGATCTCGAAGTTACCCAGTCCACATGGAACTCCAAGTCAATATTTGGTACGGGGAATTCTACTACGGGAGCGGCAAGTAGTGTGCAGTTTAAATTCCAGATTGGCGCAGGGGCAAGCAGCACCAATGATGTGTTGAAGTTTGACTTGTTAGCGAAAGACAATGTAAGCTTTGATGGCGGCAATACAAACTATAAGTCTGATGGATTGCGGGTAAGTGTTGCGACGGCGGGCAGGGCGGTTACTTCTTCGGCGTCCGCGCAGGCATTGATGAGCAATATAGATACCGCCATTGCGGATGTATCAGAAGGGTTGAGTTACATTGGTGCAGTAGTGAACAGGCTGACCTATCAGGAAACCAGTTTAACGGTAGCGAGGACTAATACCGAGGCGGCTAGGAGCCGTATTGAGGATGCGGACATGGCATACGAGCAGTTGCAGTCAACAAAGCTGCAGATATTACAACAGACTGCAAGCGCTATGTTGGCGCAGGCGAATGCAGGGCCTCAGTCAATCTTACAGCTTTTCGGATAATAAAGGGTGTATTATCGGGGATGGGCAGCAATGCCCGTCCCCTTTTCTATTAATAGTGAAATTGTCTTTAAATTTTATTAGGCATAATGTATTGTTATTTTCATATAGGAATCATATATTAGCTTGCCGGTTTTTGGCGTTTTTTTCTTAAATCAGGGGAATTTAAAATGGCACTATCCTCTCTTACATCAGCGTATAGCTCGAATTCTGGACTCAATTCGTTAATTGCGCAATATATGTCGTTAGAGAAAAGACCCCTATATGATTTGCAAAGCCAAAGGACGAAACTATATAGTAAAATAGACCTGTATACAGACCTGAATTCAAAAATTTCAGGTCTGCTCGACCCAACAAAAGATCTAGCCAGCGCGGATAACAGTTCTGTCTATAATTCCAGAAGCGTAAGTACCAGTGAAAGCAAAGAAGTGTCTGCTACTACAGGTAGCAATGCCGCTACAGGGACGTATCAAATACGCGTTAAACAGTTGGCCTCCGGATCGTCCGTACAAAGTTCCAGCGGGTTGATTACTAAAGCAGCGGTGGTTAGCAGTTCAAAGGTTGCGCCGGGTTCAGGAACGATTGATGTGACAAAGAGTTTTGGTGATGCGGGATTTGGAACTGCTCCAACGGGAGCGGTAACGATTAATGGGTGGACTTCATCTGATTTGGCAACATATGCTTCGGTGCAGGCGTTTATGGATGATGTCAATACGAATGCTGCGGCAAATATGTATTATGATAGTACTGAAGATACATTTTATTTAGAGGATACGACAAGCGGTTCTTTGACTTTTACTGAATCGGAAACTCCGGGTGGGAGCGGGTTTTTTACTCAGGTAAAAATGAGAAATGCAGCGGGTGATTATAATAGCGCTACTGCAGTAACCGGTATTCAGGCGGATGTACTTTTGTCAGAGGCAAATTTTGATACGGCAGTATCAGGCTCCGGGAGTTTTAAGATTAACGGAATAGAAATTTCATGGGATGCAAGTACGGATACTTTGAATAGCGTTATAAACAGGATTAATAATTCAGATGCCAACGTAACGGCATATTATGATACATCGCTGGATAGAGTGGTAATGAATTCCAAAAGCACAGGGAGTTCTGATACTATTACCCTGGCAGACGTATCGGGAACATTCCTGATGAATACGTTTAAATTCAGTGGACAAACCGCCAGCGGAGGTGCCGATGCCAAGTTTACTATTAATAGCACAAGCTCCGGTGATGAAATCTCAAAAAGCTCTAACGATTTTACCATAAATGGCATTAACTATACTTTAAAACAAGCGAATGTTTCCGCTTATACGGAGAATACGTTTACAACAATCACTGTGAATCAGGATACCAGCGCGATTAAAACAAAAATTAATGACTTTCTTGAAAAATTTAACGCACTGACAAGTCATATAAAAGACAAGTCTGGTGTTGATACGGAAAAGTTCACCAGGGGGCCTCTTGCGGGTAATACAACCTTTATTAATATAAGGAGACAATTGTTACAGATAGTGGTTGAGAAGGTGACAGGTCTTACTGAAGGAGAACCCAATTACCTCCGTAAGATAGGCATTACCGTGGACAGTAATTTAAAGGTGAGTTTGTCCGATACCTCTGCATTTGATAGTGCTATTAAATCGAATCCCAAAGCGGTTGAGAATTTATTTAACGCTACAAATGGCGT
The DNA here is from genome assembly GCF_900232105.1 of Candidatus Kuenenia stuttgartiensis. Taxonomy (NCBI): domain Bacteria; kingdom Pseudomonadati; phylum Planctomycetota; class Candidatus Brocadiia; order Candidatus Brocadiales; family Candidatus Brocadiaceae; genus Candidatus Kuenenia; species Candidatus Kuenenia stuttgartensis. The sequence goes on from NZ_LT934425.1 coordinate 3,278,415, forward strand.
TGCAAAAAAGATAGAATCTTTACTAAAACCGTTTGTTGAGAGCACGTCTTCTACGACCGGTTCCCTCATTGATAATACAAAGAGCACAATAAATACCCAGATAACAGGGATCAACAATAGAATTAAAAGTATGGAAACACGACTGTCGTTAAAAGAGAACCAATATCGCCAACAGTTGTCTAAAATGCAGGAATTATTAAACAATCTGGTACTTCAGGGTTCTCAGATAACAATGCTTACAAACTCGGCTTTAAACATGATGGGAACATAGATGAGGTTCTAATAAATAGAGGGTCTTCTCCCTATCGAGTGGGTAAAAATGAGCGAAAATTGCTTTGTGTTAGATATCAGGCAGCATGCAGGCCAAGATTTTGAGTCGAAGATATTCTTCGTCTCGTAGACCGTAAGCTCGGCGTTGAATGACCCTGATTTTGTTGTTCAGCCCTTCGACAAATCCTAGCGGAACTTTATTTTCTGGTTTGCAGAAAGCGGCAATGCCATCCCAGTGGCGTTCAACCAGTTCTGCAAACTCCTCATAGGGTTTAAGCCGTTGCCATTTTAACGAGGCCTTCCAGTTATCAAAAAACTTTCTGGCCCAGGCCTCTGACGTGTAGCTCCATAACTGTCCGAATGTTTCTTTGAGGACATATGCCGTATTAAGTCGTTTATTAGCGGTCAGAAGTATCTTTAATGCCTTTCTCCCTTCTACCGTAAGGTTTTCACGATGAGAAAGAAGTGTGTATTTCTGACCTTTAATGAACTTACGATCTTTGCCACTCAGTCTGGCATATTCGCTCTTTCTCACTTTGTCTAAGGCGTCGTTCAGATGCTTTATGATATGAAATTTATCGTAAAGGATGGCCGCCTGTGGTGCGCGACAACGGATGGCATTCTCAAAAGCCTTCCACATGTCCATAACCGCAAGCCGTATCTTCCTGGTTTTGTGCACACCTAACTCGTCGTAGAAGAGGTTCATGCTCTCTTCTGAACGGTCTTTACCACCAAACCAAATCACCCGCTTCCTCTCAAGGTCGCTTACTATGATACGGTAACGGTGACCTTTACGAATAGAAATTTCATCAATACCGATTACCTTTGGACCAGGATTCCCGGCACGGCGGAGTTTCTCCAGCATGTACTGCTTTTCGAGTTCCTTGACAGTCTTCCAGTCCAGGTGCAATTCTACGGCAACGTCTTTAATCGTCTGAGTATTGCATCGCTTGCCAACATAGAAGGCAAAGCGCTTGGTGTAGAAAGGATTATCCGCAAGGAACTTCAGCTTCTCTTGCTTCACCTTGTTGCAGCAAATACAGAAAACCCGGCGAATCTCAAGTTCAAGGTATACACGCCTATTGCCGCTGGAAAGATCACGCACTCGCCTATTCTTGCGGTCATAGATGGTTCGGTATACTTTACCGCAGTTACCGCAGACGGTTTTTTTCCCTGTCGGGTAAGCTTTATTACCATGGCATTGGAGTCGCCAAAAACGCCTGATACCTTGTGTTGTGGTTTAAAACTACAAAACTGATATGCATCATAAAGTGATCGTTTTTTTCTCATGCGATTTTATATCACATTTTTAGACGCTAAAACAAGCTGAAAACTCCCTCTAATTGCGGGTCGCAAGACTTTTTTCGCTCATTTTTACCCACTCAGTAGGGAGAAGACCCTAAATAGATAATGAATGGAGTTTGGATTTGGTTAATAATAAAATAAATTCATACGATGAAATAATAAATCTTCTTGGGATCAGGCTGGATGATTGTGATAAAATACTTCGTAATACAATTGAATTGAAGGAAATGTTGAACGGCGGAGATGAAGAAGACTTGTTAATTAAAAAAATGCAGGAAAGAGGGATAATAATAAAGAGGGCTTCCGCCCTTGGTGAAGAATGTCATTCGATAAAAGAACTTGTTGGGGGTATTGACGATGAGGAAGGAAAATATTTATTAAAAGAGCGAGTGGGGAAGATGAGAAAACTTTTAGACGAGATTGCTCTTCTGGATAAAGAAAACAAGTCTCTCATAGAAAGCAGAATAAATGAAATTGCTTTAAATCTTGAAAAAATACAGGAAAGCAAGCAATTGGTACGTAGTTTAGACCAGAACATTAATGATAATCCTTCATTTATTGATGTGTGTGGATAATACAATACTTTTTTATGGAGGTGAAAATTTATGGTAGGAACAAAAAAAGTTGGGCATGCATATCTTGAACAGGGAATAATGACGTTAAATCCGCTCCAATTATTAATAAAAGCGTATGACGCAGGTATTACCGCGTGTAATCGTAAGGATGAAGAAAAGGCAAGTATTGTGCTGGCAGAATTAATTGACTCTTTGAACTTCGATCAGGCAGAGATTTCAAATTCACTTTTCAGGCTATATGAATTTTGTATGCGGGAGATAAAAAACGGAAGATTTGACGCTGCGTTGAAGATTTTTAAAGAGTTAAGAGGCGCATGGTTGCAGGTACAGGACGCCGCTTGATTTATATTTTATGTGTAAATATGCATATACGTTTTTAAAGTTCTTGCGCTGGCAGTAAATCAACCCATGCCACCTGTGCAAAGGATTAAATAATTATTTTTAATTTTATCTGTATAAACAATATTTTTGGAGCAAAATTATGGATGTGGGCAAGATTCATAGTTATAGTTCTAATAATAAGTTGTTTACTGAAGTTGACAAAAAAGATATTGTCAGCAAGGAAAAGGGGAAAGATGTATCTTCTGATAAAATAACAGAAGATGCGAAGGTTTCTTACCAAGCAATTATTGATAAGAAAATTGTATCGCAAAATGTGAGCAGTAGCGCGAGTGTTAGCAATACATCTCCTCAAAGCAACAGTAACAGCGACTCTAATGATGTGGCTGTTTCAAAAAAGGAAATACCATCGGAACAACCAGCTTCTTCTGCCTTATACGATTCTCATTCCCCTCCCGTTTTCCCCGGTGTTTCTCCTATTGGTACGCGGGTTGAATTTGCTATTGAGAAAGAGTTGAATCTTGTTGTTACCACCGTGAGAGATTTAGACACCGAAAAAATCATCAGACAATTACCCCCGGAAGATACCATTTCACGAATGAAAATGCTGAAATCGTATTACAACCAAATGGCTCAGGCAAATTTGGGCAATAAAGTGGATGAAGTCGTTAAATAAAGTAGACAAACGATTGTAGTCTTTTTTTGGTACTATTTAATCGTCCCTATCATTATCCCCACAGTTTTTCCTTACCTTAATTCAAACATCTATTCTTTTTTGAACAGCGCTGGGGCTTCGCACAATATTCCTTGTTTGGCTAGCTTTATCCGTGTTGCAGGGCATACTCTTCTACGTTCATGTTTCTATTCATTAGCAAGGGCTGATTTTTCATTACTGCAGAGGGTAAGTCCGCTTTTTGCCTCTGTTAGTTGCGGGTTAATGGTTAGCGCTTGTTCGAACATGTCTTTTGCTCCCCTTTTGTCTCCACGTATAAGACGGGAATTCCCGATCAGGATATAGGGGTTTGTGGCAGACGCGTCGTATGCCAGTGAACGTAAAAAATCATTTTCTGCACCAACAAAGTCGTGAAGTGAATAACGGCAACTGCCTAACTCAAGATATATCTGCGCCATGTTTAATTCTACGTTGGGGGCAATACCTGTTTCGCCTTCAGATATTTTTATTGCAGTTTCTAAATGTTCAATTGCCTTCTGAAATTGTTTTTTTGTCACAGCGATTGTTGCAAGCATATACGCAGACAAAGGATTGTTAGTGTCTAAAAGCAAGGCTTGTTGCGCGTGGTAGACGGCTTTCGTAGTATTATCATTCTCTAAATATATCTTTGATAGGTTTATGTGCGATTGTCCTGTAAGTTCGTTTTTAATGTCAGTCGGTTTTTCAAGCATGCGCAGGTATACCTGAATCGCTGAATCATTGTTTCCCAGTTCCTGGTAAGTCATGCCCAGATTGAAGAGTGTGAATGAATCGTCCGGATTTTTTTCAAACTCTTTTAGTAAATAATTAAGATTCCGTTCCGCCCTTTGCCTCTTTTTCTCTTTGTTGAAAGCGTAAGCCCAGTGGTGAATTATTATGTCAGCTCTGAGTATTTTACCGCCTAATCTTTTAATTGAAGGCAATATTTGTTCGTGAATGGTCCCTTCAAAGCGGATTTCTGGATGTCTCCGGAAAACCCTGCAGTATTCGCTGTAGAAAGAGGTTGCTATGTTGTCACATTGTTGAGGAATACATTGCCTTACCGTAAGCGCCATAATATCCTTGCTGTTAATTAGTGACCGAATTTTTAGCGCGTTAGCTTCATCAATAATTTCATCTGCGTCAATGTAAAGTATCCAGTCGCCATTTGCATATCGCAATGATTCGTTGCGGGCTGCGGAAAAATCGTTTCTCCATTGAAAATGATGCACTTTTGCCTTATAGCGCAGGGCAATTTCTACAGTATTATCAGTAGAACCTGTGTCTACAATGATTATTTCATCTGCAAAAGATTGAATACTTTCCAGGCAACGGGGAAGAATACCGGACTCGTTTTTAACTATCAGACAGGCAGAAAGTTTGACCATAATGTGAACGTATCGCCTTTGGCGAACTCCTGGATGGATCAATCTTTCAGATTGATCCATATATTTTGGTATGGTTTGTGTGTTGGTTCACCGTGAATTGGAATTTTTAAAAGAGCTAAATTGTTACAAAAAACCTGGTTTTGAACATTTGAAAATTGAAAATTAGAATTTGTTTCGTATTTAGCATTTCGGGGTTCATCCGTAAATATTTTGTCAAAAAATGCAAAGAAATTACTGATAAGGTACTAACAGGCATCGGAAACATGCAAAACGATAAAACGTAATGTTGTGTATTTTCAAGATAAAAAAACCGTTTTATTAATATAAAACGGCCTTTTTGTTTTTTTCTGACATAATAAAATGTTTTAACCCTGAAAGAGCTGCATTATTATCTGAGGGCTGGTATTTGCTTGTGCAAGCATAGCGCTGGCAGTTTGTTGCAATATCTGTAGCTTGGTGGCTTCTAATTGTTCATATGCCATATCTGCATCCTCAATCCTGCTTCTCGCAGCATCGGTATTTGTTCTTGCTACCGTTAAACTGGTTTCCTGATACGTCAGCCTGTTTACCACCGAACCAATGTAGCTCAATGCCTCTGATACATCTTCAATGGCTGTGTCTATATTGCTCATCAATGCACGTGCAGAAGCGTTTGATGCTACCGATGTTGTAGCGATACTTACATTCAATCCACTTGCGGTATAGTTTTTATCAGTAGCCCCACTGTCAAAGCTTACATTGGTATTTGCTAACAAGTCAAACGACAACACGTCATTGGTACCGCTTGAACCGGCGCCAATCTGGAATTTGAACTGCACGCTGCTTGCGGACCCGGATGTTGCATTCGCTCCGCCAAATATTGAATTTGAGTTCCATGTTGCTTGGGCAACCTCAAGATCAATTTGGACTGCCAACTGGTTCAATTCCGCTTTTATGGCATTACGCTCTGCGCTCCCTAACGAATCATCTGCCGCCTGTGTTGCCTTTGTCTTCATCTGTGTCAGAATATCAAGAATATTGTTTAAATGGCCTTCAGCAACAGCCATCAGATTTTTGGCAGATCCTATGTTTGAAAGGGCCTGGCCAAGTCCCTGTGAACGGGCATTAAATTTTTTGGCAATCGAAAATCCTGCTGCATCATCTGCGGCAGAGTTAATTCTCTTACCGGTAGCCAATCTTAATTGAGATACAGAGAGGCGGGTGTTAACATCATTTAATGATTTCAATGCGTTTAAAGCGCCGATATTTGTATTAATCCTACTCATTTTACAACCTCCTTGTTAAATGTAATAAATTGACTATTTATTGTTTATATAGAAATTGCATTTATGCTTGTATTAAGAAAACTTATAAATTTTTTTAATATATCATTATCAAAACTCCCGTCCATCTTTCCTACCATATGCTGCAGTACTTTAAATGCTGGGTTTTGTTCGTATTTTGAATCAGTGGACATTTGTCGTTCGTATTCGTCAAGGAGGTGAGTTATGCGGCTATAAGGGTGGATTTTTTCTCCAATTATGCCTTCCGGATAGCCCTTCCCATTTAATTGTTCATGATGTTGTCTTGCGATAAGACAAGCTTCTTCTGGGACAAGAGTATTTTTTGACAAGAGAAAGAATCCAAATTCTGCATGTTTCTTATAGGTTTCCTTTTCTTGTTTTGATAGTTTTTCAGGGGTTTCTTCTTCGATAGTGTTAGTGCTTAGGCATGTGGCGCCAATATCGTGAAGCAATATGCCCGTGCCCAATATTGCCAGTTCTTTCTTTGAGTAGCCTAAATAATGGCCAAATAGTATGCCGAGTATGGCCATATTTGCGGAATGGTTAAATACTTTTCCATTGTATTTTAGCACTTTTATTAAATGTGCATGCTTATCCTGATTTACTAATACAAAGTCTAATAGTGTCGTTGTCCAATCCCGGACTCTTTCAATAATGACATTAATGTCAATGTTTTTGTAGGCGTCTTTTATTATATTTGACGCAATATCATAGAGCATACGCGCTCTTTCTTGTAATGATACTGTTTCGTCACGAACAAACCGATCCATGTTTGTTTCCATATATCGAAGGTATTGTTCCGTGCCATTTTTTGCGACGTATATTCTGTTAATATTTTTCTTTACGAAGGATTCTTTCCGTTCGTCTTCCAACAATTTAAAACCTTTACAGTAAAGCAAATGCTTGGCTTCATTATTTACAATTGTTTGTAAATATAAATCACACCCTGCAAAAGCGCCAGATTTAATACTTCTTAACGTTGCGGGAAGATATCTGTTTTTTTCATCATAATAATTTAATGTAAGTTGTTCTAGCGCGTTTCCGTTTTTTAAGCGTTCTGATAAATGAGAATTTCCAATGGCGATAGCAGCATAGGTTGCAATAGTTTCCAAAAATCTTACATCAGCTGCTCCATAAACATCTCCGGACTTTTTATTGCTTACGCTTACAATTCCCACAACCTTCTCTTTCACTTTAATAGGAACGTAAAGAATTGTTTTGCCGAGAATCCAATCAGATTGATCCTGTTTAAAACGGGGATCTTTGTTAATATCATTTACAATAAGTGGATTTCCATTTTTTATTATCCATTTGAGGATGTTGTCATTTATCCTGAACGATTTATTGCTTGCGATATGATTAGCAATGCCTTCTGAAGCCTTTAGCAATAGTTCATTATTGCTATTGATCAAAACGATAATGCCGGTTGCGCTTCCTGTGCCGCTTATTGTAAGATTATTCATCAGGGGGAAAAGTCTATCTACCTCTATTTGTGAAATTAATGCGTGGCCGACCTCTTTAACATTCAAGTCCTTGATGTTTGCAATAGAATCATTGTTTCTTATGCCTATGGCGTCGGGGTAACGCAGTAAATGAGATAAACTGGTAAGCCTTTTAATATCAGACAATGATTCCTGTACATTTTTAAGCTCTTTCTGTATCTCTGTATTTAAATCTTTGGAAGATTCTGCATATCGCTTGATATAAACAGGCATTTTTAGCGTATTCATTGTCATATTGTTTTCCCTCACCGATTAGGATTTAAATTGGGTAATTCTTCGAGAACAATTTCATCTGTTTTGTTACTCTCGCAAGGTATATGCCAAATGTGATTTATAAAAATGAATGGGAAGTATTGGTTTTTATAAGTTATTCAAAATAAATTAAATAGGTGAATTTATAGCGCTACGGAATTTGCGGTGAAATGTTAATAATTTCTACATTTGAGAGGGGATGATGTAAATATTTCCGCTTTTTAGGAAATATATTCTGTGTGTTTTTTAAACCAAATAACGTTTTTTTGCTTTAATTTTGATGAAAGGATGAAGATGAGTAAGACGAAGTGATATTATTAGGGGATTAAAAATATGACACGTGTGGTTCTGGTTGCAAATCTGAAATCACCCAGAGGTAGCAGGAATAATTTAATTGTATAAAAATTTCATTTTATCTATGCACTTTTCACGGTGGTAAGGACAAACTTCGTTTGTCCGTGATTGTTTGAATATGCGCACCGATATGGAATATAAAAAAAGTTTTAGTGCCGCCCTTTAATTTAAATGCGTCTTTCAAAAGATTATATTGATGCTGCTACTCCATCAGCAGTTTTGATATGATTCCTGTCCGGCTATTAACGTCAAGCTTTCGCATAAGAAGCTTTAAATATCCTTTAATGGTATTACAGCTCAAATTAAGATAGAGAGCGATCTCTTTATTGCTGTGGTCGCCAAGCAGCAATTGTACGATTTCCTGTTCCCGTCTGTTCAGCTGCCATTTGCGGAAGTTTTTTGCGATATGCGTATGGTCGGAATGCGTTCTGTCTAATATAAACAAATGGGGACACTCCGCCTGATTTATTTTCTGTGGCGAATCTGAAAGTACAATCCCCCGAACAGCATAAAATCTTTTCTGGCTCTTTATTACATCAATAAAGTAGACCTGCTCCGACCGTTCTTTGAAGGCACTCCCGATTCCTTCGAATTTTTTATCCAGCAATTTTTTCCATTTGTCACAAAATGATGATATATCAGAAACAGCTTCTCTTTCTTTCTTCCTTACAGTATGTGTGCGCATCAGAATATCGAAAGCCATAGGGCTATAAAATACATCCAGAGCCGATTTTTCATTTCCTGGAATATAGAAAATAAACGCAGCATTTTTAATCACGTCTTTGGAATAAAAACCAAATGCACTGTCCATGCTTAAGAATAATTAACGTTAAGATTGTTAATATAGAGCAGCCTTGATATAATCCCTGCCCTGCTATTTACATCAAGCTTTCGCATAAGAAGTCTCAAATATCCTTTAATGGTGTTGTAGCTTAAATTAAGATTGAGAGCGATCTCTTTATTGCTGTGGTCATCAAGCAGTAATTGAACGATTTCCTGTTCCCTTCTGTTCAGATGCCATTTGCGGAAGCTTTGGGCGATATGCGCATGGTCGGAATGCGTCCTGTCCAATATGAACAAATGGGGCCATTCCGCCTGATTTATATTCTGTGCTGAATCTGAAAGTGTTGTTCCGCGCACGGCATACCTTCTTTTCTGGCTCTTAATGAGATCGATAAAGTAAGTTGGTTCGGTCTTCTTTTCTGATTCATTTCCGATTTCTTCAAATTTTCTATCCAGCAATTTTTTCCATTTATCACAAAATAACGATATATCAGGTGCAGCTGCTTTTCCTTTTGTCCCAACCAGATTTGATCGCAGCAAAATGTCTATTGCCGCCGGACTATAAAATACCTTTGAGGCATATTTATCATATCCTTGCCGGTAAAAGATAAATGCCTTGCCATGTGCGAAATTATTATAATCATAATGACATGTTTTATTCATGTTGCTTCTCCTGTAAGAAACCCTCCAAACCTGGACAAACCAGAATAATACAAGCACGAAATACGAAAGAAGTGCTCGTTTAGAATTTCAAATCAATTTTAACGCTTCAGTCTTTTGAAACTGGAAAATTGTCATTTGTAGTGCGATGAGGTTCGTCGCACTACATTAGAATTTAGTGGGCTTAGATATCAAGTGAGGAACGAGCACCGTTTATAGCAAATGCTTCTACCCTACACTATGCGCCAAGCGGTGCTGTTATTGGAATTTTTCAAAAAACCAAAGTTGTTAAGTTAAATTGGTTTTCTTTCTACCATTGCGCTACACTTGTTCATTTAGCCCCGGAACCTGCTAATACCGCAGGCACTGTTCCAAAAAGTATTTTAAAATCCAGCCAGACTGACCAGTTGTCAATATATTCCAAATCCAACCGCATCCATTCATCAAAATTGGTAATTTTATTTCTTCCTGACACTTGCCATATGCAGGTTAACCCTGGTCTCATGCTCAGCCGTCTTCTATGCCATGGTTCATATTCATCCACTTCCTTTGGAATGGGTGGGCGAGGCCCTACCAAACTCATATCGCCTTTCAATACATTCCAAAATTGCGGGAATTCATCTATACTATACTTGCGCAAAAACTTTCCGATTTTTGTCACACGCGGATCATTTGACATCTTAAAGACAGGTCCTTGCATTTCATTGTTCTTTAACAGCGCCCCCCGTTTTGCTTCAGCATCTGCAACCATTGTCCTGAACTTGTACAATTTAAATACTCTTCCGTTTAAACTGCATCTCTTCTGTTTAAAAAATAAAGGACCGTTTGACGTAGTTTTTATTGCAATTGCTATAATGAGAAACACTGGAAATAACGAGACAAGCGCTATTCCTGAAAAGATTATGTCCATAAGACGTTTAATAAAAAGCTGCAATAATTTGTCCGGAGCGCTTTCAAAAACAAGCAAAGGAAATTCCGACAGATAACTCCTGGTCTTACCGATGGTATCCGGGGTTACATGGCTATACTTTGTCCTTGCCAAATTAAGCGTAAACAAATCCACTGCCACACTCACCTTTAGTCCCTCTATATCGCACAAGTACCGAATCATTTCTTCCACCGTGTTTAACCATGACCTGGGAACAACAAACATGACTTCGTCTACAACAGTTTTATGAATTATTGCAGGGATATCTTTAACGGCGCCAATTACTTTATTTCCGCATACCACAGTATTCTTTTTTGCCGCATCGTTATCAATAAGACCGATAACATTAATACCCCATTCCACATTTTTTCCGATGGTGTTTATAAAATGCTGCGCCCTTTTACCAGTACCAACAATTAAAATGTTTCTCGTGTTAAAGCCATTTTTACGCTGATACTGCATAAAAAATAAAAGCGAAACCTTTTCGCCGCATAATAATATAGTCGCCATGAAAAAAGAGTAAAACAAATGCTCACTGCCTATCGTTTGAATCTTTGCAAGGAACACAAAGCTTCCCAAAAGACCTCCTCCCACTAAAGCTGTTTCTATTACGGGGAAGATCACTTCGGTAATGTTCTTTGTCCTGAAAGATTCATACATGCCAAAATTATGCAGAAATATCCCCCACACGCTCAACAGCGCAGGCAATAGTATGAAATAGTTGCCAAACTGCTGAATAACATCGCCGTAGTCGCTGAATAAAAACGGGGACAGGAAAAAAGATATTGTGACGATAAACAAATCGAAACAAATCATCAGCCTTCTGAAAAATAGGTGATATTCTTTTAACATATGAATTTCCTGCCGTTATCCTTACAAGAAAAGTGTATGAATAGTTCATATTTATAATGCAATGATTTACTCCCCGGTAAAAACGTTAACAATTTAATAGTATAGGGGTTTCAAAGTTGCAGGACGAAGCGATTGCATCGTCACTAGCGAAATGGTGTTTCGCGCCATATTGGAAAAAGAGATAGGCCTAAAACCTGTCTCTCCGCGGATCCAGGTTTGGAACCTGAACCCTCCTGGAATATCTCATTTGTCTTACAGTTTTTGCATACTTTCTTCGTATGCTAGCGGTGCTTCATGGTTAAAATCTTTTTGGTCGAGGCTATGATGTTTATAGTGATAGGTTTTAGACGATAGGTCATTGTTTTTCATTTTGTTAATGCAAAATCGATAAAAACTATTCCTTTCTTCATCAACTACCCATTCATTTGCAAATTCTTGTATATTGTTTTTATGAGAGGTAAAGTAATCCCAAAAATTGCCGCCGTTTTTTTCTAATATTTCCAGGGAGTCTTGTAGATACCACACAACAAACTTCTTCCATGTTTGCAAATCCTTTCTTATCCACATGCACCACAAATTTGCGGGATTATATAAATTCTCTTTTCTCATCTCCTGATGTCTATTGATTTCAAAAAACTTAATCATGTCATACAATTCATCTGATACCGCCATATTATCCCCCTCTTTAATTATCGATACCTAAGTGTGTACATAACTTACCTTGAATCACACCCTTCCCTTTATTCCCTCTTGCGAAGGAGGGGATGATGGGAGGTAATCCACTTTGTACCTCCTATAAATACCTCTCTTTCCATAAACCACTTTTCTATCCGTTTTCAACCCGTGTCAATATGTGGCTCTATCATCTATTAATTGGATTTTAACATTTTTAATTTTTAGCCAGCATCAACACAATGGCCATGAAATTTCGCTGTGTTTTTTTGAGAAGGCATATTCAATACAAACGCTCGAATCGTGACATACGGCGCAGGCATTAAATAACGGCCACATTTATCTAACACAATTAACGTGCCAAAACAAACTGGATGTTGCTGTTTCATAGGGCGTAAATGTGGTCACAATAGAATATTAAGAGGCGGTTTTTCCCCTTTTTTGAAAACGAAAAAGACCATTTGTTGCCATTGCATTATGTCTTCAAAAAACATCTTCCCCGCTCGTATTCACAGAGAATTAAACCATTCGGGATCATTGTTTGTGTAATGGAATGTATGAATTTAAGTTATTAAAAAGGAACCCCAACGTGAAATACTTTGCGCAATTTTTAATAAGAGAAGTAAGAATTTATTATGATTCAGGGAAGAGGATAAATTACAACTTCTTTGTTGAACAGCGGTAAAGAACACGATGGTTTGTGCAAAAATTGCAGCCATAATAATGTTTCACGTAATTCCGTCTATGCCAAACGGTTATATCTTTTTCCGATTGTACCGTGCAACGTTTTGCACATCCCTTATTGCGTGCACTCGTTTTTGTTTGTAAGTGTTTCCCGGCAATTAAGCCGGTTGCAAGGATTTCCAGAGAAACAGTATCACTCGCAAATATTGCATTAAACGGTTCACCGCATGAAGCTTTTTTTACGCAATCCGTTTGTTTTGTTAACGGCAGCATACAATGCCTTCTTAATTATTCCCTGATTGAAAAGAGAGTAGTATTGTAAATCTGACCTGACCTGAACGAGCAGGGGCGGCCATTTGCTCGTGTAAGTTTCAACATATACTATTACTATATAAGCACAATTCGTATGCGATATTTTAAATAGTGCTACCCTTTTTTTCGAAAAGTAATTTTGCGGGGTACGAAATTTGCGAATACCCTTACATTATGCAATATGAAGAACCGCGGGCTTTTATTTTTAGGATTTGCGGACAGTAACAATATTTATCGTATACCATAAAAATGTTATTAAACATAAACAAACACCATAACGGTAAGTATGGCTCTGATAAGAATATTGAGAACAGCACCAGAGAAGGTGCGTTTTCGCTTTATTTGCTTTACTTGTTAAATGAGAACCTGAATTTATCAATAAAAATTGAAGAACTATTTGAATATACGGCCATTTTTTTGAAGAATAATCTTTGTATTGATGACTTCTGTTTCATGTTAAATAACGGGGACAACGATGAATTGACGATATTTAAAACGGGAAGTGATATTTTTGAAGCGGTGAAAGACGTCACCTTTAAAAAGGGGGAGGAATATGCATGCATTGCTGCCCAGACGGGGAAACCCTTTTTATTAAATGACATAAGCAAGAAAAAAGACCAGTTTTTTTATAAAGGAAAACTGGAAAATATCGGATCGTTTTTATCTTTGCCATTGCGCTCTAAAAATAATCGAATGCTTGGATTATTAAACATACACAAGAAAGAAATAAATGCATTTACCGAAGAAGATATGGGATTATTTATTACGGTGGCATTGAATATTGCTAATACCATTGAGAGGATTGAGCTATACGAAAAAGCTGAAAAAGGCGCAATGTACGACGATCTTACCATGCTTTACCAAAGAAAATTTTTTTTTGACAGTTGTCATCTCGAACATAGTAAAGCAATACGCCATAACCTACATTTTTCAATCGCTATGATTGATATAGATCACTTTAAATACTATAACGATACCTACGGGCATTTGTTTGGAGATGAAATTCTTAAAAAATTAGCATATATCCTGAAATCAAATGTAAGATATAGTGATATTGTGAGCAGATATGGCGGGGAAGAATTTGCGATACTTTTGCCAGGCATGGACAAGAATAGTGCCACCCTTGTCATTGATAAACTCAGGGACGTGGTAAAAAGGATTTTGTCGTTAGAAGTCGCTGAAGGGAAAGTGGAGTGTGTGACAATAACTGCAGGTGTTGCCGGCTATCCGGAGGATGGAAATTCTGTAAAACAGATTTTATCCGTCGCGGATAAATATCTTTATATTGGCAAATCATGCGGCCGTAACAGAGTCGTCAATAATACATTAGACGATCATCAGCCTTTTCATCAGAACGTAAAAAAAACTAAACATAGTTCATTGCTAAGCAAAGAAGAGGTTAATCTTCTCCTGTACAAAAATGTAAACAGGCGGATTAGCAGATTTAAAACATTGTTGAGGGTTGATAAAGGAATTAATAATATACAATGTTTTGAAATCAAAGTAATGGAAGATGACTGGAGAATTTGTGTAATTGGCGATATCGGCAAGGGAGGGTTCAAAGGGGATCTTGATTTCAAACCTAAATTAGACGAAATATTTACCTGCCGGGTTGTTGTTGATTCTGAAGTTTACCTGCCTGCGATCTTCTCAATCAGAATTGCCCACGAAAAGATAATTCATAAAAACAGATACGAAATAGGCGCTGAGATAGTAGATGGGCATAACAATTGGAAATATATTTTCTCCTTATTAACGAATAATAAATAACCACCCCAAAGAGGGTATTTATTATATATGATAAAAAGTAGATAATATATATTGTAACACTGTATTAGTTACTTCTCAATAAGTTGCGGTAAACAACCCTCCTTGCCCCTTACTCCCTTTATTAATTGGGAATACTGTACAGTTGGCAAATTGCAGATTGTGGACAGAGGACAATAGAAATCATTATAAAACCTCAACTTATTGAGAAGGTGCCTTTATTATTGTCCATAGAGCGCACCATGCGTGGCATTGTTTTTTAGGCGTAAGGCTATAATGATATCATTTGAAAAAAGAAAATATAAAAGAATCGATTCAAATACTCGGTTGGAGCTTTATTTTGATGATACCCTCTTTAAAGCAGAGGTGATAAATCTTAGTCTCAGCGGTATATGCTGTAAAACAATAGCACGTTACAATTACTTGCCTGACAAGATACTCAATTTTGACCTTTTTATTCCAATCAATAATGAAACGTACTTAATAAAATCACACGGATTAATCGTTAGGGAAACATACTCCGCCGGAATATGTTTTTTGGCAATTTATTATAACGGTTTAATAAATGACCAAAGTAAAGATATACTTAAACGCTATATTTTTGCTTAAGAACTTAATAATTGCCCGGCTTAAAGCAAAATAAAGTATAGAAAACATTTTTCTTATATGCTTTTTCCCGTACATAGCCTATCAGTGCAATTTTGCATTTGACCCGGCCTGAGAGTTTTGGAACGAGAAAGAGCGAACGCATCTTTCATATTTCGTGCTTGTTTGATTCTGGCTTGTCCATGTTAGGTTAGGGTACTACAAAGCTTTCACGAAACACGCTGTTGTGGTAATGAGGGTGGTTTCTTCCAGAAAACGAAGACATTTTTCTCCAGACCGTGGTTCCCCAAAATAATACCCCTGAACAGCATCACAGCCTTGATTCTGTAAGTATTTAATTTGAGTCATGGTTTCTACCCCTTCAGCGACGGTGCACAAATGGAGTCCTTTTCCCATAGCTATTATGGCATTAACCAGGCAGGATTCATCTGTTTCATTTTGGATGCTCTGCATAAATGATTGGTCAATTTTAAGCGTATGAATGGGGAGTTTTTGTATGTACGATAATGATGAATATCCAATCCCAAAATCATCTATAGCAACTGTTATCGAGTGTTTATGAAGATGATTCAGTATTTGTGCCATATGTTCCAGATCGGCCATTAATATACTTTCCGTCAGTTCGATTTCCATATTTTTCCCGGGAAATTGGCATGTGTCAAGCATATGCACGAAATTTTCCACAAAAAGGGGGTTTTCAATCTGCAGGGGAGAAATATTAACAGACAGGCGAATGGTATCATGGCCCTTTTTAATCCACTCTCTGACTTCACAACATGCGTGGTGAAGAACCCAATCACCTAAATCCTCTATTAGCCTTGTTTCTTCGGCAACAGGAATAAACTCGCAAGGACGAATTTTCCCTTTTTCAGGGTGATTCCATCGAACAAGTGCCTCAAAACCAATTACCTTTCCGGTATTGATTGTTATTTGCGGTTGATAAACAATCTCAAATTCATTGTTTTTCAAAGCCCGTCTCAAATCCCTTTCCATCGCTAAATGGTGTGGGCTGGAAGTCTTCATTCCTTTATCAAAGAACTGAATCCCCTTTTTTCCCCGGCCTTTTGCCTGATACATAGCGATTTCTGCATTTTGAATAAGCTGTTCAATAGTTTCACCATGTTCCGGGAAAAAAGAAATACCGATGCTGACGTTGCCAAAAATCTCCTGATCACCAATCACAAAAGGCGCATGCATTATATCAGTAATTTTTAACGCTACCTGCCTGGTATTTTCAGGGGCGTTTATTTCCGGAAGCAGGAGCATGAATTCGTCCGCGCCAAAACGGGATAAAATATCATATTTTCGCAAACAGGATTCCAATCTCTGCGTTACCGATTGAAGCAATTGATCTCCCACTGCATGACCAAGTGAATCATTAATTATTTTGAATCTGTTCAGGTCGAGAAACAAGACCGCGACAATACAATTATTTTGCCTTGCCTTGTTTATGGCCAGCCGGCCACTTTTTTCAAAAGATGCCCGATTTGGCAATTTGGTTAATAAATCGTGGCAGGCTTGAAAGTGTATGTATTCTTTCGCCTCTTTTCTTTCTGTCATATCATGAGCGATTACGTAGACGCCAAATAATTTATCGCCTGAAATATTTCCGTTTTTTGGCTGGAATCCAAGCAAATTTAATTCAACAGGAAATAGCGTAAGCTCGAAATAACGGCTTTTAAAATAATTCTCTTTTGGTACAAGGCAAACCTCTATTTTATCGGACGGATAATTTCCAGAGCCACGCCTTATTTTTTCTTTCACAAATACATTTAACCTCTCAACGTCTTCCGGGCGGACAATTTCGGAGTATAGTTTGCCTATCAGTTCCTGCGGCTTATATCCTAGAAAATTTTCAATTTGGGTGTTTATGAACATAATCCGTCCTTCGTGATCTATCGTACAGATTATGTCCGGAGAATTATTGACAATATATCTGTGAAGCACCTCGGATTTCTTCAGATGACGCTGCATTTTTATGTTTAGCACTTCCCTCTGTATTTTGGTGGTGGTATTTTTAATTTTCACTAGCAGCTCTTCAGGGTCGTATGGTTTTTTTATGTAATCCAAAGCTCCCCTTTGTATTGCCTTGCTGACGGAAGCAAACGAGGTATTTCCGCTGATTACAATGACAGGCGTTTTAATTGAATGGTCATTCATAAAATTCATGACGTCATAGCCGGATATGCCGTTAAGGTTAAGGTCCAGCAATAAGAGGTCGTATGATGTTGCCGAGAGTGCCCGGCAGGCCTGAGACCCTCCTTTGATAGTGGTGACGCAATATCGGTGGATTTCCAAAAGCTGTTTAACACTTTCCAGCATTCCGGGGTCATCATCTACTACCAGGATATGGATATCGTGAAAGTCATTTCCTGCAGTTAAATTTTGATATATTGGCGGTGGATTCATAGGATATACCTTGTTAAATTACGGTTGCCTTCTGTAAACGGGGCATAGTTCCGTGTGATATAGCCGTCTGTCTGTCTGCATACTGAAAGTTAGATACCATAGCATGCCGGGCCTTTTATCAAATACCTTTAACAGAAGAACAACATGTTTTCTATCTGCTTTTTAAGAAGGTGAGTTTTTCCTGTGTCAGCAGTAATTTTCATGCAATATCTGCCTCCTGTGTTTTTATGTTACCGTCCGTCCTGGCAGGTAAATTGTAAATGCAGTCCCTGCCTTTGAACTCTGGCAGTTAATAGAACCATTCATGGAAGAAACCAGATTTTTTACAATGCTAAGTCCAAGTCCGGAATGGTTTCCCCCCTTTGTACTATGCACGGGCGTAAAGAGGCTCTGAAGGATATGTTCCGGTATGCCAGGTCCGTTGTCCTTTATTATTATTTCGACGAAAGGCTTGCCGTCTATAGTAACATTGTCTCTTGTAGATGCGTGGATTTGTCCGCCTTTCTGCATGGTTTCTACAGCGTTTTTCAGGAGGTTTATCATTACTTGTTTCAGGGCAGTCCCATTTGTTTGAAGAGGCAGCATTGATGTATCAAGGTCAAGTTGATACTCAATGTTATTGGTGATGAATAAGGATTGTTTAAAAATGAGAAAGGTATCACTAATCAATGTGTTTACATCGATACCTCCATTTTCAACCGTGCCGGAATTAACGTCAGAAAACCGCAAAAGAATTTTACCTGCCCGGTCAATTTCTTCTTTTATAATCTGCAGCTCTTTTTGAATATTCGAATTACTTCTCAGTTTATGCCCTAACATTTCCAAATAGATTTTAACAATACATAAAGGGTTACTGGCTTCGTGTATTATTTCTCTTATCTTTTTTGACAATTCATGGGATTCGGTATTTGAGGCGGATTTTTTCCCTGAAATATTTGATTCAAACTTTTTGATAAAGAGTCCTGTCTCCGCCGCAAAAAGCTCCAATAGCCGCTGTTGATCATTATGGCGAGTTTGATAGTTTTTATCTGCGCCGATAACTAACGCTCCTATGAATTCATCGTCTGCAACTAACGGCAGGCATACTATTCCGTCAGAGTGTGATAGTCGTATCAGTTGCCGGTCGATAATACTCAGTTTGGAGGCACTTTCAGTGAAAGACGAAGTTATGCGGTTTTGTAACAAGGCGTTTGCAACCAGGCTTCTGCCGGATTCAACAGCGATTAAAAGTTTATCCGGCCTTTTAACAAACTCATTGCCGTTTCCGGTAAGGTTGGCTTTTAAGGTATTTGCGGGTGCATCGTAAAGAAATATATGACAATTATCCAGTCCAAACAAAAGCTTAATGGCAACCCTGATGTGTTCCAGCAAATCTGCTGTGCTTCTTGCCTGCAGGAGCTGATTTTTCGCAGAATTTATGAGGCTGATATGCTTTACTTCTTTCGCAAGTTGGGCATGTTTGTTTTGATCTGAGTCTTCAATCTTTCCTGCGTGGGTATTCTTTCCGGCAACAATATCCATTGAATTTGCGATGAGCTGCACTTCTCTTTCGGCGCTACCGGTAATTTCCCTCACCATAGGAGCTGTCAGCCCGAACAGATAGTCTGCAGTTTCAATCGTTAATTGCCGGTTTGTGTCATTTTCGCTGCTAAGTACGCTGGCCAAATTAACTATTTTTACAAGGTGATGTGCATCTAAAATTGAATGCGCAGGTTCGTGATGATAGAGGATCGCATCTGCAGCAAAATTCTCCAGATTCCAGCCATTCACAAGCCAAAAACCCACTTCGCCGTGAGTAATCCCCATATCCTTTTTCTCTATAATTACAAGATCGTCATCGCCCTTCGCACGGTGGGCAATCTCCACATATCTTTCCGGATAACAACTTATTAAGACGAGTTGGCCTACATTATGTAGAAGGCCTGCCAGATAGGCTTCATCTGGATAGTTGTATCCGGTTAATACAGAAAGAGACTTGGCAAGCAACGCACCGGTAAGTGAACGGTGCCAGAATGTTTTAAGAAAGGAGGTCTTTTCAGCATTAAAACCTGAGAAAAATTGATGTACTGCTGTTGTCATAGCAATCGTCTTCAGCGTTTCTACGCCAAGCGCCACCAGGGCATTGTCGATGCTGGTTATTCCTCTTCGGCGCCCGTAAAAAGCCGAATTGGCAAGACTGATTACCTGAGTGCAGAGAGCGGCTTCTCTGCGGATAAGTTCTGCAATCTCTTGAAATGAGGTATCGTTTTTATAGCAGGCATGGAGAAGTTGCAACAAACTTTGTGGAAGCGATGGGGGGGTAAATCCATGCAATTCATTCAAAATATTTTGCGATGCTTGATCGATGGTCAGCGGCATTTGCAATTGTCGTTAAAAAATATCAGAAAGTGTTTCTGCATTTAGACTTGGTGGGTATTAAAGCAAAACTGAATAAAATTGCAAGCATTTTCTGTTTTACTTTAATTGTATAGGAATTTTCACCTGAAAATCCTTTTTTCACACAAAGGTACTTGTCTGCGTGCGACGCACAGACAGGCGAAAAGCACAAAGAAGATGATAAAAAAGAGAAAGATTTCTCCTACCTCTGTGGTATTTGGTACGCCAAGGAGCATATATATCAGTTTGTGCAAATGCATTCAACGGCAGGATTATTCGGAGATACAGACGTTTGAAGAGTTTTTCACGTCGAGACAGTTCCGGACGAATTGATTTGATACCAGATTATATACAAGACGTATTTATCAGTTTACACGCATGGGAAAAATAGGGATAATATAGTCAAATAAATCTATTTTTCGAAAAAGATTAACCACTTACGAAGTTTGAACAGGATAACTTTTGTTAAATGGAAGCTAGATCTTCCAATGCAATTTAGTTCCCAGGACGGAAACTGAGAAAGAGCGTTTTTTGCTTTTTCAAAAAACTAAATAGTTACCAATACAATAAATTTAATACTTTAATACTACCTGTACTTTTTAATCATATAAAGAGTGCTGTCATATGAAGAAAAATCATTCCACGAAAAATAGTATACGCATAAAATTGCTTATAACAATGATAAGCTTGATTGTCGGCTTGTTGACCGTTTTAACCTTTATTCAGATTTCCACTCAAAAAATAGTCCTGAAAAAAGAATTTGGACGCAGAATCGAGCTGATGAAAAATAATCTTGTAGAGAAAGGAAAAATCTTATCAGACAATCTGGCAAGACAAACGGAAAACAATATTGCGTCGTATAACTTCTCCAATGCTGCTGAAATACTAAACAAAACAGTACATGAATACCAGGAGTTGGATTACATTATTCTGATGGATTCCTCCTGTATGGTGTACACCCATACATTACATCCTGAATTACAGCAGGAAAAACTTTCAGGGGAGGAAGATTTATTTGCGGCAAGCCGGAGGAACCCAACTATCTATGAATTTTCAAGAAATACTACTTCGTTCATGGAAATCATTATTCCAATAAGCGTAAGTACCGAACAATGGGGAACGCTGCGCCTCGGCTTTTCCCTGAATACCCTCAACAACGAAATATTAAATTCAAGGAATGAAATACGAAAGAAAATAGAGGAAATGGTTCTTCGGTCTGTCCTTACCTCAATTCTATTCGTTGTAATTGGTGTAATAATTGTTTATATATTATCAACCAGACTCTCTAAACCTATTGTGAAATTGACAGAATCCGCCCGTTTATTGGCTAATGGCAATTTTACTGCCGCTTTAAATCTAAAAATTACTTCAAAAGATGAAATTGGCATACTTGCAGCATCATTTATTGAAATGTCAAATAACCTGAAGGCTTCGTACGAAAAACTGGAAGAGTACAGTCACACCCTGCAACAAAAAGTTGAAGACAGAACACGGGAACTCAAGGATGCTAATCAAAAATTACAAGATCTCGATAAAGCAAAATCAGGATTCTTATCTACCGTATCACATGAACTCAGAACCCCGCTCACGGCAATCATTGGATTCACGAACATTATTAAAAAACGATTAGATACCTTCATCTTTCCGCAAATAGAAACGAACGCAATAAAATCACAAAAGGCTATACAACAGATAAAGGAAAATATTAACATCATACTCTCGGAAGGAGAGAGGTTAACAAATTTGATTAATGACGTGCTTGACCTGGCGAAGATTGAAGCAGGCAAAATTGAATGGAAAAGGCATCAGACTTCGGTAACAGAAGTAATTATGAATGCTACAGCGGCAACCACTGCCCTTATAGAACAAAAAGGCCTTGCGCTGAATGTTGATATTGAAAAAAATATACCCGATTTTTACGGGGATAAAAACAGGTTTATACAAGTCGTGATAAACCTAATTTCCAATGCAATAAAATTTACCGACAAAGGCGCCATCTCATGCTATGCAAAACAAACAGACAATAAAATCCAGGTTACCGTAATGGACACTGGCGTAGGGATTGCACCTGAAAATCTTGAAAAAATCTTTGACAAATTCAAACAAGTGGGTGATACGCTTACCAATAAACCTGGCGGCACCGGTCTGGGCCTCCCGATATGCAAACAGATCGTTGAATATCATGGAGGCTCTATCCATGCAGAAAGCGAACCAAACAAAGGCACCGCATTTTCATTTACAATACCCTTGCGTGCTGATGTGTAAACCCCTTTAGCAGGGATTCTTCATCTGATATCTATGTGCTTCCAAAGTACCCCGAAACTCTTTCTCATAGAAGCAGAACAGACTTTGTTTAAATAACATACTTTGCTTGACGAACATGTTCTCTGTATCTATACTTAAACCGTTCATAATTTGTAATTCATCTTTTAAGCATCTTGAGTATATTATAAAAATGTGCATAATACGCTGTTTACTTTTCTGCAGCATAAAGAGGGCTAGGGAGGATTAATGAAAATACTTGTCACGGGAGGCGCAGGCTTTATCGCTTCTCATTTAGTGGACAACTTAATTGCCAAAGGGCACGACGTAGTAATTGTTGATAATCTTTCCACGGGAAGAGAAGAAAACATTAATCCCAAGGCGCGGTTTTACAAAATGGATATTTGTAATGTCGCTGCCTTGGCAGACATCTTCGACAAGGAAAGGCCTGATGTAGTAAATCACCATGCTGCGCATGCTGATGTACGTAAATCGGTAGAAATGCCGGCTTACGATGCAAATATAAACATACTCGGGTCACTGAATCTTTGTCAATTATCGATGAAATACCAGGTAAAGAAATTTATTTATGCTTCTACGGGAGGGGCAGTCTATGGAGAACCGAAGCGCATGCCTGTAACGGAGGAATCACCCATTGAACCTCTTTCCCAATACGGAGTAAGCAAGCATACGGTAGAACATTATTTGTCCGTTTTTAACAAATTATACCATATGGACTTCACTATTCTTAGATACCCAAATGTTTACGGTCCAAGACAATCACCGTATGGAGAAGCAGGCGTTGTAGCTATTTTCAGCGAACATATTTTAAATAATAAACGCCCAACAATTTTTGGGGATGGCAGTAAAACGAGGGACTATGTTTTTGTAGCAGATATTATTGAGGCAAATCTTAAAGCATTGGAAAAAGAAGGGAATGGCGAAATCTTTAATTTAGGATGGGGGCTGGAAATTCCCGATTTGGCTGTTTTTCAGGCTATTCGGGATGCCTTAAATTCAAAAATAGAGCCTATTTTCGGAAATAAACGGAATGGAGAAATAGAACGTATATGCCTTGATAGCACTAAGGCAATAAAAATGCTTCATTGGATGCCAAAAATCAATTTTAAAGAGGGGATAAAACTATCCACTAATTACTATAAGCAATTAAAGAACGCTTAATTATCTGGGTATGACATCCATACCCAGTGATATACTACGAAAGATTTATAATAATTAATGGTACAGCAATTCCCCGTCTTTTATAAAAGGAGCTATCTCCAAAAAGATATTTTGCCATGCAGAAATATCTCTTGCTAACAGGTTGTTTTTTATTAAAAACAACCTGTATAATGGGATATTATCGTTTCGTCCACTGGAAACTCTTCCTTGCACCCTTTCGACCATACTTTTTGCGCTCTTTCATCCTGCTGTCACGCGTCAAAAGGCCATTTTCACGTAAGTCATCTGCCAGGGCAGAGTCAATCTTTGTCATTGCGCGTGCAATACCCATACATACCGCCCCTGCCTGGCCACTTATCCCGCCTCCCCTTACATTTACCAGCACATCATATCCACCAAGTGTTTTAGTGGCCTTAAATGGGTTCAAAACTACCCCTTTATGGCGGTCAACAGGAAAATATTCATTAATATCACGCTTGTTCACAGTTACTTTACCTGTGCCTTTTTTTATTCTAACGCTGGCAACTGAAGTCTTGCGCCTTCCTGTTCCCCATACATACTGTTCTGTAACCATATTTCTCCCTTAATTTCTAATTGTTAACTCTTTTGGTTGTTGAGCCTGATGCGGGTGATTTGCATCTTTATATATTTTTACTTTTTTCAGCATTGATTTTCCCAATCTTGTTTTTGGCAGCATTAGCCTTATGGAGCGATTCAGTATTTTTTCCGGTGTTGTTTTAAGCGTATTTCCCACCATGCGTTTTCTCAATCCACCCTGATATCCAGTCACATAATAATGAATTTTTTCCTGCATTTTTTTCCCGGTAAGCTTCACCTTACTTGCATTTGTAATAATAACAAAGTCTCCTACATCAATGTAAGGCGTGTATTCCGGTTTATGTTTACCTTGCAATACTCGGGATATCGTTGTTAAGATTCTGCCAAGCACCTTATCCTCAGCATCAACAATATACCAATCCCGCTTCACCTCTTCTTTTTTTGCCATATAAGTTTTCATTGCTTTGTATCCCTGAATATTTCAAAAATAAAAAACGCCTTATCGGTATAAGGCGCCTCTTTATAAATTAAAAATGCAACTTAATTGATAAAATCCCTTATATTTTCAAATGTTATACCCTCCGGTAAACCAGAAAACCACTGTTCTTGGTTTAGCCTCTGATAAAGCACAGAAGTTCAACATCAATATGTGGCGATAAGATACTATAAACGTTTATCAAATTTTGCCTTAAATGTCAATGGCATTTTAAAATGCCATTTTGATTTAATTTTCATTTGACCTATCCAGCAATAGCATTTAACATAAAGTACGTACGTTTTTCATTGTAATATCAGTTACCAATTTTTCAATAGGATTTTTTACTGTGCCAAATGATATTTTTATAAATTTAAATACCCTGGATTTAAACAACACTATCGTAGATATAGAGGGAATACGCAGCATAATTCCGCACAGGTACGAAATGGAACAGCTTAGCGGCATTTTGCAATTTGACCCTGAACAGAAACTGATCGTGGGTTACAAAACTGTTTCAATGAATGAATTTTGGATAAGAGGACATATACCAAACCGTCCACTCATGCCTGGTGTGATGATGCTTGAAGCTGCCGCCCAATTATGTTCCTATTATTATATGAAGACAACGAAAGACGCCCGCTTCCTAGGTTTTGGAGGGATAAATGATGTAAAATTTCGTGGGAAAGTTGTGCCGGGTGACAACCTCATACTTATTGCAAAGAATAAAGAATTAAGGCCACGCAGGGCAATCTTTGATACACAGGGAGTCGTTAACGGAAAACTTGTGTTCGAAGGAGTTATAATTGGAATGGTCGTATAGGCAAAGGCAAAATACTATCGTTGACACATTTGAGAGAGTGGTGGAAAAACTTTTCGCCCACAATAACACATTGTAATAAAATCGATTTCCCATTTCTTAATACATTTATTAGCAAAATCCCAGGCCAGAATACAATAAAGAAATTATACTGGTCTGCGAACTAATTCCAAAACATCCGCTATCTTTTTTATGGTGTAATCCGGTTTAATTTGCATACCCTTATTCTGTAAAAATGTCCTATAATGCCTCCCATGTTCGAACAAAATCGTAATCATGCCTAAAGTTTTTCCGGCAGCGATTTCATCATCTATCTTGTCCCCCACACAAATAATTTCTTCCGCTCGCAGATTACCGTGTTGCATGATTTCCTTAAAATAATCTTTTTTTTTCTTTTCCCTATCCCTTTCTACAATCAATATTTTATCAAAATAATTATTTCCCAATCCGAGCGCATTAATTTTGTTTTTTTGGACAAGCATTTCTCCCGATGTAACAAGGAATAACATATATTTCTGTTTTTTAAGTTGAATAAGCGTTTCTATTACGCCTGGAAACAATGTAATATCAGATATTTCAACGCATATATATTCATCTAACAACCTTTTGCCACATGAAGGTGGAAGATTATACATTGCAACAATGTAGTCATAAACATTGCATTTTGTTCCATGTTTCTCCTCTAAATCATTTTGTAACCGGAACGCTTCTTCTTCGCTACAACTTATTAATTTAGCGATAGTTTTTGCAACCTGCCGTCTTCCCCTGACGATTAATGTGCCACTGCAATCATACAGCGTATCGTCAAGATCAAAAATAACGGCCTTTATTCCTGATAGATCATTTTCCATGTGTTTATGGCCTGCCTCTTGCGCCAAATAGGCCGCTCCCCGATGACCGGTAAAATTTTATCAAATATCTATACAACGATAGGAATTAAAAAAACCTTGCCATTTTCTTCATTTTTGTTGTAATCTTATAAAAATGTAAAAACAAATTCCTGTCAGTTCTTTGTTTGTAAAAAATTCCACCACATGAAGGATTTTATTTGGAGCAGAAAATAGAAATTCCGTCCTCGCCTGTAACTTCTGCCTTAAAATCAACCTGCACCTCATGCATTCAGTGGTTTCCTTTTTATTCCCGATATTTAGAAGTTTTGTAATACGTTAGTTTTTTTGAAAAAAAGCTCATAGTATTACAAGGTTTTTAATTAGTTTTTCAGAACTAAAAAGGATTTTATGTTTTAAAGTTTGCCGATTGTGGACCATCTCCATATTGATATTTGCAAATATCCCGGCGACTATGTCAGGTAAGTAAAGGTATTGAAAGTGATAAAAAGCGTTTTTAAACAGCGGATATTAGATTCCTGATTATAATATTATATTATTATGGATATTTCAACTCAAACGGTAATTACGGACACTAAATTAAAAAGTATGAGCGAAGAGATATCGCGGGAAGCATCGCGCCGTCGTACATTTGCGATTATTTCGCATCCGGACGCTGGTAAAACAACGTTAACAGAGAAACTTTTGTTATATGGAGGAGCTTTAGAACTGGCGGGTTCTGTTACAGCAAAGAAAAAACAGCGTGATACAGCCTCGGATTGGATGGATATTGAGAAAAAACGAGGGATTTCTATTTCATCCACTGTTCTCCAGTTTGATTACGGGAACTACAGACTGAATTTGCTTGATACACCGGGCCATAAAGATTTTTCGGAAGATACGTATCGCGTATTAATGGCGGTTGATGCAGTAATTATGGTCATCGATGCCGGAAAAGGGATCGAGAGTCAAACCCGTAAACTCTTCGAGATATGCAGAAAGCGTGGCATTCCCATCTTTACGTTTATGAACAAGCTTGACCGTCCGTCAATGACTCCTTTGGAGTTGATAGACCAATTGGAGAAAGTGCTGAACCTGCATGCCTTTCCTGTTGTCTGGCCATTGGGAAACGGACAGAATTTTAAAGGTGTTTATGACAGGCTCAGGAAAGAAGTACATCTGTTTGAAAGGGTGCCGGCAGGGGAGTATAAAGCGCCTGTGTCGATTCGGGATATTCGTGACCATTTGGTAAAAGACCTCCTAAGCGAGCAAACCTACAACGAAGTTGTAGAAGAAATAGCGCTCCTGGATGATGCGCACGGAGGTTTTGAACGGGATGCGGTTCTCCATGGAATGACGACACCGGTTTTTTTTGGAAGTGCGGCTAATAATTTTGGCGTGGAGCTTCTTTTGAGAGGGTTCCTTGAGTATTCGGCTGGTCCTTCTCCCAGAAAAGCAATAAGTGGCTGGATACCGTTGGATAATCCTCACTTTTCCGGGTTTGTTTTTAAAGTCCAAACGAACATGAACCCACTGCACAGGGATAGAATGGTTTTTGTAAGAGTTTGTTCCGGAAGATTCTATCGCGATATGATGATTCACCACGTGCGACTTGGAAAAGAAATAAGGTTATCCGGTTGCCATAGTGTTTTTGGACGCAACCGGGAAATAGCCTGGGAAGCTTATCCGGGTGATATCATTGGTTTTGTAACGAGAGCGGATTTTCGTGTCGGAGACACAATCAGCACGGATCCAAACCTTGTTTTCGAGGAGATTCCGCGGTTCGCTCCGGAGTGTTTCGCTTTTTTGCATAATTCTTTGTCATCAAGTTATAAATCTTTCCGCAAAGGCGTGGAACATCTTCTTGCCGAGGATATTGTGCAGGTGTTTCATTTGCAGGACCATGGGAGCAATCTCCCTCTTTTAGGGGCGGTGGGGCCTTTGCAGTTTGAAGTTATGCAGTATCGCCTCAAGGATGAATATGGGGTTGAATCCAGATTAGAATCCATGCCGTGGGAAGTTCTCAGATGGCTGGATGCACCTTTGAACGATACGGATTTAAAACGGTCTTTACCGCACGGTGCTGCGTTAGGTACGGATGAACAAGGCCGGATGGTTATTCTTTTCCCGTCTGAGTGGTCATTAAAATATTTTTCGGAAAAGAACCCTTCAACAAGGCTTTTAGATTCACCCGGTAAAACCAAATGAAAAGGTTTTTTTTAACGCCTGTATAAGTACATCGAATCGATGAGCATCGTTTGGTTTGAGGTGTACCCCATTGTACCTTGTGACTACAACATGGAGTAGAAAGGTGATTCTCTCATATTTGAATTTTCATAATAGCCAAATACAATCATTAATACTTGATTGATAAAGACTTTCAAGGTATTTAAATATAGTAAAAAGCATTTATTTTTATAAAAATCTGTTTTTTTCTTGCATTTGAATTGTTTCTAGCGTGAGTTTATCACAAAATAAGGCATGAAGCAACGTAACATAAATACAGTCAATGCGTTAAGCACAACATCAATTGTATACACTGAGTCCTTGAAGTTTCAGCCGATGTTTGTGGAAATCCATAATGCCTAACGCATTCATCAACAGAGATTCCTTGTCGGACATTTCTTCCAATTTGTAGGTAGCCTTAACTCTCCCTCTGGCCTTTGTTTCTTCAAGCATAGCAGAAAGCCTTATATTATTAAGGGTGTCTAACAGGGTATCTAACGTTCCACTAAATTGTGCGTGCGCTTTTGCCTGATACCACACAATCGCCGCCATTAGGTATCCGAGGACGCAAATAAAAAAATGCACCCTGATTTTCTGATCCGTCCAGTGAAATTGCGGTTTTAAAGCAAGGTGATAGGGGTTCTTGAGATTTCTAAAGGCATGTTCAATTTTTGATTGCCCATAGTAGGCTTTTATAATGTCCGCGGTATCCCAATCGTGATGGTCTGTCATAAGAATCCTGAACCCCAGTTCCCCTTCTATTTCTTCGAGCTTTTTCTGGTCGATTGAAAAATTCAATTGAAACTTGCCTTCAGATACCTCTTTTAACGACCAATCGATAACATCCTTCGCAAATTGACATTTCACTACACTTCTTATCGTATCCTCCAGACCCTCTTTGTCCCGCATCTTTCCCTTTGGATTACACAGATGCTGCTGTAAGAGCTTTAACTGATGTTCTGCCTTTTCCAGAGACTGAGACATTCCCCTTAATTGCCCAACCTTTAATTTCTCGGAAATAAATACGACAACGGTTCTTTCCTGCCCCCAAATAACCCGTTTGTCATGGTACACCTGTATCTTACTGCCGTCAACGTCATATTCCCTGAAATTACACATGGCATCCCCTACCAACTGCTTGTGATGATACGGTGTAAGCGCTCCAACGTAATGCAATGCCAATCTCTCTACAATAGCCATATTGTCCATGGAATTGTTTCCACGATCAAAAACAATAGTGTGCTTTTTGCTGTCGAAACCTAATCCGGTCATCCTGTCTTTTATCGTCTCAAGAACCGCGCTGAACACCTTTGCATCCGCCATGTTCCCCTGATAGGTATGGTGAAACAACGGTATCATGTCGTTACGTGTAACGACCATCGCCAACCCGACCTGCCTGAGATCGTATCGCTTTTGTTTGTTTTTCCCCCGCCGGGCAATAGTGCATCGCAGATTAGTTGTGTCGATATACGTGAAAAAATTGGTTGTATCAAAAAACAGTGTGTCGCTTTGAAGGTTGTATGTTTTAAATGTCTTTTCAATTAATTCGCGCTCGATTTCTGCAATGGATTCTTCAGGAAGTGCATCCATCAAATCCCAGAAATGCTGACTGTCTATTTTACTCAAGCTGTGTCTGAGTAAGTATTCGGCAGTAGTCGTCTTTGCCCAATCCCACCATCCTCTTTTGCTGGTAGGCACACACACTCTCCCCACGGCACCCAACAAGAGGGTACTTCCGGCGGTCAGATTATTTCGAACAGGTTTTTTAGCACAATACTGCCGTGGCGACTTTATATATTTATTAATCACGGAAGGGACGTCCAGGGCATTGGCCACACTTAGCAATGCGGCTACCGCGCCATGTGAATAAGATTTGAGCCGTAATTTTTCGGTAAGACCTTGCAGTTGTTTTAATAAATCGTCTGCCTTGCCAAGATAGGCCAGGACGATGGGCCTGGGCTTGCCGTTAACGCGCCGCGATTCGACAATATACCAATATTTATAACCTCTGGAGTTTTTAGATTGAATGGTAGCCATGGCTATTAGTTGTTAGTGTATACGTAATAGATTAATACTCCGTGTATAATAGTATATACAGGCATATAATGCAATATAAATATAGTATTATTCAGTGTATACATAATTTTTTAGACAAAAAAAGTCGCAACCCGATACAAATCATTGGATTGCAACTTGATGTCTTTGTCTTACACCTTATTTCGTGATAAACTCACGCTAGAGTATTAAATTCTGCATGAATCCATTTCTCAGTGAAAAAACCCGAATAGAATTTAAAAAAGCACATAAGAAAGAGCCTCATAGACGTCATGCCGACCGAATCAAAGCTATACTTCTTCTTGATTCAGGATGGAGTTATGAAGAAGTAGCAGAAGCGCTCTTGTTAGACGATCAAACAATCAGGAATTACGAAAAACTATACAAAGATAAAGGTTTCGACGGGCTTTTATCTGACAATTATGTTGGCTGTATGCCAAAACTCACTTGCGAACAAGAAGAACAATTAAAAGATCATATCAGGAAAAACAACTATAGCGCGGCAAAAGAAATTGTTGAATATGTAAAACAGACATTCAATAAAATCTATACACCCGAAGGAATGGTACATACCCTCGATAGATTAGGCTTTACTTACAAGAAAACTACAATAGTTCCAGGCAAAGCAAACCCTGAAAAACAAAAAGAATTTATCGAAAACTACAAACAACTCAAAGAAGAGAAAGCCCCTGGAGATAAGATACTTTTTATGGATGGAGTTCATCCACAGCACAATTCTACGTCTGCATATTGCTGGATAGAGAAAGGCAAAAAGAAGGAAATACCCTCTAATACCGGCAGGAAAAGAATAAATTTAAACGGGGCTATTGACATAGAAACCTTTGAAGTAACAATCCGGGAAGATGAAAGCATCAATGCTCAATCAACAATAAAGCTTTTCCATGAAATAGAGTCAAGGTATGCTCAAGCCGGTACTATTTACATAATCTCTGATAATGCTAAATATTACAGGTCTAAGTTGGTCAAAGAATACCTTGCAAATTCGAGAATAAAGATCAAATTTCTCCCTTCCTATTCACCCAATTTAAATCTCATTGAAAGATTATGGAAATTCTTTCGCAAAAAAATATTGTATAACAAGTATTATGATACTTATGAGAAGTTTAAAAACAAATGTTTAAGTTTTTTCAAAAATATTAACGAGTATACAGATGAATTGTCTACTCTTTTAACTGAAAATTTTCAAATTATTGGCGAGCAAATTTCGAAAATCTGATTTGTTTGACTATATAATAGCGCAGAAAGAGTTACACCATGCCGCCCTCAGAAATATCATAAACCCATGAGAGGTCTATTGGTTGATAATCAACGATCTCTTCTTTTGTAAAAAAAGCAGCTATTTCTTTTTCTGCGGAAGAAGGAGAATCCGAACCATGTATTAAATTAAAGCGGTTGCTTACCGCATAATCGCCCCGAATAGTTCCGGGTTCTGCCTTTGACCCGAAAGTGACGCCCATCATTTTACGCGCTATTTCTATGGCATTTTTACCCTTTACCACGATGACAACTACGGGAGAAGAAGTGGTATAGCTCACTAGAGGCTCGAAAAAATCCTTCCCCTTATGGGAAACATAATGCGCTCGTGCCAAAGAGTCAGGGATCATCATCATCTTCATGCCGGTTATCTGCAATCCTTTTTCTTCAAACCGGGAAATGATCTTGCCAAGCAGGCGGCGCTGAATGGCATCCGGTTTCAATATAATTAACGTTTTTTCCATGTACAGCTATCCTTTCATTCCCTTAAGTTTCTTAACATAATGCCCCCTGACCAAAAGAAAAAATTCCTGATATTCAGACGATTTATAATCGGGGAACGTCCACGGGAAGGATTCATATTTACCTTGGCGATAATCCAATGTAACTTCAGCATATATGCCATCCCGTAAATAAATACGATGAGAAAAATCTTTGGTGGAAGCTAAAATAAGCCTGCTTTCATTGATATATCCCGGATCTATATTCACCGGACGAGCTACAACATACTTTTCCTCTGAGGCGATTGCCTCCTCCAATGCGTTTGTTTTTATTTTTATGGCTGCGATTTCATCCGGCATGATAAGCCTTTCAAAACTAAAAAACTGTCTCAAAATGCCTTCGCCCATCTCATCATTATAATATCTGGTATAGTGAAAAGGTTGTATATTGCTGCGAAGGTCAATTTCCCCAAAATATCCTTCGAGTGTTTCGCCTATTTGTGCAAAAAGTACTTGTACACCTGACAATACCCCTATAATTAAATTTGCCGGTTTTGGCCTTCCTATCTCACCCACATTATGTTAATTCGCACTCCTCTCTGTCTTTATCAGATGCTGCCGTATACGTTCAAGCTCTTGTTTGGTATTTTCGATGTGTGTTAAAAAAACTTCACCACTTTTTCTTAATTTTATCTCAAGTTCTTTTGTTTCGGTATATTTTTTCCCAATAATTATCTTTACGGGAATGCCTATTAAATCGGCATCCTTGAATTTTACCCCTGGCCGCAAATCTCTGTCATCGAGTAATACATCGATTCCTTTCATGTTCGTCATATCGTCATAAATACTTCTTGCCGCGTCCATACATATTGTATCTTTGACGTTTACGGGAATAATGATAACATGGTATGGAGCAAGTGACATAGGCCATATAATCCCGTTTTCATCGTGTGATATTTCTATAATCGCCGCAATAATCCTATTCACTCCGATACCATAGCATCCCATAACTTTTGGCTTTTCTTTTCCATCCGCATCAAGGTAATGCGCTTTTAAAGCGCTCGTATATTTTGTTCCCAATTTAAAAACATGGCCTATTTCAATTCCCTGCGAGATTTCAAGAACATGATTACAATGCGGGCAATTATCACCCTGGGTTACATAACGAATATTTGCAATCTGATCAATTTTGAAATCCCTTTCGGAGTTAACGTTCAATAAATGATAATCTGTTTTATTCGCCCCCGTAACGAAATTAGAGAGCGTTGTAACCGCCTGATCGGCAATTATTTTAATTTTTAGACCTACAGGACCTGTAAAACCAACGTTTGCGCCGGTAGCGCGCTCAATAGTCTCACGGCTTGCTAATTCAAAAGATTTCAAACCAAGAACACCTGACAATCTTGCTTCGTTCACTTCATGATCGCCTCGTAGGAGAACGGCAAACAGTTGTTCTTGTGAAGTATAGATTAGGGTCTTTACCATGTGATGTTGTGAGATATTCAAAAAATCACTGATTTCCCGGATAGTACGTTTGTCCGGCGTGTATATTTCCTCAAGCTTTCGCAGGGAATAATTCTCTTGTTGTGGTAAGGGGGCGGCTTCAGCCCTTTCACGATTTGCACTATAACCACAGTTCCGGCACAAAATCAATATGTCTTCTCCCACAGGACTTGGGACCATAAACTCATGGGAAGCATCCCCTCCCATTGCCCCGGAATCTGCTTCTGCAATAATATAATCAAGTCTGCACCGGTCGAAAATACGGCAATACGCATCATACATTAACTGATAACTGTTGTTTAAGCCCTTCTCGTCGAGATCAAAGCTATACGCATCCTTCATAATGAACTCCTTGCTCCTCAAAACACCAAAACGGGGCCTCATCTCATCTCTGAATTTCGTTTGAATTTGATACAACGTAATAGGAAGTTGCTTATAAGAATTGATTTCATTTTTAACTATATACGTAATAACTTCTTCGTGGGTAGGACTTAACACGGTTTCTTTGCCATGCCGGTCCTGAAAAGTTATCAGGTCTGCGCCGAAAACATCTAATCGGCCACTTTCTTTTAACAGGTCTAAGTGTTGTAGTGCGGGAAGAAATACCTCTATCGCTCCAGAACGATTCATTTCTTCTCTCACAATGGCAATAACCTTGTTGAGAACCAACGTTCCTAATGGTAGGTATGCATACGCTCCGGAAGTTATTCGCCTGATAAGACCGGCGCGAATCATAAGCTTGTGGCTGTCTATTTCTGCTTCTGACGGACTTTCTTTTAATGTAGGAATTAATGTTTGAGACCATTTCATTTTCTTGTTATTCCTTGATAAATTTTTAGTTTAGTATATGGTTTTAACAGCAAACTGCCATGAGAAAACATTATAATTCCTTATTCTTTGCGTTCAAGAGATAAAAATATACTATGTCTCTATTATAAAAAGCGAGTTACACTTTTATAACTAACCGTTAGGCTATGATGAAAATATTTGACATACTACATTTTCGAATTATAATGTGATTTTTATTTTTAAACCTTATGTTTGCCCATGAATAACCCTGTTAATTGTGCCCAAAAAACACTCATCTTTGAAGAATATTGGTTCTTTAGCCAGTTGATAAAGCGCCACTAAGTTTTTGATGTTTTTAAAAAGCCTTACGTAATTAACAGCTGCATTGATTCAAGAATTAGTAGCAAATATTATTTGTTATGTAGGTTAGTGAATTATAGGTTGTGGTATTATTTTTGACTAGGTGCTTATAATTGGTAATTTTTATAGTACGTCTGGACTTTTTGTAATGGAAGGGGAAAAAGCGTTGCGAAGTAAAATTCTGTTGATGTGCATATTCTCGATTGCTATCTTCAGTTTATCGGAAGACCGTTTTTGCTTGTGTGCTGAAGAAAATACTCAGGTTGAGGGTGAAAAAGAAGAGAAGAGCGAATTGGCCAAACTTATGAAAGAAATAGATAAGAACTATAAGGCAACAGAAGAAATCTCTGGTTATTATAACTATAAAGAGAAAGAATGGAAAATTATAGGAGATGCGAGTGTTAACCTCATAAATCTCTGCAAAATTGCTTTAAAAAAATTCGCGCGTCCAGATGATGAAAAATATCAGAAACTTAATAGAATGATGCTGGAAGAATCTGAGAAAATGCATGAAGTATACGAACGCAGAGAGCAGGTTGGCGCATTAGAAGATGCCCAATGGCAGGTGCGCCGTTTGAGGCAAACATGCGCGTTATGCCACAAACATTTAGGTATTCATCTCTACCCCAATTTATATCCTGGGCATAAAGATTGGGGAGTAAAATGAGGCGTAAAACATTTGTTCTGCTGTTTTGCCAAACCTCAGGCCGGTGAAAAACACGATATGCACATGTGATTTATTATAGGGCTATATCACGCATCGAAAAAGTGGTTCATTTCTTAAAATGAAGTACATAACTGTAATCAAATTAAACTTCCTCAATGCAAAAAATTTGATCAAAACCTTTAGTATTGCAACTTACAGTTATAAACCGCACACTGGTATAAATTAAACATTTTAGGTTTGTTGTGCTTAAAAATGTATAAAAGGCTAAAGCCATAATTGCGAATTACTTATAAATTTGTTTGTTGTTATTGGAATTGATGCTTTAGTATTTTATAAAAGTTTATTTATGTCCGTCTGCAGTATATTTCTTAAAATTATAAGGACAAGGTTTTTCCTCGAGTTCCAGACTGTTTTGGTATTCAAATTTTTGCTTGACTCACTTTCTTTTCAATGATATATTGACAAGCCCTGAAGAAGCCGTACTATTTCTGAAATTAAATGGGTTTGGAGTGTCATTCAAAGAATTTATGAGGGGAAAAGCATCGCTTACCCAATAGATAGTACTAATTTGCTTGGTAATTACAGTAACCATGCAAATCTGGCGGTGTTTTTCATCATTTTATCGGAACGGTAGAATCTTGTGGATGGTGGTTGTAAATGTATAATGCAGTTAATTAGAAAAAAACTTTATCTAAGGAATAGTAGTTTTTATTCTGTGTATTTCTGAGTGAGAAAACATTGATGGGTTTTGTAAACACATGCTGCTTCAAATATTTTTGCGCGAAGGGGGGGGGTGAAGAAGTATCTAAATTAACAGTAAATTTTTCTATTTCAGAGATTTCTGGAATGTAAGCGCTAAGTAGGTAAACTTTTGATTAATATAATATAAATAAGTGAGGAGGGAAAAGAAAGATGAAGCTAAAAAAAGGCATTTTAGCTGGGATTTGTGCGATGGTTATTTCTGGGATGGCATCGATTGGATATGGCGCAACACAACAAGAGATATGTAAGAATATGTGGGATCCTTTTCAATCAATGAGGGCTGTGACTGGATTAATGGAACTTACATCGGGTCAGTGTACACAATTATCAAAGGATGCGGCGGCTATTTTGGCAGGTGTAAAAGAATCACATGACAGTATTTCAGTAGATAAAAATTATAAGGTTTTGAATGAT
Source organism: Candidatus Kuenenia stuttgartiensis (assembly GCF_900232105.1). Lineage (NCBI taxonomy): Bacteria > Pseudomonadati > Planctomycetota > Candidatus Brocadiia > Candidatus Brocadiales > Candidatus Brocadiaceae > Candidatus Kuenenia > Candidatus Kuenenia stuttgartensis. The sequence goes on from NZ_LT934425.1 coordinate 3,315,038, forward strand.
GAGGTTGCTTATCATGCTGCGAACATTGATGCTGCGGCAAAAGCGAATGATTTAGAGGAAGTTCAGGTGCAATTCAGGAGAATGACCATTGCATGCAGGAATTGTCATAAGATTTACAAGACAGAGCAAAGACTCGTTCCGTAATATAAAATGCCTACGTTAATTTCCAAATAGTGAGGAGGGATTATTATGAAGTTGTTTCGTTTAAAATATGTATTACCACTTATTGCAGGGTTGGGTTTGTCTTTGACAAGCACAGCTTGGGCTTTGAATGAACACACCGCAGGTGATACAACAAAGAGTCCATATACTATATATGCGGGTCTTGGTTTTGCTGTACAAGAAAGTTGTTATTATTGCCATGGAAATGGCGGGAAAGGAACTACCGAAGGACTTATTTTTGGAGTTCCTGATTTCACTAGCACAGAATTTCAATCATCAATGACAGATAAACAGATCATAGATCATATTAATAAGGGAAAGGGTAAGTGTCCTTCTTACCAAGGAAAGATGTCTCCTGAAATGATTGAGAAAATGGCTGGTGTTGTGAGAAATTTTGCTGTAAAGTAAATTCTCGCTATCGGGTTAATAGTAAACAAACCTTAGAGATGCAAAAATCAAAGGGTATATGAACAGCACAGTACGTTCATATGCCCTTTTTATTTCAAATATGGTAATGTACCTTTTTTAATAGCCGGTGTTTTGATTATATTAATCGATGTCTCATCGCGACAATAAACATTGTGCCATTCCAAGTTTTAAAACTTCTTTCTAAAGATTTATCAAACTTCTTCCCATGGAAACAAACTTAATTACTACTGAAAATTATTTTTACACCTTATTAAAAAAAAATTATCATACTTCGGAAAAAATACGTGCGCAAATTAGAGAAACGAAGGAAAAAGTTAGAAATATTGTACAAAGAGAGCCGTTAAAAGGGTTTACTATTAACTTTCAAGGAGAAGTCATTGGATGTTCTTTTGAAAAAACACTGAAAATAATTGCCAAACGCTTATTTAGCAAAGGAGTCGTTAATCATATTTTAACATTAAGGGATAAAAATTCGGTAGAAGTAGATGCTACAGCAACACAAACTGAAGTGGAAGAACTCATTCGCTTTCTCATGAAACGTCATGTTGTCTTGCATTATAAGAAAAAAACGTCAAAAGATATCAGTAATATGTTGATAATCGATGAGAATGAACAAAATCAATTAGGAAGTTTTATTCCTGATTCACTTTGCTGTAATTATGCATCTTTTGTTGAATCTACTGAAAAATACACCGGAAGGCTGAATAGTTATCTTATTCTTAATAGTTTGCCCTTAACAACAGAAAAACTCGGTCGGGAGCTTCGTTTTAACAAAATTGAAACAAAAAATAAAGTTTTCACGGGTACCGGTTTAAAAGAAATTTACTTAAATTTAAATTTTTTAAACCTTATCCTCATGTTGGATTTAGAAGAACACTATTTGAAACTTAGAATTTTTAGCGCACAGGAAGAATACCTGAAATCTGTCGAGGAAAAAATTGACAGTCTTGGTTTTTTTGCAGATATTTTTCAATATATTGCAAGTGAAGATAATCCATTATTGTTCAACAAAAATTTGTTCATCGATTTAATGAGGATTGAACATATTATTGAAAAAGAAGATTGGAAATCACTCCCTGCATATGGAGGTTATATTTACTCAGCATTAAATAAACTTAACGAACATTTCAAAATCATGGAGGAATATAATCTTTTTTTAACTTACGCCAACTGTATTGAGAAATTTTTGGCAAAATTAGACAAGAAGCTTTTCAAACAGAAATCAGACTTTAAAAATGAAAAAAATGATTTAAATGCAAACTACAATGAATTAAAAAAGCTACATATTTTATCCCGGCACCCCTCAATAAAGCATACCTATCTGGAGCTATTGAATTCTTTTAGTAAATTATTGACATACATTGATTTTATGTCCATGCAAAACAAATATTATGGCAAAGAAAATACGAGGCAAAAAGCGCTTTCCCTAAAAAGACAGGGAAATAGATTTATTTCAGGCATAAAAAAGTTTGTAACATCTGTTCTTGATCATTCGACCACTAATTCTATAAATTCCTTGCTTTCTAAAAAGGAAGTTTTTGTGAATGAACAAGAGGTAGATGTCCATAAGCTCATAGAAAAACTGAAAAAAAAGCTGAAAGAAATATCCCAATTAAAAACTGCTTCTGGAAGGGATGCTTATATGGAAGCCAGGACATGCATACCATTGCTCACCTATTTGTCTGATATTTTAGATCAACTAAATGAGATAGTTAAAAAAGATGAATTGGGCAAGAATACTCAGGATTTATATAAAAATGTTTTTCTTAAATCGAAATTGAATAAGTTCACTACGCTATTTAATGAATTGGACCGCTTAGTTACATTTGACGATGAAGATGAAAAGGAATTTGTCCGTAAAATATCGGCCGATTTACAAAAATTCCTTTATAGTAAACCTTTAAAAGAAGACAATTATACAAAAATTATAGATAAAATTAGCGCTTTGGAGGATTTTGTAATAAATAAAAACAAACCACATCTCGAAAGTGTTGATAAAATACATACCTTCACTCAAAAATTTAATCAGAATAACGTTTTTAAAAATATAATTGATATAAAAACGGAAATTGAAAAGATGCTTGAGCTAGAGAGGAAGTTCTTGCAAATTGAAACCTTTAAAAAGGAGGGTGATTTTTTTTCTTATAGCAGCAAAGAACTTGACTGTTTTCTTGAAGAAATAATAATATTTAATAAAAAATTGAAAGCAAACGGCTATTGGAACAACAAATCAAATTTTGAAGAAATCGAAAAAAAATTTGATCAATTGATTGCAGAGGTAAATGATATTGAAAACCGCATTGTTTCAAGCGCAAGGAATGAAAACAATAAAATATCTAAAGAAACCATAAAATACGTTGATTATTTAAAAAATTCCATAGTGACAAGGAAGGGTTTGGAAGGTGCAGTTATTCTTATACAAAACCAAATTAGTCAAATAGCAGGATTTATTCATGCAATTAAAGCTTCTCTCTGCCAACAATCATTTGTCCACTCCGGAGTCTCAACCAGCGTGCTTTTTGATCAAATAACCTTTTTACTTAGTAGTATTGATGTAAAATTGCTGGATATGGACAAATTAACGGAAGACATGTTCATTGACTGTATTAGTACGATATCTCACTATCAAGTAGGAGAAACGTTTCAAGAGCCGCAAAATGACGATATTAATCGCTTAATGCTGGAAATTAGAAAAAGGGAAATAATCAAAACATATAAAAATTAGCGTAAACTGGTACAAATTTTACTTCCATTAATCCCGCACTATAGTGTGAGTGATATCAGTTATAAAATACATTTGTTTTCGCCCTGACTTTCAATATACGATGAAACACAAATGAATGGATTTTCTAAAAAACTAAAGTGTTACAAAATCTGCATATTTTTAGCCGGACAATAACAATTAATCATGACAACCATTTCTCATAAAAAGGACAAAAATTGGGACTAATCTGCAAAGTCATATACCGCTATCGTCAACTCTGTAAAAAATATTATTTTTGTATGGTCTCTTCGTGCCCTTTGAGATATTTTAAAAATATCCTATGAATTTAAGTTACAAAGAACTTCCATTAATAGATTTATTTGCTCAAAAGGTTGCAAGCACTCGAGAGAGAAAAAATACCGATAAAACACCCCATGATTATGCACTGGACAAGGTAGATGCAATGTCGGTTCTACATTGTGCAAATTTGCTCAATGACCAATACCTGAAAAATGCAATTCAAGCTTCAGAAAAGCATATGATCAAAACTCAGCCTCAACACAATAATATTCCGCAAAATACAATATCCATTAACACAAATAATAATCGACCAACCAGCAGAAAAATACCACACTATACCCATCTTATTGAATTGAATGGCCATTTGATTTTTCAAGCAGCATGTTGCCTTCCGTTAAAAATATTTGCGGCAAGTCTTGACGGTAAAACCGTCTCTGGCAAGACCTTGTTTAATAGTCACTCAGATTCTGGCGGAGGAAAGTTGGTATATGAATTTTTGGGAACAGGAAAAGAATTAATAGTTGATTTAAAACGCAGGGAAAGCACCAACGTACAACGTCTGATTTTTCAAATATAAAGAAAAAAATCCCTGAGTAATTCAACTCAGGGATTTTTTCTTTAGTAAAAATAGGGATTTTTGAAATATTAAATCCATTCCTCGGATAAAACGCCACCTTCAATACCTACGACAACCTGCTTAACCGGTATTTTACGAGTTGCCCTTTCTGCACCCTCTTTTGCTACCTGAACTAACCCAAAACAACACGGTACCTGCATGATCATTACAGTCAAAGTATTAATCTTTGCGTTATCAATTAAAGACTTTACTTTTTCTATATAGACCTCTTGATCCGAATCCAGTTTAGGGCAAGCAATAGCAATGCTTTTGCCTTTCAGATAATCCTTATGAAAATCAGCTAATGCAAAAGGAACACAGTCAGCGACCAACAAAATATCTTTTTCCTGAAAATAAGGCGCTTGTGGCGAAACTAGGTGCAACTGTATCGGCCACTGCCTTAACTGAGACTGGCGCTTGCCTGATTCACCCTCGCTCTGTTCTTCCTTTTCACTAAAATCTATCGTTTTTGATCCTGGACAACCACTCATTTTACAACCTCCCTTAAAAATTTCTCTTCCAATTCAATAATAAAATTCTCGTACTTTCTTGGCAATTCATCCCCAACAGAAGCATCCGCATCATTACACCTTTGAAACATTTCACCTACCTGTGCGTCAGATAATTGACGATCAATCCAAGGATAAAGGATTTCATCTTCTTTTTTGATATGTTGTGTAAGCAAATCCATGTATCCAAAAAGGTGTTCTTTTATCGCAGCTTTGTCACCACTTTTCACCCCCTCTACTACTTGCCGGATATGGTTTCTTCCTGTATCGTGATCTTTATACATAATTTGTATAACTTCAGCATTTTCATCAACGTATTTAAATAAAATATCCTCTTCCTTCATATGATGATATTTGTCTGCATAATTACGTATAAAATCAACGCAACTTAACACAAGGTCTTTATCAAGTTCCATGCTGCTTTCAATATATTCAACAATGGAAGGTATGAGAGCCAAAAGTCGTTTAATAAGAACATGTTCATCCACAAGTTTTTTCACCGAAGGAGAATAGGTAATTTTCCTAGGAGCAGCCATCTTTGTCAAATCCACCTTTGGCTCAGGTACCTCCCTGTCCGGATAAATAGCCTTTTCTATCCTATACATCAACGTCGCTTCTTGCAGAGGATCAAGATTGTGAATTCCAACTATATCCTTCATTAAGCAGCTTCCAACAGAACATGGTGCACACCCTATGCCATATTCCTCAAGAATTTTGCCTACTTCCGGATAAGTATCAATAATCCCCTTTATCTCTTTATTTAAGATATTTTCCAAAAACACCTCCTTAATTCAATACTATTATAGTGCCGTCAATCTCAATATTTAAGAAACCATTATAGCCAACGATTATATAACATGTCAAGCAAAGAAATAGGTGAAAATTTACCAGGGAATGCTGATATCAAGCTTTTTTGCCGCTTGCAATTATTGTTTGTTTTTATTATATTCTAAAAAGTCGACTAGTCGAATTTAATCCGCTCTTAAATAATACATTTTCACACGTTAGCCATGGCTTTAGGCTATTCTATAAATGCGGTGAGGTTTAACGCATGGACGGATTTTTGAAAAACTAAAATATTACCGTAATTTTTTTAAAAAGGGCTGTTATCTCCCAGACTTTTTTAAACCTTTATATTTTTCAGAAAAAAATAATCAAGTGAATATTGTTACTTATCCAGCCCCTGTATTGCGCCAAAAGGCAAAACCTCTGACAGAAATCAATGCAGATGTGTATAAAAAGGCAGAAAAAATGGTTGAATTGATGCGTCGTGTGCATGGTATTGGATTGGCGGCGCCACAGGTAGGCTGGTCTGTGCGCTTGTTCGTTATTGATGTTGTTGGAAATAATGTAGACGATAATGTGTTTATCAACCCATCAATTATGGAAGAAGCTGGTGAAACAAGTAATGAAGAAGGATGTTTAAGTTTTCCAGGCATTATGGGAAAGGTTATAAGAACCCACAAAATTAAGGTATGCGCGTATAATCTTAATGGACAGAAAATTGAGGTTGTTCTGGAAGATTTACTTGCCCGTGCATGGCAACACGAGCTTGACCATCTGAATGGATGTCTTTTCATAGACAGAATGAGCCCTGCCAGCAGACTTGCTGCATCTCAACAATTAAAAGAATTAGAGCAGTCATATAAAAAAGACCGGGTTCCGGTTTAATACACTCTTTTGCAAAATCTGAAAAAGGGAGAAAAGGAACAGTTGGTTAAATTATGAACGTTATTTTTATGGGAACTCCGGAATTTGCAGTTCCCAGCCTGAGTTTTTTGGCAAAATCAAGGTATAATGTTGTTGCCGTGGTAACACAACCAGACCGGCCAAAAGGAAGAAGCAAAAAACTTTGCCCTTCGCCGGTAAAAATCAAAGCTATGGAATTGGGATGGGAAATATTACAACCAGCCAATGTAAATGACGAACCTGTAATAAAACAATTGAAAAGATATGCCCCTGACTTTATCGTTGTTGTAGCATTCGGGCAACTTTTATCCAGCCGAATAATCGATATTCCACGATTCAAATGTATAAATATACACTCATCTTTGTTGCCAAAATACCGTGGAGCCGCCCCTATAAACTGGGCTATTATAAAAGGTGAAACTATGAGTGGCGTAACCTCTATGGTGATGACCATTAAAATGGATGCAGGTGATATTATTGCGCAAAAAAGCGCTTCAATATCCTCGGATGAAAACGCAGGGGAACTTGAAAAAAGATTATCATTTATGGGTGCTGAGTTGTTATTGGAAACATTGGATAGTATTGCAACAGAAACGGCGCGTTATAAGAAACAAGAGGAAGAAAAGGTGACTTTTGCCCCAAAACTGAAAAAAGAAGACGGATTGATCTCCTGGGTAGAAAAAACACAGGAAATTCATAATCGAATACGCGGCGTTACACCTCTTCCTGGGGCATATGCGTTTTACAATAAGAACAACCTGCCAGAAACGAGAAAGAGGATTATTCTCTTAAAGACACGTATTCATGAGGGATGTAGCACGCAGGAATCTATTATACCGGGAACAGTTGTCGAAACGGCAACCTGTGGAATTCACGTTGCAACATTGGATGGCTCTATTTGTATTACGCAGTTGCAACCTGAAGGGAAACGCGCAATGGATGCGCAGGATTTTATTCGTGGTTACAAAGTTGCATCTCAGGACATGTTTACTGCATAAACACTAACATTTTTATAAGAGGCCGATAATTATGGAATTTATTGATAAGAAGTTTGTTTCTATCAATAATCTTATGGTAAAACTCAGGAAGAAAAAATGCTCTTCAAAAAACTTACTTATTCTCTTCCCGCATTGTATTCAACACTCGGCGTGTAAACAAAATGTAAAGAACGATTTGAACGAATGTAAACGCTGCGGAAAGTGCAAGATAAAAGATCTGATAGAATTTTCTGAAGAATATGGCGTTCACATATCTCTTGCCACCGGAGGACGTATTGCCCTTCAAAAAGTAAAATCAGCAGAGATACACGGAGTTGTTGCTATTGCCTGCGAAAAAGAATTAAGAACCGGTTTGATGGCCGCTGCCCCAAAAACCATTTTTGCAGTGCCGAATCTCAGACCACATGGATATTGCAAAGATACGGACGTATATATGGATGAAGTAAAAGAAGCAATTGAAAAATTCCTCAAATAAGATTGATGTACGCCTTGAAAGTATTCGCATTCTGCGGAAGGTTGATGAAAAAGATGTTTTAGCACAGGAACTTGTTGAGGAGCGATGCCAACAAACGAATGTATCAAGGCGAGACAAACACCTTCTCCTTGAACTGGTAAACGGCATTACCCGCCATCGATTATCCCTTGATACCATACTTTCTTTCTTTTCTAAGATTCCGCCCCAAAAAATAGAACCCTGGTTGCTATATGCATTGCGTCTGGGAATCTATCAAATGATTTTTTTAGATAAAATACCTCATTCAGCCGCGGTAAATACCTCCGTAGAACTCGTTAAAAATCTAATACGGCGCCCGGATGCTGCGCGGTTTGCCAATGCGATACTGCGTGCAGTAGACAGAACCATAAAGAATAAATATTCAGTCAATCATAAAAATGTCAATCAGCAAAAATTGTTATACAAGAAAGAAAACGTTTGGTGTGAGTTCAGCGAGCCAATCTTTCCAGACCCGGGGGAAAACCTTACATCATATATCGCAAAAAACTATAGCCATCCGGAATGGTTGATAAAGCGCTGGCTCACCAGATACGGGATAGACAAGACAATAGAAATATGCAAGGCGAACAATCACATCCCGACATTATCTCTGCGTATTAATCATAACAAAACTTCAATCAATGAATTTGCTTCCCTCCTGGAACAGAATGGCATTCTTGCGCGTGTAATAGATAACAATGCATTGATAATAAACAAGAGTGTTGTTTCTGACATACCTGGATTTTCTAATGGATTATTTTCGGTGCAAGATATAACTTCCATGAAAGTTGGTACCTTTCTCATTGCAGAAACACCCACCGCCGGCGCAATCACCCTATTGGATATGTGCGCAGCGCCTGGGGGAAAAACAACACATATTGCCGAAATAATACAAAACAAAGGCAGCATTTACGCTTTAGATATTTCTCTGAAAAGGCTGCATCGTGTAAAAGAAAACTGCCAAAGACTAGGCATCAAAAACATTACCATCATCTGCTGTGATGCTTCAGAAGGAAAAATCCCCTTTCGCTGCAAATTTGACCGTGTGCTTGCAGACGTGCCATGTTCCAACACCGGAGTGCTTTCACGGCGGGTAGAAGCCCGGTGGAGGATCACGGAAAAAAATATAAAACAGTTGGCGGCACTTCAATATTCTCTGCTAAAAACAGGTTCCACCATGCTTAAACAGGACGGTATTTTGGTATACAGTACCTGTAGTATCGAACCGGAAGAAAACCAGGAGGTAGTGCAAAAATTCCTTAAAAATGAACCACAATTTTATCTTGATAAAGAAGATTGCTATTCCCCGGAAATAAACAAAGGAGATGGTGGATATATGGCAAGGATACGGAAAAGAAATTTGGGGTGGTAATATATTGTGTGGAATTTTATTATATTTGTTATTGTGGTATACAAAAATTATACAGTAGAAATATTATTATACTATACTCAAACGGATTGAAAATTCAATGTAGAGATCCCCTTTAACTATGGTAAACTATTGACCTATGAAAATTACCCTAACCGAAGAGCAGAAACAAAAGCTGGAAGAACAGCACAAAACCGAAAGAGATAGTAGAATATGCGATCGGATAAAGGCTGTATTATTGGCTAACGAAGGCTGGACTCAAAGGCAAATAGCTCAGGCATTACGCATACATGAAACCACGGTATGGGGTCACGTAAAGGATTACGTAATTCAGGAAAAATTAAAACCAAGCAGTGGCGGCTCTTCAAGTAAGTTGAATGAACAGCAAACGATAGAGATAATATCACATTTAGAACAAAACACCTATTCATCAACCAAAGAAATCATTCAATACGTCCAAGACACTTATGGTGTAAGTTATACGCAACAAGGCATGCATGATTGGCTGATTAAGCACAAGTTTTCGTATAAAAAGCCTAAAGGGGTTCCCGCCAAGTTCAATAAATTACGGCAAGAAGCATTTATTCGGGAATATGAAGAATTAAAAGCCAACCTCGGACCTGGCGAGGTTGTGCTGTTTATTGACAGTGTCCACCCTACTCAAGCGACAAAAATTACCAGTGGTTGGATTAGAAAAGGCGTAGAAAAGATGATAGCTACCGTTGCAAGCCGGAGTAGAATAAACCTAACTGGTGCAATTGATTTAAACACCATGTCGATTATTACTCGTGAGTACGAGACCACAAATGGTAGCGCTACCGTTGACTTTTTAAAGGCAATCGAAGCAGCACACCCTGCATCCGCTAAAATTCATATAATCGCTGATGGTGGCGGAGCCCATACGTCAAATGAAGTAGGATTATTTTTATCAGAAGCAAATGCAGTAAACCGATTATTTTTAGATGAAACGTACGGGATCAAATTACCTGGCAATAGCGTAAAATTACCGAAGAAAATGAAAGTACAGCTAAAATCAATTGTAGAAAAAGAGGCACAATTGTTTAAGGATCATTCAATTTTAGATGTTGACAAATTAACTGCGCGTGAATTATTAGATACGCTAAAAGCACCACAACCGCATCCTAAATTAGTGATGCATATCTTGCCACCCTATAGTCCCAATTTGAACCCAATTGAAAGAGCGTGGAAGGTAATGAATGAGCATGTCAGAAACAATAAGGTATTCGATTCATTTACTGAATTCAAAGCTAAAATCCGTACGTTTTTTAGTTCAACCTGGAATATCATTTTACCTGATTTGACAGACAGAATTAATGATAATTTCCAGAAGCTGAAACCAGTGGTTTCAGTCTGATTGAGTACATACGATATAAAATTATAAGGTAATTTTTGAAACACTAAGCAACAATTTTACCTGATAATAGTGTTTTTCTCAAGTTATCAGGGCAAATGATTGTGATAATCAATGGTTGGCTGTTAAAGAGGAGGTAAATATGATAGAAATCATCAAAGCAGATAGTCGTCATTTTTCAAACTTTGGGTGGCTCAAGACTTATTGGTTATTTTCTTTTTCTAACTATTTTGATCCACATAACATTCAGTTCGGAGCTTTGCGGGTATTTAATGATGACATCGTTGAGCCCGGAAAAGGCTTTCCAACCCATCCACATGAAGAAATGGAGATCATCACTATTGTTTTAGATGGTGAGATGACCCATGAGGACATTATGGGTAACAAAACCGTTATAAAAACCGGTGATGTGCAGCGCATGTCGGTAGGAACAGGACTTACCCATTCTGAATTCAATTTGGCCCAGGAGCCGGTGCACTTTTATCAGATATGGATATTCCCTGACAAGTCTGGACTGAAACCAACATATGATCAGAATAGATACGAAACGGCCAAATGGGAAAATCGACTTTTGCCTGTGGCATCCGGCCAAAATATACCGGAGACAGTATCTTTTCATACTGACGCAACAATCTATCGGTGCTCGTTGGATGCAGAAAAGGAAGTGACTCATGAGGCGACCGCTGGACGCAGGATTTTTATTTATCTTGCTGAGGGGCGAATCTCAATAAACAATGAAACGTTGAATGCCAAAGACCAAGCACGCATTGATCTCGAAGAACCCCTTGTTCTCAAAGCTCAGCAGCCCTCTGATCTTATCCTGATTGACGTTCCCTCATGCAAGGGATGGGGCTACAGCGAAGAGACTCTGAAGGGTAAAGAACAATAAAAGCCAACAAAAAAATTCAGCGGACGCAAAAAGCCGCGTCGCTGATTTAATCGTTAGATCATCTAAAAAGAGTCATGGATTTACTAAAATCTATCAAAGAAAAGTCAAAATACTTTGCTGAGACAGTAGAAGACCAAGGGGTATTAAGTGTAATTTCGCATATAGAGATTGCAAAACGACACTATGAGGGCGGAAAAAAATGGCGACAACTATTTGTATAATGATGTTGTCTATGGATGCAATCAGGCTTTTGAAGGATCATTGAAGGAAGCATATGGAATAATTACAGGGGATGACCCAAATAAAATTATGCCCCACCAGATAGAAAAATATTTTGAACAGAACAGCGTGCTAAGAGAATGTGTACTTACACTATTTACAAATCACAGAATGGCGTGGAGAAATAAATCTACACATGATTACAAACTGTATTTTTCAGAGCATGAGGCATTTTTAGCAATCGTAAATATTTCAGAATTTATCAAAATCCTCTTAGACCAAATGATTGAAAAAAGGTAACTATTCAGCGAAAATAATTTAGAATTTGCTTGACAGCAGAAATGTTACAAACAAGCAATTTACCTGGTAGTGTATGTATATGTTTGTAAATGCGTTAAAACCAGGCAGCAAGATGCCGTGCATAGAGACGTGTGTGGGGTCTGTTCAGTTATAGAATTTCGAGCCTTTGTGGTGTGTTATAGAGCGAAAGAAAAGGGTGAAAAAACCTGTGGTATAATAGATGCAGTAGATAATTTCAGGCTAATTATACAGGTATCATCCATTGACGATAGAGAATATAGACGTAGACGCAACACTCCAAAAAGTAGAGAAGCTGCTTTCAGAAGAGAAAGGGCTGTCACCGGCGGTGAGGTCAATGATAGAGTTGTTGGCATTATTGATAACACTGCTGGTAGGACGTCTGAACCGGAACAGCCGCAACAGCAGCAAGCCTCCCTCAAGCGATCCGAATCGCAAGAAAGAAAGCAAGGCGAAGGGTGAAAGGAAGGCAGGCGGGCAAAAGGGCCGTGATGGAGTAACGCTCAAAAAGGTAGACAATCCTGATGAGGTGGAAGTAATAAAAGTAGATCGGAGGAAGTATCCGCGCAGCAAATACAAGGTGGTAGGTTACGAAGCACGCCAGGTGTTTGATATAAAGATTTCGCGTGTAGTAACGGAGTATCGTGCAGAGGTAGTAGAGGATGCGAAAGGGAACCGGATTGTAGCGTCATTTCCGGAAGGGGTAACAAAGGCGGTGCAGTATGGTCCGGATTTGAAAGCGCATGCAGTCTATATGTCGCAGTATCAATTGATACCCTACAAGAGGATACAGGAGTATTTTGAAGGACAGATTGGGATACCGCTGAGTGAAGGTTCTGTTTACAACTTTAACAGGGAAGCCTACGAGTCATTGGAACCCTTCGAAGTGAGAGCCAGGGAAGAACTTGCAAAATCAGAGGTGATGCATGTGGATGAAACTAGTATCAACAAGAATGGAGACAGGTATTGGTTGCACAGTGCATCCAATAGTTTGTGGACGTACTTTTTCCCGCATGAAAGACGTGGAACAGAAGCGATAAATAGTATCGGGATATTACCTGAATTTAAGGGGATTCTTTGCCACGACCATTTGAAGTCGTATTACACCTATAGCAACTGTACGCATGCGTTGTGTAATGCACACCACTTGAGGGAATTGGATGGTGTGTGGGAAGATGATAATAAGCAGGAGTGGGCGAAAGAGATGAAAGCATTACTTAAAGAGATAAACCGTGCGACGAGTGATGCCGGGGGAATGCTGGGTGCTAAGCCCCACAATAAATGAACCTGGAATTCTCAGATTAAGTGGAATTAATATATTGAGGTAAAACGGATTTTAGCAGATAGACAGCATCTGGGAAAGAGGAGTTGGAATCTACCATGACGATGTCGATGGTATTAAAGTTTTTTTTACAACGGAAACACCTGGCGAGGTTCGTATTTGGGTTGGTGGCGGAATTAAATTCAGAACAGAGAGGGCAGAGGAAGCGGAAATAGCCTTCGGAGTATTTATGAGGTATGGAGAGGACATCAGCGATGAGTCGATCGATGGGGATATCGTTTCGTAATGAGCGCAAGAGTTGAGGGGAAAAGAGACGGGCCATGGTAGACCTCCTTAAAAAGATTGAATTTCAGCAAGAGCCTGATGGAAGATATCCTGGGTAATTTTCTGTGATTGTCTGATGGAAGCGTTAATCAGGCAGGCGGTGGAAATGGCGTTGATTTGCCTTGGGATGCCGGCGGAGAACTCATGGATCAGGTCTTTGACGTCTGAGTCAAAGATTTTATCGGATGCGCCGGAAGATTTCAGATGGAAGTCTATGTATGCAGCGGTTTGAGTTTTAGTAAGGGGATGAATGTGGTAATGTACCGAGATGCGTTGTGCGAAGTCGGCATGGATGTCTCTTTTGAGGATATATTTGAGGTGTTCCTGTCCCGAGAGGATGATTTTGAGATGAGTGGAAGAATCAAGCGGAGAGCTGACAAGGAGTCTGAGGTCTGTGATGGCGTCGGTTTTCAGGAGATGAGCCTCGTCGATAACGATAATGGGAGTGAGATTTGAGCGCAAGGATTTATCCATAATTTGGAGGAAGAGCCGGTCTTTGGTGTGTTTTGGTATTTCACCGAGCTGGGAGACGATTAAGGAGAGAAGGCTGGATGATTTTAGGTGGGTAAAATGGAGGTAGATGGGGAGAAACAGGTTTTGGGGGATTTGTGAGAGGAAGAGTTTGAGGAGTGTGGATTTTCCGACTCCCGTCTGTCCGTAGAGGACGGCGATAGAGCCTGAGTGTAAGAGGTATTGGAGTCGTGCAAGCCCCTGGGTAAAGCGTTCGTCTTTCATGATAAGGCTGGTGTTGATTCTTTCAGAGAACGGCTGAGTAGTCATGGAAAAATGAGAAGTAAACATGGTTAAGAGACCTCCTTTTTCGAGTAAGCGATTTGTAATTCACGAATGATATAGGGTAAGGTTTTCACGGAGGCATTTTGGAATGCCTCCGTGAGCAATGATTCGTTGAGAGCGGGGATACGGTTGTAGCATTTTTTAAGCGATTCGAGTTCATGAGAGCTGAAGGCGGAGAGAGAGCCTTTGTGTCCCATGAGGAGTGCGAGTTTCTGGACGAATGCCATGAATGGCCAGGGTCGTTCGGAGATGATTTGGTGGTAATCAATGCCTTTGGCCTGAGCCTGGAGAATGGATTTGTGTTTCTGAGTGATAAGGTCGAGGTAATTATGTTTTGGTTTTGAAGGTGAGGCGGCTGGAGTTTCAGCGCCCTGGTCGCGCAGGTAGAGATTTCCCGAGCCGAGGTATTCACCGTTTGCGGAATAGATCAAGACCTTTTTGAGATCGCCGTATGGGTCGTAACGGACTTCTACTTTATCGCCTCTGAGTTTGGGGTCAACACGGTAAAAGCGGTTATCAATGCGGACATCGGCAAAGGTTCTGTCAACGGTTCTGGGGATGCGTTTCATGAAGAAGGCAAGAGCGGCGTCCATATCGACGTGTCGGATGACGGTAAGCCCCTCGTCGTAGCGTTGTTTTGGAGATTGATTGGTTTCGGAGTGGATTCTTGCGTGATAGACAACGGCAAGGTAAGCGGAGAAGGCCTGGTTAATGGCATCAAGGGTGATAATGTCGCCGGAGCGGACTTCCGACTCGAACTGTGTCTGGCTGGTGCCGAAGAAACGTTCGACCAGTCCGCCGGGAGCAGGGTCGCGTGGTGGTCTGTGGATGAGTTTAATGCCGAGGTTGTAACAGGCAGAGCGCAGGGCGTCAGAGTGGTAGACCTTGGCATTGTCGAGGTAGAGTTCTTTGGGCGAGCCGTGGATAGTCCAGGCCCTGATGAGAGAATCGATAAGGATATCGAGGGTTTGTTTGAGATAATACCGTCCTTCGACCACATAACGGCTGTAGCAGTCGATAAAGAGACAGAGGTTTGTGGGAAGCGCCTCGCCGTCAACGAGCACGAAAGGGCCTTCCTGGAAGTCGCCAATCCAGAGGTCGTGGGTATGCTCACGGCTAAGAGCGTATACGCACCTTTTGCTGTGAGACGCCGAGTTTGAGCCGGGTCGCCCCTGCGAGTCTGAGATGGCGGTAGAGGGTGGATTTGGGGATCGTTTTCCCATAGTATTTCTCAAGAAAGCGGTTGAGGCAATCGTCGCTGCGGCGTGGTTGTTCTTTTTTGAGTTCAACGGCTTTGTCGATAATTTCAGGAGAAAACCTTCTGGATGCGCCACGGTCGCTCCTCGCCTTTCTTGCAAGAGATTGAAATCCATCTTTGCGGTAGCGGTTGAGTTTTCTCCTGAGGGTAGAGATAGTGGGTCTTTTCCGCTTTCCGTTGGGGAATACGACCTCCTGAAGGCAGAGTTTTTTCAGAAAAAGGTTGGTCTGCTCCTTCTCAATCTCACCGAAGATGACAGGATGCAGAAGATTGCACCAGAATAAAGCCCATTTTTCGTCTTTCGATTTCATAATTCACCTCCTTTTTTAAGTGTGGAGGTGATTGTAACTCAAGACCAGCCGCTTTTTGTTGCCAGTTCGGGGAAAAATGAATGCCCAAAAATTCGGTGATATTCCGGCTCGGCGCTGAACAATTGAATCGATTGATCGAGGGAGGTTTTTCGTTGTTTGCTTTTATACTTTCCGTGGTAAATGGGAAACATTTGGCGAAAAACCGGAGAGTTGGGGTCGGCCTGCCTGATGAGGTCAAAGGCGTTGCGGAGTGTGTATTTCAGTGAGCCAAAGAAACGCAGCCACCTCCAAACGGTTGACCAGGCAAGCATGCGGTTGTCTATTTCCTGTGTTCGGGTAGTATATCCGATGGCAGAGGAGACACTCCGGTAGGTTTCTGTATCATCTTTGACATAAGCCTGACTGAAGGAGAGACAGTGATCCTTTACGTACCGCTTGTAAGGGAGCGCATACTCAGGATAGGAAGTAAACGTCTTCTTGCACAAGGAACATTTCCAACGTCCCAGGAAAGATTCTATCGTATGAACAAGGGAGTCGATAATAACGTGAAACAACCGATATCTGCATTCATGAAGGGTGAAATTGACATGGGTACTCTTGCACTTTGGACAAAAGCATGGCTTCTGTTTTGTCGCAATAAGCTTTTCATGCTTGTGGATTTTTTCTATAATATTCACGCACTGCCTCCTTTGTATAGGGGGGAAATGGGCAGGAGGATGAAGTTTCCCAACGTTCGGTCCTCCTGCCCTGAGTTTTTTATGTTCCGGAAAAATCTTACAAAACTTGTCCTCGTGAAAACGGGGAACTGGGAAGTAAACCGCCGTTAGGAAGTTTGGAAGTGGTTTTAACCCCTTCCAAACTATTTAATGAGGCTTTACTCCGCCTTACGGACGGAACTTCTTTCTAACGGGGTAAACGATGTATTTTTCTTAACGTGAACAAAAAATCAAGTGAAATACTTACGCAGGATAAAAAAAAGGCGGGGTAGCTGGGTAAGATTTTTCAAATCATTTGCTGGGTATTAGACTCAAATATTCTGAGACTAATTGGGCATTTTTGGAGCATTTATTCTAAGACGTAGCAGCTGGGAACTGATGAGTCAGAAAAATACCGGCAAAGGTATAGGAAGATACTCCAAAACGCAGAAGCCGAAAGCCCTCCTCCTGATGAAACGAACCGTAAGGGAAAAAGGGGGAGGGTAAAAAGGACAAAGGCACGGAATCTTCTGGAACGATTGAGGACGTATGAGGGTGATGTGTTGAGGTTTATGGACAATAAAAATGTTCCCTTTACGAACAATTTGGCAGAAAACGATATCAGGATGACGAAGGTTCAGCAGAAGATATCTGGCTGTTTTCGTTCTTTGGAGGGAGCGAAAATTTTCTGCCGCATTCGGAGTTATCTCTCGACCTGTCGAAAACAAGGTGTAAATTTGAGCCGGGCATTACAGATGCTATTCCGTGGCGAATTGCCTGATTTTGCTAGCTCGTAGCGACAGTGGGTGAAAATACGCTGAATAGATACGAAAAAAGGGCGTATGATAAAGAAACAACAGTAATAGCATCTGGTCAATTTGAGCGAACACATGATTATCGAAATTCAAATCTATTAGATAGCACGATCGAGCTTTTAAAAGGGTTTTTCCGAAGTTAATCCAGGGAAGGTGTCTGGAGTTTTGATACCAAGAATTACGGAAAGAGAAGTCATTGGATCACTCACTGCATTATGTAAATAAACTTGGCGATGATATAAGAGTATTTCCTGAATACTCTATAGAATTAAAAGGAAGTAATGGCCAATATAGAGCAGATTTTTTATTTGAGAAAGCCGAGGAAAGGCTGTTAATTGAGAGCAAACAATGTAGCGATGTTTCAAAGCGTCATCTTAGTGATGGTTCTGACCAATTGTCAGCATATTATGGCTGCATCTGGCATAGAAAAATGGTGTTCTTTATATTCCACCGCTTTCTCATGGAGTAGAAATGGAAGTGGCTCGTATTGAGAGAATGGTTGAGAATAAAATATATAACCTAAATCCTGCAAACAAGGCAAAGCCTTGTTGCAGGAATAGGATTGAAATGGTAGGATTTCCAAGGTATTCGGCGGTATATTGATAACAAAAAACACCTGAAAGGAGATTCACCATTTCGATGAAGAATATAGCAAAAAAATACAGCAAAAGACAACCGAAAATCAAGGCAGAGATGAGCGGGAAAGGCTTAACGGTACATGCAGGGCTTTTACCGGTATTGAATTTTATGGGTAAGCTGATGTTCCGGGAGAGAGTCCATGAAGCGGTCCATAAGGATCGTGGAGCAAATGCCCGGTATCAGTTTGTCGATGCGGTACAAATGGTAGTGATAGGGTTGATAGCAGGGGCGACATCGATGGTAGAGGTGATGAAGGTGTGTACAGATGAGGTATTGAAGAAGATGTCCGGGTGGAAAGAGGTACCTGTAGATACTACGATAGGACGTATTATGAAGCTGGCGAGTCAGGGAGATATAGTGGAACTGACGGGGGTGATCCACCGGTTTAGGGGAAAGATATGGAAGCGTGCGGTGAGATCAGGCCATAAACTCAGGAGTGCTCTTTGCGAAGTATGGATAGATGTTGATTCTACCGTAGATGGTGTATATGGGAAACAGGAGGGTGCAGAGGTAGGATATAATCCGCACAAGAAGGGGCAGAAGGCGTATCATTCCTTAATGGCATTTATTGCAGAAACAAAGGAGGTATTACATAGTTGGTTCCGCTGTGGAAGCGCCTACACGAGTAACGGAGTAGTAGAGTTCATGAAGGAATGTATGGCGTACATGAATAAGGGGGTAAGGGTGGTATTTCGAGGAGACAGCGGTTTTTTTACCGGAGAATTACTTGAATACCTTGAGTCAATATTGGCGGGATATCTGATTAAGGTAAAGCTGAAGAATCTGGAAGGATTGCTTGAAGGGCAGAAATGGAATGAGGTGAAAGGGGAGCCAGGATGGGAACAGGCTGAATTTTGGTATCGATGTGCAGGGTGGGATCGTGCGAGACGTTTTGTGGCAGTGCGGCAATTGGTCAAAAGAGAAAAGAAATTAGTAGAAGTGTCCGTGTATGAGTATTTTTGTTACGTTACAACGGAGCGGTTAAGTCCGATGGAAGCGCATCGTTGTTATGGAAAGAGGGCTACCTGCGAGACTTTGATAGAAGAGAGTAAAGGACAGATGAATGCGGGGCACATACGTACGGGTGAATTTTTGGCCAATGCTGCGCTATTTCAGTGTGCGGTGTTAGCGTATAATCTTTTGAAGTGGATGGGATTGCTCAGTGGTGGAGTGATACAAAAGTGGGAAGTAAAGACGATGAGACTGTGGTTAATCCGTGTGGCAGGGAAACTGGTGGAGAGAAGCCGGCAGATGACATTAAAATTGCCGGAGAAATTTCTCCATCAGGAGGAATGGGAAAAGTGGGAACGCATGTCACTGGATGTAGTTTTTCAGTAGAAAACCGACGTTGTATTTCGTTTTTTTAGTCTTTTGAGAGTGGTAAGTATACCGCAGATGGAGACAGTACATCCCTATCTTGATTTTCATTGCATCAGAGAGCACGTTTCCGACAATTTCCCATGTCTTTTTGTTTAAAGTAGTACAATAGCGCTACCACAATTGCTAAAAAACGGATATCTGTTATCGCTTTTTGCCAATCTTGGTAGTGGAAAATACTGATTTTCGCATTGCGAAAATCGTTTGCAGGATTTAGGTATAAAATTATACAAACCTTTCCAAAAAAAATACCTAACACGTAGCATAAACATGGGGACAATTCCCATATTAGAAAACAATACGGGGGTTGTCCCCGTATTTCCGAACAGACGTAGTTAAAAAAGGGGAATAAGAAAATGGATATATATGAATTTGCAATGCAGATGGAAAAAGACGGTGAAAAGTATTACCGTGATTCGGTCCAAAAAATTAACAACGCAGGGCTTAAAAACATACTGTGTCTACTGGCAGATGCTGAAGTGAAGCATTACAATATTCTTCAGAAAATGAAAGAAAATGAAAAAATTCACATGTCTGATACACAATTATTATCAAACGTAAAAAATATATTTATACAAATGAAAGAAGAGAAAGACACATTCGGTGTTACTATCTCGCAAATAGATTTATATAAAAAGGCTCAGGATATTGAGAAAAAGAGCAAAGAATTTTATTTAGAAAAAGCGGAGGAAGTAAAAGACCAATCTCGAAGATCACTATTTTTGAAGATTGCAGAGGAAGAAAAAAAACACTATTCAATACTGGAAAACATAATCAATTTCGTATCCCGACCGCAGAATTGGCTTGAAAATGCCGAGTGGTTCCATTTGGAAGAATATTGAAGAAGTTGGTAATTACTTTTGTCGGTCAGGTTCGTCAGCGTCCTTTTTTGCTTACGCACCTATTTCTTTTAAATCTTTTAACACTTCCTTTGCGTGATCAGCAGGTTTTACCTTTTCATAAATTTTCGCGATGTTGCCCTTAGGATCGATTTAAAATGACGTTCTAATGGCTCCCATATGTTCTTTCCTCATGAATTTTTTCGTTCTCCATTGAGATATACTGTAAGAGTTCATAAATAGGGATTTCCAGAATTAGGTTTAACTTCTGTCAGTACAAATAGCTATAGCATTTTTGTAATCACATTTTGTGGACACCTTGAGTATAGTTTCAACAGTTTAAAAATCAAATTCCAATACCGTTCACGAAAACTGCATGCTTCTCGATGAGCGCCTTTATAAAGGCGCTCATCGAGAAGCATTTTCTCAGAGGTCGGACTTATATTTCCTGCGAACTATGCAAGCATCGGAACTGGGTGCAGCCCAATGGCAAACATAAAGAATACGCAGCACTGGGAGTATCTCTTCCATCACTATCACTACCTCGGCAATCCCCGGCTTGTTGGCGAACACCTCAGACACATCGTACGTATCGGCAATCAGGTTGTTGCCTGCCTGGGGTGGGCAAGCGCCGTATGGAAGGTCAAAGACCGTGATCGTCTCATTGAATGGGATGAGACTACTAAACCGTACGCACTTAGGCACTGTCCAAAAATAATTTGGTATTTTTATTAATTTAGTTAAGTGAAATTGTATAATTCCAATCTGGCAAGACACTGTGTTTGTTTATGTTTATTTCTTTCATTTGGTCATCAGTGATTTTGATTCCTTTTTGGTATTCTTTCTCGTTAAGAATGGTTTGTACGAGAAGACCCGCTGTTGTTGTAGTGCCAGCAATTAAACTTAGCATAACATCATAAGACCTCAAAGGATTCCCCTCCCAATTTTTACTGATAAAACTAAACAGACGATGTTCTACCGGATTCCATTTTGATGCTCCTGAGGGATAGTGGCAAATCCTGATGGAGAGTCCGTAAACTTTACAAATATTTTGATAAAGCGCATATTTCCACAACCGGGGACGAAATCCGTTGCTCCCTCCTGCGTCACAAAGAATAAGGAGTTCTTTTGCGCATGGATACCTCTTCCAACCAAATTCATCCAGCCAAATCTTAATTGACTCGACTGCAAATTCCGGTGTGTCATAGGACGTACCAACAATAACTGTCCCTAAATTAGTCAGCAATTCATAGATACCAAACGGACATCCAACACCAATTGCCTGAGAACGAAAATCATGGGCCAAAACTTCATTTACTATTTTTGTCCACGCCTTGCCCTCATTTCTGAAATTACCTATCAATTCCTTTTTCTTACTGTCAACACTGATTATTGGCACGGCAACGTCAAAGTCACCCTACGAAAGACGCGGATCAAGAATTTGTGCCAAAAGCTCCCATCAATAAGTGGAGAAGAAAGTAAAAAACGATAGAATTCCCATATAAATCGGCAGAAATGAGCAAAACAAGCAAAATGTAACGGGAGTATCCCTGTGGTAACGAAAGAGATAGTAAAAAAATAAAGGCTTTTTTTTGTTCTCTACATTACAAGCGAAGCATTTGAAGTGCAAGAAAAGGTCTTGCCGCAAAATTTCTGAGCGTCTTTGCTCGCAGCCTATAATGCTGCATTGCTAAATGGGTGAAAGTCCCATATCGGAAATTGGTTGTTTGACCGATTAGCTATATCTGACATATTGTAACGGATGTTCACCCCAAGTCAAAAAACAAAAGTGCCGTAAAAGCCTTATATTTATTGACTTTTACGCCGAACAGCAAGCTTTTTTCTAGTGACTACCCGTATGTTCCGGCTTGGCAATACTTCTGGCAACTTTATCTGTAATGCCTCTAATAATTCATGTGATTGTTGCCGCGGACACGGGATCTTCTGGCAACTAGCTTTTTGGCCTTTGATTGTTACTTCCATCGAACAAATGGTCGTCAATTGTGCGAGACCTTCCTCTACCGTCAAGTCAAAATTCTTCCACGCTCTGCGCAGCCTTCGAATTATCATGTACGCAAGCATTACCACAAACACATGTCCCCGTGTACTATCCTCCTTTCTTACATACACCGGACGAACCTCCAAATTCACCGTCTTACAGTCCCGAAACGCCTTCTCCACTTCCGTTAAATCCTTGTATCGTTCATGTACCAGATTGGTATCCGCCTCGTTCTCCTCAAGATCAGTCTTGATTGCGTAACAACCATCAAGATATGATGCTGCTACGTCTTAGAATAAATGCTCCAAAAATGCCCAATTAGTCTCAGAATATTTGAGTCTAATACCCAGCAAATGATTTGAAAAATCTTACCCAGCTACCCCGCCTTTTTTTTATCCTGCGTAAGTATTTCACTTGATTTTTTGTTCACGTTAAGAAAAATACATCGTTTACCCCGTTAGAAAGAAGTTCCGTCCGTAAGGCGGAGTAAAGCCTCATTAAATAGTTTGGAAGGGGTTAAAACCACTTCCAAACTTCCTAACGGCGGTTTACTTCCCAGTTCCCCGTTTTCACGAGGACAAGTTTTGTAAGATTTTTCCGGAACATAAAAAACTCAGGGCAGGAGGACCGAACGTTGGGAAACTTCATCCTCCTGCCCATTTCCCCCCTATACAAAGGAGGCAGTGCGTGAATATTATAGAAAAAATCCACAAGCATGAAAAGCTTATTGCGACAAAACAGAAGCCATGCTTTTGTCCAAAGTGCAAGAGTACCCATGTCAATTTCACCCTTCATGAATGCAGATATCGGTTGTTTCACGTTATTATCGACTCCCTTGTTCATACGATAGAATCTTTCCTGGGACGTTGGAAATGTTCCTTGTGCAAGAAGACGTTTACTTCCTATCCTGAGTATGCGCTCCCTTACAAGCGGTACGTAAAGGATCACTGTCTCTCCTTCAGTCAGGCTTATGTCAAAGATGATACAGAAACCTACCGGAGTGTCTCCTCTGCCATCGGATATACTACCCGAACACAGGAAATAGACAACCGCATGCTTGCCTGGTCAACCGTTTGGAGGTGGCTGCGTTTCTTTGGCTCACTGAAATACACACTCCGCAACGCCTTTGACCTCATCAGGCAGGCCGACCCCAACTCTCCGGTTTTTCGCCAAATGTTTCCCATTTACCACGGAAAGTATAAAAGCAAACAACGAAAAACCTCCCTCGATCAATCGATTCAATTGTTCAGCGCCGAGCCGGAATATCACCGAATTTTTGGGCATTCATTTTTCCCCGAACTGGCAACAAAAAGCGGCTGGTCTTGAGTTACAATCACCTCCACACTTAAAAAAGGAGGTGAATTATGAAATCGAAAGACGAAAAATGGGCTTTATTCTGGTGCAATCTTCTGCATCCTGTCATCTTCGGTGAGATTGAGAAGGAGCAGACCAACCTTTTTCTGAAAAAACTCTGCCTTCAGGAGGTCGTATTCCCCAACGGAAAGCGGAAAAGACCCACTATCTCTACCCTCAGGAGAAAACTCAACCGCTACCGCAAAGATGGATTTCAATCTCTTGCAAGAAAGGCGAGGAGCGACCGTGGCGCATCCAGAAGGTTTTCTCCTGAAATTATCGACAAAGCCGTTGAACTCAAAAAAGAACAACCACGCCGCAGCGACGATTGCCTCAACCGCTTTCTTGAGAAATACTATGGGAAAACGATCCCCAAATCCACCCTCTACCGCCATCTCAGACTCGCAGGGGCGACCCGGCTCAAACTCGGCGTCTCACAGCAAAAGGTGCGTATACGCTCTTAGCCGTGAGCATACCCACGACCTCTGGATTGGCGACTTCCAGGAAGGCCCTTTCGTGCTCGTTGACGGCGAGGCGCTTCCCACAAACCTCTGTCTCTTTATCGACTGCTACAGCCGTTATGTGGTCGAAGGACGGTATTATCTCAAACAAACCCTCGATATCCTTATCGATTCTCTCATCAGGGCCTGGACTATCCACGGCTCGCCCAAAGAACTCTACCTCGACAATGCCAAGGTCTACCACTCTGACGCCCTGCGCTCTGCCTGTTACAACCTCGGCATTAAACTCATCCACAGACCACCACGCGACCCTGCTCCCGGCGGACTGGTCGAACGTTTCTTCGGCACCAGCCAGACACAGTTCGAGTCGGAAGTCCGCTCCGGCGACATTATCACCCTTGATGCCATTAACCAGGCCTTCTCCGCTTACCTTGCCGTTGTCTATCACGCAAGAATCCACTCCGAAACCAATCAATCTCCAAAACAACGCTACGACGAGGGGCTTACCGTCATCCGACACGTCGATATGGACGCCGCTCTTGCCTTCTTCATGAAACGCATCCCCAGAACCGTTGACAGAACCTTTGCCGATGTCCGCATTGATAACCGCTTTTACCGTGTTGACCCCAAACTCAGAGGCGATAAAGTAGAAGTCCGTTACGACCCATACGGCGATCTCAAAAAGGTCTTGATCTATTCCGCAAACGGTGAATACCTCGGCTCGGGAAATCTCTACCTGCGCGACCAGGGCGCTGAAACTCCAGCCGCCTCACCTTCAAAACCAAAACATAATTACCTCGACCTTATCACTCAGAAACACAAATCCATTCTCCAGGCTCAGGCCAAAGGCATTGATTACCACCAAATCATCTCCGAACGACCCTGGCCATTCATGGCATTCGTCCAGAAACTCGCACTCCTCATGGGACACAAAGGCTCTCTCTCCGCCTTCAGCTCTCATGAACTCGAATCGCTTAAAAAATGCTACAACCGTATCCCCGCTCTCAACGAATCATTGCTCACGGAGGCATTCCAAAATGCCTCCGTGAAAACCTTACCCTATATCATTCGTGAATTACAAATCGCTTACTCGAAAAAGGAGGTCTCTTAACCATGTTTACTTCTCATTTTTCCATGACTACTCAGCCGTTCTCTGAAAGAATCAACACCAGCCTTATCATGAAAGACGAACGCTTTACCCAGGGGCTTGCACGACTCCAATACCTCTTACACTCAGGCTCTATCGCCGTCCTCTACGGACAGACGGGAGTCGGAAAATCCACACTCCTCAAACTCTTCCTCTCACAAATCCCCCAAAACCTGTTTCTCCCCATCTACCTCCATTTTACCCACCTAAAATCATCCAGCCTTCTCTCCTTAATCGTCTCCCAGCTCGGTGAAATACCAAAACACACCAAAGACCGGCTCTTCCTCCAAATTATGGATAAATCCTTGCGCTCAAATCTCACTCCCATTATCGTTATCGACGAGGCTCATCTCCTGAAAACCGACGCCATCACAGACCTCAGACTCCTTGTCAGCTCTCCGCTTGATTCTTCCACTCATCTCAAAATCATCCTCTCGGGACAGGAACACCTCAAATATATCCTCAAAAGAGACATCCATGCCGACTTCGCACAACGCATCTCGGTACATTACCACATTCATCCCCTTACTAAAACTCAAACCGCTGCATACATAGACTTCCATCTGAAATCTTCCGGCGCATCCGATAAAATCTTTGACTCAGACGTCAAAGACCTGATCCATGAGTTCTCCGCCGGCATCCCAAGGCAAATCAACGCCATTTCCACCGCCTGCCTGATTAACGCTTCCATCAGACAATCACAGAAAATTACCCAGGATATCTTCCATCAGGCTCTTGCTGAAATTCAATCTTTTTAAGGAGGTCTACCATGGCCCGTCTCTTTTCCCCTCAACTCTTGCGCTCATTACGAAACGATATCCCCATCGATCGACTCATCGCTGATGTCCTCTCCATACCTCATAAATACTCCGAAGGCTATTTCCGCTTCCTCTGCCCTCTCTGTTCTGAATTTAATTCCGCCACCAACCCAAATACGAACCTCGCCAGGTGTTTCCGTTGTAAAAAAAACTTTAATACCATCGACATCGTCATGGTAGATTCCAACTCCTCTTTCCCAGATGCTGTCTATCTGCTAAAATCCGTTTTACCTCAATATATTAATTCCACTTAATCTGAGAATTCCAGGTTCATTTATTGTGGGGCTTAGCAATGATGCCTCCTTTAATGCTTCCTCATCTCTCTCTATCTTTAGCGTCCTATCCTCTTCTTTTATCTGCACCCACCCATCAAGTTTCAATCTCGTTAGCCTTTCCCTTGTTGTTTCCAGGGCCTTCGATACTGACGACTTAGGATGTTCCTTCAGATAACTGTTCTTCTTCACGATGTATTTCTCTATACTCTGTAATTTTGATACACGGGTCTTTGACATCTCTTCCGCCCTTACCGGATTGCGCCTCAGAATATATCGAACCTCATCATCCTTTATCTCGCAGAGCTTTTCTTCGAACAATCCTAATTGCAGTATCCCTTTATTTATCAACGACTCTATCTGCGGCTTAGTTATCGCCGTTATGTAATGAAACCCTTCCGGTAAACTTTCGATTTGCACCGTCTTGATCATCCCACGATCTCCTACAATCGTTACATCTTTGCATCCAAACCGCTCTAATACCTTCTTTACCTGAGATTCAAAGGTCTTCGGATCCTGGGTGTTGCCCCTAAATACTTCTGTTGATACCGGCTCCCCGGATTCATCACAAAGCATACCGATCACTATCTGTTTTTTCCTCTTTTTGCCGTCACGATTATACCCGTACTCACCAAAATGATTCGACTTCCCCTCTAAATATAGTCAAACAAATCAGGTTTTCGAAATTTGCTCGCCAATAATTTGAAAATTTTCAGTTAAAAGAGTAGACAATTCATCTGTATACTCGTTAATATTTTTGAAAAAACTTAAACATTTGTTTTTAAACTTCTCATAAGTATCATAATACTTGTTATACAATATTTTTTTGCGAAAGAATTTCCATAATCTTTCAATGAGATTTAAATTGGGTGAATAGGAAGGGAGAAATTTGATCTTTATTCTCGAATTTGCAAGGTATTCTTTGACCAACTTAGACCTGTAATATTTAGCATTATCAGAGATTATGTAAATAGTACCGGCTTGAGCATACCTTGACTCTATTTCATGGAAAAGCTTTATTGTTGATTGAGCATTGATGCTTTCATCTTCCCGGATTGTTACTTCAAAGGTTTCTATGTCAATAGCACCGTTTAAATTTATTCTTTTCCTGCCGGTATTAGAGGGTATTTCCTTCTTTTTGCCTTTCTCTATCCAGCAATATGCAGACGTAGAATTGTGCTGTGGATGAACTCCATCCATAAAAAGTATCTTATAGCCAAACAAATATGATTTTAGAGATTTGGCGATAAAATGGCTTTCTAAAAAACAGATTTATTTGACTAGGCATATTATCAAACACACCCCTAAATCCCCTCTTGATAGCTGGGGATGACCCATATTTTTTGCTGGACACCGTGTTAACCGTATGTTACACTGTGTACATGCTTAGAGTAGGAGGTCGAATATTTTCAGATGATGTAATAAAGCGTTTATCAGAAACTATCCAAAAGGAACCGTGCCTATCGCGTCGTAAACTGTCGCGTCTGGTATGCGAATGGATGGACTGGCGGAATCAAGCGGGCCGTTTGCAAGAGATGAGTTGTCGCAAGGCGTTGTTGGAATTGGATCGTCGTAAAGAGATCAATCTTCCAAAGGTGAACAGGCATTATGCATTTCAAAAAGTCAATAAACCTGCGGAGGCGCCTCCGATTGCGGAAGTGTCATGCGAGCTAGCGGAGTTGGGTGACGTAGAGATTATACGGGTTACAACGAGATTCCATTCGAAACTTTGGCGTAGCATGTTAGAAGCGCATCATTATCTTGGAAGTGGGCCCCTATGCGGGGCGCAACTTCGGTATCTTGTACGCAGTGAATATTACGGATGGATAGGAGGGCTAAGTTATAGTGCCTGTGCCAGACGGGTGGAAAGTCGCGACGAGTGGATAGGATGGACGGAGGAAGCACGTAAGCGGAATCATACGTTTGTTATCAATAACAGTCGGTATTTAATAGCGCCTACGGTAAGAGTAAAATGTTTGGCATCGCATGTATTGGCAAAATGCCAAACACGTTTGGTAGATGATTGGGAAAGAGTGTATAAATATCGTCCTGTACTTTTAGAAACCTATGTGGAACGAGGACGGTTTTCCGGAAGCTGTTATCGGGCAGCTAACTGGAAGTATGTAGGAGGCACGGAAGGTCGAGGACGAAAAGGAACAGGTGCAACGGTCAAAGACGTTTATGTTATGCCGTTGCAAAAGAAATGGCAGGCGGTGTTGTGTTGTTGTGCCGATGGCAAAGTACATGTTCGCCAAAGAGTGGCACAAAAAGAGCCTCGGGATTGGATAGAAGCGGAACTTGGAGGAACAAAATTGGGCGATGCACGATTGACCTCAAGACTTTTAGAAATGACAGGTATGTTTTATGACAAACCTTTGGCAAACATTCCGCAGGCGTGCGGCTCAGTCAGTGCGACTAAGGCTGCATACCGATTCCTTGACAATGAGAATGTAGATTGGAAGGCGATATTGCAAGCTCATTATGAGGCCACGGAAGAGCGTGTGAAGGAGAATAGTTTGGTTTTGGTAGCGCAAGATACTACGACTCTGAATTATAGCACACATCCGAATACGCAGGGGTTAGGGCCGATAGGTACTAAGAGTAAAAAAGTTCGTGGACTGATGGTGCATGATACGATGGCGTTTACTGAAAGTGGCACACCCTTGGGACTTCTGAATGTGCAATGCTGGGCGCGGGACGGAATAGGCAGCAAACATAAACGACACAAGAAGCCTATCGAAGAGAAGGAAAGCTGGAAATGGGTGGAGAGTTACCATGCAGTATCGCAAGTACAGAAACGCTGTCGAAACAAATCTTTGCTGGTGGTTGTGGCAGATCGTGAGGCCGATATTCACGAGGTATTCGCTGAGCAGTATAATACGCCTGATGGCGCTCAGTTGCTGATCCGTGCAGAACGTTCGCGCAATAGAAAGGTTGTTGATGATAAAGAATCATGCGAGTTTTTGTGGACTAAACTGGAACAGCAACCGGCGATGCCTGTTACGCTACGCCCACCTATGCTAAAAAAGAATATGCCTGCGGTCAGGGTGTGGGCGGTGCTGGCGCAGGAAGTCAATCCGCCTATCGGAATTGATGGGTTAGAATGGATGCTGTTAACCACAGTTGCGGTTAAGCAAGAAAAAGATGCTTACGAACGTTTGGAATGGTATGCTCGCCGATGGGGTATTGAGTGTTATCATCGTATTATCAAGAGCGGTTGTCGTGTCGAGGCCCGGCAGTTGGAGAGTGCTCGTCGTCTATGCAACGCTTTGGCCATTGATATGATTATAGCTTGGCGTATCCATTACCTGACTACTTTAGGACAAGAAACACCTGATGTCCCTTGTACTGTCTACTTCAGCGATTCTGAATGGAAAGCATTGACAACTTTTGCGAACAAGGTCAAGGAGCCTCCTGATTTACCTCCAAGCCTCAATGATGCCGTGCGGCTTTTAGGTAAACTTGGCGGTCATCTGGGTCGCCGTGGTGATGGCCATCCCGGAAGTGAAGTACTTTGGCGAGGCATGTCACGTTTGGCTGATATTGAAGTTGCTTACGAACTTTACACCACTTAGCCTTCAGCTCAATTGGCCGTACAACTACGGTGCTCTTGAAATTTGTGGGTAAAGATTAGCTTGATAGAGGGGACTTCTTATCTCCCCCCTAAAAAGAGGGGCCGGGGGTGTGTAAATTTTTCGAAAACCTTATTTGTTTGACTATATCTCCAGGGGCTTTCTCTTCTTTGAGTTGTTTGTAGTTTTCGATAAATTCTTTTTGTTTTTCAGGGTTTGCTTTGCCTGGAACTATTGTGGTTTTCTTGTAAGTAAAGCCTAATCTATCGAGGGTATGTACCATTCCTTCGGGTGTATAGGTCTTATTGAATGTCTGTTTTACATATTCAACAATTTCTTTTGCCGCGCTATAGTTGTTTTTCCTGATATGATCTTTTAATTGTTCTTCTTGTTCGCAAGTGAGTTTTGGCATACAGCCAACATAATTGTCAGATAAAAGCCCGTCGAAACCTTTATCTTTGTATAGTTTTTCGTAATTCCTGATTGTTTGATCGTCTAACAAGAGCGCTTCTGCTACTTCTTCATAACTCCATCCTGAATCAAGAAGAAGTATAGCTTTGATTCGGTCGGCATGACGTCTATGAGGCTCTTTCTTATGTGCTTTTTTAAATTCTATTCGGGTTTTTTCACTGAGAAATGGATTCATGCAGAATTTAATACTCTAGAAACAATTCAAATGCAAGAAAAAAACAGGTTCTTCTAAAAATAAATGCTTTTTGCTATAACTGCTCGTCACGTCATACAAAAACAACTTCGGCTTATTGCCTCCTCGTCTTAACTCAAACAGCTTTCGCTCTATCTTTGCCTGATTCTCTGACAACCATGACAAATTATCGTACAGATTGTTCTCGTCAAACCCACGCTTCATATCCAGGACGTCACCCGCAGCATGTATCTGCGCCAGCCTTACTGCAGACAGTCTTGACCCCTGGCCTATTACCCTTGCCATTACTTGCCAAAGCGCCAGCTTTCCTTCAAAGTCCTTTCCCAATGCCTCTTCTATCCCTAATTCCTTTGCCACTTGGTACACGCTCCACGCTGCTCCCACAGACAAACCCTCATGGAGTTTCACCGATTCTGACAATGCGCCCAATGCACAGAGATCGTCTTTATGTGCGAGTGCAAGTCTTATCGCTTCAATCTCCAGGGGAGTGCAATTCGACAGATTCGCAATGGTGCGTTTCTTGACCTTCCCATCCTCACGGTACGATTCCCGCAGAAGGGTAGATCGATAGATTTTTTTACCGGATTTTGACTTGTTCTCTACAATATGCATGTCCACCATTGTACAGATAACAACCATTATCCGTCAAGTATATTGTCGTATAATAACAATATATTAGTGACTACATATTTATTAAAAATACAGCCTTAACAAACTATGTATTAAGCACTTATGCGTTTTGGCAGGGGTGAACATCCGCTATAAGGCCGCAGGATGGATTTTTTTAGGACATTCAACCGGTTTTGCCAGATCATCACAAGGCTATCTTCTGCACAATAAGCCAAAGATGGTCTTTGTTCGCTCATTGAATGCACAAGTCCAAAAACAACTTAACAACCTTAATCTTACCATACAATTAAGAAAGGAGACAAAGCCTATGAAATTATCTTTAAAAGATGCGGAATTTCTTGACCGTTGATGAAGAGGGATTTCCCAAGCAGAGCAAGGTTTTTGAGGGCAATGTGTCGGAGCCTGGTACCCTAAAAGATATTTTGGATGGATTAAAAAAAGAAGACGGTATGTTTTCAAATGATAGAACGATAGTTATGGACGCAGGGATAGCAACGGAAGAGAACATTGCGCTTATCAGGAAGAGTGGCTATAAATATGTGGTCGTCTCGCGCAAGAAATCTTTTGAAGATACTTTTTGGCCTGAAACGGACGAAGAGAAGATTATGTTATCAGACGGGAAAACAACGTTGGGCATGAAATTAGTCCGTACTGAAGAAGAGGCATTCCTTTTATGCCACAGCGAGGCAAAAGAGGCAAAAGAGGCAAAAGAGAAGTCCATCCTTTCCCTGAAAGAACAAAGGTTTGAAGAGGCGCTCTCGGCAATAAAAGAAGGATTAGAGAAGCCAAAAAGACAGAAAAAATATGATACGATCATAGAGAGGATAGGCCGGTTAAAAGAACGCTACAAGGTGGGCAATTTATATACGATCAAAGTGGAACAGACGGATGGCAAAGCGACCGATATCAAATTTAAGAAAAATGCTCAGGCGCAAGCAAAGGAAGAAGCCATAGGCACGTATGTATTACGGACAAACCGACTTGATCTTAGCGGGGAAGAGATATCAAAGCTCCATAGGTCGTTGAGTACTGTTGAGGAAAGTTTTAAAACAATGAAAGGCAACCTTGGTTTACGGCCAAACTTTCACCACACAGATACCCCAACCATTGCCCACGTGCATGTCACTGTATTGGCCTATCACATACTTGCCGGGATATTAAAAAAGCTAAGAACCGCAGGGGTTCATTATAATTGGAATACGATTCGTAATATCCTTGCCACCCATATAAGGGTAACAACGACCATGAACACAAAGGACGGCTGCGTTATTGACGTCAGAACCTGCACAGCGCCCACGGAAAAGCAGCACACGATTTACAATAAACTACAAATTAAACATACACCATTAGGCAGAAAAAATATAAAATCACCCATGAAAACTCAAAGATGTAGTGCCGAAAAATGAAGGACTAAAGTCGTATCACATTGGCAATAAAAGAGATACGATTTCTGCTTGTCGAAGTTGGGTTAAGAATGACCTTGTGTTTACCGGTGGCGCTGGGACCAAAATTGACAGTGACAATCTCCGAAGGGCACTTGACAGGGCATTGCAGAAGGCGGGTATTAGAGACGTACTCCGCATACATTCCGGCATACCTTTGCGACGCGTTTGGCGCAAAGAGGTGTGGATATTTACAAAATAGCAAAACTGCTGGGATATAAAGATATTCGTATGACACTGCGTTATGCCCATCACTGTCCTGATAGTCTGCGGGATGGTGTTCAGATTTTATGGACTGACTACAATTTGACTACAGTTGAGGAAAAACAAGTAGTATCAAATTCCTGAAAACCATTGAAAATAATGGTGGAGCTGAGGGGATTCGAACCCCTGACCTTTTGAATGCCATTCAAACGCGCTCCCAACTGCGCCACAGCCCCACATAGAATAGGTGATAGTTTTTTTAGATGAAGTGTTGGTAAGTTTCAAATATCGATGAGATAAAAAGCTACCATGATACTTGCTGATTGTCAAGGTTTTTCAACAGAAATCAATGGTCTTTTCAATTGATTACGTATGAAATTCTGTTAGAATCTGAATCTGTTTTGTATCGTTGCGAAAGATGAAGAAAGGCACAGGGCTAGATTTACCCACTTGCGCCTTTTTTTAATGGGGAATACGGTACAGTTGGCAATCTGTAATCTGCAGATTGAGGATTGAGGAGGATAAAAATTATTATAAAAACCTCAACTTATTTAGAAGTTACGTTTGTTTTTATTGTCCTATCTATCCTGTGTATCCCTGTTAAAACTAAAAATTATTACTAATTTTTTTGCAATACCTCGCTTTTAAGGAGTAGCTAATGGCGCAAAGGGAGTACAATTTTACCGGTATTGAAACGAAGTGGCAGGGATACTGGGAAGGCTGCGGCTTATTTTATACGGATGATACAAAGAAAAAGGACAAGTTCTATTGCCTGGTAATGTTTCCGTATCCATCCGGCACATTGCATGTAGGACACGGCAGGAATTATATTATCGGAGACGTTGTCGCCCGGTACAAAATGATGAAGGGATACAATGTGCTTTCTCCCATCGGATGGGATGCTTTCGGGCTGCCTGCTGAAAATGCCGCTATCAAAGGAGGTACGCATCCTGCCGCATGGACGCACAAAAATATAAAAGCCATGAAGCACCAGCTTCACCGATGGGGAGTCGGATATGATTGGGACAGGGAAATTACGTCCTGCAATCCTGATTATTATAAATGGACGCAATGGATTTTTCTGAAACTGTATGAGAATGACCTTGCATATAAAAAGAAGGCGGCGGTGAATTGGTGTCCCTCGTGCAGTACGGTATTGGCCAACGAGCAGGTGGTAGATGGATGCTGCGAACGGTGCGACAGCCCTGTGCGGCAAAGGGATCTGGTGCAGTGGTTCTTTCGTATCAGCGACTATGCCCAGAAGCTTCTTGACGATCTTTCGTTGCTGGAAGGATGGCCGGAGCGGGTAAAAACAATGCAGGCGAACTGGATAGGGAGAAGCGAGGGGGTGCGCATTGATTTCCGGCTGGAAGGTTCGGGAGAGATATTGCCTTGTTTCACCACACGGTCCGATACCCTTTATGGCGTTACTTTTGTCTCTTTGGCGCCGGAACATCCGGTAATTGAGCAACTAGTCATCGGTTCTCAGCGCGAGGGCGAGGTGATGGCGTTTGTTGAAAGAGCGAGAAACCAGGGGATGGTGGAACGTACGGCGGAAGATGCCGTAAAAGAGGGGATTTTTACCGGAATGTATGTTATCAATCCGGTTAATAATACAAAAGTACCCCTGTGGGTAGGAAATTATGTGCTCATGGAATATGGTACGGGCGCTGTCATGGGCGTACCTGCGCATGACCAGCGGGATTTCCTTTTTGCAAAAAAATATCATTTGCCGGTTAAGGCCGTTATTCAACCGGAAGGGGAATCATTTGACGCCGAAGCGATGAAAGAGGCCTTTACCTGTGAAGGCGTTCTGGTTAATTCTGAGGCATTTAACGGCATGCCCAATACGAGGGCAATGGTTGCGATTGCTGAGCATCTTGAAACGAAGGGGCTTGGGAAAAGGACGGTGACGTACCGGTTGCGCGACTGGCTAATATCGAGGCAGCGTTATTGGGGAACGCCTATTCCTATTATATATTGCGAGACGTGCGGAACGGTTCCTGTTCCGGAATCACAGCTTCCTGTACTTCTCCCGGAAGAAATCGAGTTTCTGCCACAAGGCATGAACCCCCTGGCAAAGATTGATTTGTTTGTCAACACGACTTGCCCTAAATGTGCAGCGCCTGCAAAGCGCGAGGTTGATACGATGGATACTTTTGTTGATTCGAGCTGGTATTTCCTCCGATACCTTTCTCCTAAGGATAATAATCAGCCTTTCGATAAAAAAAAGGTAAATGTGTGGCTGCCGGTGGATCAGTATATTGGCGGTGTGGAACACGCCATTTTGCATCTTTTATATTCACGGTTTATTACGAAGGCTCTTTATGATCTTGATTTCATCGGATGTAAAGAACCGTTTCACCATCTCTTTACACAGGGGATGATTATTAAGAATGGCGCGAAGATGTCGAAGTCAAAGGGGAATGTGGTAAGCCCTGATGTACTTATCGAAAAGTATGGCGCGGATACCCAGCGTCTTTACACCCTTTTTATAGGGCCGCCGCAGAAAGATGCAGAATGGAACGACCGGGGTGTGCCAGGAGCGCACCGGTTTCTGAACCGGCTCTGGCAAAAGGTTATAGAATTTGAAGAGAGTTATGCAAAGGTTGGGCGCACACAAATTGACATGCAAAAACTTCCCCCGAAGGCAAAGGCAATTTACCGTCAAACGAATCAGACGATTAAAAAGATTACGGATGATTTAGACACTTCGTGGCATTTTAACACGGCGATTGCCTCGATTATGGAATTACTAAATAATATTGATTCATTTAAGGTTGTTGCGCCTCGCAATACGGAAGAAGAATTGGAGTTCCGGGTTTTTAGGTATTCTATGGAAACGATTCTATTGCTCATGGCCCCGTTTGTTCCTCATATTTGTGAAGAATTATGGGAGGCGATGGGGCATAAACCCAGTATCTTCAATAATAAATGGCCAGAATACGACAAGGATGCGATTCAGGAAGAAGAGGTTGAGATTGTTATTCAGGTCAATAGTAAGGTAAGAAGCCACATTTCTGTACCGGTGGATATCAGCGATGAAAATTTAAAAGAACGTGTAATGATAGACGAAAGTGTTATTTTATGCATGAAAGGAAAGACAGAGGTCAAGACCATTATTATTCCCAAAAAACT
The DNA here is from genome assembly GCF_900232105.1 of Candidatus Kuenenia stuttgartiensis. NCBI lineage: Bacteria > Pseudomonadati > Planctomycetota > Candidatus Brocadiia > Candidatus Brocadiales > Candidatus Brocadiaceae > Candidatus Kuenenia > Candidatus Kuenenia stuttgartensis. The sequence goes on from NZ_LT934425.1 coordinate 3,351,140, forward strand.
GGTGAATATTGTGGTGAAATAGGAAGTAGTTGTTGATACCGTGGATTCCTGAATGTAGCGCGAAGTACAACTTCGCTCTATCTCAAAAAAAACGCCGAAGGCTTAACTCCATTCTCGTTCTCAAGTAGCGGCAAGGCATGCCTTGTCGCTACTCGGGGGCACACATGTCCTGGAAGCTCCTGCTTCCATTTAATAAGAAATATTGGGATCAAAAGACGCTTTCAAATATTTTGTAACGGTGTTCCGATCTTTTTTAATATTCAAAACGTAGAGACGCACGGCCGTGCGTCTCTACTTCAGCATAGGAAACTATCCAGGAAGGTATTAATGTCTTTTCGATAGATATCCTTTCGTTTACTTGAATCCTCTATAACAATTCGTACCTTTCTGGCACCCAGTTCATAAGAGTAGGCATGTCTAAACAGATGCCTGAAGGATCGCAGGTTCTCTAATAGCGCATAGCTTTCCTGAGACATCAAAGAAGGTCTGATTCCTTCTATCGATATAGCCATGCGTTTCAATAATTCCACGTGGTATGAAGCTTTATTTGGAATATTGTTCTCGAAGGTATTTGCTACTATTTTGAAAAGATCTTCAAAAGCACAATAAAGATTGTGTAATTGATACGCGATACTTTCTATTCCTGTAGGTCTGTTTTCTTCCTGTCTTCGTTCCTCCAGTTTGGCATAGATGTTTTCTATCTCTCTTATTTGCGCATCTATATCGGCTTTCAATACTGTGAATTTTCCTTTATCCATTTCACCCCATTCTTCTTTATTTTTTCTATCAGCCTGTGTTCCTCTAGTTGTACCACATCTAGCTGGTAGGCTGGAGGCCATTAGCCTCCAACCCCCACTCGTCGCCAGATACTTTGGACAACGTGACAAAGCATCCTTTTTAAACCATACGTCTTTCTCGTAGTCAGCGACCCCGAAGTGTTGCTCTATAACAGAGAAAAGTCAAACATCATGCTTTAGCACACGCCTTAAGAAATTCTCTTTCGAATGAGAGTAACCCCATTTTAAAGAATCGGTGAACAGGGAAACGCTTGTTGTCTGTTCTCCATTTTCTTGAGAACTTGAAACATCTCAGTCTCATGCGTACCCAACAGTCTAATGAGCGATATACCTTTTGTACATTGCCCAGCCGAAAATAGTTGACATGCCCACGAATTACGGGGTTTAATGTATCAACGATGGCTTGCAGATTGACGCCCTGTGTACGTCTGGTGATGTCTCTGATGTTGTTCCTTCGGCAGGCTCAGGACAGGCTCTTGAGTTTGTTCAGTGATTTCGTGCTTATACCCTTATACTTGCCCTTGAAATCGTATCCGAGAAACCTGAAACCTCTTTTGAAGTTGGTGAGCTTGGTTTTATCCTCGCTCAGCTTCATTCCAAGTTTCCCTGCAATGATTTCTTTGACATAGCTGAGGGCGGCTGGGAGTTCATCTTTTGTTTTAGTCATGACAACGAAATCATCGGCGTATCGGACAAACTTATATCCAGCCTTTTCAAGTTCCTTGTCGATGATGTTACCGATAAGGTTTGCAAGCAAAGGGGAAATTACACCTCCTTGCGGAGTGCCTTTGTTTGTCTCATGCACGATGCCGTCCTCCATGACCCCTGCCTTGAGCATGTTCTCAATACTGTTCAAAACCCATCCATCAGCAATTTTCTCACGTAAGGAGTCCATAATAAGCTTATGGGGTATGGTGTCATAGAATGCCATTATATCGGCATCAAGGACGCTGGTATACCCTTCCTGCTTATACTGTTCAAGCCGTTTGATAGCATCGTGACAGCATCTGTCAGGGCGAAATCCAAAGCTGTTATCTGAGAATCCTTTCTCAAATATTGGCTCTATGATTTGCCTGAACGCCTGCTGTACAATCCTGTCCTTAACAATGGGAATGCCAAGAGGTCTCTTGTCATGCCTGCCTTTGGGGATGTATACCCGCAGGACAGGCGCAGGGTTGTATATGGCAGTCTTGAGTTCCTGATGGATACTCATGATATTCACATCAAGATTGGACTCAAATTGCTTAATACTTACCCTGTCAAGACCAGCTTTGCCTTTATTCTTCTTTACGTGTTTGAAAGCAGCATAAAGGTTTTTCAGACTAAACACCTTGTCTCTTAATGAATGATACTTAAGCATCTCTCGATATATTCCTTTCGATTGATTACGGATAATAGACTTGTCAATCGTGTTTCCTGGGTACGGATTCTCCCAAACATAGGCAAAAACAAGAGAGGCTCTTGTTACTGCTTACCTACGCAAAAGAGTTTCTTTTCTCATTGAACGTATTCAATCTGCCACTTTCATCAATTCCACTACGGTTATGCCCCTTTCATTTCCGATTCACACCGGAAACTATTATGAGCAATGCTGACGACTTCAAAGATAGACTTGTGAGAGAAGCTTGTCTATCACCATCTCATACAGCTCGGACTTCGGAATTTCCTTATACCTTGCTGTTAGGGAATTTTGCCCAAGGCGTAAGTCCTCCCCCGGTCATATGGATTACCCCTTTTCCCTTCGTGATGTATGTTCAAACGCATTAACCAGAGATGGTTTTACTTAATCTGTTTATCCATCTCCAACAAAGGACATTGTCAGTGCTTCGCTGAGAAATGGCAGTTGGCACGGAATAACACGCCACACTCATACACCCCAAAAGGTCGTCTGTACCTCGTAACTCCGTCATACCCCTCACGGGTATATGCTATCTTTCTACGCATACGGATTGCTCCATTGTGTGCGCATAGGCACAAACTTCTCTACGAGGATTAGGCTCGCAGAGGTGGTATTTTCAACCACTCAGGTATTCCATACTTCAAGGCACACACATCTCTGCCAATTTCTCTTGAAATGACGGACATTGCTTTAAAAAAATACTCATCCTTTAGCCCAATAAAACCAATATCAACATCAGAGTCTTTTTGAAACCTATATGGCTTCGTTATCGAACCAAAGAGATAGGCTTCTTTAATAGGTATTTCATGGCTCAGCATATCAAATGTTTTAAATAGTTTTTCTATCAACCGAAGTCGTAACTCTTCCCGTTCTTTTTTTTCTTGCTCAAGTATTCTATCAAGTAAAAATGTCGAAAATCTTTTACCCATTTTCTATCTGTTTTGTTAAATAATTGTCTCAATATACCGTTTAAACTTTTCTTTAAATATAAGGCTATCAAAGCCTTCAGCATGTTTTCGAATCGAAAGCGGATCAAATATATTTTTATTATGTTCGAAAAACCTTACAGCCTCCAGGAGAGATTCTGTTGTTTGTTCTGTAAAAAATACCCCTGTTGGTGTTTCTGGCTGTTTTTGTTTCATTTCGGGTCTGGATTCAGAGTCAGGATAAATTCCACGTACGGTTTCCAGCACACCTCCCTTAGCATAGGCAATTACCGGTTTCCCGCATGCCTGTACCTCAAGAGGCACAATGCCAAAATCTTCCACTCCGGGAAAGATCAGTGCCTTGCAATTTCTGTAAAAATCTTTCAATACTTCTCCCGGTTGCCAGCCGAGGCACTTAATGTTATTCTTTGCCATGTTTTTAATGAGTTGCTCTTCCTGTCCCCCTCCGATAATTACAAGAGGTAATCCCAATTCCCTGAATGCCTCAATGGCAATATCAATTCTTTTGTAAGGGGCAAATGCGGATACGATAAGATAGTAGCCGCCTTCTTCATAGGTATCCGGTGGAGTAAATAATGAACAATCCACTGGAGGATGAATTACCTTTGCGGTTCTTCGGTAATATTTTTTAATGCGGTTTGCCACATTGTACGAGTTGGCGGTAAAATAATCCACCCGGTTTGAAGACGATACATCCCACATCCTCAGATAATGGGCAAAGATATTCATTGCCGTCCTTGTCATAAATCCCTTCTTGTTTTTCCCGAAATACGTATGGTAGTGTTCCCACACATACCTCATGGGGGTGTGGCTGTAACATACGTGAAGCGTGGAAGGGGGGGTAATTACCCCTTTTGCGACACAATGGCTGCTGGAGATTACCATGTCGTATGCATCGACAGAGAAACTCTCTATTGCAAGTGGAAACAAGGGCAAATATGTGCGGTAGTGTGTCTTTATCAGGGGTAATTTCTGTAAAAAGGAGGTGTAGATAGTCCTGTTTTCTATTAAGGGCGATACTGACCCTGGAATATGGAGCAAAGTAAATATATCTGATTGCGGGAAAAGCTCACAGAGACACTCCAGTACCTTTTCCCCCCCACGCATGCCGGTGAGCCAATCGTGAACAATAGCAATTTTTTTCATATTATTTTACGTTCGATACTATTTTAAGAGACGTTAGTTCACCGCATAAGATGCCGGGAGTGCAGAGAAAGCGTGGTTTGAACGACTGGTTTTAGGTATCTTGAGTCCGTTGGGTCGTGAGGGTTAGTCGGGTCACCCCAACAAACCCTATAATAAATTAGGCCTTCGGCAACTTTTTCGATGATGTAGGGCGAAGTGCCACTTCGCCAGTGACGAAGCAATCGCTTCGTCCTACAACTTTAAAATTCCTATACACCCAGGCAAACTCGACCAAAGCTGGGGTCTCTGTAATTTAAAACGTTTGTTATTATATTGAAACTATCTTCATGTTTTCAATGTAATAATGACGGTTTATAGGTTGACATCTGTCATTTTACGAGATAGTATGCTGAAAATTGAAGAGGAAAGATAAAAATATATCCCCCTTTCCGGAAAGATTTCAACAAAATCCTTATTTTAAGCGGGTTTCCACAAATTCAAAATAATATGTAGTCGCAGAATAAATGGCCTATTTATTAATACAAATCCTTTATAACCCTATAAATACTGACTTGACAAAATATTTTATTAATGATAGTGTAGTCAAAGAATATTGGGACTACATTATGCACCTTACTTATAGCGATTCTAAATACAAAGGGAAAACCTATAAATCTTACTCTATTGCCGAATCCTACAGGGATGGCAAAAAGGTCAGAAAAAGAATACTTTGGCCCATCGGGAAACTTTCCGATATTCAAGCCGAGCAAATCAAACTGATATGTAAAACAGTTGAAAACACAGATCAATTGCAGACTCAGCTCAAAGACGTTGCAGTCCTGGAAAGCAGGGCATATCTCGATATAGCCGTTGTTAATGAGTTGTGGAACCAGTGGCAGCTTGATCAGGCTTTTGACTACGATGTCACTGCAGGCGCCCTTCCTACCAATATGATTGCAAAGATACTGACTATTAACAGGTGCACCGATCCGTGTTCTCATTATTCCATTCCTCATTGGGCGAAAAAGAGCGCGCTGGAGGACATTCTTAAAATTGATCTTTCAGGCCTAAATGACGATAAAATCTATTATGAATTAGATAAAATACACAAAAACAAAATATCTATAGAGAACCACCTTTTTAACCAAACCTTCTGGAAACGTCCGGAATCCTATAAATTTATCAACTACGACCTAACTACTTCCTACTTTGTGGGATATAACTGTGATCTATCGGCATTTGGCAAGGGCAAAATAGAGTGTCATGGCAGGCGGCAGGTCTTACTGGGTGTTCTTATCAACTCTGAGGGATATCCTTTCAAATGGGATGTATTCCCCGGGAACACCGCTGAGGTAAAAACCCTCAAACAGAATATCAATGCCTGTAAAACCAGATTCAAATTGACTGATAAAAACGTCACCCTTGTATTTGACAGAGGCATAATCTCTGAGGACAATGCCAATTTGATAGAAGAAGCCAAACTCAAATACATCTCGGCATTGGATAGAAATCAGATACCCTCTTGCGGTGTCAGTTTAAAGTCTCTTAATGGGTTATCCATAGAAGATAAGGACGCCTCCGATATACCTATCCCGCAAGGGTTTTTAAACTATGATGATGAATTATACTACCATGACAATGGCGTCATAGGAAACAAGCGTTTTATTACCGGTTTTAATCCCACTTTATTTATAGAAGACCGCAATAATAGAGACGAGAAAATAACCTTTTTTAAGGATTATCTCAAAGAAGAGAATAAAAACCTTAAAAATGCCCAAAGAGACCGGCAATATGACGCAACAAAGAGCCGCATTGTAGATGAGCTGAAAAGGTTAAAGATTCATAAATATTTCGAAGACCCTGTTCTGACGTCCATCACCGTTACCCATAGACTGAAAAACGGGCAGGTCAAATCCGTCAAAAGTTTCAAAATAGAAATCAAGCTGTTAACTGATGTTATAGCCGCAGATAGATTGTTGGATGGCGTATGTGTTTTTATCACTAACCATACAGAACGGGAAGATGGAGGTGCGTTTAAAGCAAAACCCCAATCTATAGTTAGAGCCTATCGGGACAAGACAAAAATAGAAGATGTCTTTAAAAATGTAAAATCGTTCTTAAAAATCAGGCCCTTCTTTGTCAATACCGAGGCACATGTTAAAGCCGTCTATACTATCTGCATCCTGGCATATTTTATAAACCGTTATCTATCAAACCAACGAAAGGCAATAGGAGAAAAAGATTTTTTAAACTCAAAGGAACTCTATGCGCCGTTCAAAGATATAGATATCGCCACTCTTGAGGCTAAAAATACCGGTGAAACCTTAAAGAAAGCCGTGAAACTTCCCGCCGTCACACAAATGCTATTGGAAAAACTTGGAATGTCCAATGTTGTTTTCGGCCAGTAATTAAAAGACTTCCAAAAGACATGTAGTCGCAGAATCAATGTTTATAAGTGTTTGCCAAATTTGACTTTAGTAATTTCTTTCCGGAACATGGGATATATGGGGAAAGACAATTATAGCCATAGGGAAGTGGCCGATTATTTTGGGCGGCATTATTCTATAGTCAAATAAATCAGATTTTCGAAATTTGCTCGCCAATAATTTGAAAATTTTCAGTTAAAAGAGTAGACAATTCATCTGTATACTCGTTAATATTTTTGAAAAAACTTAAACATTTGTTTTTAAACTTCTCATAAGTATCATAATACTTGTTATACAATATTTTTTTGCGAAAGAATTTCCATAATCTTTCAATGAGATTTAAATTGGGTGAATAGGAAGGGAGAAATTTGATCTTTATTCTCGAATTTGCAAGGTATTCTTTGACCAACTTAGACCTGTAATATTTAGCATTATCAGAGATTATGTAAATAGTACCGGCTTGAGCATACCTTGACTCTATTTCATGGAAAAGCTTTATTGTTGATTGAGCATTGATGCTTTCATCTTCCCGGATTGTTACTTCAAAGGTTTCTATGTCAATAGCACCGTTTAAATTTATTCTTTTCCTGCCGGTATTAGAGGGTATTTCCTTCTTTTTGCCTTTCTCTATCCAGCAATATGCAGACGTAGAATTGTGCTGTGGATGAACTCCATCCATAAAAAGTATCTTATCTCCGGGGGCTTTCTCTTCTTTGAGTTGTTTGTATTTTTCGACAAATTCTTTTTGTTTTTCAGGGTTTGCCTTGCATGGAACTATTGTAGTTTTCTTGTAAGTAAAGCCTAATCTATCGAGGGTATGTACCATTCCTTCGGGTGTATAGATTTTATTGAATGTCTGTTTTACATATTCAACAATTTCTTTTGCCGCGCTATAGTTGTTTTTCCTGATATGATCTTTTAATTGTTCTTCTTGTTCGCAGGTGAGTTTTGGCACACAGCCAATATAATTGTCAGATAAAAGCCCGTCAAAACCTTTATCTTTGTATAGTTTTTCGTAATTCCTGATTGTTTGATCGTCTAACAAGAGCGCCTCTGCTACTTCTTCATAACTCCATCCTGAATCAAGAAGAAGTATAGCTTTGATTCGGTCGGCATGACGTCTATGAGGCTCTTTCTTATGTGCTTTTTTAAATTCTATTCGGGTTTTTTCACTGAGAAATGGATTCATGCAGAATTTAATACTCTAGAAACAATTCAAATGCAAGAAAAAAACAGATTTTTATAAAAATAAATGCTTTTTACTATATCATAAGTAGATCGTTAAAAAGGAATCAACTTCAATAGCAAGAATAAAGACCCGACCCTAGGACTTAGTCTGTTCTATTTAAAGGTTATTTTGCGTTGCCTAGCATCAAAAAAGCCAAACCTTTTGTGGCAAAACAATGTACAAAATAATACCGGAAGTAATTATTTACTTTATGTTTGAATATTTGGGTATTCGATACCTCTGGCGAAAGATTCGGCCACTTAATGAAAAAGAAGATGAACAACCCCCTTCCGTTTTTTTTTATTTTGGTAATAGGGATTTATTTTGCTATGTATGGTATTGCTTCTCAAAGGTACGAAAATAGAAGAGATACCCTAGAAAATAAAGTTAACATTGTCATTGCACAGCTTGATACCCCTTATGCGAAAAAAATAATGACGCGAATACCGTTGCTTCAAAAAAAACACTGTCCTGCAAAGCCAGAAGTTGTGAACCCGTTATCAATAATTCATTCTCTTTTTGGTAAAGAAGAATCAAACTATGAAATAACAGATAAGGATAAACATTTGACGGCGCACTTTTATCACGTTACATTAAGAGGCAACGCAAATGAACCCATATTTATTACCGATACAAATCGTGTCCTGTTTATTGTTAAAAAAGAATCAGCTTTAATAGCAAGAGTAAAGACCTAACATTGGGACTTGCTTTTATATAAAGCACACAATAATGATTTTTGAAATTATAGGAAGGATTCGTGACGTTGAGACCTTTGCAATAGGAACCTCAATCCGCGAGATTAAGCGGTTGCAGAAACGTTTCGGTGCTGGTCGTTGGAGAAAGCGTAAAGGATTTGCAACAGTGCGTCTTTCTGATGGCACAATACATGAAGTTGAATTACATTGGTACGAGGCGCATGGTATAGGCAAAAAAGAAATTAAAATAAAACATTTCTTGGATTAAAAATTATGAAACACCACAAGGTCGAACCAATATTTGCTGTTTGCATTAACAACAAAGACTATGAAGTATCGCTGGAATTGAGAAAAATTTACAAAGTTCTCCATGACGCTAAAGCGGCCGAACATCACTATATAAGAGTCATAGATGAATCAGGAGATGACTACCTATATCCTGAAGATTATTTTATTCCGATTGAGTTGCCCAAGGCTGTAGAAAAAGCGCTGCTGCTGGTATCTTAATCGTATCTGAAATATCACCCGGCAAGGAGGGGTTAGAGTGACCAATCTTTATCGTTGGCGAACGATGTCATTTTGAAACTGTTCCATGACCCCGTTTTGAGGAGAAAATCTATGGAAAAGAAGAGATTACAGTCGGTTCACCCCGGAGAGGTTCTTTTGGAGGAATTTCTCAAACCTATGGGCTTGAGTCAAAACAGAGTTGCACTTAATATCGGTGTTCCTCCCCGGAGAATCAACGAGATTGTACTTCAAAAAAGACGGATAACCGCGGATACTGCTCTCAGACTGGCTCGTTTTTTTGGTACTTCCCCTGAGTTTTGGCTTGGATTACAGGCACAGTACGATTTGGATGTTACTTCTGACGAACTTGGCGAACGCCTCGAACGCGAAGTAAAAGAGTATACAAAGATTGTATAAATTAATATCATGCGAAGAGCATTTCTCCTTGAATTATTATGATAAAAGTCTTTCTATTTCATCATCGGTAAAACCAAATTGTCGGAAAATACGAAGCACATACGGGGGAGAAAGTTCCCCTGCTCCCATATCAATAGGAACAACCCTTTTCTTGCCTTGACAATAGCGAACATATATTCGATGATCTCCTTTGCCCTCCCTGTGAAACATACAGCCTCCACGTTTTAATAGGCGAATTAATTCTTTTGGCTTGAGAGAAGGAACATTTTTAGGCATGTACAGCCCTTAATTCGTATGTTTCTGTGGTTGGTTCTACCCCTTCAACAGTTAAAAATTCGTGGAGTTCTTTAACAGATAATGGTGAAGTATAGATGTCGTTCTCTGTTTTGTGTACGGCATCAAAAGAATCAATGGCCTCTTTAAGTTTTTCAATCGCCTCTTCTTTTGTAATCCCCTGCCCTACAATACCATTTTCCAAACATAAAGCTACCCAATAGTTTCTACTCTTTCGTAACACCATTGTATAAAATTCCATTCCTTTATTCTCCTTAAGTAAGCATAGACGAATATAGCGCTACATGCTGAAGTCCGATATTATCCCAGGAAAAACACTTTCCCAACTCCATGGCGTTATCTGAGATTTTATTTCTCAGGACGGGGTCATGGAACAGTTTTAAAATGACATCGGACATGGCCTGATAATCGCCGATTGGCGTTAAAATTACATTTTCCCAATTTTTTAATACCTCCGGGACATTTTCACCTATAGTGGTTACTACGGGGAGACCATGCCGAAGCGCAGTGAGAAATGTTCCCCGCCGCAAAGAGACTCCATCCTTAAATGGCAGAACGCAGGCCGTTGCATTCGTAAAATAAACAGATACCTGTTCAGGGGTACAATAGCCGGTAACCGTTATTGCATGTTCAATGCCTAACTCTTTCATAACATGATGATCATCATCCGAAAGATAGGTTATCATTACCAATTTACATTTAACCCCATGTATGAGCAATTGTTTAAATGCATGGAATAAAGTAATAACGTCTTTTGACTTTGTGGCAAAACCAAAATAAACGATGTACGGTATTTCTGCTATGCGCCTGCTTGAAACAATGTTAGGAACCGGCTCAATGTTGGCGCCAATCGGGATGACCGTATATCGTCCTTTAAGCCAGGGAAACCACTTTAAAACGGCTGATGCTTCACGCTTGTCAGGGAATATAATCTTATTTGAAAGGAGCAAGAAAAAGATCATTCCAATCTTGCGAAACTTATGTGCAATGCTAAATTCATGGATTGTAGCTATTCTACATAATTTGGGAAAGATCGCCCAACAAATAAGGGGAAGAAAATTGGGCAACAGAAACCGCCGATATTCCCGCGTAGGATACTGGATATGGATGATGTCCGGTTTCATTGCCTTCAGGAATCGAACAAATCGAAATGTATTATACAATTGCCAGGATTTAACGACTTTGCATACAGTTATTGAAGGCTGAGGGGGCTTGATTTCAGGCAGATCAGTTGTCAGTACAGAAACGTGTATCCCTTGTCTGGCTAACTCCTGCGACAATCTTGCGGTATAATCGCCTACACCGCATGGCGCATCAGGAAAGCTTCCGGTGATCATAGCCACTTTGTAAGCCTTGGATTTTGTAGCAGATGTATGAGAATTATTTACCACTAAAGACATAGCTATTCCTGTAAATCTGTTTATAACTTAAAAACATAATTTTAATACCTTTCCGTAGCCGGATAGTTTTTCCGCTGCCGTTTTTGCATTTGCAGGGTACAGTGTCAGCCAAAGAATAATGCGAAGCAGTGATCTTGAGAATAGTATCATCTTCAGAAAAATCAACTGGTGTGGCATGTGTTTTCTGAAATAATAAAAGAGGCTTTTGTGATAGTGGATGATTTTTTCTGCATTATAAAGTTCAGGGCTGCTTGCCCCGCCAAAGTGTATGAGTCTGGCCCCGGGCAGAAGGTATATCTCATACCCGGCATTTCTCAGCCGTAGGCACAGGTCTGTTTCTTCAAAAAAGAGGAAATAATTGCTGTCAAAATTTCCCGCTCTATCGAGTGCTTCTCTGCGTACAAAGAGGCACGACCCCATAGTCCAGTCAACCTTCAATACTTTTGAACGGTCGATATGGCTCATCTTATGCAACCCAAAAAAACGGCTGTTTGGGAAGAGACGATCAAGGAAAAATGATTCACTCAGAATATTTTTAAGATTGGGAAAGGTATTGCCGCTCAACTGGAGTGTTCCGTCAGGATTAAGTAGCGTGGGGCCAATTGCACCTGCTTCCTGATGTTTTTCCATGAATGCCAACAGGCTTTTCGTCATGCCTGGAATCACTTCTGTATCGGGGTTTAAAAAGAGGACATACTCAGAGCATGATTTTTGCAGCGCCGTGTTGCACGCCTGCGCAAAACCATTATTGGTTTTGTTTTCGATAAGAATTATCTCCGGAAATTGTGTTTTGATATACGATACGGTTTGGTCGGAGGATGCATTGTCCACGATGATGATTGAATGAGAAAAAGCGCTGAGATCGCTTTTAAGGCTTTTCAGGCAATTAGCTATCCATGAATACGCATTCCACGTTACGATAATAACAGAGATTTTACCTGTATGCTGTTGTTCAGGAGTAATATCTTTTTCCATAGAGATTGTTGACCAATAAGGGGCGAGGTGTGACGGATTATTTTTCAGTGATAGTATCATAGCCTAGTTTTTTCATGATATCTTCTTCCTTTATGTGCCGGTAAATTTCCAGTAGGGCGCTGTCCTTTATAAAGGTAAATTTATTCCCGGATAACACGTTTTTTGAAACGGCATTTATTAATGGAGCATCAGCGGTCAGGCCGATAAAGCGTACAATTTTGCCAAGGGTGTCCGCCGGATTGTCCAGAAATGTTTCATATCGTACATGGAGTATGTTTCCATTCCATTCCTCTTCTAAGGAAAGCGCTTTTTGTACATAAACCCTCCACAATTGAATCCCTTCATAAATATTCTGAAGCCTTACGGAGTCCTGGTAGAAAGCCTTTCCTAATACCAAACGTTCTTTAAAAAAACACTTCCAGTTATGCTTAAAATTATTTTGAATCTCAATTTCTCTTTTTCTTGCGCTGTTTGCAACGTCAAGGGGATTTCTGTAAATATGCAATAGCTTTGGATGGGGGAAGATATCTTTCCAGATATCAATGGTAAAGGTGTTTCTTGGGTCTTTCCATCCCCATGGAAAATCAATATGCCGGATGTCGCCATAGCGCAAAAATTTTCCAAAACCTAAATATTCAAACCTTCGCATACCCTTCAGGTGCTGCTTTAGCACGTGAAGAACCCTCTCCTTAAAGACGGCATTTATAAAGGTGAAATTATGCGGATTATCCCATGTGGCATTTGCCTGGCGCAGCAGCCAGTCGTTTAATTTGAAAAAGAACAAAGATTCATCATTTTCCTGTTTTTTTGCGCCGATAAATAGTCCCAGTTGTTCCAGCAGTGAAGCAAGCATTGTGGTGCCGGAACGGTGCATACCCATGATTATTACTGGTTGAAGAGCGGTTTTATTCATTATTTTAATTTCAATACTTTTTCAAACACCAACAAATGTTCTTTTGCGCTTTTTTGCCATGAAAAATGTTGCGCGTGGTCCAAGCCCTTTTTTCTTAATGCATCTTGTAAGGAAACATCTTCTCTCAAACGCTGCATTGCGTGAGTAATATCATGTTCTGAACGCGGATTTACGAGAAGGGCGGCGTCGTTTGCTATTTCGGCGCATGCAGTGGCGTTTGATGTTATTACCGGACAGCCGCATGCCATTGCCTCTAAAACAGGCATGCCGAATGTTTCATGCAGAGAAGGGAATATAAATCCAATTGACCCTCTGTACCATTTTGCCAATTCATGGGGAGAGCACTTTTCCTGAATATGCCTTATTCCTTTAACGCGGATGGTTTTTGTGTATCCGGGCGCTATCATGATAAGTTCCGGCTTTCTGTTATTTGAAAGATTTTCATATGCACGGATAATCCTGTCAACATTTTTTTTTGGACTATATTGTGAGACATGGAGAAAATAGGGTTCTGATACCTTTGCAATGTCGCCATTCTGGTGAAACGTCTCATGATCGACGCCATGGTAGATAGGGTGTATCTTTCCGCGAGGAAGCGCAAAGACATGCGACACTTCCCGTACGGCAAATTCTGAAACGGTAATGATTGCGGAGGTCTTTTCCCGAAACCATTTCCACGCGGATAATGTTATACGGTTTTTCAATTTGCATCTTATTACCTGCAAAAAAGAGGTGTTAATTTCATTCCATTTCATGGTAAACAGCGCCGCCCCGTGAACGGTTGCAACAATTGTTGTGCGCGAGTTTTTATATATATCAGGCGGAGTATGGTTTCCCGCCAGGCCAGGTTCCCAGATGATATCGCAATTTTCAGGGGCAGGGCCGGATTCCGTAAAGGGAGTGATCTCTACGCCAAGGATTGATAACTCCCTCCTGATACTTTCGCGGTATGTTTCCAGACTAAAAGGGATTTTATGGCGGGTAAGGACGGATATTTTCATTTAATTCGCAAATGATTAATGTGCACACCAATAGTTTAAATCTCTTCCCAGCATATCGCTCAACTGTTTGATTTCAGGTTTAAATTCATCCTGCAATCTCTTTCGTAATTCCGGTCTCATGGGAATACGGGATTCGTACCGGATATTGAAATTCCACATGCCCTTTCTCATTCTGCTGCGAATTGCGTGGGGTATTAATCTTCTTGACATATTCAGTAAAAAGGGAGGGGGGTTTTGCAGTAAATTTCTTAAAAAAACGCTTTTTGCGCGTTTGTTTGGGTTAATCAATTTTGTATCATTGCTGATATCTTCATTCACCCCCAAAAAGCGGAAGGTATCCTGTAAGGATGTTTGGGGATTATTCTTTATATCGTCAAAAATAATGAATTGAATGGCTTTCTTATCAAATATTTCAAAATATCGTTTTATCTGTTGCGTGTATTTTGCCGTTTCACGATATAAAAGACCTTCCACAGGATAAGCGTTTTTCGGTAAGAATAACCCTTTTTTCCTCAAATCCTCTTTTCTAAGGGCATCTTCAAAATCAATAATATCCTCGCATCCATTATACAGGTATTGACTGTGTAAGGAGTATATCATATCGACGGGATTTCTAAGCATAATGATAATTTGCGCCGAAGGGTAAAAAGCCTTTATCTCACGCGCCGCCTGTTTTGAATAAAGATACCATACGGACGCCTCTCCTATTCTCCTTTCATTTTCCGCGTTTTGAAAAAAAGACAGATAGGTTGTTGTGTCTCTGACAAAATCAGGATGATATATATCCGTCCCGAAATGATGCAATTCCTTTCTCTCCGGCATGAAGATTTCAGGGTGGTTTTTAAGGTGGCTATATAAAAATGTCGTCCCGCATTTTGGTGCGCCCACGATAAAAAAATCAGGTTGTTTCATAATGAATAAAGGCTTTTAAAAATCATCATCGTCCAGGTCGTCATCAAGGTCGAAGTCATCGGCTCCTTTTTCAGTGGTTCTGTTATATTCCGGCATTTGTATTTCTTTGATGGCGTCCTGATTCCTTCTAAACCATTCTATTGACCCCAAACCTATAATTTCGCCATGCCCCATTGCCGCTATAACCTCTTCCCCGTAATTGCCTGCAGCGACATAGTCTTCAAAGAAGACGATTGTTGTTATTTTATCGGAACAGTGGTTAAGCATATAATTTCCTGCGCTATCCGGCAAGGTTCTTAACCCCTTTTCCGCAATCATTATCCACTGACAATTTGATTGCAGCGCATTAAGTAATGCCAGCGAAAATTTCAGGCACGGGTCTATCCTTCTCCAAATATCAGGCGATAAAGATGTATCCAAGTTGTCAGGCATCTGTGCGTTGTATTTATCCCACAGGCCCATTTTTGTTAAATCTTTTTGTAAATTATCGGTGGTGTATTTTTCTGAGAAACCCAGGGATTCCCGTAAAGAACGGTTCGGGAGAAATTCATAATCCGCAGTTACAAACCACATGGATTCAAGGGCGGTTTTTGTCTTCTCCACAGAATGCCCGAGTATGCAATCGGTCAAAAATCCCAATGTATAACGATTTAATGTAACTGTGCTCAGGAGTCCCATACGGCTTCCTGCCTTTAGCTCCCCGTATTCAAGAGAACCTTCTATTGCAGGATGAGTAGTTGTTGGGACAATGATATAGCTTGCCGGTGGAACTGCCCCTGTCTTTGGGGTAATGACTGTAGCGCAGAGAAACTGGAAATATCTTCTGATTTGCGGATAAAGGCGGTTGATACCGGTTGCCTTTCTGTTTACCTGCCGCATATTTGTCAACATAAAGCGCAGCGCTATTAAATAGACAATTAATTCGCCCCACCCTTTGCCTTCAGAAATAATAGATCTGCCCATGATGAGCAATATTAAAAAAATCGCCAGTGCGAAGACAATGTTGCTGATTAACTGGCTATACTCCAGGGATCTCAACCTTCCCTCATAGGCATCGTGAAATTTCTTTATTGCCCCGGAGGAAAAAAGGGTTTTCCCCAGCCATTGTTCGTTTTCATGCGCTGAGACGTGCAATGTCTTTTGCCGCTGAATAATTTTTAAATATTCCCTGCTTGTTCCTTTTGCGAATTTTTCCAGTGATGACGAATTTCTCGCCGCATAAACACTTACTTTATAAAGAAATATGGCAGAAATGCCCATAAGGGTAAAGTTTAAAAGTGTTAAAAGCGTGTTGATGTATAATAATGTAGCAATGGCGACCATGAAAGTGACCAAAGGTATGATCGTATCAAGTATCATCCATAATGCCCTGCTGCAGAACCTTGAATCCCTTCTTGCCAGCCGCACGATAATTTTGTCGTTGCTGAAATCCTGCTCAAGGGATGTTCCGATTTTAAAGCCTGAGCCGAAGTGCAGAAATATTCTCTTTGTACAAAATTCTTCGTATTTTCTCCTTAGTTTTAAGCCATTAGAGTTTGAAAAATAAATAGCCCATGCGGCGATCAACAGCGAGAACAGGATTGATAATCCGCATAAAATAAGAAATACATTAGATGTTCGTGCATTGAATTCATAGTGGAGGAGTTTTATGGTGCTGCCGCTTTGCATAGCCTTGGCGTAATAAATTGCAAGGCCAATAGTCCATACCTGAAATGATACCCCGATAAAATTGGTAAAAAGGATGAGGAATGATTCTTTCCTGAACCGCCAGATAGAATCTCCTATTAGCCATTTAAGCACCAAACGGTACTGATCGAAGGTTTTCATAAAACCGTCGTATCGTGTCTTTAAAAAGCAGTAGATGTTCATAGTGTAATTGAATTAAGGAATGCAGAGAAAATGGTGAAAGGGGGAGGGCGTTTTATTTTTTATATCCCCAGAAATCGCAGTAGTGCGGCATTAAGTCGATAATTTTGGTTGCCTCGGCAACTAACCTTTTATCCGGCTCCTGCTGCCAGCGATGTACCCTTTTGTCAGTGATGATGTTGCCATGCAGTTCATATTCATCCTTCCGTTTAACGTTTGCCGCATTAAAACTCCCGATGTCTCCGGTATCTGGGATTTCACTTTCCAGGAAGGTCTTTATTTTTTGATATATTTCTGTATTTGTACATAATTCTTCATATTTTACCTTTATGCAGTTTGCCTGTTCAGCCATTTCCAATTGTCTGTTAAACTCATTGTTAAGGTGTGTCGATAATGTTTCCGGCGTTAATTCTTTTTTCCAGCTTCCCTTCCCCTGTTTTTTCCGGTAATAAAGGGAAACATATATATCCCGTGGGTCTCTTGCCGTCAGGATAAACCGTATATCTTCAAATACCCGATAATAATTTTGCCAGCCGCGGTGATGGATTTCTTTTACTCCCAACTGATGGATGTGAGGGGCAAGGTTTGGCATTATTTGGCTTTTCAAGGCATTGATAAGGGAATTATCTTCTTCATCCATATATTTTTGTTTAAATGCCTTGAGATCAATCCCCAATTGTAAAAACAATGTATAATCATTTTCCTGTATGCGGAATTTGTTTTTCCCCAAATTCGGTTCCCGAAGAATAAAAGAATAAGGCAGCATGGTTAATGCCTCGCTGAGTACAGTGCCGCCTGTTCTTCTTAGTGAGGCGATGTAAATAAAGGGTTTTTTTTGCATAAAATTATATCTTTCTGGGTAACAGTTTACCCACCCCTAAATCCCCTCCCAGGAGGGGACTTCTTGTATTCCACTCCTGGGAGGGGATTTAGGGGTGGGTTTTTTTCAAATACCGGGACAATCCGGAAGGGGTGAACTGTTGCCTTCCTGAAAATTATACATCAACTACATGCCAATAATCCATGCACACATACGGCTATATCCTGAGAATATTGAAAAAGGTCGAGAAGCCTTCCTTTTTCAATATCAATTTCCGCAATAGTCGCAGGAGAAAATCCCACAAGGATACGGGATTGACCGGCAGGGCAAAGTCCGCGCAAGAATAACGGGCTTTTAATCTCATGCTCCATGTTTAAAAAACGTGAAAGAAAGTGAATGCCTCTGAAAAAAGAAGATGACTTTGCCTTAGAAGATTTGATTGCAAGTTTGTATAGGGCATTTATTTCAGGAAAGTCTAATAAAGATAAAGCCTTGATCAATGTGCCGTTCTGTGTATAGACCATAACCCTTTTTCCCTGGGTGTCATTAATTATTATTTTATCTTCAAAAAACACAAGATTATGGCATCCTTTTATAGAGGGGTCTTCCAGTACAAGGCGATTTGTTGTCGTATTGTAAACGGCGCCAAACCGGTTAAAGAGGACGTATAACTCATTATTATGCACTGCAACTGCATTTAAATGCGTATGGCTTGGCTGTCTGGCGGGCAAGACTTTAAGCCACAGCAGTCTGTTGTCGGTTGTTTTATCAATTTTCAACGGTGAGAGGGAAAAATGCTTCTGCAGGGTTGGACTTTCTCTTGCCCACCAGGATTTGATGGAATTTCCTTGTGTATCAATGCCAATCACGCAATCTATTGCGGTGGAGGTAAGCCAAATTACGTTATCATGATGAAAAATCTCATGCAATCCGACAAACAAATTATTTGATATCTTCCCTTTTGGCGTAAGGGAGAGGTCAAAAAGAATCAGGCTATGGTAGGTTGCGACATAGATTGTATCATTAATCTTAACGATGCCCCTTCCGCCCCTTGAGTTGCCCCGTGGGTTAGCATCGTCTTTTTCTGTAATAAGCGGATCGGTAGGCGATAACGTTGTTTTCCTCTTTATTTTTTTGGTTGCCCAGTCAATGCTAACCAATTCCCCGCCCTGTGCAATAGGCCCCTGTCGTACCACCGTGCTAAAATAAACTTCCATTCACTTATATCTCCGCAAAAAAGTATTTAAACCAAAACAACATTTTACAGGCCAAAGGCGTCTTTTGCATGTTTTATCGTATTTTCCCATGAAAAGATTTTTTGTGAGGCCACCGTATTTCTTGCATATGCTTCGACCGTTTCCGGATCGGATAATTCCGCTATTGCACGTGTAAGGTCTTCAACATCAGGGTCAAAGTAGGGAATACCGGAAGCGGTGTAGCCTGTCTTGTGTGATTTAACGAGGATGCCATTATACCGGTCTTGTATCACCTCATTATGGGGCGGGATGTTGTTGGTGATTGTGGGTAATCCGAAAGAGACTGCCTCATAAAAATGCTGTCCTAACCCTTCCCACCTGCTTGGTGCGAGGCACACATGGCATGATGAAAACAAATCATAATATTCCTTTGCGGATAAATCTTCTTTAATGTGTATAATTCTTTTATCAGTAAAATCATCAATATGTTCCGTATTTGACCGCTCCCCCTGCGCCTTGATAATGAGCCTTATATTGGGATTTTGTACTTGTGTAAAGGCCTTGACTGTTTTTCGTATGGGCTTTCTGCCGCCCTGAAAGCCGCCAGGAAAATAAAAATAAATGGCGTCTCCCCGTTTTTTCGACACGGAATTAAGAAGTTCCGGATGGCATCCCCACGGCACCCACGGGCTGTCAACGCCAAAGTCGGCGTATCGTGTGCATTCGCATTTGTTTAAAGAATAAATTATGTCATATGCGTCGATGGCGCCTTTCATGGGGCGTATGCCTGAATTACTTAATAAACACCTTCCTGCCATTTTCCACATAAATGGTTTCAACGGTATTTTTTTATAACCGGTTAGGTGTTGTATCCCGAAACTTTCCCAGATAAATCTTCCGATGGTCTTTATCCCCATTGCGCGTAACGCCGCAATTTCCTTAAATTGCAAATTTGAATCAAAGAATATCAGATCGAGTGAATTGTGAACAGCCCATTCTTTGTATTCTTTTAAGGGGATTACAAAATTAGAGGCATGGGCAACGCCTTCCTGTTCCCATACATCTGATTTGGCAATGAATTTTGGCAGGGCGTCATTATCCCTTGTGGGCCTTGCAAGCACAAAGGTCTTGTGTCCAAGTTCATCTAATATAGAGCGCAGATAACGTGAAACAGTAGCCTGTCCTCTGTTTAACCAGGTGCTGACTATGCCGATATGCATCATTTTGCCTTTCTTTAATTTTACTATCGTCAAACAAATCGTAAAAGCTGAGGATACGTTAATGCCGGCGGTGTGCAATGAGTTCTCTTACTTTCGGATGTTTTATTTTTTATATGACTGTGCCGCAGTTGTTCTCAAGAGGTTTTTAATATGAATTTCAAAATATAATTGCAATATTTTGCATATTGATTTATAGCATCTCCGACTGTTTTATAGATAATACTTTTATCTAAATTGTTATATTCATGAACAATTGCATTTCTAAATCCGGCGCTTTTCGAGATTTCTTCGGCAAAATCCCTCTGCAAAACATTCAAGTCAGCAAGGAGTAAGAATGTGTCTCTATATGTCTTTGGCGCTTCCATATCCGGTCTGGCCAATTCAGAAATAAGGTGCTCATTAATATCGATAGCCCTGCCAATGATCTCCATTAAGATATTTTTTAGCGCCGCATACTTTATAAAATCTTCCGCAATCTGGCTAATTGTAAAATCATAGAATATCTTTAATCTTTCCAAATCACGGGTAATTAAATTCAGTTTTTCTTTTAAAAATTCTTTATCAATCATCTGAAATACTAAACGCCTAAATTTTGCAGCCGTTTCTTAATAAGCACTTCTTTTAACCTTAAAAGGTCTTGGCTATCATAATAATCGCGGAAGGCATAGGATTTAAAAGAATTATAATCATAACTCTTACCGTAAAGCAGAACTCCTTTACTCATTACCTGATAACGAAACAGGGAATTGGTATTATGAAGGGATTTTACATCTATTTCCTTAACTTTAAATATTTCAGCAAATTCGTTATTCAAATCAATCAGATTTTCAAAGGTGATGGGTCTTGTTCCCAAAACAGCAATATCAATATCACTTTCTTTACAAGTTCGCCCGCTTGCATGAGAACCATAAAGTATAACTAACAAGAGGTTGTATTTCCTGGCAATATGATCAATTTCAGGCTTTGACATTAAAATGTTCATCAGTGGCCTCTCTCTCTCTTTATAATCTAAAAGTCTTTTTTATATGTTCGGTGGTGGTATTCCATGAATATTTTTTTTGCAATTGTATCGTATTGTTTGAGAGTTCCGTTATTTTATTTACGTCAGACAGTTCCTCTATTGCCCTTGCAAGGTCATCCACATCAGGGTCGTAGATGGGTATTCCCGATTGTTTATAACCAATTTTTACCGATTTTACAAGCAGCCCATTCTTTCCGTCTTCAATGACTTCATTGTGAGGGGGGATGTTATTGGTGATTGTGGGCAATCCGAAGGAGATTGTTTCATAAAAATGTTGCCCTAAACCTTCCCATCTGCTTGGCGCCAAACATACATGACAGGAGGAGAATAAATTATAATATTCCTTTGCGGGCAGGTCTTTCACTATTTTTATGAGTCGTGTATCCGGGAAGTCTTCAATATTCTCGGTCGTTGTCCTTGTTCCCTGTGCTTTAATAATCAGGCGAATGTCAGGATTTTTTACCTTCATAAAGGCTTCAACCGTCTTTCTCATCGGTTTTCTCGCCCCCTGAAAACCGCCCGGAAAGAAAAAATAAATAGCATCTTCACGTTTTTGCGGTTTTACTGCAAGTAGTTCCGGATGGCAGCCCCATTGGATCCAGGGGCTGTCAATCCCAAAGTCTTTGTATCGCGCCTGTTCACATTTTGTGAGAGAATAGACGATATCAAATGCCTCCTTTGCACCAATGACGTCCTTGTTGGTAAAGCACTCCCGCATATACCGGCAAAAAGCCTTCATATCCCTTGTCCGAAGGATTGTTTTAAGGCCTTTTGCATGTTTTTCTCCAAAACCTTCCCAGACGAAACGGCCAAAGGTTTTAATGCCCTTTGACCGCAGATATTTAATCTTGTCATACTCATTGTTTTCATCAAAAAAAATGATCTGGATGGCATTTTTTTCTATCCAGGAGAGATATTCTTCTAAGGGGATGAAAAAACGAGACGCCCTGGTAACGTCCCCCTGGTTCCATACGTCAGCCGTAGAGATAAAATTGGGCAAATCATCGGTATCGCTTGTGGGGCGGGCAAGTACGAATGTGTGATGTCCCAAATTGTCAAAAACAGACCTGAGATAACGGGACACCGTGCTTTGTCCCCTATTCCACCAGGAGCTAACTATTCCTATGCTGAGTTTTTTCATCGGCGAAAAAAATGGGTAAGGTTGTTGTACCATCGTTGCGTGTTCATAAGCTTAAGACAATCGTGATATCCTGCCTGTTCAAGTGCTTCTCTCATATTGAGGAGGGTAAAACCTTTTCTCCAGTAATTACTGGATGGGGCAAATAGCGTTACCTTTTTTTTCACATGTTCTGTCGTCCATTGAAGAACGTTACCGGGTAATGTTCTTTCCATAAAATCATAGAGCAATTTCAGTGTTTCATGCGGTTCCGCTATTAAATCCTCATTGCGTAATAAAAGAAAATTTTTCCCGAATGTTTTCCTGCCTGCCTCGTGTGTTTGCTGAAAGGTATATTTCCAAATCATTAAAACCTTCAAATAGTCGTTGCAATTTTTCATATGGGCATATTCGGGTGTTTTTATCAATAATTTATAAAGTTCGTAACTTCCCCACGGATTCCTTTCGATGATGGTTTTGAAAAAGGTTTTTTTCGTAGAATACTTTTCTCTGTGTTTCTGTTCTCTGCCAAAAATATACGACGTGGTGATTGCACGCGGGTCCCGAACGATAAGGATGAGTTTTGAATCCGGGTCGATTCTCTTGAGTACCGGGATTTTGGTGTACATTCGTGTAAATTTAATAACGGTATCTTCAGAGCGGGAAATCAAATATTTTATGTAATCAATGCAATATTGCGGTAAATCTCTTTCGAGTTCCAGGGAGGCGTCCCTTGGTGTGCCATAATTTAACAAATCGATGTCTTTTAATAAGGGGTATGTTTTTTGAAAATCTTCCCTGCATTTTCTGATCTTTTCAAAAAGATCAACATTTTGTATGCCGCTACCCCCTCCGTGTTTTGGAATTCTACCTGCGGCAAAAGGTTCATAATATAAATCAAGATTCTTGTCCTGACACAATATATCATAAACAATTGTTGTTCCTGACCGGCGCATTCCCTGTATAAAAACATTCATTTACGATCCCCCCCCATGAGTGGAAAAGAATGAGAGACAAAACAGCAGCCGCCTGCGTGTATTACTTTTATTTTAGTGTATGTAAAATCAAGGCGGCAGTATATCAAAATACGGAAGAGAAGGAAACGGAAAATAGAGAGATAGTTGAAGGGGAAGCAGTGGGGGGAGACAGTCGGCTGTTGGCAATCTACAGCCTGCAATTTGCCGGTTGCCGATTGTATTTATTTTGTTTTCACATTTACATAATTACCAGTTCCGCATGCAATGCGCCGGCTTTTTTAATGGCCTGGAATATCGAGATGAGGTCCCTTGGGGTTACGCCCAATACATTAAGTGCACGCGCAACGTCGGAAATAGAGACGCCTTCCTGCAGTACGGTCAATCTGCTTTTTTCTTCGCTTACCTGTATATCCGTGCGTGCCATATCCCTTGTTTCACCTGCACCCAGCATATTTGGCTGTGAAACCTCCTTTTCTTCCTTGATCGTTATACTGAGGTTTCCATGGGCAACTGCAACCGTGGATATTCTTACATGCTGGTCTGCAACAATGGTGCCGGTGCGTTCATTAATAATTATCTTAGCGACGCTGTCGGTTTTAATGTAAAGTTCTTCCAGGGTAGAGATAAATTTTACTATAGTCTCATCGGACTGAAACCCCTGCGGAGGTCTTATATTGATAACCGCCGCATCAACCGCAACTGAAGAATTTGGATAAATATTATTAATAAGCTCTGTTACCCTTGTGGAGGTGGTGAAATCAGGGTCTCTCAGCACAATATTCAGTGCCTGCCCCTTCAAAAAGGTGGTGTGAATCTCCTTTTCAACGATCGCTCCGTTTGAAATATGGGCGGTAGTGGATATGTTTTTCCTGACAGACTGTGCATCGCCTTTGATGCTGTAACCGCCTACGGTAAGCGCGCCCTGAGCTACGGCATACACTTCATTATCAGCGCCCTGCAATGCGGTCTGAAGCAGCACGCCGCCTTCCAGACTTTTACAGTCACCAATGGAAGAAAGCGTTATGTCCAGCTTATCGCCCGGCCTTGCAAATGCAGGGATATTCGTGGTGACCATGACCACCGCGGTGTTTTTGGAAAAGAAGTCTTTTTCATCCATTAGCACCCCCAGTTTTTCAAATATATTTACTGCCATTTGGCTGGTAAGTTTAAAGATTTGACTGTTATCGCCTGTTCCCTGAAGTCCGATAACTATGCCATATCCGTAAAGCTGGTTTTCACGCACGCCCTGAACATACGCAATATCTTTAATTCTGACTGCGGCCTGTACGTGATGTACAAAGAGGCTTATCAGTGTTGTGCCTGCGATAATAAAAGACGTTATAACACACTTCAACATAAACCTTATTGTAAACTGTTTTTTTCCCATAGCATTCACCGTAAGTTGTTAATGGATAATTTGTCTTTCTGTGTTTTATTAAATCTGTATAATCGTAACACTTTAGTTTTTTGAAAAATTCCCGTTATAGAAAAAATACCATGTAGCCCCGTCAGGGGCGGTCTGTTTGTAGCGCAATAAAATTCAATAAGGTAAATAGCTCCGTAGGAGCGGCCTGTCCGTATTCAGGCAGACCTGTTTAATATGGATTTACAAGAGACAGGTCGCTCCTAATTGCAGAGACAGGTTTCAAACCTGTCTCTACGATCTGTTATAATATTCTATTTTGCTACAAACAGGCTGCTCCTACGGAGCTTATAGGTAATACATTTTTCAAAAAACTAAAGTGTTACGTATAATCTGTGGCTTTTTTTATTAATTTAGGATTTTAAATCGTGCTTCGTAACTAGCTTAAAATGGCGATACAAATTCCTTCAGGCGATAAAACCAGCCCCGTTTGGCGGCATTTGTCAAAAAACCTTTGCCTTCAAGGCTTATACTGGCATTTGCAATCGAGCTTGATTGAATTACATTATCCACACTTACATCGATTGGCCGTATGATCCCTGATACCTTTATATTGTATTTTTCCTTATTAATATCCACCTCTCTGTTCCCTTCAATAATAAGATTCCCATTTGATAATATTTCCGTTACCACAGCGGTGATTTCCAATTGAAGGCTGCGGCTGCTGTCGTATTGCCCCGTACCGCCAAAAGTGTGCTCAGTTTGTGATTTTACATTGGGTAAATAGTCTTGCAATGCCCCTAATTTCTTGGAAAAATCTGAAGCGTCCACATTTATGTTATGGCTTGTGCTTTGGTCTGCGCTGGAATCTTCTTTTCCGGTAATTGCCGTTGACTCATTTATCGTGACCGTCACAATGTCGCCGATACGCATTGCCCTGTTGTCATTATAAAGGTTTGTATTTAACGTAATGCGTTTTTGCCAGAGAGATTCTCCCATAGCATCGGTTACGAATGCAATACAAGTGAAACATGCAATAAGATAGGGAATAGTTTTCTTTTTCATAAGAGACTCCGCCAGTGGTTGTTCTGATTTAAAATATTTTGACCAAGTAGGGGCGAATAATTATTCGCCCTAAAGGATTATCTTCACGGTACAATCATCCTGCACTTCGCCGTATAATTCCTTTTTTGTATCTAAATTCATAACCTTAATCGCCCGTCCTTTGTAACCGTCTTCTTTCGCAACTCCCTTTGTGAGAATACTAAGGTTGCCGATTTTTACAAGAATCTTGACGAGTTCGCCCTTTTTTATCACTGCGGGGTCATCTACCATGTTTTGCGTAAGGGGTTTGCCGGGAGGAATGGTATATAAGACACGTTTCCCCAAAAGAGGTTCTACACTGTCAATGGTAGTAAACCCTGGCATGCTTGTTGTTTCGATACGTTTTATACAAATATCCTTAGTGGTTAAAATATCGTTTCTGTTGATTTTCCTGTTGGCGACTACGATTTCTTCATAGCGCCGTATAGTAAAATACATTGGTATTTTATGATATTGTTTCTCATCAAGATAAATCCGTACCACTACCTGAACCCTGCCGCTGCTTTTGTTTGCATTTACCTGTGAAACCTCTATGCGCATAATTCCTCCGCCCAGTGGCAGCATTATATCGTTTGGAGGCCTTTCGGCTTCGACAACGATTTCTTCATTTCTCTCAGAGTATGCAAGCTTTGTGATGACAAACTCTTTTGCGGTTTGTAAAATCTCGTCGCCGGTAATGGTGAATGATTCTACGGATATCATGGTAAAATCATTCCTGCCAAACGAGACTTTATTGGGGTTTATTCCTGCGTCCAGCATACGTGAAGCTATAATATTCTTTTCTATTTTTCTGACGTTGCCCGGCCACGGAGTGTTTCCGATAAATACGTTATGCGCTCTTTTTAAAAGGTCTGCGTCACTGCATGACAGGTCTGCAATATCGCCAAGGGTAACTTCCTTTTCGGGAAGTGATACGGATTCTTTCAACTCGACCGTAATCTGTTGTCCAAAGGATACAGAAACGATTGCAAACATTATGAATATTATGAATATCCCCCCCTTAGCCCCCCCCAGAGGGAGGGGAATTATCCCTCGTCTTTTGTCCCTCATTTTTCGCCCCTCATTCTTTACCTGGCCATACTGTTAATGGTGGATAACATTTCATCGCTTGCTGATATTGCCCTGGAGTTAATTTCGTAAGCACGCTGTGCAGTGATAAGGCTTACGAGTTCCGTAACGGTTTCAACATTGGAGTTCTCAAGAAATCCCTGATAAATCTCTCCTGTTCCCTGTTCCCCCGCCACAGTTACAATTGGGGAACCCGACGCCATAGTTTCAAGATAGAGATTTTTGCCCAGACTGTCGAGTCCGGAAGGATTGGGGAACATTGTCAACATAATTTGCCCGACGTTTTGAAGCGTCCCGCTGGGGTCTGACCCTTTCACATAGACCGTGCCGTCGGTGCCAATGGAAATTTCCGTTGCGTTAGTGATCGTAATGGAGGGCGATAACGGCAATCCGTCTGCTGTCACGACTTCTCCTTTACTGTTTAATTGAAATGAACCGTCTCTTGTGTATGCAATGCTGCCGTCAGACTGCTGGATTTGGAAGAACCCTTTTCCCTGGATGGCGAGATCTAACTCTCTCTCAGTGTTTACGTGATTACCCTGGGAAAACACCTTGGAAATGGAAATTGTTCTCACACCGCCGCCAAGCTGAATACCTGCCGGGATCTCGAAACCCTGCGCAGACTCAGAACCCGCTATATACCGTTTGCTGTAAAGGAGGTCCTGAAAGTTGACCTGGCTCCTTTTAAACCCTGTGGTATTAATATTTGATAAGTTGTTTGAAACATTGTCCAGAAAAAGCTGTTGTGCCTTCATACCTGTTGCTGCTGTGTAGAGCGCTCGTAACATTTTATATTCTCCTTAGATTTTTATGAGACAAGTCCGATAAGTTTTTTCAAAGAATCGTTTATGGAGTCAGTTGATTTATTGCCGGATTGAAAGCTTCTCATATTGGCAATCATATTTACCATTTCATCGATAACGTTTACATTTGATTTTTCCAGATAACCCTGTGCAATCTCAACCGTTCCATCTGCGGTGGTAGGGTTTGCTTTATCCGATGCGATATAAGCGCTTCCACCGATTGATTTAAGACCGTCAGGGTTCAAAAAATTAACGATATTGAGTTTGCTTATCGTTTTGCCGTCGACGGAAACAGAGCCGTCTGTTTTAAAGGTAAATGATTGTGCTTTCGCCGGTATTTGAATAGGGCCCCCACTGCTCATCAACGGCCAACCTTCAGGGGTTACCACTGTCCTGTCGCGGGAAAGCATAAATTGTCCGCTTCTGGTATAAGCGATCCCTGCTTTGGTTTGAACTTCAAAAAAACCGTCGCCCTTTATTGCAAGGTCAAGTTCATTGCCGGTGAATTGCATCACCCCTGGTGAAAAATCGGTCGCCACTTTTCCTAAAGTACTGCCCGTCCCTTCTGAAGCCTCTTTTGTCTGGTTTTTTGCACCGGCAACGAAAGACTCAAATACGGCAATATTCTTTTTGTATCCGACGGTATTTACATTTGCCAGATTCCGGGCAATAACGGCCTGGTATTCCCCCTGTCCCATCATATTCGTTGCTCCGGTGTATAAGCCGCTAATCATTCTATCTATCCTCCATGGTTGCAAAAAAAAAGGATTAAAAAACTCTGTTGCTGCATTAAGGCAGCAATCCCAATACCAAATGCAGGAATAAATAAAATGATGCATGATATGTGCGCTTAAGGGGTGTATTTGCAAATGGTTACAATATCGTTGCACCGGGTATGGAATAATACATTTTCAATATGCTGTGAAAGAAGGGGGCAATTATTTCCTGTCTGGGGTGAATAAATTTTCCTGGTGTGAGAGGGTATTGTTGAAAAAACTTACAGGGAAAAGGCTAATGGCTAATGGCTAATGGCTCATGGCTCATAATTTATGGTTAATGGTTTAGCACGGTTGGGATGGGAGTAACGGTAGTGGTTGAATGGTTATGCAGAGAGGCGGTGGAGGAGTACAGCTAAACCCAACATTAACCATTCGCGGTATTCAAAAAGCTAAAGTATTTCTATTCCGTTTATTTATGAGGTTTGTTTATGGAAATGATATTCAACTTTTCCACAATTTTAAAATGCTTTATATTGTTGGTGAGAAGGGTTAAATTATAACAAAGGCAAGTTGCAGCTATTAAAAGGTCGAAGTCACCTATTACTATTTTAAGTTTTCTCAGTTTTCCCCGCTCTTTTCCGAAGATTTTACATATTTCATCTTCAAGTCCCAGGATCAAGACTCCGGTTAGAAAATCGTCTAAAGCTTTTTTATCTCCTTTAGGATTCGTTGAATAATAAACACCTTCGTATAATTCTGCTAAAGAGATAACGCTAATGGCCAGTCCTTCTTTTCTAAGAGCCACAAGCCGTTTAACTATCTCTTCTTGTCCATTGAGATAATGAATAATCCAGTCGGTATCGATAAGATATGAGGGTGTCATAATTTTGGTTCATTTCTGGTGGATACAAGGCGATCCGCATAAATATCCTTCATTAATTTTTCTGCATCAATGGTTCCTTTCCAACTTCCCGCGGATTTTTCAAAGGCATCTTCTTCTTTCCCAGAAGGAATTTCGATTATGGTTATAGTAATTTCCTTTCCTTCCGCAATGTCTATTTTCTCCATAGGCTCAATTATTCCCCTGGAAAATCTGGCTTTAATTGTTTTTCCCATCTTTAGTCCTCTTTTTAAATGTAAAATAATTGTTCTGGAATATTATATTTATTTCTCTATAGTATTTTTTGTGATTATCGCTTATCGCATCAATAATGATATAAGTAATTGGATTTGAAATCATCTTAATTTTTTAAAAGGGTTATTGAGTTATCCCTGCTTTCCCTAAGCTGGCATAGCCAGTCGGGTAGGGCATGGCATTGCCTGCCTTACATGGCTAAGCCCACTAAATTCATGTATTGCGGCGAGGTTCGTCGCACTACAAATGACAATTTCCAGTATCGGCTCAATAAATAAGGGTAATACATTTACATTCCCCGTATAAACCTGATAGATGCTTACCTTGACACGTGTTTTCTTCTATTTATTGAGCGGATATTGGGAAATGTTAATTTGGAGAACTCCTCTCTCTGTGGGCAAGTGAAAAAGAGAGAGGAGCTCCAAATTATTATCGAAAAGGCTGGAAATTACCTCTTGAGGTTAACGGCTTCCGCGAGTACCTCGTCTGCGGTGCTGATAACACGTGAGTTAAGCTGGAAACCTCTTTGCGCCATGATGAGCGACGTTAGTTCCGACGTCATGTCCACATTGGACGCCTCTAAATATCCATTGTATATATCTCCGGCGCTTCCCGTACCTCCGACTGTGTAAAGCGGTTCTCCGGAGGAGTCTGTTTGTTCATATAAATTGTCTCCAGACCTTCTTAGTCCCTGTACATTGCCAAAGGTGGCGAGTTGTAACTGGGCAATTTTGCTCGATGTTCCGTTTGAATATAATGCGGACAAAGTGCCGTCAGTATTCACCGAAAAACTGCTGAAACTACCCGATTCGGAACCGTCCTGCTCTGATGCGGTAACCGAAGAACCTTTGCCGCTCTGGTAAATACCGTCAGTTTTTCCGAATGTTCCAAGTTTAAACTTCACAGTTTGTGAAGTGGTTATTCCATCAAATTTAAAGGTAAGGGTTGTATCCCCTGATGATTTAAGGCTACCGTCATCATTAAAAGTAATTGCGCTTATGGTATCGGTGGTAATTGTGCCGTCAGCGCTTGGCATACTTGCGCGCATATCCCATTCTCCATCATTTTTCTTAATAAAGGAAAGCGTTACGTTATGTCCTGTTCCCTGTGAGTCATAAATGGTTGTGGAGGTCGTATAAGTTGAAGCCTTTAAACTGTAATTTGTCCATGTGCCGGTAGCAGTGCTGCTATCTGATATCGAAAGAGAGAGTTCATCTTCGCCAGCGGTGGTTGATGTTACAATAATTTTTCCACTGGAAGAAAGAGTGGCAAATGCAGATCCATCACCCGCCGTTCCGGTGGTATCACCAAAAGCATTTGTATTTATATATGCCAGCAAATCGTCTACCGTGGTGCCGTCGTTTGCTGCACCATAAGTAAAATCTACAGAACCCGAAGTACCATCAGGTTCTGTGTAAGAGATAGTGATTATATCTGTTCCAGAGGTGTAATCTGTCGTATTGGTATCCAAGGCGTTTAATGTGGTTGCTCCGGTTGCAGCTACGCTGCTACTAGTAAGGGCGCTGGACAATATCAATACCTCACCCGAAGAACTAGACGGTGTTGATTCCAGGGTACCGGTCAGGGTCATCGTTGATGTTTTTGTCGCTGAAACTGACGAACCGTAAGGAATGGTAATGGTTTTACCGGATGAATCTAATATCTGATAACCGGTGGTTGAGTCAACGAGCTGGTTACTGGCGTCTGTGGCAAACGTCCCGACCCGGGAAAAGAAGTTTTTATTGCCGCCGTTCAATACAAAGAACCCATCACCCTGAATGGCAAAATCGAATTCATTGTTCGTTGCCTCAAGGGTTCCCTGGCTAAATAGGGAAGAAATGCTTCCGACCTTCACGCCCATGCCGATCTGCATAGGATTAACCCCGCCGCTCCCTTTATCCTGGCTGATCAGGTCGGAAAACAGCAACCGGGATGATTTATACCCGTAAGTATTAATATTGGACAGGTTATTTCCGATAACATCCAGCCAGCTCTGGTGCGAACGGATACCCGTTACACCCGCGTATAATGCTCCTCCTAAGCCCATTGTGTGCCTCCTTTCATTTTTAGATTTACGATTTACGATTTTTTTATCTGTGTAATCTATGCAATCTGTGGTTTCTTTATATCTTCCATTTTGACTCCGCGCCTATGGATGATATCCCGTCGCCCGAATCAGTTTCGGTTTCTCCTTATACGGTGGCGGCGGTGCTTTCCACTTGTATAAAATTCGATATGGAAACGGATTCGCCGTCTATGACAAACGATACCGTGCCGTCTTCTTCCAGCTTTACCCCTTCCACCACTCCGCTATATTCTCCTTCTCCATCGTCATCGCTGTAGGTAATGGTTTTGCCGATGAATCCGGAAGCGATCCCGATTTGATCCAGTTGCAGTGAAGCGGTATCAAGCGATGACAGGTCAGCAAGGTATTCCGTTTGCTGCGATGTCTGCTCCAGCGTGGTGAATTGCGCCAACTGTGACAGAAATTCTGAATTGTCCTGTGGGTCTAAGGGGTCCTGATAGCGCATCTGCGTGGTAAAAAGCGTAAGAAAGCTATCCGTTGTGATTTCAGAGCCTAAACTTGTGGTACTAGTAGTACTCATAGGTAATCTCCTTAAAAAATGTAATCTATTGTTAAATTTGATGATGCTGCGATTTTATTTTTAATTGATAGCACTTTATGACTATTTTCATTTTCTCCTGTAAGGTTTTCTTCTTTATGGCTGCCGTCTCTGGCCCCGTCCCGGCGCGGTGAATCGCCTTCGGCAAAATATGCCTGGGATTGCCGTTCGTGGTTGTTTTTGCTTTCATTTTGTACATACACTTCTACCCTATGTATCTCAACGCCATTTGTGGCGATTGATTCCTTCAGGCGATGGATATTGTTTTGTATTGCCGCCTTTACCTCCGCATTTTCCACATATATCTTTGCCCTGACCTCATCATTTTCCTCGGTGAGATGAAGTCTTACCGTGCCCAGCGCGGGTGGGGTTAGTTGTAGTTTGATTTCAGACGTATTGCCGTTGCGTAACGTCTTGATATTTTCCAATAGTTGTTCCATTACGTTATTTTGCAGGGTATTTGTACCGGCAGGGGTATTGCCCTGGAACAAGGGGGACGCAACATTCTTTTGATTTTCAGCGGAAGACAATATCGTAGTTGCTGAACCAGTGAGGGGTTCTGATATATTTTGCCGGAAATCAAAGTTGTTTAACTGGGAGTTATTTACCGGCGTCTTTTCCTGTTGATTATTGGGGGCAAAAGCAAACGTATCCTTCCCTTGTTGTGAAAGATTGCCGGATGAATTACCCTCCTCATTTCTCTGGAATGAGCCGGAACCGGAAGATGTGTTGAGAGGGGAAGCGGTCTGTTCTTTTGTACCGGCATCCTTAGTCTCATTCTTTCCCGCGGAATTATTAGGGTCGTTTGTTATTTTATGTGCGAATCCATTGATTTCCCCTGTGGTATGCTGCAAAAATGTCTTCAGTGTTTCAGCGGTTTTTGACGCCCTGTTCATAGTTAATCCTGCAAACTCCTGCATGGAAATACCGGCGTCCATAGGGGTGTTAAACGAGAATGCACTATTCCTGCCTTCGTTTACCATTGTTTGCAGGAGGGATTTTAGCGCATTGTGTGCCTCTCTTGTTTTTGAATCCGTGAGAGAAATCTCTGATACGGTAATATTCCCCTCATAATTGTTGAACAATCCATTCAACTGCGAAACAACACCTTCGCCGGCAGCAGGCGGCATATTTGTTATCGAGGAATTCCCTGATGAGGCCATTCCCTTAGTATTGGCATTAAAAATGAATGATTCTAAAAGGGTTGAACGTGTATCACCACCCGGGAGGTGTTTTTTTGTATTTCCTTCGTTATCCGCAAGTATATTTGGATGCAAAGAGATACTCTCTCCGGCAAAAGCAGGGAGATGCCTTTCTGCAAATACACCTGATTGCAAAGAAACGCCATCGTTCTTTGAGGGGTTTGTTTGAAAGAATGACGTTAAGGTGTTGAGCAACTTAATCCCCTCCCTTTGGGGGGGATAGGGGGGGGATTTCAGTGCGTTTAATAACTGTTTCAATGCGGCAAGTATTTCCCCTTTATCAGTATCAGAAAACAATGCCTTTTCTGCGGTAAGTGTATTAAAAAAATTATAAAGTTTTTCGGATTCCGCAGTGTTTGCATTTCCCTGAAGTACGTTGATTATTGTATTTGCCAGAGCATCTGGATTTAACATGTTTGCAAAAATCGTGTCGCCTTCCGGTTCTTCGCCTTCAGCGATTTTTTCAGTAATTGTTTTTGAAAGGGTTTCAAGGGCGTTTTTTGCACTTTTCCCCTCTGGCTTTTTTGCGGATGGGGAAGTGTGGTGTGTAAGAAATTCTTCAAACGGTTCTGCAAGGTCTTCTACTTCATTATCGGCGAAACCAGTATTTGAACCATTAGCGCTGATGTTGGCATTGTTTGCGTCTTGCCGTGCTTCATTGAGCATTTTTGGTGAGGAATAGCTGCTGTTAAAAAGTTCGAGTATTGGAGACATGTTTTTTCCCCTTTTTGGTTAAAATGTGTATAGTGTTACAACCACGGAACACACGGAAAATTCTTTTTAATTAAAATGGGTATGGTATTACCCGGTAAAAATCATTTTTCATTATAGTGGCAAGATACGCCTTGCCACTGCATGAACAGTTTGAAATTCCTGTATGTGAACATGCGCAATAATAATGCCATGATTTTTTTTCAGAAAAAAGAGCGGGGGGATGCACGGTTTTATCCTTTCATACGCAGTTCTTTTTGATAGAGAAAAAAGCGCTATAAGCCTTAAGACGCCTTTCCCATGTTGGCGGTGGTTTAGTCCTGCAACCCCTGATACTATGACTGTCCGGTGGAAACACCCCTGAGTACAAATCGCGGGTTTAATGGTATTTTTCAGGTAATAAAATATTTTGTCCGGAGATATAAAATTACATGAAAAATTTTAGGACTATTTTGTGGATTAGGGAAAACGAGGAGGAAACAAGGGGGCTTTTTTTCCTATGAGCAGGTAATTCTTTCCGTTTACGATTTACGATGATGAAAAAGCGGAAACCACAGATTTCGGTAGAGTAGAAACAGACGACTAGAACTTAGGCAGAAGTTTGTTTTCTCTGTTTGCTGGCTGGTTTCCCGCCAGTGCCACCATATCTCCGCCATATACTTATCATCTGCCCCCCTCGTCAAACCGTGCATGCGATTTTACCGCACACGGCTTTCCGACAGTCTTCTTCTTAAGCTTTCACAGGTTGTCTGGCAGGAACATATTTTGTCGGGTCTATTAGTCAATATCTATTGACTAATTCCTTAAACGCTCCTCGATTATAGAGCTTGCTCCTGCGCTGACTTTTCCTCTTATAATATCTCGTTAATCTCCTGAAAAGATAATATCGTAGGTCTCTTTTCGCCTTGTTTGGATACGTTACTCCCTTTATTGTGAAGTAATTTATCCATCCTCTTGTTATTGCATTCAGTTCATTAGCTACTTTTTCCGCCGCTTTATGCCCATTGCTCTTTAGGTAGTTTCCTATCTTTTCCCTAACCTTCTTCTGTGATTTCCTGCTTGGTTCTATGTTCCAGTATTTCTTGTGTTTCCTACCAAACAAATCTTCTGAGAAGGATATGGTATGTCCGAGAAAGTCAAAGCTCTCTTCTTCAGCTTTTACTATTTTACTCTTATCCTCGTTAAGACTCAGCTTTAACTTCTTTAACAACCTGTTGAGATAGTCTAATGCTTCACGAGGTATTCGCTTTGCCATCAATACCCAATCATCCGCATAACGTATGATTGTTATCCCATACTTATAGAAAACCCCATTCTCTCTATTGACTGCTTTGTCGAGCATGTGCAGATATATGTTTGCTAATAATGGTGATATTACGCTTCCCTGCGGTGTTCCTATCTTATTTTTCCTCCCGCCTCCTGGTTTGCCTTCCTCTATCACCGGTGCTTTTAACCACATTTTTATCAAGTGCAGTACGTTCTTGTCGCTTATCCTCATCCCTATTAACAGTAACAATTCCTTGTGCGGTATTGTGTCAAAATAAGAACTCAGGTCTGCGTCAAATACCTCTGTTTTCCCTTCTCGCAGTTTTTCTTTGATTTTCCTCACAGCATCGCCCGCTGAACGTCCCGGTCGGAATCCGTAGGAGCTATCTTCAAAGTCTGCTTCGAATATCGGCTCTATTACAAGCTTTACACTCATCTGCACTACCCTGTCTTTTATCACAGGGATTCCCAATGGTCGTGTCTTACCGTTGGTTTTAGGTATGTACACTCTCAGTACCGGCTGTGGTTCGTAGGTTTTGTTTTCAAGTTCCTCTATTATCTCTCCAAGAAACTTCTCCACCCCGTATGACTCCACATCTTCAAATGTAATCCCGTCTGCCCCGGCGCTTCCTCCATTGGATTTGCAGCGCTTGTACGCCTCTCTCAAAAAATGCAACATTCTCACCTTGTCATACAATACATAAAAGCGAAATCCTTCTTCCTGTTTGGCTTTTCGATATAGTTTACGCTGAAAGTCTCGGACTCTTTCATCATCGCTCATTTGCGATTTCGGTATTGCTTGTAGGTCTCCCAATACAATTTCCTCCTTTCTTTGTAAACGTTAACTGAAGTAATGCCCCTTCGCTACGGTGAAGTTATGTTGTCTTCACCATCTTCACTACTATGGGCATCTCCGACTTCTCATTATCCCGCTATACCCTTCGGCTTCCCTTATAGTATGCGTTACGGTCATCAACCTGAACAATGAGACCTCCCAAGTTCATATATATACCTTTTACAGTCATACCGTCACTCTCAACTCCGACGACACCGCATAGTTCTACCGTTTGTCTCTTTCTACCTATGCGATTACAGATTTCGCCCAATCCGGGAGGCTCATCTATCGTATTTTTAGCGTAACGAAGCCTGCGTGTTCGCTTGCGCTACGGTCTGACTGCTCGCTACAGGGGACTCGAACGTATTCATCGCTGTTTACGTCCTCCCGTGAGGCTTTCTGCCTCTTTCACTACCGCCCGAACGGTCAATTGGCGGGTTGGATTTGCACCAACTGATATATATACGCTTCTTGGCGTACCAGATTGCACAGATTGAAAAGGTGGGAATTTAATATGTAGAGACAACACATGCGTTGTCTCTGTTTTAATATAATAGCGTCTTTGTAATCTGGTTGGCGACAAACTGAGAATAACGTCTCATGGAAAGCAGGATAAGCTTCCAGCCGTAGAGAGCGCTTTTTTGGTGGGTGCTTTCAAAGTAATATTTTACCAGTTCTGCGACTTCATTTTCGTTGCTGTCATATACACCGTCCGCGCTCCATAAAACTGTGCCGGTATCGGTGGAAACCATTCCTGCTTTAACACCAAGCAGCATTGGTTCATAGGGACGATAGTGAGTAATGGCGCCAAAAACAATGGCGTCAACGTCGTATTTTTTCCTTAATTGCAATACAGTGTTGAGATTGATAGACCCTTTATCCCATATCTTATTTTCCGATAACATTTTTGCCTTTCCTTCAAGTACAACAACTTCAAATCTGCCTATTTTCCTCAGCTCTACAGAAAATGCCTCTGCAATTTCATCGATAACGGCTTCCCGGTCGATGGTGTATTCAAAGGGCAAAAGCAATACCCGTTGCAAATGGGTTACTCTTAATTCTTCGGATTTGTTATAACTCAATCCTGAATACCGGGTAATTTTAGGGCTGCTTATACAACCGGAAAGAAGGATTAAAAATATGATACTTACGCTGATTCTACGATACACAAACACCTCCAGATGCGTTATAAAAAATAGTGGCTGTTCACAATCCGCAATCTCCAATCTCCAATCTGCAATTTGCTGACTGCTGACTGCCGACTGCCGACTGTTCACTCCACCCTACACTATTTTTAAAGAGATTTACACGTCATTTACTGGTTTTTCTTTTTATCTACCAGTAATTCTATCTTTAGGCCAACAAGCTCTTGTTTCGCTTTTGTTTCCTCGAGCCTTGACCTGGCTAATTCCAGGGTCAGTTCTTTAATTTTATCCTCATAAGGCGCCTGTGCGTTCACAAGTTGTTTTCTAAGTTGTTCATTTTCCTGTTGAAGTGTTTCCAGAAACTGCAATTGCCGCTCGTTTTCTTCAATCTTGTATTCAAGCATCTTGCGAATTTCCCTTTGCTCTGCTATTTCTTTTTCGAGTGAAGCGACCTTTTCTTTTTCCGTTGTAAGGTTTTTGTTTGCCTGATCAAGCTGTTCCAGGATAGAGAGTCTATTGGTTTTGTAGCCGGTATCTATTTTTACGGTAGCCCCTTCTGTAAGATAGCCACTGCTTTTGGGTGGAGGGGGCGGTGGTTCCGTTGAAAGCGAAGAGTTCATAATGCTTTCACAACCAAGGCAGGTTAAGAGCATAAAAGATAACAGAGAAAGTAAAAATAAAAATTTCTGCATGGTGTATTCCTTAATTAATGTAAAATCTTATCTGTAGGGGCTAAGCATTTGCCAGTTTTGGCAGGAGCGCATTTATGACAATTTATAGCAAATGCTTCGGCTCCTACACTGAGGAAAATAATACCAAAATAGTGGCGCAAATAGAATGCCTTAAATAGTACCGGCAGGGTATTGCCTTGTCATTTGGTTGGAAATATTTTTTAATTGTTTCAAAAATAGACACTTATGATATTATTCAAGTCTTGTATTGAAATCTTCATTCCTGCATTTCGTGACGGCGGAAAAAACATCAATGGTGAAATATTTTCCGGTTTTTTTATAAAGGCAATTTTTTCTCCTGTCCTGAAAAGGGATTATTTTTGACTAAGAGGTCTTTAAGGGTGCGTGTTGCCTGCGTTATATTTTCACTGCAAATAATTGCAGAACAAATAGCAATCCTGTTTCCGCCCGCCTGTATTATTTCAGCCGCGTTGTTGGCGGTAATGCCGCCAATCACTACAAAAGGAAGAGAAATTTCCTGACGTACCTGCTGCAAATAGCGTAGGCCTACGGGGGGCTCATGGGATTTTGTGGCGGTATAAAATAAGGGACCAACGCTAATATAGTCAGCGCCTTCCTGTTCTGCCAGGCGTGCCTGGAATATGTTGTGTGTGGAGCGTCCGATTATTTTGTCATTTCCAATGATTTTGCGTGCGTTATTGATGTTCATATCTGTCTGCCCGATATGTAATCCATCTGCATTTACTTTTCCGGCGATTTTCGCCCGGTCATTTATGATAAATAGTGTATTTGTTTGTCCGGTTATTTCCCTGAAATCTTTTGCAATGGCAAGGAATTCATTGTCTGGCATTGTTTTTTCCCTGAGTTGTACCGCATCTGCGCCACCCCGGATAACTTCCTGCAGGATGTTTCCTCCGTTTTTCCGTACCAGCGTGGGGCTTATTATGACATACAGGAGGACATCCGAAAATCTTTTTTTATATTTTATCGTACTATTCTTCATGTACCCGCTCCTGAGACATAATTATAATATTGACACTAAACGTATGTTTGATATAATTTCTTTTCGTTACCAAACCTGCCGAAAAATTCAATTATTTGCATCTCTTAGTGAACAATCTTCAAAACAAATTGACGCATATTAATGACACAAAACAACTGATTATTGTTAAAAAAATTGTGCAGAGGATAATATTCCAATGCCACAATTCCTGCCCTGTACGGAAAAATGTCAGCATTAAAGAACAGCGTTTTTCTCTTTTTCCTCATTTTAAGCAATATTTTATATAATACTGGTTTGTGCATGGAATTTCAAAGGAATCGTAAGATGCCCTCCCTCAAAGGGAGGATTCGTAAATTTAAAATCGTAAATGGATTTTTATAAAATACTTAACAATTTTAACGGGCTTATAGATAAATGGGTTACATAAAAGAACATTGTGGTTTGTTTGGTGTTTACGGCTGTGAAGATGCTGTTGAGAAGGTGTATTATGGGTTATATTCTTTACAGCACCGTGGGGAGGAAAGCGCCGGGATTGCCTCAACGGATGGCAAAGATATCATTTGCCGTAAAGGAATGGGGTTGATCAGTGACGCCCTGGATGCCCGTATGCTTAAATTCTTAAAAAACCCCGTTGCGATCGGGCATGTGCGATATTCTACTTTTGGTTCGAGCAATATTGAAAATGCACAGCCTATGCTGGTGGATTATTATCGGGGGAAAGTGGCAATTGCCCATAATGGACAATTGACTAATGCAAAAAAACTGCGGGATGAGTTTGAAGGAAATGGGTCGATATTCCATACAACTTCTGACACTGAAGTAATTGTGCACCTGATGGCGAAGCCTTCGGTTTCAAGGCAAAGCGGGCTGCCAGGCGTATTAAATCAACTGAAAGGGGCATTTTCATTGTTGATTTTAACCCCAAATGAGATGATTGGAGTACGTGATCCGTATGGCTTCAGGCCGCTTTCTTTGGGAAAACTTAATAACGGATATGTTTTTGCTTCTGAAACATGTGCCCTTGACCAGATCGGCGCAGAATACGTTCGGGATGTGCAGCCGGGGGAAATAGTCTCTATAAGTAAAGGCGGCCTTCGCAGTGAATTTTATAGTAATCAAAAAAAACATGCCTTCTGTATATTTGAATTGGTGTATTTTTCCCGACCCGATAGCAGCGTGTACGGGGAAAGCGTCCATTTGTTCCGTAAGAAATTAGGCGCGAAGCTTACGGAAGAGTCGCCTGTTGATGCTGACGTGGTAATTTCCGTGCCGGAAGGGGGAAATTCCGCAGCAATTGGATATTCGCACGCCGCATCAATACCTTTTGACAGAGGTTTTATCAGAAACCATTATGTTGGAAGGACTTTCATCCTGCCTCAGCAAGATATGAGACATCGTTTTGTCGAGCTGAAATTAAATCCGCTGAAAGAGACAGTGGCTGGGAAACGTGTTATTGTAATAGATGATTCGATTGTGCGGGGTACTACCTCGAAATCCAGGTTTGGTTTATTAAGAAAAGCAGGTGCGAAGGAAATACACGCGAGGATTAGTTGTCCGCCCCACAGGCATCCCTGTTATTATGGAATTGATTTTCAGCAAAAAGGCGAACTTATTGCAGCCAATAAAACGGTTGAAGAGACAAGAAAATTTTTGAATGTAGAGAGCCTGAGTTATCTTAGCGTGGAAGGAATGATGAGCTGTACCACACAGCCGAGGCAGAATTTCTGCAACGCTTGTTTCACCA
The DNA here is from genome assembly GCF_900232105.1 of Candidatus Kuenenia stuttgartiensis. Classification (NCBI taxonomy): domain Bacteria; kingdom Pseudomonadati; phylum Planctomycetota; class Candidatus Brocadiia; order Candidatus Brocadiales; family Candidatus Brocadiaceae; genus Candidatus Kuenenia; species Candidatus Kuenenia stuttgartensis. The sequence goes on from NZ_LT934425.1 coordinate 3,391,807, forward strand.
GTGATTATCCAACAAACGTTAATGAAGAAATGGATAATGTAACGGATAGTTTTTCCGTTGATGAAGCGGAAAGATTGAGCCGATGTGTAATTAAATAAACTCCCCCCTTGGATTATAGGCAAATGTATTTCATAAATCCCCTCTATCTGGTAAAAGGTATATTTGGCAGAACATTTTATATCTTTCCGGAACGACCGGAACGTATTCAGATAGAAATTACCAACCGCTGTAATTATAGCTGCGGTATGTGCCCGAGAGAGACATTCAACCTGCCGGAAAAAGACATTCCTTTTGACCTCTTTAAACATATCATTGACAGGATTGATTCCCGTTATAACGTTACGCTTACCGGCTGGGGAGAACCTTTGTTGCATCCGCAATTAATGGAAATGATTGCCTATACAAAAAACAAAGGGCATAAAGTCGGATTAACGACGAATGGTTTATTGCTGGCGCAATATACAGAAAAATTCATAGAAATACGGTTAGATAAACTTACCATTTCGTTGGATAGTATCGATGATGAATCTGGCGCAAAAGAGGGACATCCGTCCAGCAAGGTAGTGCAAAAGAATATAGAGTCGCTTGTTAAACTGCGGGGTACAAAACCCATTCCTGTTGTTACCATACAAATTACCATGCACGATGAGAAACAGTGTTTGGATGCCGTTCGTTTGGCGGGAGAAATTGGCGCAGACCGTGTTTATTTAATACGGTTAAATATGCCTATGGATAAAAGCGGTTTTAAAAGGCCTGGCTTAAAAGAAGAACTGGAAATTTATGAGAAATCGGAGCAAATAGCCAGTGAATATGGATTACAGGTGGACAACAATTATACCGCATTTGACAATATTTTGTTCCGTTTCCTCTATAAAAAAATGCGTCCGGCAATGTACCGGTTTGATAAATATTGCCCTAAGCCATATGATTACTTGTATATTAACATTGACGGCAGGGTTACGCCATGCTGCGACCTTCCCAGGCATGAAGTCGGCAATATTTTAAAAGAAGACATTGACGAAATCTGGAATAGTGAAAATATGCAGTATTTTCGCAAAAACCAGAATGATATTTGCGGCAATTGTGACGCATTGCGGCTGAAACAAATTGGATAATGATAAATTGAATATGGTTAAAAATAGTAAACTACTCCAGCAGTTTGAACGAAGCCTTAAAAAAGAAAAACCTGACTATCAGAAAAACATGGAAATCTTTGAAGGAATGTATAAGGAGGCGGTTTATCTCAACGCAATCCCTTTGAAAGACCCGCTGGATGGGCTGGAAGTAGATATAAAAATTGCCCGAGTGAGCAATAGTGTTTAAAGAACTTATTGAAAGAATTGCTGTGAGTTTGGATCAGGATATGATCCCTTATATGATCATCGGCGGGCAGGCGGTTCTTTAAAAAATCCTTTGCTACTGTATCAAATCGGGAAATATGGTGAACCTGTCTATGAGAAAGATGAAGAAGTTTACATTTGCTTCTTAAACTGGGCACGGTTTACCTACGAGGACAATATGAGGTTTCACAAGGGATTGGACGAATTAATCATGGAAGACCTGAAAAAGCTATGATTATTCCTGACTGGATTAACTGGAAAAATTGGGTGGCACAGACAAACCCTGTTCCTGTGCGCTTTGAACAGGAATTGTTTGTCTGTGTTTAGTGAAAATAGTTCTTATAAAGAGAAATATGTCAATAAGTGAAATTTTTAAAGTATCATATGAGTGACGACAATAAATCACACATCCCTAAACTCATTCTTGCTGGTGTCATTGGAGTGCTTGCTGGAAGCTGGTGGAAATCTGCTAAGATTGCAGAAAGTAAGAAAAGTAGAGCCGAATGTGAAAGCCCGGATTTTGTGAATGAGGCATGTTACAAAATTAATGAGCTATTGAATGAATTAGAGATTTTAGATGAAATGGAAGATGAAGATGATTTCCGTGATGTTTTGGCTGAATATTTAACTAAATATACAGATTTTGAAATTGAACTTACACCAAATACTTTAATTGGGCAACCAGATATTTTGATTGGTGGTGTGTTAGCCCTTGAAGTAAAGTATAATCCCAACAAATCTGAAATGGATCGTTGTATTGGTCAATGTGCTGGTTATTCAAGGGAATGGGTAACATGGATAATTCTTTATGATACACCTCCTAGTCGAATCAATTATATATCTGAAGTATTAGTCGATAAAGGGTTGGACTATATTCCAATTATTTCGTTTTAAGAAGATAACTTGTTATTTGTAAATTCTTTATCCTTTTCAGAAACGAGATAGTTCACTCTTACGATGTGAATATTTACTTGGTCAGGAGTAAAAGAAATATAAATGTGATAATTCGGTTTTATAAGAAGTACGTGGAAAAGATTTAATTACTGTTGTGGGAGTCGCTTTGATTTAAAAGTTGGAAATTGATGCGTAATAAAATTGTAAGGCGGGTGGGTATTTATAAGTCTCAAACTATACATCCAAACCAGTATGGGTACACATAATAAGATGGATTTTTATGATTCTTTAGCTGTATTGGGGGCTTTAGCGTGGCTTGTTCCATTGATTTCTTGGATAAGAAATTTATTGTTAAAGCCTAATTTGTCTATAATTTCCCATAAAGAATTAGAGATAGGATATTCCATAGATGGGCCAATATTAAATATAAACTTGGCATTTTCTGTTGAAAAAAAAGAAGCTTTAATTAAAAAAATTGATATTATTTTAAGACACGAAAACAACGAAACGCATCAATTTTTATGGGATTGGTTCGAAGAGCAATTTCTTCAAATGGAAATATCAGATCCAGATTTGGGTTCAATGCCGTTTAAAAAAACCCAAAAGGCAATAGCTATCAAAGTTCTAACAGATACATTAATAGAAAGGAAATTTGGATTTCAAAAAGAAGAATTTAAAGAGGCATATAACAAATTATTTAATTCCACTAATGAAATTTACAATAATATTTATCAAAGTAGCGCGGGCATTGATAGTTTTAAAATATCAAAGGAGTATAATGAATTTTTGGATTACTTCAAAAATTCATTCATCTGGAAGGTTGGAAAGTACTCGGCGAAAATTAAAGTATATATAGAACATGTCGTAAAACCTTTTGAACATGACTTAAATTTTCAACTTACAAATTTAGAACTGAAAGGTCTAGAAACTAATATTAATACTTGCCAAAAAACTATAAAAAACCACTATACAAAAGAAGACCCTGATTATAAAGCAGATTGGAAATTAGTAAATCCTTATAAAATTGAATAAAAATGAGGTGCAACTAATTAAAATGACGCACGTAATTATATTCATAGCTGTAAAAGGTGGTATATATGTCCCAATTTCCAATTAAAGGTTGGCCTGCCGATGTGGTAAATAATCTCAATAATTTGATTTCGGATATTATCAGGAGACGAGAAATTAAAGAGTTTTATATTGGACGGACCAATGATTGCAATGCTACCCAATCGAGGCATGGTTGTGATGATATTTTTGCATTGTACGAAACTAATAGTTCCGAAAATGCTATTACAGTTGAGGATACCTTGATAAGAAAATTTTTTGGCCATCCGAAGTGTAATAATGATAACAGTCATGGAGGCGGTGGAGTATCGAGCGAGTATATATATTATGTTTATCTGGCATCTTGGTACTAATGATTGTGAGTTGAATAGATTGAGTGAAGCAAAGCATCTCTAACAAAAACGTGCATTTGCCAACGGACAAGGAATGATAATGATGGGTTTGCTTCACTTAACTCATCCTTGACCATTTGACATCGAAAATGTCAAATGAAAGTATTTAGGAATGTCTAAAATACAAAAGATACGGCAGAAGATTATTGATAAGGACTATTACATCTCATCCCATGCTGAAGATGAAATGTTAGACGATAAATTGGAACGTGCAGATATTAAGAATGCTATTCTTAAAGGGAAGATTGTAAAGAAATTTACAGAAGATGTAAGGGGGACAAGGTATCGAATAGAAGGAACTGCCAGAGACGATAGAATAATTCATATCATTTGTAGGTATAGAGAAGATGGCAGCCTTATTATAATAACGGCATATGCTTTAACGGAGGAGATATGAGATATGATATGTGAATTTTGTAAAGGCAATACGGTAAAGAAAAAAGTAAAAAGGCAACACTGGCTTCATGGCAAGTTATATATTGTAGAAAATGTTGAGGCTGAGGTTTGTCCTGAGTGCGGTGAGCGTTATTTCCATGCTAAGGTTCTCGATGAAATAGACCACCTTCTTGAAAAGGAACATGACGTAAAAGAACGAATAAATGTGGAAGTCGTTAGCCTATAAATTATGATTACTTTCTCGTAATTTGCTGATACATACAGTTTGTCTGACTTCCAGGATAAGACAAAAGAAGCAAGTTTTGAGGTCGAAACTAAGTCTAAGACTATGTATTACGCAGTGGATAAAAAAAAGACCAATAATAAATCGGAAGATAAACTGTGGAAATAGCCACAAGAATTGGTGTCGATGAGAAAGTGCGTTTTGGTAAACCTGTCATTACAGGGACACGAGTTCCTGTTGATCTTATCCTCGGTAAATTGGCAGGGGGGATGACTTACGAATAAGTTATGGTTGAGTATGAGATTACACGCGAGGATATACTGGCGACTCTCGATTATGCGGCCAAAACATTGGCAAGTGAAGAAATCAGGGCAGTAAGTTAACATGCTGTAGTGTTAATTATTTGTTGGAGGATTTTTAGGTATGAGAAAAATAGTTACCTATGGAAAATATAGAAAAGTTAATATGATATAAAATATGGAAAGTATATATCATGGACAAAATAGAAAAAGCTATTGAAACAACTGCTACTATTAATGCAAAAAGACAACTTGTATTAGATGAACCATTACCTGTTGCTGGTCCCCAAAAAGTTCGTGTTATTATATTATTGCAAGAAGAAACAGACATAGATGAAAAGGAATGGCTCAAGTTGGCAAGTGTGAATAATGCGTTTGATTTTTTAAAAGAACCTGAAGAGGATATTTATACTTCTTTTGATGGAAAACCATTTCATGACTAGGGGTAAAGTAGTATTAGTTAATTTTCCTTTCGACGACCTTTCAACATCAAAAGTACGACCAGCAGTATGTTTGACGAATCCAATTGGTTCACACTCTCATGTTATACTTGCATTTATAAGTAGCAGAATTCCATCAGATTTACTCGAAACAGATTTAATAATAGATACATCACACGAAGGCTTTAGTGGAACTGGTTTAAAGGTGGCTTCAACTTTGCGATTGCATCGTTTAATGACGGTAACGACTTCACTGTGCCAACGTGAATTGGGAGAGTTATCTCCCAAATTTCTGAGTGAAGTAAATAATAAACTAAAGAAGTTGTTTTGTATAAGATGAAGATAACCATTATTCCTGAATTTGATTAATAAATACAATTATGAAAATTACTTTTCTAGTACCACCACCCATTGATGGAAATATCCCGGAGCGGGTTGCCGGGTGTGCATACCTGCTCTATTATGTCCCGAATATCTTCCTCCTCAGCGCAGCGGCTGTTCTGGAAAAGGCAGGTTGCGAAGTTCGATATATTGAAACTACCATTAAAAAATGGGACCGAAGACAATTCCGGACGTTCCTCAGGGAAGATTTGAGTGATATTTACAGCTTCTACTCAGTCAATCTCTCACAAAAGACCGATATGCAGGCATTGCATGACATCCGTGAGATAAGGGGAGATATACCGGTTGTATTTTTTGGCCCTGCACCATCAGACAGACCGCTGGAATTTGTTGCAGACGACGATACCTATGCCGTCAGGGGTGAACCGGAATACACGATGCTTGAACTGGTAAATGCATTAGAGGATAAATCAGCCATTAACGGTATCAAAAGCGTGTCTTTCAGAAGCAATAATGGAATTATCAATAATGATACCAGAGAGCCAATAGAAAATCTGGACGAACTTCCCTTTCCCGCAAGACATCTTTTGGAAGAGAAGGACGTCTATTATAATCCCAAACTGGGGATGCGGCCGTTTACTGCCGTTTGTACTTCACGGGGTTGTTCCTACCGCTGCATTTACTGTGTTCCTTCTTCACTGAGCTTCTCAAGAGAACTTGAATACAAGCATTACTTTGACAAAAAACCGCCCGTAAGGAAGCGGTCGTCTGAGAATATCATTGGGGAATTTGCCTTATTGAAATCGCAGGGGTATAAGGCAGTGAATATGCAAGATGACCAATTCGTGTGGGGAGAAGAAAGGACTATTAAAATTTGCGAGGGCATTAAAGATTTAGACATAGTATGGGGGTGTTCCGCAAGGTCGGATCATCTGACGGAACCCATAGTAAGGGCAATGGCTGCGGCAAATTGTAAATTTATTGATCTTGGCGTGGAATCATTTAACCAGGAAATACTGGATTATGTGAAAAAGGATATTGACGTTAAAAAGAATGAAGAGGCGATACGACTGGTAAAAAAATATGGCATATCTGCAAAAATAAATATTATGTTCGGGGCTTCTCCATTAGAAACAATGGAAACCATAAGAAAAAATACAGAAGAAGTGAAACGGTTAAAGGTAGATCAGGTAATGTATAATATCGCAAATCCATTTCCCGGGACTGATTTTTATAAAACGGCGAAAGAAAACAATTTATTTGTTTATGGTGACTATAAACCGGTGAATGTGGCAAAGGAAGCCAACATAGCCTATCCCCATCTGAGCAAGACAGACCTTGAAAGAGCGGTGCGCAGTGCCAATTTTGCATTTTTCCTTTCCCCCCGTTTTGTTCTTAAAAATATCAGAAGAATCGGTTCGCTTGATGCTTTGAAAGCGATGTTTCGAAAGCTTTTCTAACAATGAAATTTTCAATCCTTATACCCGCTTATAACGAAGAAAAATCCATTTCCACCTGCCTTGATTCTCTTCTTTCCGTGACTTATCCCGACAAAGAAATTATTGTTATTGACGACGCCTCTTCGGACCATACCGTAAAAGAAGTCGAAACGTTTGCAAGCAGGGGCGTTATATTGGTAAAAAGAGAAAAAAACGGCGGGAGGGCTGCCGCCTTGAACTCGGGATTATCCCGGGCTACCGGAGAGATTGTCGTCACAACCGATGCGGATACCGGCGTTTCTCCCCATTGGTTAACCCTGTTTGAACGTCATTTTGCAGATGAAGAGGTTATTGCGGTTGGGGGCGCTTATAAAGCGCAAAACAAGGGTAATCCGCTGGCAAATGCAACAAGTGTATTAGATCAGATTTTGAACGGCACATTCAGAAAAACGTTTATTCCGAACAAAGTATCCGGAGTAAACTCTGCGATACGCAGGGATACATTGCTGGATTTGGGAGGGTTTAATGAAAGCGCATGGTGGAGCGAAGATTCCGAATTAGGATGGAAACTGGATAAAACCGGCAAGGTCATTTATGATCCGGAGAATGTTGTATATACACAATATCCTGATACATGGGAAGGCATATGGAGGAGGAAGTTTTACTGGGGATATGCGATGGGATTGAAATTCCGTCAGCATATGCCTTTCAGACTGAAATTATGGATACGTCCCACCGTATTTATGGCACTTTTTGTGAGCCTGGTTGTGTTTTTGGCAACGATACCCTGCGGAATGAGGGTATACTTTGTACCCGGATTATTTTTTGGAACATTATTGAGTGCATTAACATTAGTATATGTCCCGATAGGCGCAATCGTTATGATAAGAACGGGGGATACCGGTTTGGCAAAAACATTGCCGCTACTGGCAATCCTGCCTATTTTTCGGGAATTTGCGTATGTGTACGGCATGTTTCTTGGTTATTGTAAAGGTAAGCCATCCGCCTTGAAACCTTCATGGAAGAGGAAACAGGGAAAGAAAAAATTATGAAAGAAAAAACAAAAAAGAGTGTTTCATATAAAGATGCCGGTGTTGATATTGATACGAAAGGTTGTTTTACGTCGAATATCTATTCGAAAATGCAAACAACATTTGACGGCAGGGTAATTGAGAACCCAGGGGGATTTGGCGGGTTGTTTGCATTAAATTCAAGGCTGAAAAAATATCGACAGCCCGTTCTTGTTTCTTCCTCCGATGGCGTGGGCACAAAATTAAAAATAGCCTTTATGATGAATAAGCATGACACCATTGGCATTGATTTAGTGGCCATGTGTGTGAACGATGTTGTAGTGTTGGGTGCCGAGCCTTTGTTTTTTCTGGATTACCTTGCAAGCAGCAAAATCATACCTGAAGTTCTTCATGAAGTTATAGATGGTATCGTTGAAGGGTGCCGCCAGGCCGGTTGTTCACTCATTGGAGGTGAAACACCTGAAATGCCGGGATTTTACCAAAAAGGAGAATATGACATCGCTGGTTTTGTTGTGGGGGTGGTAGAAAAAGACGAGATTATTAATGGTAAAAACATTACACCGGGAGACGTTGTATTGGGGTTAGGTTCCAACGGCATTCACAGCAACGGGTATTCACTTGTTCGAAAGATTTTTTTTGAGGAAGCGGGAATGAAGCCTTCCCGGAGTTTACGGAAATATGGGTTGAAAACAACCCTGGGAGAGGAGATTCTTAAGCCTACCAGGATTTACGTAAAAGCAATTCTCAAAATATTAAATAAATATAAAAATAAAACTGTTATTAAGGGGATGGCGCATATCACCGGCGGCGGTTTGCTGGAAAATATACCGAGAATCCTGCCGGAAGGGTGCTCGGTGAAAATAGACAAAACCAGGTGGGACATTCCGGCAATATTTAAAATAATGCAGGATATCGGCAATATTAATGAGCGGGAAATGTTTCGTGTTTTTAATATGGGGATAGGTATGGCGCTGATTGTTTCTGCGTTGGATGTGAAAAAAATAATGAATGACCTAAACGCTGCCGGTGAATCAGTATCGGTTATTGGCGAGGTAACTGAGGGGGAAAGAAGCGTACAGGTTATTTAACGGAATCAATTAAATAATAGAGGAATTTTCGTTTTATGTAAAAACGAAATACCAGCAAAAGAAAAATCCCCCTGAACCTTATGTTCAGGGGGATTTTCATTTATCATTAGCAATAATTGAATTCCTTTGTTTTTAAACCTAGAATAAGTATTCTACGCCTGCCCCTACAATTACCTCTTCGTCAGCGCTGTCATCACCGGCAAAATTAATATACCTGAATTCAGGCCTGAATAAGAGATTTTCTCTCACCTTTATGTTTGCAGTGACGGTTACGTCCCATACTGAAGTATCAAACCATCTTACACCATCGGTATCGTCGAGGTATTCGTATCGAACAACACCCTGGAACCAGTCGGTAAAATCATATAAACTATATCCGGCAACGCCCCACCAATGGCCGGTAGTACCAGTGGCCATACCGCTGGAAATATCCATTGCGGCATCTTCTGCAACACCCCAATCTCCATTGAACATTAACTTCAACTTGTTTGTTAACTGGTATGATGCTACCAGGTCAAACATTTGAGTTAAACCACCGGTAGAACTGCTTCGTTGAGCATCGCTCGCAATCGGCCCCTTTTCCTGATCCCAACCTTCAGCGCCGTGAATACCTGCTAAGGAAACAAAGGTCTTTTCTGATGGTGAAGTATAAGAAATGTACCATCCGAGAGACTTTGCGGAGTTGTTATCGATGAAAGAGTCCCATCCGTTCACCAAATAAAGTGCGGCATAAACATTGTCCGTTAAATCATATCCTGCCTTAATTCCGGTGTGGGTAAAAGGGATTGCATTGTTATAAAGCGTGCCGTGCTGATAATTAGGGTTCCCTATGTTTTCAACCAGCTCTAATCCAATCCATGTATACATCTTACCTGCGGTAATGGTTAATCCTTTACCTATTGGCGCAATCCATGAAATATTTGCTGTGGCTACGGTAAAAATATCGTCTCTGTCGGGATCATTCGTACCCCGGGGAGTTGCTTCTCCCAAGAAAGTAATTCTTTTCGCCTTTTCACCAAAATAGGTATGTAACTGCCAGCCTATAGGGTGTTCTTCAGTGGCTTCCTTATCTAAGAAAAGGGTAAAGCTCTCGAAGGTTAATGAATTATTTTCGTTTTCACCAATAAAGTTCAAGCCACTCGCAAGTTCATCCTGTTGAGGAGAATTGCTATGTTTCTTGAAACTGTAAAAATAATTCACATCCAAAAATCCGCTCAAAGAAACGTTTTTTAGGCCACCTAATAAGGGTGAATCCCACACGGTTTCGTTTACCTCTGCTAATATTTCCTCTTTTAACTCTGCCTTTAATGCTTCTCTGTCAAAATCCTGTGCAAAAGTAGTTTGACTTGCTAAAAAAATTCCTGCAGCAAGCAGTGGAAGCATAAAAGAAAACTTTTTATGTATCATAATTACTTTTCTCCTATTCTTGTAAGATTGTTAAAAACCAATTCTAACGAAACGTAAGATTGTTGTAAAATATCCCTCCTTTCCTCTTCCTCTTTTTTACTATTAAAAGATTTTTACATAAAACACACAATACTACGTACGAAATAGACGAAAGACCCAAACAACACTTCTTAGTTCCGTGAAAATAATAAGCGAGCAAAGAGAGTGCCTTTGCAATAATATATCATTATATATGAATAATTTATTATTATTAAACTTATTTTTGCAAAAAAATTAATACAACTACTTATAAAATAACACTATATGGCATAGGTATACAAAAGAGGTTAAAATGAAAAATCTTGCATACATTTATAAAGTAAGCATATAATTGGTCATTTTTTATAAAATGGGATATATTTGCCATTAAGAGTGGCCGATATGCTCCATTAACACTTCAAGAGTGGCCGATATGCTCCGTTAACACTTCATACGTGTTATAGGGGGGGGGTATTTTACAGTTATTGACTTTTTTGTAAACAAAATTCGCAGGAGGGTATTGATTAGGGAATCATTTTTCTTGACCTTAACAGTTTTACAAGTATAATCGAGCGATTTATATGCCGCAGAGACCATAATACCACGATAGTGAGTGATAAGAGAGACACTTAGGTATGTATCTTAGATAGCAAAAATACTTTTTTAATTTATTACAAATGTAAAATTTACATTAAAAGGAGGCGTTAATATTATGTCATTAGATCCTACCAAATTTGCGGATTGGCAGATAGCGGAAGAAGCAGAAAAGGGGATGAAGACTGTATATGAGTTAGCGGATAAATTAGGTCTTGCGAAAGAAGAGCTGCTTCCTCATGGGCACTATGTAGCCAAGGTTGATTACAAGAAAATATTGAAGCGATATGAAGGCAAACCTGACGGCAAATTTGTCGATGTAACCGCCATAACTCCTACGCCACTTGGTGAAGGCAAATCAACAACCACGATAGGGTTGGTGCAGGGACTAGGGAAAAGAGGCAAGAACGTTATAGGTACAATACGGCAGCCGTCCGGCGGCCCTACGATGAACATAAAAGGGTCGGCAGCCGGAGGAGGTCTTTCGCAGTGCATCCCCCTCACGCCATTTTCTTTGGGGCTTACCGGTGATATTAACGCGATAATGAATGCGCATAATTTGGCGATGGTGGCGCTTACCTCAAGAATGCAGCACGAATTTAATTATGACGATGCGACACTTGCCAAAAAAAACCTGAGGCGGTTGAATATTGACCCCCACAGGGTTGAAATGAAATGGATCATAGACTTTTGCGCCCAGTCGCTTCGCCAGATTGTGATTGGATTGGGGGGCAAGATGGACGGGTTCATGATGGAGTCCGGATTTGCCATAGCAGTTTCTTCAGAAATCATGGCAATTCTCTCTGTTGCCAAAGACCTGAAAGACATGCGTGAACGCATGGGAAAGATCGTAGTGGCGTATGACAAATCAGGAAAGCCTGTAACAACGGCTGATCTGGAAGTAGACGGCGCAATGACGGCATGGATGGTGGAGGCTCTCAATCCGAACCTGATGCAAACTATTGAAGGTCAGCCGGTCTTTGTGCATGCTGGTCCTTTTGCCAATATTGCTATCGGGCAGTCTTCAATTGTGGCGGATAGGATTGCTTTGAAACTAGGGGATTACGTGGTTACCGAATCAGGATTTGGCGCGGACATCGGATTTGAGAAATTCTGGAATCTGAAGTGCCGTTTTTCTGGCAGCAAACCGAATGCTGCTGTATTGGTTGCTACTGTGAGGGCGCTCAAGTGTCATGGGGGTGCGCCTGTGCCGGTGCCGGGACATCCGCTTGATCCGTGCTATAAGGAGGAGAATGTCGGGTGGGTGGAAAAAGGGACGGAAAACCTGACCCATCTTATTAATGTTGTGAAAAAGGCGGGGATTAATCCGGTAGTGTGTATTAATGCATTTTATACGGACACAGAGCCGGAGATTAATGCTGTAAGGAGGCTTGCGGAGCGGGCAGGGGCACGCGTTGCGTTGTCAAAGCATTGGCTAAAGGGGGGAGATGGTGCGGTGGAACTTGCTGATGCAGTAATTGATGCCTGCAATGAGCCAAATGACTTTAAATTTCTGTATGAACTCAGCACGCCGCTAAGAACGCGTATAGAGTTAATTGCGGAGCAGGTGTATGGTGCGGACGGCGTGGATTACAGTCCGGACGCTTTAGCAAAAGTAAAGGCCATGGAAGCTGATCCTGAAACTTCAAAGCTTGGAACATGCATGGTGAAGACGCATCTTTCACTCACGGATAATCCCAATATAAAGGGAGCGCCAAAGAACTGGAGGCTGAGTATCCGGGATATTCTGACATTTAAGGGTGCGGGGTTTGTGGTGCCCATTGCGGGGAATATTAAACTGATGCCGGGAACATGTTCCGATCCGGCGTATCGCCGCGTTGATGTTGATGTGGAAACCGGAAAAGTAAAAGGGCTTTTCTGATATATTTTATTATTTTTTTCAACATGATTTAAAAGGCTGCACATTTCAGGGCAAAAGAAGAAGGCTGGCGGATGATAATGAAGTCCACAGCCTTTTTTTTTGAGTGCCTTGTTAACAATGCCTTGACATAAACATTCATCTTCGCTTAAAATGAAATGCCTGTTACCTTTGGTTACTAAGGAGCGCGAAAATACCCCTTCGGCAGTCGTTCCTGACAGAGAGGGAAATCTTAAGATTTGGAACAAGGATTTCCCCGCCGTCTGCCCTGAGCGGAAGATTTCTTGCTATTTCTTTTCCTGAAATGATAAAAGCGAGGGGGGGCGAAATAACAATTACAGGTGAAATCTGTCGTTGTTTAATTATAAAAATTCTTTTTTAGCATTATTTTGAAATTATGATAACAAAATTATTCGGGACATCGAACGATCGGGTATTAAAAAAGATATACCCAATTGTAAAGCAAATAAATTCCCTTGAACCAAAAATGAAGTCTTTGACTGATTCCGAATTACGTCAAAAAACAGATGAATATAAGGAAAGATTGTCAAAAGGCGAAACGATGGATAATATTTTGTCGGAAGCATTTGCCACGGTAAGAGAAGCAAGCAGAAGGATTCTTGTGGTTCCAAATGCGGATAGTCCGGACAAGACGATGAGGCATTTTGATGTTCAGCTTATAGGTGGCATTGTGTTGCATCATGGTAAAATTGCTGAAATGACCACTGGAGAAGGTAAAACGCTTGTCGCGACTCTGCCTGCATATCTAAATGCTTTATCGGGAAAAGGCGTCCATGTAGTGACGGTCAATGATTATTTGGCAAAGCGTGACAGAGACTGGATGTCTCCATTATATGAATTTCTGGGATTAAAGGCAGGGGCTATTCAGTCACATCAGGCCTATGATGAAAAAAAAGAGGCATATTTATGCGATATAACCTATGGTACAAACAATGAATTTGGTTTTGATTATCTTCGCGATAATATGAAAGTGAGACTGGAGGAGCAGGTACAAGTTAGCTGTGGTTTAAATTTTGCTATTGTTGATGAGGTGGACAGTATTCTTATTGATGAAGCACGTACACCTTTAATCATTTCCGGGCCTGCGGAAGAATCTACGGAGAAATATTATGTAGCAGATAAAATAGCAAGGAGATTAAAACGGGGAGAGCATTTCGAAATAAAAGAAAAAGAACGCATGGCGCATCTTACCGAGGAAGGCATTGAAGAGGTTGAAAAGTTTTTAAATGTGGAAAGTCTTTATACAGGCACAAACATGGAATGGCCTCATTATATTGAACAAGCGTTGCGCGCCCATTACCTGTTCAGAAATGAAACAGATTATATCGTAAAAAATGGTGAGGTTATTATTGTTGACGAATTTACCGGAAGATTGATGGAAGGAAGACAATGGAGTGACGGATTGCATCAGGCGATACAAGCGAAAGAACATCAGCGTATTAAGGAAGAAAATCAAACACTTGCCACCATAACCCTTCAGAATTTCTATAGATTATATGATAAACTTTCCGGAATGACAGGTACTGCTTTAACAGAGGCTGCGGAATTTGATAAGATTTACAAACTGGAAGTGGTCACTATCCCCACGAATAAGCCTTTGCAACGTAAGATTTTCCCGGACAGGGTTTATAGAACGGAAAAAGAAAAATACGATGCTATTGTCCGGGAAATTGTCGAAGTGCATAAACAGGAAAGGCCGGTATTGGTCGGGACAGTGTCTATTGAAAAATCAGAATTTATAAGCGAGAAGCTCCGAAGGGAAGGTATCGAACACGAGGTGCTGAATGCAAAACATCATGAGCGGGAAGCTCAGATAATTGCAAAGGCAGGGCAGCGGGGCAATGTTACCATTGCTACGAATATGGCAGGCAGGGGTACTGATATTGTTTTAGAAGAAGGCGTCGCTTCCCTGGGTGGACTTCATATCATAGGCACTGAAAGGCATGAAGCGAGGCGTATTGATAATCAGCTTCGCGGACGTGCAGGCAGGCAGGGCGATCCGGGATCATCACGCTTTTACGTCTCATTGCAGGATGATTTAATGCGCATTTTTGCTTCCGAACGTGTGAGTTCTCTGCTAAAAACATTTGGCATGGAAGAAGGCATGGCTATCGAACACTCGATGGTCTCTAAATCTATTGAAAGGGCGCAGAAAAAAGTAGAAGCGCATAATTTTGAAATACGTAAACACTTGCTTGATTATGATGAAGTAATGGACCATCAGCGAAAAACAATATACAGTCTTAGACAAAATGTGCTTGAGGGAAAATACTTATACGATTATATCACACAAATGATAGAAGACAGCATTTGCGAGATGGTAGGCCATGCATTTGAAACAAAAAGCATCGGGAGTGAAAAAAACTATGAGGATGATGATGACTACCCTGAAGAATATTTTGATTTGGCTGGATGGTTTGAGCAAAAATTCGGCATACCGGTTGATCTAAATGAAGTTGGGGAGAAGACCCGCCAGAATATTGAGGAGTTCCTGACGCAAAAGGCATTTGATGCTTACAAGGAAAAGGAAAATGCTATTGGCAAATTCGGAATGGAAAAAATAGCGCAAATCCTTTTGTTGGAGAAGATTGATACAAAGTGGAAAGACCATTTATATGCAATGGATCACTTGCGGTCCGGCATAGGATTAAGGGGATATGCCCAGATTGATCCAAGGATAGAATATAAGCGGGAAGCGCTTGGCATGTTTGAAAATATGAATATGTCCATAAAAGATGAAGTGACAAGTCTTATTTTTAAACTGCAGAAGGTAGAGGAATCGGAGATAAAGGAAGTATTGCGTCCGGAAACATACATACATAAGGAAGTTTCCGGACGGGAAAGAATACAGGGACCTCCAGACCCAATAACTGCTCCTGTTCGGGAAAATAATGCAAGAGCGGAAGAACGGGTGGAAAGAAAAGTGGAACCGATAAAAGTCGGTGTTAAAGTCGGGAGAAACCAGCCTTGCATATGTGGCAGTGGCAAAAAATTTAAACAGTGTTGCGGCAGGGCATGATAATTTAGATGCGTTATCATTGTATTAATGAACCGGTTAGAAGCAGCGCTGTGTATTTATTATAAAATCCTTTCCTATTTGCATGCCTACAATTTTTGATGCTTTTTATATAATAGCACTTACCTTTGGTTTTCCCTATTTTCTCCTGAAAATTTTAATAAATAAGCGGTTCCGCACTGGTTTATTACAACGTTTTGGCTTTATTCCGGCAAAAGCCGGCAAAAAACCTTGTATATGGATTCATTGCGCTTCGGTTGGAGAGGTTCTAGCCGCAAAGACTCTTATAAAGTCCATAGAAAAAGAGTTCGACGGGTTTGAAATAGCGTTGTCTGTTAATACAAATACGGGGTTTTCTGTTGCAAAAAAATATTTTGAAGGAAAGAGGATTTTTTATTTTCCGCTTGATTTGAGCTGGGTGGTCAATAAAGCATTCAACAGAATAAAGCCGCAATTAATACTATTAATAGAACTGGAAATATGGCCGAATTTTATAACTGCCGCTGCAAAAAAACAAATTCCCGTTGTTTTGGTAAATGCAAGAATATCTGCTAAATCAGCGAAGTGGTACCGGTTGTTTTGCCGGATTTCGTGCATGTTTTCAAAAAGTTTGCTTAGAAAAGAAAACCTTTTTTGTGCGAGAACGCAGGCTGACGCCTTCCGCCTTAAAGAGCTGGGCATATCGGAGACTCAAATAAAGATCACCGGTAACATGAAATACGATAATATTGTCACCGATATTCCCGCAAACACAAGAGAACGTTTGCTGGAATTGTTTGAAATTGAAGCGGATGAAGAGGTGATCGTCTGTGGCAGCACTTTTGAAGGCGAAGAAATTATTCTTTTGAGGGTGTTTAAAAATCTTTGTGTAAAATTTGGTAAATTAAGGTTGATTATTGCGCCGCGTCATATTGAAAGAGTTCCCTATATTATAAAACAGATAGCTTCTCTGGGGTTTGACTATGCAAAAAAGTCATCGCTTGATAAGGGAAAGAAGGGTGCAGGATATAAGGGGAATCCAATTATTGTTGTTGATACGGTAGGGGAGTTGTCTACTATTTATAGCATTGCTTATTGTGTGTTTGTGGGAAGAAGTTTGATTCCCCATGGCGGACAAAATATGGTAGAACCTGCTGGTTTGGCAAAACCTGTTATTGTAGGTCCTCATACGTTTAATTTTAAAGAGGAAGTTGATCTGTTAAAAAAGGCAGATGCGATTTTGATAGTGGATGATGAACATTCTTTGTCAAAAGCGATAACATATTTATTGGAGCATCCGGAAGAATCCAGGGAAATTGGCAGGAGGGCACAATTAGCGGTAACAAAACAAAAGGGCGTTGTAAATCGTAATATGAATATATTGAGAGAACATTTTTTGGAAGAGAGGACTGTATTGTTATGAGGAGCGGAAGGTATTTATTTACTTCGGAATCTGTTTCAATGGGACACCCTGACAAAATAGCTGATCAGATATCCGATAGCGTATTAGATGCTATGCTGGAACAAGACCCTATGAGCAGGGTTGCTTGTGAAACTTTGGTGACAACAGGGGTTGCTTTTGTTGCGGGTGAATTCACCACTAAGGCGAATGTAAATATACCCGATATCGTAAGGAATACGATAAAAGAAATAGGCTATTGCGATGCGTCTATGGGATTTGACTATAATACCTGCGCGGTTCTTACAAGCATTGGCAAACAATCGCCGGATATTTCACAGGGGGTAAGCGGTGAAGGACTACATAAAGAAGAAGGCGCTGGAGATCAGGGAATGATGTTCGGCTACGCTTGCAATGATACGCCGGAATTAATGCCCCTTCCAATTATGCTGGCACACAGGGCAATCATAAAGCATGCCGAATTGAGGCAAAACGGGACATTAAAGTATTTGCGTCCTGACGCTAAATCCCAGATTACGGTTGAATATGAAGGCCTTAAACCTATCAGAGTACATACCGTTGTTATTTCTACACAGCATGCCCCTGATGTTAAACATGACACTATTAAAACGGACATGATCGAGAAGGTTGCCAAACAGGTGATACCGGCAAACTTGCTGGACAGCAAAACGATTTATCATATCAATCCTACAGGGCGTTTTGTAATCGGCGGTCCGCAGGGGGATTGCGGTTTGACCGGCAGGAAGATTATCGTTGATACGTATGGCGGATGGGGTCGTCATGGCGGAGGTGCTTTCTCCGGAAAAGATCCAACAAAGGTTGACAGAAGCGCTTGTTATGCAGCCAGACATATCGCAAAAAATTTAGTAGCAGCAGGATTGGCAGACAGGTGTGAGGCGCAGGTGGCGTATGCTATTGGAGTGGCAAAACCATTGTCTGTTCACATTACTACAGAAGGTACCGGTAAACTCCCGGATGAAAGGCTTACTCAGATTTGTGAAAAAGTTTTTGATATGACGCCCAGCGGTATTATCAAGAGATTGAATCTGAGAAGGCCAATTTATAAGATTACCGCCAGACATGGACATTTTGGCCGTACCGAGGATTCATTTACCTGGGAAAAGACTGATATGGTGGATACGTTACGTAAGGAAGCGGGTGTTTGAAGTGCGGTAATCGTTTATTACTGAGGGTGCAAAGAACGTTGGGAAGTAAATACATGAGAGGCTAGAAGTTGGAGAATAGAAACAGTAATCCAGCTTCTGGCTTCCAATACCTACACTATTGATAAGTTTTTGAAGGTGTGAATCCTGGAGTGCCATATTATGGTTTATCGCGTATTGATAGAAAAGGGTGAAGACTTTGGTTTTGTAGCCCACTGTCCTGCCATACCTGGATGCCATTCTCAAGGGGACACTATTGAGGATGCTATAGAAAATATAAAAGACGCCATTAAGGCCTGTTTGGAAGCTTTGGATAAGGATTTGGTAACGCAAACCAAAGAGTTGGCTTATTTTGAGGTTACAATATAAAGTGGCATCAAAACTGCCGGTAATTTCTGGTAAAGAGGCGGTAAAAGCGTTTGAGAAAGCCGGTTGGAAATTTGTAAGAGTTGGTAGTAATTGTCACATAATACTGAAAAAAGAGGGTGTTATTACAACCCTCTCTATTCCAGCGCATAACACCTTGGATCGTGGTCTATTGCGGTCATTAATAAGAGATGCATACTTATCTATCGAGGAGTTTAAAAAACTTTTGGAATAATTGCTAAGTTTGTAACCTGCGCCCAGTAATTAAAACAGATTCTTGTGTGTTCAGAGTTGTAATCTGAACACATCTTGTAAATCCATGATAACAAAAGATATTATACTCAACAGGGATTATGATGGATTACTGCACCTTACAGGTGCAGACATAATCTTTTTATTTGGTTCGATCCTTACAGACAGTTTTCATAAAGATAGCGATATTGATATTGGTGTTTATTTTGAAAACCGGCGTTATGATAAAACCGCTGTTTACGATACCGTCATTGATTTCTTTCAAACTGAAAAAGTAGATGTTGCTTTTTTAAATGAGGCGCCTCCATTGCTCTTATATCAGGTTATAAAAAATGGCAAACCTATGGCCTGTGAGAACTATAAAATACTGATGGAATTCAGGCTTCGTAGTATCAAAAAGTATTGGGAGACTAAAAAATTCAGAAAGATGAAAGAATATCTATTAAAGAATTATGTCGAAAGAATCAGATGAATTGGCTTCCTGACAATAAAGAGATTTTTATAGGCAAGCTTAATTTCCTTAAGAATTATTATGGGGAACTTAAAAGTTTTGTAACAATTTAGGGTTTTGAAAAATTCCAATAATAGCGATGTTTGTCTCATAGTGTAGGGGCTAAGCATTTGCTATAAATTGTCATAAATGCGTTCATACCCAAACGGGCAAATGCTTCGCCCCTACTTTTTCAAAAAACTAAAGTGTTACGAAAATTCGGTTTTTATCAGCGTATTTAATTACGGAAACTGATGTTGTATAAGAACGGAAACTGATGTTGTATAAGAAAGGTGAGTGGTCATAAAATATGGTAATAATAAAACCCTTTCGTGGTTTGAGATACAATCATGACATTATAAAAGATTGCTCGGCAGTAATGACGCCTCCTTATGATGTCATATCTCCCGCAGAACAGGAGCGGTATTATAGGAATCATCCGAATAATATGATTCGTTTGGATTTGGGAAAGGAATTTCCCGAAGATACGGAAGCGGATAACAGATATACCCGCGCCTCGGAATTTCTTGAGGAGTGGATGAAGGCGGGCATATTGAAACAAGAGGATGCACCGGCAATTTACATCTATGATCAGGAATTTTCCTATGGCGGTAAGCATTTTATTCGCCGGGGCTTCATTGCGTTGGTAAGGCTTGAGCCGTTTGATACAGGATCCATTTATCCTCACGAGCAGACCCTTCCAGGTCCCAAGGCAGACCGCCTGAAACTTATGCAATCATGTAAGGCAAATCTCAGTTCAATATTTGCTCTTTTCCCAGATGAAGACAATGCCGCTGATAATTACTTACATTCAATAACCACAACAAAACCGGAAATCGATTTTGTTGACGACAGCGGTGTAACAAACAAACTTTGGGTCATTAGAGAAAAAAAGACTATCGATAAGCTCATTGAAATAATGAAGGGAAAAGCCCTTTTTATCGCTGATGGACACCATCGCTATGAAACATCGTTAGTTTATAAAGAGCAGAAACATAAAGAAAATGGCGGGCAAAATAGGGAATTACCTTCGGATTATGTGATGATGGTGTGTGTTTCTATGAATAATCCGGGGCTGCAAATATTCCCTTTTCATCGTGTAGTCCGGCAAATAAAGGACTTTAACCCAGACCATGTCCTGCATAGTCTTAAAGAGTTCTTTGAGATTGAATATATGGAAAACAGCGGTGGGATTGATGCTATCATGCGAAAACTCAATAGCGATAGTGCTCCCCATTGCTTCGTAATGTACGCAGGGCAGGGTGATAGATACAGCCTGTTGCGGTTAAATGATAAAAGGATATTAGAAAAGGTGTTTGCAAATGATCATCCGGAATGGAAGCATTTAGACGCAGGCATACTCCATAGCATCGTTTTAAAAAGGATATTGGGAATAAATTCCGACGAAGCAGGTTTGAAAGATTTTATAAAGTATGTAAAGAATGAAACAGAAGCTGTATCACTCGTACAATCAGGTGCTTTTCAGGCGGCATTTATTTTGCGGCCGACTCTGATAGAACAAGTAAGGGAAATCGCTCTGGCGCACAAGGTAATGCCGCCAAAGTCAACCTATTTTTATCCCAAATTAATTACCGGTGTTGTGATAAACAAAATTAACTAAAAGGGGAATCGCACTCTGATTATTTGGTATTCCAGATTAACGGTTGACTGTTTACCTGATTTCAGATAGAATCCTAACTTATACAGTATCTTATCCGGAGTGGCAGAGGGACTGGCCCTGTGAAGCCACAGCAACCGGCCTGTTCAGATTACGTCTGAACATGGTGCAGGTGCTAATTCCTGTCTCAAGTTTTTGGGAAAAGATAAGATAGGAGAACAAATAAAAGCCTCATCCTATCTTATTTTTAGGAAAGAGGCTTTTTTTATTGCTGAAATATACGGAGAAAGAAATGGGTTATGTAAACGGATTAAAATGCAGGGAATGCGGAAAAGAATATCCAAAAGAACCATTACATGTTTGCAGTTTTTGTTTCGGGCCTTTAGAGGTAGATTATGATTACGAGGGCATTAAAAAGGTTATAAACAGAGAAGTTATTCAATCGCGCAGCAATACAATGTGGCGTTACAAAGAACTGCTCCCGATAGACGGCGAACCGACTGTTGGAAGCCAGGTGGGATTTACGCCGCTGGTAAAGGCGAATAATCTGGCAAAAATTCTGGGCGTAGAAGAACTCTATGTAAAAAATGATTCGGTAAATTATCCTACGTTTTCCTTTAAGGACAGAGTGGTTTCAACTGCATTGTCAAAGGCAAAAGAATTTGGCTACAAGATTGTTGGATGCGCAACTACCGGCAATTTGGGAAACTCAGTAGCTGCACAGGCGGCTCAGGCATGCCTGGAAAGTTATATTATTATGCCAGCAGACCTGGAACAGGGCAAGATTATTGGCACGCTGATATATAATCCTAATGTGATAAAAGTAACTGGAAATTATGATCAGGTAAACAGGTTATGTTCTGAAATTGCCGATAAATATGGTTGGGCGATTGTAAACGTAAATATACGACCATATTACGGTGAGGGATCAAAGACATTTGGTTATGAAATCATGGAACAACTGGGCTGGAAAGTGCCAAAGCATATTGTCGTGCCCATGGCGGGCGGATCATTAATTACAAAGATTGGAAAGGCAATAAAAGAATTTGTACAACTAGGTCTTATTGATGGCGCAGATACAAAATTACATGGTGCTCAAGCCAGTGGAAGTTCTCCGATTACTACGGCGGTCAAAGGCAAGACGGATGTGATAAGGCCGGTAAAGCCCAATACCATAGCGCAGTCGATAGCAATTGGAAACCCCGCGGATGGTTTTTATTCGGTGAAAAGCATTAATGTTTCCGGTGGATGGGCAGAAGATGTAACGGACGATGAGCTTGTTGAGGGTATTAAATTGCTTGCCAGAACAGAAGGTATTTTTACGGAAACGGCTGGCGGCGTTACCGTGGCGGTAACGAAAAAACTGATCGAACAAGGAAAGATACCGCGTGATGAATCCATCGTCATTTCCATTACCGGGAATGGTTTAAAAACACAGGAAGCCGTGATTAACAAATTATATGAGCCAAAAATTATTAACCCTTCCCTTGCCGAATTTGACAAAGTTATGGAAGAAAAAATGGCGGCCGTGCGTTAACAGATAATTAATTTGGGAAAACAGAGGTCGGATTCCCAATATCTTTATAATCTTATGTAAATATTTTTTTTGAGTTGTATTCGCGGAAAACACGTATTCTATACGTATAATATATCTTTCTCTTCCTTAGAATAGATTGCTTTGCGGTATGCACATCCGGCAATGATTAGTATCGTATTGTTTTGCTTCAGTGCAAAACTCCGCAAAGCAATCCTGAACCTCATAACTCCTGTTTTGTATAGGGATACTTAAGAAGCTCACCATTTGTGATTTATAGACAATGTCGTACCAGTTCAACACGGACAAACAAGGTTTGTCCGTGCGTAATTATTCAGCTTAAACACGGATTGGCAAAATCACCTGATGAGTGGCTGTATTCCAGCTTTCATCGCCAGGTAAAGCAAGGCGCTATAATAGCGATTGGGGAGCAGGTACTGAAATGAAATTAAATTTAACGTAAAAGTAGAACACGAATAATTTAATTTGATTTGTTGGGTTTCGCTTTCAGACTGGGCCAAATGGCCATTTTCCAGAGATTGCTATACAATAAATTAATACCCTTGTGTAATATTGTGGCAAAATTGGAATCATCGTTAGTCTCTGCTTATCCCGGAAAGGAGCTAAGAATGCAAGTTGTTTTGAATGCGCCTTAAAGTTTCGAAAACCTGTCAATACAAGAAAAAGAGCATTTGATTCAAGAATTACAACAGGAATTGATGACTAGATCGGAGATGATTGAGGGCTTCAAAAAACCTGTAGAGGATTTCGAGGATTGGGAAAAATTAGGATTTGAGGACGAAGAATGGAACTGAAAAAAGGCGATATTGTTCTCGTCCAAGCCCCCGCTAACCCTTCAGGCACTGAAATTCAAAAAACACGGCCAGCCGTCGTTGTTTTCCCCCAAAAGAAATGGCTATACACGGCAATCGAGCCATTGTTATTCCAATTACCGGCAATGTAAGTAAAATCTATCCTTTTGAGTTCCTGATTAAATCAAAATATTTGTTCAACGAGTCTAAGGGTTGCTGCGACCAAATTCAAACCGTAAGTACAAAGAGAATCATAAAAAATACGGAGACATTTCAAATTCAGAAATGGAAGCACTTGATAAGGCTTTGAAAAATATCTTACGATTAAAATAGAAAGGCACTTTTTTATTTTCCACTGTTTTTTATCCATTAAATAAAGCAAGGCGCTTATGATAGCAATTAGGGAGCAGGTACTGAGATTAAATTTGACGTAAACGTAGGGCATGAATAATTTAATTTGTTGGGTCTCGCCTTACTCAACCCAACCTACACAACGATAATTAAATCAAAAAGAGATGAAACATGCTTTTGTTTGATTGGGATCCAATCAAGGCGGGAAGGAATATAAATATTCACGGCGTATCTTTTGATGAGGCAAGCACTGCTTTCAAAGATATCCTGTCATTAACGATTTATGATCCTTTGCACTCTGACGAAGAGGACCGGTTCATTTTAATTGGAAATTCCTGTAAAAATCGTCTTTTGGTAATTGTTCATACGGAAAGAGAAGATAAAATCAGAATAATCAGCGCAAGAAAAACAACAAAAAACGAAAGGAAACAATATGAAGAGAAAGCAAAAAGATCCAGACATGCTTGAAGAGTACGATTTCAGCAAAGGGATTCAGGGAAAATATGCAAAAAAATACAATGAAGGAACAAATGTCGTGGTTATAGATCCGGATGTTGCAAAGTTTTTCCCTGACCACGACTCTGTAAATGAGGCATTGAGATCATTAACCGAAATTATTAAAAGGCAAAAAAGGACGTCCAACAAGTCCCCCCATCGGACGGTTGATAGCCGACGCTGAGTTTAATCGTTGAGTGACCAATTCCAGCTTTCATTGCTACTTAAAACTAAATGTGACGTAAAGGTAGGACATGAATATTTTAATTTGTTGGGTTTCGCTTTACTTATCCCAACCTACACAACTTGAACAGATAACATCCGGCTCGACCCGGCCGGGAATAGCATCTGTGGTTTTTGCAATGGCGGTTGCCCCTGCGTGCCCTCCATTTCGTTTGCTTCTTAAATAACGACAAATATTACTGATGATAATGGATGATAAGATTATTAATGAAGCCATTCAATTCTTGATAGATGGCGGAGAACAAGAGGCAGCAGATATTCTCAAAATGTGCTCTGTGGAAAATTGTGAAGTTGTAGATTCCTGGATGAATGGGAGTAATCAATTGGACGGTTTATCTATAGAACTGCGAGGCCCTCGCACGGCATATGAGATTCTTTCAAGACATGACCATCCATTGGGAGAAGAAATATTATATGCCTTTTCGGCTATCCTTCCTGGCAGCACTTATATTAAGAACTTACGAATACGTGCGGTCACTTTGCCAGAGGAAACTCGTATGCAGATAAACAATACTATACCTATGCCTGAGTTGAAGGAATTAATTCAAAAGATAGAGTCGCAAAAAGGGTTGATGATTGCAGTTGCCACCGGAGGTCCTAAGATTAAAGATGTTAATGCCCAGTATAACCACAGACGATTTGAAATTCTGCAAAAATTGCAGGATATGGGGATTGACGCCCCAAATCCTTATCATGATCTTTGGGGTTGGTACGGAAAGTGGAGCGACGGTAGTCTCCCCAGTTGGCAAGCAAGAAGAAATTATATTGGCACTCTTTATCAGCCATTGTTGGATGCCCTAACGATGAAAAGCAAAACAACTTCGACAGTTCAGCCGCAAGAACCTACTGGTTGGGCGCGGGTTGATCGTAACGTCGATAAGATAAATAATGCATTAGCCTATGCAGAAAATGAGGAAGATTTTCAAACGGTTGGCTTTTTATGTAGAGAAGCTATTATTTCATTGGCTCAAGCAGTTTACGACTCAACGAAACATAGCAGTGTTGACAGCATATCGCCTAGTAATACTGATGCAGCGAGAATGCTGGAAAGCTACATAGCCGCAGAGTTAGCTGGAAACTCCAATGAGACACACCGGAAGTTTGCCAAAACAACTGTTCAGCTTGCAGTAGGCCTTCAGCATAAGCGCACAGCAAGCTTCCGAGAAGCCGCTCTCTGCGCGGAGGCGACAAGAGCAATCATCAATACCATTGCGATTATGTCAGGGCAAAGGGATCCTGAGAAATAAGAAAAGCTAACGAATCATTCAATCCGACCATGAATAGCGCTCGTTTGAGTTTGGAGAAAATAGGGACAGCGACTGTTAAACAAATGGTCCAAATTCCCGGTTCCCAATTTCTAAGAATAACAGTGGGATTAATTACTGTCATAAATTATAAATTTGCTTAACGCTATCCAATTATTGATATAATATTTAAAGGAACATGAAATGAAATTCGAATGGGATCCGAAGAAAGCACGCTCAAATTTGCGAAAGCACAAGGTCTCATTCGAGGAAGCTTCAATGGCGTTGAGTGACCCTATGGCTGCAACTGGCGCTGACCCGGATCATTCTATTGGCGAATGCAGATACATTACTTTCGGCGTTTCGGAACGAGGTCGGTTATTAGTGGTCGCACACACCGAGCGAGGCGAGACTATACGAATTATAAGCGCTCGCATAGCGGGCAAAGGAGAGCGAAAGATTTATGAAGAAGGTTAAACAGACAGAAAAAGATGAATTGCGTGCGGAGTATAAACGTTCAGACTTCCCAGTCCCTTTGGTGCGTGGCAAGTATGTAAGTCGCCTGCGTAAGTCATCAAATGTTATTATTCTTAAACCGGAAGTTGCTGAGGCTTTTCCAAACGAAGAAGCCGTTAATACTGCACTTCTGTCATTGATAAAGCTTGCGCAAAAAACTACACGCTTAACAAAACGCTCAACCGGACGCGTAAAAAAGCTGCATGCCGGTTAGCTATGCGTTAGCCCGCTAAACAACCCTGATCAGAAACAAAGGGATGTTGTAAATGAAACTTACTGATACCGAAAAACGCGAAATACTGAAACTTATTGAAGCGGATAAGCCGCTACCCGATAAGTACCGCTTTATGCTCTTTGACGACAAGCGTGAGGTGGAACTGGTATGGAACGGCAAAACCAGTGAAGTGACTAATCTCGTTTTGCCTTTTCAGGTAATCGAACAGGTGGATGAACCTCGTAATTCGAAACCGATAATGGCCGTCAATAAACGCAAATCCGGAAAGGTTATTGGTGATCATTCCCGTACCGCCGCAGTTGACAAATATCCTGTTCAACGTCCGCTTTTCGACACAAGAGGCCGTCAGAAATCCGGATGGACGAACAAACTCATCTGGGGCGACAACAAGCTCATTCTTTCATCCCTGAAAAACGGCCCCCTCCGCGCGGAAATTGAAAAGGAGGGCGGCATTAAGCTCATCTGCATCGACCCGCCATTTGATGTGGGCGCGGATTTCTCGATGGACATAGAGATCGGCGACGACACCTTCACCAAGAAACCCAATGTGCTGGAAGAACTGGCATACCGCGATACCTGGGGCAAGGGCGCTGACAGCTTCATCGCCATGATCTACGAACGCCTTGTGCTGATGCGGGATTTGCTGGTGGAAAATGGGAGTATTTATGTGCATTGTGATTGGCGGGTGAATTCCTTCATGAGGCTTGTCATGGAGGAAGTTTTCGGTACAAGTGTTTATCGAAATGAAATTCGTTGGAAAAGACAGCCTCCTCGTGGAGCAAAAGCCATATCGCGCCAGTATGCTCGTTCATCAGACAGTATGCTGTATTACACAAAAAGTGATTCATATACATGGAACGCACAATTTAAAGAATACGATCAAAAATACATTCTGTCGAAATTTAACAAGCAAGATAAGGATGGTCGTTGGTATAGAATAGATAACATTGGTGACTACTCTGAAAAGTCGATAGCGGAGTTCCGTAAAAAAGGACGAATATATGACTATCCATCTGGTAAGGTTGGATTAATTCGTTATCTTGATGAAGCAAAAGGCGAAGCAATTACAGATATATGGTTGGATATTAATGAAGTTATAGTCAAACAAATCAGATTTTCGAAATTTGCTCGCCAATAATTTGAAAATTTTCAGTTAAAAGAGTAGACAATTCATCTGTATACTCGTTAATATTTTTGAAAAAACTTAAACATTTGTTTTTAAACTTCTCATAAGTATCATAATACTTGTTATACAATATTTTTTTGCGAAAGAATTTCCATAATCTTTCAATGAGATTTAAATTGGGCGAATAGGAAGGGAGAAATTTGATCTTTATTCTCGAATTTGCAAGGTATTCTTTGACCAACTTAGACCTGTAATATTTAGCATTATCAGAGATTATGTAAATAGTACCGGCTTGAGCATACCTTGACTCTATTTCATGGAAAAGCTTTATTGTTGATTGAGCATTGATGCTTTCATCTTCCCGGATTGTTACTTCAAAGGTTTCTATGTCAATAGCCCCGTTTAAATTTATTCTTTTCCTGCCGGTATTAGAGGGTATTTCCTTCTTTTTGCCTTTCTCTATCCAGCAATATGCAGACGTAGAATTGTGCTGTGGATGAACTCCATCCATAAAAAGTATCTTATCTCCAGGGGCTTTCTCTTCTTTGAGTTGTTTGTAGTTTTCGATAAATTCTTTTTGTTTTTCAGGGTTTGCTTTGCCTGGAACTATTGTAGTTTTCTTGTAAGTAAAGCCTAATCTATCGAGGGTATGTACCATTCCTTCGGGTGTATAGATTTTATTGAATGTCTGTTTTACATATTCAACAATTTCTTTTGCCGCACTATAGTTGTTTTTCCTGATATGATCTTTTAATTGTTCTTCTTGTTCGCAGGTGAGTTTTGGCACACAGCCAATATAATTGTCAGATAAAAGCCCGTCAAAACCTTTATCTTTGTATAGTTTTTCGTAATTCCTGATTGTTTGATCGTCTAACAAGAGCGCCTCTGCTACTTCTTCATAACTCCATCCTGAATCAAGAAGAAGTATAGCTTTGATTTGGTCGGCATGACGTCTATGAGGCTCTTTCTTATGTGCTTTTTTAAATTCTATTCGGGTTTTTTCACTGAGAAATGGATTCATGCAGAATTTAATACTCTAGAAACAATTCAAATGCAAGAAAAAAACAGGTTCTTCTAAAAATAAATGCTTTTTACTATAATTCTCAAGCCCTTGAAGATACGAAGTACGCGACCCAAAAGCCCGAAGCCCTGCTCGAACGTATTATAAAGGCATCCTCCAACGAAAACGACATCGTTGCGGATTTTTTCTGCGGTTCCGGCACCACGCCGGCTGTGGCCGAAAAACTGGGGCGTAAGTGGATCGGCGCAGACCTAGGCAAGTTTGCTATCCATACCACCCGCAAGCGCATGATTGGCGTTCAGCGTCAGCTTAAAGAAGATGGCAAGGACTTCCGCGCCTTTGAGATACTCAACCTCGGTAAGTACGAGCGGGCGCATTACATCGGCGTTTCCTCATTTATTGAACCGCGAATAGACGCTAATGGACGCAAATCAAAACAAAAAGACATTAGCGTTAATTCGGTACGCCAAGAAGCGTATATATATCAGTTGGTGCAAATCCAACCCGCCAATTGACCGTTCGGGCGGTAGTGAAAGAGGCAGAAAACCTCACGGGAGAACGTAAACAGCGATGAATACGTTCGAGTCCCCTGTAGCGAGCAGTCAGACCGTAGCGCAAGCGAACACGCAGGCTTCGTTACGCTAAAAATACGATAGATGAGCCTCCCGGATTGGGCGAAATCTGTAATCGCATAGGTAGAAAGAGACAAACGGTAGAACTATGCGGTGTCGTCGGAGTTGAGAGTGACGGTATGACTGTAAAAGGTATATATATGAACTTGGGAGGTCTCATTGTTCAGGTTGATGACCGTAACGCATACTATAAGGGAAGCCGAAGGGTATAGCGGGATAATGAGAAGTCGGAGATGCCCATAGTAGTGAAGATGGTGAAGACAACATAACTTCACCGTAGCGAAGGGGCATTACTTCAGTTAACGTTTACAAAGAAAGGAGGAAATTGTATTGGGAGACCTACAAGCAATACCGAAATCGCAAATGAGCGATGATGAAAGAGTCCGAGACTTTCAGCGTAAACTATATCGAAAAGCCAAACAGGAAGAAGGATTTCGCTTTTATGTATTGTATGACAAGGTGAGAATGTTGCATTTTTTGAGAGAGGCGTACAAGCGCTGCAAAGCCAATGGAGGAAGCGCCGGGGCAGACGGGATTACATTTGAAGATGTGGAGTCATACGGGGTGGAGAAGTTTCTTGGAGAGATAATAGAGGAACTTGAAAACAAAACCTACGAACCACAGCCGGTACTGAGAGTGTACATACCTAAAACCAACGGTAAGACACGACCATTGGGAATCCCTGTGATAAAAGACAGGGTAGTGCAGATGAGTGTAAAGCTTGTAATAGAGCCGATATTCGAAGCAGACTTTGAAGATAGCTCCTACGGATTCCGACCGGGACGTTCAGCGGGCGATGCTGTGAGGAAAATCAAAGAAAAACTGCGAGAAGGGAAAACAGAGGTATTTGACGCAGACCTGAGTTCTTATTTTGACACAATACCGCACAAGGAATTGTTACTGTTAATAGGGATGAGGATAAGCGACAAGAACGTACTGCACTTGATAAAAATGTGGTTAAAAGCACCGGTGATAGAGGAAGGCAAACCAGGAGGCGGGAGGAAAAATAAGATAGGAACACCGCAGGGAAGCGTAATATCACCATTATTAGCAAACATATATCTGCACATGCTCGACAAAGCAGTCAATAGAGAGAATGGGGTTTTCTATAAGTATGGGATAACAATCATACGTTATGCGGATGATTGGGTATTGATGGCAAAGCGAATACCTCGTGAAGCATTAGACTATCTCAACAGGTTGTTAAAGAAGTTAAAGCTGAGTCTTAACGAGGATAAGAGTAAAATAGTAAAAGCTGAAGAAGAGAGCTTTGACTTTCTCGGACATACCATATCCTTCTCAGAAGATTTGTTTGGTAGGAAACACAAGAAATACTGGAACATAGAACCAAGCAGGAAATCACAGAAGAAGGTTAGGGAAAAGATAGGAAACTACCTAAAGAGCAATGGGCATAAAGCGGCGGAAAAAGTAGCTAATGAACTGAATGCAATAACAAGAGGATGGATAAATTACTTCACAATAAAGGGAGTAACGTATCCAAACAAGGCGAAAAGAGACCTACGATATTATCTTTTCAGGAGATTAACGAGATATTATAAGAGGAAAAGTCAGCGCAGGAGCAAGCTCTATAATCGAGGAGCGTTTAAGGAATTAGTCAATAGATATTGACTAATAGACCCGACAAAATATGTTCCTGCCAGACAACCTGTGAAAGCTTAAGAAGAAGACTGTCGGAAAGCCGTGTGCGGGAAAATTGCATGCACGGTTTGACGAGGGGGGCAGATGATAAGTATATGGCGGAGATATGGTGGCACTGGCGGGAAACCAGCCAGCAAACAGAGAAAACAAACTTCTGCCTAAGTTCTAGTCGTCTGTTTCTACTCTACCGTTCATTAGCGGTTACTGATCTTTCCCGCGAAGAAATGAAGCGTCGAATCATTGAGCAGAAGGAAAAGGACTTTATCGCCCTGATTCTCAAAGCCTACAAGGCCGAGACGGTGGATAACTTCAGGTGCTTCCACGGCAAGAAGGCAGGGCGTATTGTCGCAGTGGGTCCGGTCAATCTGCCTGTCACCCGTTTGTTTGTGGAAGAAATCATCCTCGAATGCCGCGAAAAGCGCATCAGCCGTGTGGACATCCTTGCCTTTGAGTTTGAGATGGGTCTTTTCCCCAACATTCAGGAAGAAGCCAAGTCCAAGGGCATCGACCTTGCACTCAAATACATTCCCCGCGAGGTCTTTGATAAACGCGCCATCGAAAAAAATCAAATCGTCTTCCATGATGTTTCATATATCGAAGTCAAGCCTCATGTGAAAAAGAACAGCATCGCAGTTGAACTAACCGATTTTTCCGTATTCTACAATCAGGATACGGTGAACAACGCCGCTGCTTCACTCGGCAACGGCAAGAACAAGATCGTTGTGGAATGCGGCAAGATCATTAAGGTTTCAAAAGACAAGGATGGCATCGTTACCCGCGATGTCCTCACTAAAAAATGGATGGACTGGATTGACTACTGGAGCGTGGATTTTAACTTCGAATCCAAGCGTGAGATTGTCCGCACAAAAAATGAAGCTACCGGAGAAATGGAGGAGGTGTGGACGGGCGACTTTATATTTGAAAACGAATGGCAATCGTTCCGCACAAAGAAAGACCGGTCGCTGGAACTAAAAACATCATTTCACGACTGCCAGCCCGGACGGTATAAAATTGCCGTCAAGGTGGTGGATATTTTCGGGAACGACACCATGAAGATTATTGATGTCAGCGTGGGGGGGGAAATAATAGGGAAGATCGAAATTAATTAGGGCGAATTTGCCATAATTAAAAGGCATGAAGGATATTAACATGACAAAAATCAATGTTTTAGACAAAGACAGCACAATTTATGTATAAAATGATGAGGATTATATCTGCCTGACGGATATGGCCAGGTACAAAGACCCTGATCCTACAGATTACATTATCCAGAATTGGCTTGCAGCCGTACAACGATTGAGTTTTTGGGAATTTGGGAAAAATTGAATAACCCGGAGTTTAAAACCCGTCGAATTCAACGGGTTTAGAAAGTTTGATCATAATTCCACAAACAGGAGATTGCAATGGCAGAGAAAATATCTGTACAGGGCAATGAAATTAGCATCATCTCAAGGGAGCAAGAGGATTATATTTCATTGACCGATATCGCCAAATATCGAAACAAACAAGAACCATTTGCGATTATCAATAATTGGATGCGAAATAGAAGCACGATTGAGTTCCTGGGTTTGTGGGAAAAGTTAAGCAATCTCGATTTTAAACCTCTCGAATTCGAGAGGTTTAAAAGTGAAGCCGGAAGTAATTACTTTGTTCTGTCGCCTCAAAGCAGGGCGAACGGCTCGTAAATCTGAATAAAATCGCCATTCAACAGATGAAACTCCTAGCGTGAGTTTATCACAAAATAAGGCATGAAGCAACGTAACATAAATACAGTCAATGCGTTAAGCACAACATCAATTGTATACACTGAGTCCTTGAAGTTTCAGCCGATGTTTGTGGAAATCCATAATGCCTAACGCATTCATCAACAGAGATTCCTTGTCGGACATTTCTTCCAATTTGTAGGTAGCCTTAACTCTCCCTCTGGCCTTTGTTTCTTCAAGCATAGCAGAAAGCCTTATATTATTAAGGGTGTCTAACAGGGTATCTAACGTTCCACTAAATTGTGCGTGCGCTTTTGCCTGATACCACACAATCGCCGCCATTAGGTATCCGAGGACGCAAATAAAAAAATGCACCCTGATTTTCTGATCCGTCCAGTGAAATTGCGGTTTTAAAGCAAGGTGATAGGGGTTCTTGAGATTTCTAAAGGCATGTTCAATTTTTGATTGCCCATAGTAGGCTTTTATAATGTCCGCGGTATCCCAATCGTGATGGTCTGTCATAAGAATCCTGAACCCCAGTTCCCCTTCTATTTCTTCGAGCTTTTTCTGGTCGATTGAAAAATTCAATTGAAACTTGCCTTCAGATACCTCTTTTAACGACCAATCGATAACATCCTTCGCAAATTGACATTTCACTACACTTCTTATCGTATCCTCCAGACCCTCTTTGTCCCGCATCTTTCCCTTTGGATTACACAGATGCTGCTGTAAGAGCTTTAACTGATGTTCTGCCTTTTCCAGAGACTGAGACATTCCCCTTAATTGCCCAACCTTTAATTTCTCGGAAATAAATACGACAACGGTTCTTTCCTGCCCCCAAATAACCCGTTTGTCATGGTACACCTGTATCTTACTGCCGTCAACGTCATATTCCCTGAAATTACACATGGCATCCCCTACCAACTGCTTGTGATGATACGGTGTAAGCGCTCCAACGTAATGCAATGCCAATCTCTCTACAATAGCCATATTGTCCATGGAATTGTTTCCACGATCAAAAACAATAGTGTGCTTTTTGCTGTCGAAACCTAATCCGGTCATCCTGTCTTTTATCGTCTCAAGAACCGCGCTGAACACCTTTGCATCCGCCATGTTCCCCTGATAGGTATGGTGAAACAACGGTATCATGTCGTTACGTGTAACGACCATCGCCAACCCGACCTGCCTGAGATCGTATCGCTTTTGTTTGTTTTTCCCCCGCCGGGCAATAGTGCATCGCAGATTAGTTGTGTCGATATACGTGAAAAAATTGGTTGTATCAAAAAACAGTGTGTCGCTTTGAAGGTTGTATGTTTTAAATGTCTTTTCAATTAATTCGCGCTCGATTTCTGCAATGGATTCTTCAGGAAGTGCATCCATCAAATCCCAGAAATGCTGACTGTCTATTTTACTCAAGCTGTGTCTGAGTAAGTATTCGGCAGTAGTCGTCTTTGCCCAATCCCACCATCCTCTTTTGCTGGTAGGCACACACACTCTCCCCACGGCACCCAACAAGAGGGTACTTCCGGCGGTCAGATTATTTCGAACAGGTTTTTTAGCACAATACTGCCGTGGCGACTTTATATATTTATTAATCACGGAAGGGACGTCCAGGGCATTGGCCACACTTAGCAATGCGGCTACCGCGCCATGTGAATAAGATTTGAGCCGTAATTTTTCGGTAAGACCTTGCAGTTGTTTTAATAAATCGTCTGCCTTGCCAAGATAGGCCAGGACGATGGGCCTGGGCTTGCCGTTAACGCGCCGCGATTCGACAATATACCAATATTTATAACCTCTGGAGTTTTTAGATTGAATGGTAGCCATGGCTATTAGTTGTTAGTGTATACGTAATAGATTAATACTCCGTGTATAATAGTATATACAGGCATATAATGCAATATAAATATAGTATTATTCAGTGTATACATAATTTTTTAGACAAAAAAAGTCGCAACCCGATACAAATCATTGGATTGCAACTTGATGTCTTTGTCTTACACCTTATTTCGTGATAAACTCACGCTAGCCGATGACAGGGGTATTAAAAAACTCAAAGATATAGGAACCGCCAATGGACGCTAATGAACGCGAATGGAATAATGAATTACTTTTTAAAAATGAGGTTTTCAAGATAATTGGAGCGGGAATGGCTGTCTCGAATACGCTTGGATGCGGTTTTCTTGAGGCGGTATATCAAGAAGTTATGGAAATAGAATTGGAAGAAAATGGAATTCCTTTTGAACCGCAAAAAAGAATACAAATTTCATATAAAGACAGAATTTTAAAAAAAGAATATGTAGCTGATTTTTTATGTTTTGAGAAGATAATCGTTGAAATCAAGGCTATAAAAAAAATAACTGAAAATTGAAGAAGCTCAACTGCTTAACTATCTAAATGCAACAAAATTGCCGCTGGGACTAATTGTAAACTTCGGCGGTAAAAAACTTGAATGGAAAAGATATGCAAATACAAAAGGAACCGCTAATGAACGCTAATGAACGCGAATACGAATATTTTTTATTAGCGTCCATTCGCGTGTATTCGCGGTTAACCCGGAGAGATGATTAATGGCAATTCATCCTTCTTTCCCCACATCCCCATACGAAATACTCAATCCGGAATATCGCTGGTTTCCGGCGGATGAAACCTTGCGAGAGACAAGCTACGAAAAGCTGCTGCCGCCTCTCGTTTCCAAAATTCGCAAAGAAGTTAAAGCATGGCGAGACAATTATTATGAAGGGGCTTCTGCAACATCTAAAGCCCTGCTTTCGTGGTGGTTTCACACGGAGCATATACTTCCCGGGGCTGACGGGATGATGGTTGAATTCCGGTATTACTTTGCCCAGCGGGAAGCCATCGAGACCGTCATTTACCTCTACGAAGTCGCCAAGGTCAAAGATAAGTATGACCTGATCCGCTATGACTCCTCCGGTGCGGTATCGACCGGCATGTTCGATGAGGAATGGCTCCGCCTTGTGATAAAAATGGCGACCGGAAGCGGGAAGACCAAGGTTATGAGTCTCATAATAACATGGTGCTATTTCCATAAACTCTACGAAGCATATTCAAAACTTTCCACCAACTTTCTTGTCATTGCCCCAAACATCATTGTCCTTGACCGCCTGCGTGCCGACTTTGACGGCTTAAAAATCTTCTGGAATGATCCTCTGTTGCCCGACAACGGCTACGAAGGGCAGAACTGGCAGGATGATTTCCAGATGACCCTGCATATCCAGGATGATGTTTCTATTATTCGTAAATCAGGCAACCTCTTTCTGACCAACATTCACCGCGTCTATGCCGGAAATGATATTGAACCGAGTTTTGAAGACGAAAATCTTGAGGATTATTTTCTCGGCAAGCGTCCGTCCGGTAAAACTACCGATTCAAAGGTTGATCTTGGCGTGATTGTCCGCGAGATTGATGAGATTGTCGTTATTAATGATGAAGCTCATCATATACATGACTCGTCCATGACTCGCGGCTGGCGTGGTTTAAATCCATTGAAGATATCCATAACCGGCTCAAACAGAAAGGACATTTTCTTTCTCTGCAAATCGACGTCACCGCGACGCCGAAGCACAATAACGGCGCAATCTTCGTTCAAACCGTATGCGATTATCCGCTGGTTGAAGCGATTACCCAAAACGTGGTGAAACGTCCCGTACTTCCTGATTTGGCAAGCAGGACAAAGCTTGCCGAAGTGAAAAGCTCCCGTTACACGGAAAAATACGCCGATTATATTGCCCTCGGTGTTGAAGAATGGCGCAAGGTTTATTGTGAACATGAAAAGCTTGGCAAGAAGACTGTGCTGTTCGTCATGACCGACGACACTAAGAACTGCGACGATGTTGGCGAATACCTCGAAAGTACCTACCCGGAATTCAAGGATGCGGTACTGGTCATTCATACCAACAACAACGGTGAAGTGTCTGAATCCGATGCAAAGAAGAGTAAAGATGAGTTGGAGAAACTACGCAAGGCATCCAATCAGATAGACAGTTGGGAAAGTCCGTATAAAGTGATCGTTTCTGTTCTTATGCTCAAAGAAGGATGGGACGTCCGCAATGTGACAACCATCGTCGGGCTTCGTGCCTATGCCGCAAAAAGCAATATCCTCCCGGAACAGATTCTCGGCAGGGGTATTCGCCGGATGTATCCGGGCGAGGATACGATCGAATACGTCAGCGTGGTCGGCATCGAAGCGTTTATGGACTTCGTGGAATCTATCCGGAGTGAAGGCGTTGAACTGGAACGTAAACCGATGGGAAGCGGAACAGCCCCCAAAGCACCTATCATCATTGAGGTTGATAACGAAAATACCAAAAAAGACATTGACAAGCTGGATATTGAAATCCCTATCCTTTCACCGCGCATCTATCGTGAATACAAATGCCTTGAGGCCCTGGAGCCTTCTTCCTTCTGGGCTAAGAAAATCGTTTACCGGCAGTTTTCAGAGGAAGAAAAACGGGAAATAGTGTTCAAGGATATCACCACCGGGGAAATCAACCATACGACATTATTGGACTCCAGTGCGGTAACGGACTATCGGAGTGTCATCGGATATTTTACGCAAATCATCATGAAAGACCTGCGGCTTATTAGCGGATACGACGTTCTTTATGGCAAGGTAAAGGATTTTGTATCTCTGCACCTGTTCGATTCTATGGTTGATATTGACGACCTGAATACCCTCCGCAACCTTTCTGAACTTTCGGCAACCAAGACCATCATTGAGACCTTCACTAAGAAAATCAATGAATTGACAGTTCAGGACAAAGGAAGCGCGGAAATCCGGGATCATATAAAGCTCAGGCAGACTCGTCCGTTTGTTGTCAGGGAGCAGGGCTTTCTTGTTCCGCAGAAAAGTCTGTTCAACAAGATTATCGGAGATAGTCACCTTGAACTGCTTTTTGCTTCATTTCTCGAAAAATGTACCGACGTTATTTCCTATGCAAAGAATTATCTGGCAGTGCATTTCACAATTGACTATGTGAACGCGGGCGGCAACATTTCCAATTATTATCCTGATTTTATAGTGAAGGTGAGCGATAAGGACTTATTCATTGTTGAAACAAAAGGCATTGAAGACCCGGATGTTCCCCTGAAAATGGCTCGTTTGAAAAAATGGTGCGAAGATATCAACGCCTCACAAAATAAAGCACGCTTTGATTATGTATTCGTTGATGAGGAGGATTTCAAGAAATATAAACCGGATTCATTTTCAAGTCTTATAAAGAATTTCAGGAAATATAAAGATGACAAGGCCGGCTAATACCTACAATGTCCCCTTTTGTCATGGAAAAAGAATTTCCATTGAGGACGGCTGTATGATTGGAGAAAAAGGAACGGCAATTATTTATTGCAGTAACACTTTAGTATTTTGAAAAAATACCATGAAAAGCTCCGTTAGGAGCGGTATATTTGTAGATAAGCTTATTGCATAATGGTGTTCACTTCTGCAAATCATGAGGTACTATGGAAAATAGGACGGAGTCGTATATCGTGTCACGCACTACATGGCGATTTCGCAGAATGCCTTCCCTGACGGCGCCTGCCTTCTCCGCAACCCGCTGACTTGCCTTGTTTGGCACTGCCACGACTATTTCCAGGCGCGTGAATCCTATCGTTTCAAGTCCAAACCGGCTGAGGAGTTTTACGGTAGCGGTAGCTATGCCTTGTCCTGTACGGCTTGAACGAATCCAGTAACCAAGATTGGCAAAGTTGTGCTTCCGGTTTATTTGGTCAAGCACGCAACCACCAAGAAAGGTATTGTCTTTCGTATCAAATATGACAAAATCATATTCAATACCATCCGACCACATTTGGGCTCTGGTACTAAGCCATGATGTACAGTCAGACATTGAGTAGTCGGGATGGCACCATGGCGCCCACTTTATCATTTCCTCTATTGAATCTCTCACACCTTCGTAGATTACGGCAGCGTCTTTCAACTGGCAGGGGCGTATGATAATATTACCGTCGGTAAGTTCGAATTTCGATTTCATGTTATTTTGGCGTTGTTTATCAAAAGATTTTTTTGCTAAAGAGTCGCTAAGGGTGCAAGGAAATTGCCTTACGTTCAGTGTTTCACGGTAAACTCTTTGGTTGCGGTTCTACAGTTCTTAATGACGATTGTCAGTGTTTGAATAATTACAAAAAAACAGAAAATATTCAACTTAAATTGGAGTTAAGGCAACATCGGTTCTTTTCGGGGAATTCTTACAACATTTTGTATTATAATAAGATAAGTATAGATAATATTTGGGAAAATGGTTGAATATTTCTCAGCATTCCTTATAATAAAGTGCTCTTATGAAATGAGAAAATTAATGTTTTGTTTGCCGAGTATACTCTGCGAACATTGTGTATTAGTGCAATTTTGGCCTTGTCAAAAAGGAGTTTAAAATGGTTATGTTGGATTACAAAAAAGCCGACGTTAGTTCTAAGCAGGATTACAAAGTGGCGGATATCGGTCTTGCAGACTGGGGATATCGCGAGATTGCCCTGGCGGAAGCTGAGATGCCCGCCTTGATGAATCTCAGGAAAAAATATGAGAAAGAGCAGCCGCTTAAGGGTGCTAAAATCATCGGCTGTATCCACATGACAATCCAAACAGCCGTATTGATCAAAACGCTTCGCGCTCTCGGTGCTGAAGTTCGCTGGTCATCGTGTAATATTTTTTCCACACAAGACCATGCGGCCGCAGCTATTGCGGATTCCGGTATTGCCGTTTACGCATGGAAGGGTCAGACGGAAAAAGAGTATGAGTGGTGTATTGAGCAGACTATTCTGAAAGAAGGCAAGCCCTGGGATGCTAATATGTTGCTAGATGACGGCGGAGATCTTACTGCAATGGTTCATGAGAAATATCCTGAGATGCTTGAAAAAATACATGGCATTACAGAAGAGACGACTACCGGCGTTCACCGTTTGCACGAAATGTTAATAAAAGGGGAGCTTAAGGTTCCCGCGGTAAATGTCAATGACGCTGTAACCAAATCTAAAAATGATAATAAATATGGATGCCGCCACAGTTTAAATGATGCTATTAAACGTGGCACCGATATTCTTCTTTCCGGTAAAAAGGCGCTTGTTATTGGTTATGGTGATGTTGGCAAGGGTTCCGCCCAGAGTTTGCGGCAGGAAGGCATGATTGTGAGCATTTCTGAAATAGACCCCATATGTGGTATGCAGGCATGTATGGACGGATATGAGGTGGTTTCTCCTTACAAAGACGGAATAAATAATGGTTCTGCGGAAGGTATAAACAAACAATTGTTGGCCAAGACCGATCTGATTGTAACGACGACAGGCAATGTAAATGTATGCGACCGTCATATGCTGTCTGCTATTAAACGCGGGGCAGTCGTTTGTAATATTGGACATTTTGACCTGGAGATTGACACTAAATTTATGCGTGAAAACTGGAGGTGGGAAGAGGTGAAACCGCAGGTTCACCAGATATACAGATCCGATGACCCTGAAGATTATATTATTCTTCTTTCTGAAGGACGGCTTGTAAACCTTGGCAATGCTACAGGTCATCCCTCACGTGTTATGGATGGGTCATTCTCAAATCAAGTGCTTGCACAGATGTACCTCTATCGTGAGGCATGGGCAAGCAAACCCAAATCAGAGCGTAGCCCGGTGTATATTAAGGTTCTTCCAAAAAAACTGGATGAGGAGGTTGCCGCTGAAATGGTGAAAGGCTTTGGAGGAGTGATTACCCGTATGACCAAACAGCAGTCTGAATATATCAACACCCCTGTAGAAGGGCCGTTCAAACCGGATACGTACCGGTACTAACTTTTTTGATCTTAGCATCTTTGTGTGGATATTTTCAAAAAGCCAAATTACCGCTAAATTTCTAATTTGTTTGTAATATAAGCGGTTTTCCGCGTGGTGCAAATTATAAATTAATAAAAGAGAAATCACAGATTTTCCAGATTAGAAAAATCGTAAATCGTAAATCTGTGTGGATTTGTCCTGTGGGATAAACTCATTCCACAGGGCAGGCTTTGTTTATCAGACGGTCTGCGTTCCTCTTCATATCCAAGAGCCGAAAAACAAACAACGTGAACGAGTGAGCGATATTTTGGTGGGCGCCGCCCACCTTACCAGGGTTAATTTAAAGGAGCAAAATTATGTCGGTAACTGTGCGCATACCAACGCCTTTGAGAACCTTTACGGATGGAGTTGAGGAGGTAAAGGTAGAGGGAAAGAATATTGGCGAGATTATTAGCAATCTGGAAGCAAATTACAAAGGTATTAAAGAAAGGATTTGCGATGATTCCGGCCAGATAAGAAGGTTTATCAACTTTTATCTCAATGATGAGGATATCAGATTTCTCAATAATCTGGAAACACCGGTAAAAGACGGAGATTATATATCTGTAGTGCCAGCCATTGCCGGTGGCTGTCAGCTATAGCAATATTAGTGCAGGAACAGGGTAAAAGAGGCTGAGAATATTAATAATAGTTCAGCATATGCAGAATACATAAAGAATTATAATCTCATGCCCCTTTTTTAAGGATGATTTAGGGGGGTTACCATAAACACATATCCCTCTGTGTAAACCAGAATCAAACAAGGACGAAAAGGAGAAACCGGATTAAAATCAGTAATCGGCAGTCGCACAAGATTGCAGATATGAGATTGAGGATTTAGGATTTCACCATTAAATATTTTGCCAAAATTAGGGAATTAAAAGTGGTCGCTCAGTTCAGCATTGAATTTTTGGCTTCACATCAGAACCTCTTAGCAAATATTTTAAAAACGTCCTTGCTGATTTTAACGTCCTCTTTATTTCTCTTGGGTGTGTAATCATTTGTTTTAATTTGTAAAGAAGATAGCCAGGCCTTAGATAAAAAGACCGTCTTGCACCATCGCAGAACCTTACAAGATCATAGGATGATAATTCTTCCGTACTGATAACAGTATTATGCAAGCCTTCCGGCGTAAGCCACTCTGAGAAATTATCGGTAGTTATCAATCTTTTTTCCTTATACCATGTGTATGCTTCCGTTCCCGGATATACCATGACGGGATAAAATTGGGCAGTATCCGGATTCAGCCTTTTTGCAAGCTGTAGTGTTTCCTGAAGTGTTTCTTTTGTCTCGCCGGGAAGCCCTGCCATAAAGCAGCCATGTATTAACATCCCGGCTTTTTTTGCATTTGCCATGAAAGCCTCCATTTCCGCAAGACTCAGCTTTTTCTTCATGTTGTCAAGTACTTGCTGGCTTCCGCTTTCAAATCCGACGCAAAGTGACCGGCAGCCTGCCGTCTTCATTGTCCGCATTGTTTCGTAATCCAGACCAACCCTTGCATTTGCTGTCCATGAAATGTTCACTTTCTTTTGAATTATGCATTCTGCAAGTTCTTTACACCGTTTTTTATTAACAGTTAATGTATCATCCTCAAAAAAAACCGCCTTTGCCTGCGGGAAATTTTTTGTAATATATTCCATTTCCTCCACTACATTATTAATACTCCTTTGCCGAAAACCTCTGCCCATTAACGTTTGAGGATAAACACAAAAGGTACATGGGAAAGGGCATCCTCTGGAAGTGGTAATTGTGACCATTGGGTAGAGGGCGTTAGGATTAAAATAATTTTCTATACGGAGAAATTCTTTGTAAACCTTGCTTACGAAAGGCAATTCGTTGAGATTTTCAATATATGGCCTTCCCGGGTTGTGGATGATTTCATTGCCATTCCTATAGCTTATGCCACGAACGGTTTTCAGGTCGCCTTTTTCAGATAAAATTTTAGCGAGGTCATGCAGTGTGTAATCATATTCATTTCTGGCAACTGCATCAACGCTATTTTCTTTGTTAAGGACTTCCTCCGGAAGCGCTGATACGTGCGTTCCTACCAGTATTATGAAAGAAGACGGACAGGTTTCTTTTAATCTGCGGGCAACGGCAACGTCATTATCAATACTTGGCGTACTTGTATCAAGAACAATAAGGTTTGGCTGGAATGTGAGGGTTTTTTCAATAATGTCATCAATGGATAAACTATCTGCAGGCGCGTCCACGAGGTTAACTTCAAACCCTTTTTCTTCCAAAACGCCTGTTGCATATGCCAGCCACAGGGGAAAATAGAGCGTGCCGCTTTTGGTCACTGCAGGACTCCGCTGTGGACGGGAAAATTTTTTTAAATATGGGGGATTGATAAGTAAGACTTTCACTGCATCTGCCTTTCTAAAAATTAAATTCTTTGTTGTTGTGTACCAACGAAACGAATAACATTTTCATAATTAAAGTTTTTACTTAATAGCGATTTACATTCTTTGTAAACATCATTTGCAGAAATGTTTTCCATGCAAATAGGATTTGCACACCCGATAAAAATATCATTTCCATAACACGGACTGCATTCTACACGGCTTTGAATATATCTGCAAAATGGCAATTGGGGTGAAAGTAATTTTGAATTGCTGGGACCAAAAATACACACTGTCGGGATAGTGAGTGCGTAAGAAATGTGGAAGGGAGCAGAGTCATTTGTAACAAAAAGCCGGCACAATTTCATTAAATATCCCGTTTCATTAAAAGAATATTGGCCGCTTAAATCAAAAATAGCATCATTAAGTTCATCTTTTAGTGTCGTGTTTATTTTACGATCATCCATCGATCCAAAAAGCAGAAATCCATAACCGTCTGCAGAAAGCAATTTTGCCAGTTCAATAAATTTTTTAGCACCCCATTGTTTTATCAATACCGTATCGCGGGGATTTTTCCCGCCGCCGCAAAAAAGTCCAATTACATTAGATTTGTATTTTTCGAGAAAAGTACTCAGATTTTCAGGAATGCATACTTCTTTTATCTGAAAATCAAGCTTAGTTCCATTGCATGGTATGCACAATGGCTCTAACAATGTATTATATGCTCTGGCGGCATAATCGTTTTGTAGCACTGAAGGACAGATTTTGTGGGTAATAAAACTGCTATTGCCGAATCCGACCCTCGTTGTCGCCCCTATTAACCATGAAAGAAAATGTATATATTTTGATGCGCTGAAAATAATGATAGCTTCAAATTTGTATTTTCTTAATTCTAGTATTAAAGGGATAATTTTATATAATTTTTTTCCAAAAAGTGCATCGTCGTCTAATCGAAAAGTTTTTGTAAGGTAAGGATTATTGTACAGTGCTTCTGACGACCACCTACCGGTAAGATAATAAATCTTATTTGCCGGGTTATTTTTGTAAATTGCATGTATTGCCGGAGTCGTAAGCAATACATCACCGAAAGCATGGGTCTTGATTAATAAAATATTACTACTCATCTGCTTTGCTGCCATTCATCATAACGTTTAATGGCAGCATCCCTAGCCACTCGTCCTAAAACTATTCCTGCAGGTTTCCGGAGAAAACAGGAAAATATTATTCTATCGCCCACGTATCAGCCTTTCTCTTTAACAGTCTTTTTATTGAATCACTCATGAAGTATAAAAAATTGACTATGTATTTGTGCTTCATTGTTTT
This sequence comes from Candidatus Kuenenia stuttgartiensis, assembly GCF_900232105.1. Classification (NCBI taxonomy): domain Bacteria; kingdom Pseudomonadati; phylum Planctomycetota; class Candidatus Brocadiia; order Candidatus Brocadiales; family Candidatus Brocadiaceae; genus Candidatus Kuenenia; species Candidatus Kuenenia stuttgartensis. Next base: position 3,436,051 of record NZ_LT934425.1, read on the forward strand.
TAGCATTGGTTTGGATACGAGTATCCACATGATCCGTCGTGGAATGGTACGGCAATAGAGATAAAAAAGAAAGTTAATATAACTCTTTTTTCGGGATTCAAATTGCCGGGTCGAGTCAATGATAAGTCCTTTTTCCTGAGCCTTTTTTTGTAATTCAGTGCCAGGAAGAAAAATAAGGGAAAATACGTTCAGGTGATATGGTCTGGGAAATTTCTGAATCATATGCAGGGTTTCAATTAGGTCTTCTTCCTCTTCGAATGGATTATCAATAATAAAATCGTAGAAAGGCATTAATCTTCCCTTAAATTGGTGAATCAGTCCTACAGCATCCAAAACTTTGTCGGTAGAAGGGCCTCTTTTATACAGTTTTCTGGTTTTTTCACTACCTGTTTGTATGCCAATTTGCAATTCATTCATGCCTGCATTAACAAGGATTTCCAGCTTCTTTTTATTGACATCATGTGCATGGGCAAGACAGCGGAAAGGCAAACCGATTTCATTTCTATATAAAGCGGCATATTTTTCTAACTGGTCTTCTTTCAAAGCAAAAAAATTGTCGTCGCAAAACGTTATTGCCTGCATCCGTGGAAAGCGGAATTTCATTTCTTTCAGCTCACCAATTACGTTTTCTGCAGTGCGAAATCTCAAATATCCGCTGTCCGAATAAAGGGCTTTAAATGTGGAACAATAAGTACAGCTATAAGGGCATCCTCGTGAAGAAAGGGTTTGATAAACGGTTTTCTCCGCTATTTTTAAATGCGCCTGCAATAATTCCCCGGTCATTTTGTGCATGGTTTTTCCATCCCACAGGTAATGCCCCTCCAAAGAATAATCGGGGTATGGCAATGAATCAAGATCTTCAATAATAGGGGCAAGCCTGTTTTTTTTGAAATTTCCGTCTTTGAAAAACCAAAATCCGTTCAAGTCGTAATAATTATCGTTTTTTGCCATGGCGTTTAAAAGGTTTTTTATTGCGATTTCTGCTTCACCTATGCAGACAATATCGGCAAAGCCTGCCGCATCTTCCGGCCTGGCAGAGATATGCTTTCCTCCCCACATTATAGGCGCCCTTATTTTGTTTCGTATTGCTTCGGTAAGCGCCTTAACCGCATTGAAATGACAAGAGAAAAATGATATTCCCACAAAGAATGAATCATGGGTCATCTCTTTTATAGCATCCGATAATAAGCTTATAGAATGGGTATCCATCTGTTTTAAGATATGGGGCGTAAAAATAATTTCGGTGGAAAACCCTTCTTTTCTCAAAGATGATGAAAGGATTCTAATGCCATATGCCATTAAATCATCGTATGGTGCGATAAAGGTGACTTTTTTGTTCATGGTGAGAAAATACCTCCCGGTATATAGATATTAATCATAGTCAGACAATTAAGGTTTTCGAAAAATGAATAGTTGTAAATTTTAAATAAAATTCATTGTTTTTATAGAGTAAGGAGTTTTTTCTAATTTAACCCCCCCAAATCCACTCCTAATAAATGGGGCTTCTTACTGTTAGATTTGTTATTTCTAACAATTTTTTATTTTACCAGGGCTTTGTCCTGATTGATAATCAATCAATCAATCAATCAATCAATCAACAATAATACTACCGATGTGGGGTGGCTCGGTTTTGTTTTTATATAAATACCAGAGGTAGTGACTGGGATGTTCTTTGACGAACTGTTCCATTAAACTGCCAAACTTTAAGACGACAAGTTTTTCCGGTGTACCTTTATCATTGCCATCGTCGGGGATGATTTCATTGCCTATAATAATGCGGTGTTTACCGTTTTTTCCCCTTACCGTAAAAACAGGCAATATTGGGGACTTTGTTCTTTCTGCTATTTTTATAAGGGAGGGGGATAGACGTATCTTCCTTCCTAAAAAAGGTACTGAAATTCTATTAGGGTCCAAAATTCCATCAAGTGACATAACAAGTATTTCGTTATTTTGTAACACACGGTATATTTGCCTTGGAGTGCTTCCTATGTAAAAAAAATTGGCGGGCAGGCTTTTTTCACATTGATATTCAATTTGCATGGTTTTATTCTTTACCATCGACTTGTCTTTGCCGGTCAGATCGATAGGATTTGCGGCAACCTGCGTTATTTTATATCCTTTATACCCCAGGCAGGGGAGTATCATTTTATATGACCCAAAATGGCAAAGCGCAATTATCACGCCCTTACCTTTTTTCAAGGCGTTCTCTAAATGTTCCATACCGGTAATGGTGCAAAGTTCTTCGGCCTTCTTTTTATTTAATCTTGGGAATGACCATATTTCAAAGAGATCTTTTCTGAAATTACGAAGGGTTTCCAGGATGATTTCTTTCATTTCCGGGCTGGTAAATGTTCCTTTGCCAAATAACAATTCCAGCTCACCCTTCATGACTACAGCTTTTTCTCCATGTGACGTCAGCGCTGCAAGGCAGTTGGCAAGGCTATGTTTTAATTTTAAAGGCAAGTAAGGTATTGTGTATCGAAGGGTATATAAAAAAAACACCTTTGCCGCTTCAGAAAAATGAATAGTTCCTTTCATAAATATTTTATGATTAAAAGTTATTTTGAATAGGAGAGAATATATTTCTGTTAATAACTAAATTTGGTTAATTATTATTACTGTTTTAGATGTTTTTAGATGTTTGAATCTGCCGAAAGCCTCCTCGATTGTTTCTTTAGAAGTTTTATGTAGTTTTGCTGTTAAAAGGACAACATTTGCCGTTGCAGAGAGAAACAGGGTGTCGTTACAGGCAATAACAGGGTCGGCATCAATAATAATATGTTCATAGTCAAGATTGTTTAACTGTTCTGGCAGTCCATCGATCATGGCAATAGCCGGGATATCGGTAATTTCTTTCATAAGTAAAACATCAATGCCATAGATATCATTGCTTCTTATAAGGTCTTTAAGGGTTATTTTTTTATCCACCGGAAGAATATCTTTTCCCTGCAAATGCCAATCATCTGTTGAAGAAATATCAAGGAAGAGGGTTTTTTTGCCGGAAACGGCTAATTCTCTTGCCACCAGAAGAGCGAGTGTAGAGGTTCCTACTTCCTCCTCCGCTCCGGTGAAAAGAATTGACCGTGCAATGGTATCGCCTGAAACGACCTTTATGCCGGAAATAATGTTCCAGACGGAACGTCTGATGGTGTTGTTTTTCAATACTTTTCTGACAAAATTTCGCTGTTTAAGCAATAACAGTTCATCTCTTAATGTAGGGAAATAACGAAGCAGTCTTTTCGGGATAATGTTGAAGCCAAATATCTTTTTATACCTTGGCAAACCATAGAGCAGATTTCCCTGAAAGGCCTTTTGTGCTTCTGCAAGCGTTTTTATAGATTTGTCGACAGATTCTTCCAGAAGGATTATTGAAAATGCTATGATAGTACTAAGAAACATGGAGATAGCTAAAAATTTTACCCTGTTCGGAAAATAAGGAGAAGAAATTGTTGATGCATCTGCGTAATTAAGGACGGCCAAGTTTGAAGGGCTCATGTTTAGCAATATTTCGGCGTCTGAAATGCCCTTTGTCAAGTTTGTGTACTCGGTATTTAAAGAAGATTGCTGACGTTCTATTTTATTAAACAATAGTTCTATTTTCTTTACATTGAGCATTTTTTTGTAAATGATATCGGTTATATTAAGCAGTATCGCGTCAGTTATTTTATAAATTTCCAGGTTTATTTTTGTATCATAATAACGTTTTTCCAATTCAGCATAATACGAGTTTCTGGAAAAATTTTCGTCTCCCAAAATTCGTTCTATTTCTTTATGTATTGCCTTTTTATATTCTGCTATTTGCATTCTGGACGCAACAATATCGGGGTGTGCTTCGGTAAAGTCAACCTTCAGTTTAGCAATAGTCGTTTCAAGTGTTACGATTTCCTGTTTATATGTTTCTAATGTAGGATTTCTTTCGATAGCCTTGCTGGATAAATATAGTTCCGGAATTAATGTAATAGTTTTGGTTACCTCTTCTAACACCTTTTTCTCTTCTTCCATTGTTTTAGTATTTTGATGAACCAGGTCAAGATAGCTGTAATATTGCTTGAGTCCCTCTTCTATTTCCATGGTGACATCAATAATTCCGTATTTTTTCCTGTATCTGTACAACCTTCTTTCCAGTTTTCTTAATTCTTTATTTACGTACGCTAGCCGCACTTTCATTGCTTTTTGTGCCAATCTTGCCTCGTCTTTGAAAATATCCGCATAAAGTATCATAAACGCGTCAACCGCAGCATTCGCAACATTCCCTGCCCGTTCAGGAGTGGAGGAGTATCCAGATACTTCTATAACGTCACCGCTTTCTACTACGTCAACACTAATCCCTTCCCTGCTGAAAAAAAGATTAAATTCACTTCCGATGATAAATTTATCAGGATCAACCAACCGTTCCTTTTCATCGGTAATATGCAAGGTTGAAATAATCCTTTTCATGGATTTAGGATTTTTTAGCATTGCAAAGAATGTGTTATCCAGTTTATTTTTGTCAGAATATTCGAACTTGCTAATGTTTGTTGGTAATGCAAGATATTGCGTTTGTGTTGCATTTGTATGCATCCAGAGCTGCGAAGAGGCCTTGTATACCGATCGGAAAGAAAGGGATAACAATAGTGGCAGTAATGTGAAGGCGAGCACAATAACGATAATAATTTTCTTTCTTCTGGAGATAACATCAAGAAATTGTTTTAAGAGCGACATTTTAGGGTATCCAATCTTTCGTTTTCTAATCTTTTATTGTTTTCACGGTCAATTACAATTGCCATGGCATGTCCGATTCCTAAATAAAACCATAAGGGCAAAAAGGTATGGGAAAAAGAGGTGACTGCATTAAGCAGTAATGTTGCTAAGCCTGAAATGTAAATTTGCATCCATTTTTTGTATTCGGATGAAATACAGGCAAGGTATGCATGGATAAACCTCTTGCAAGAGAGTACCAAAAACCAAAGCCACAATAACACGCCAGGTAATCCATACTCTGCAAATATATGAACATAGAGATTGTCAAAGCTGATTTCCGGGTCGAGATACGAAAAAAATCCGCCAGCCCCATCACCTAAACCATAATGGTCCTTTATAGAAAGAATACCTTTCTTCCAGCGTTTTATCCTCGAACCGAGAGATGATGATTCATCGGTAGTTTCCGTCGATGTTTTAGAGGTGTAATCCAATGCCTTCGCAAAATCATTGGTAGGGATTCTTGATAGAAAAAATCCAATTATGATAAGAGAAAAAATAAGCGTCCATACAATGATAATACGCTTGTTGACCGAGGCATTTAAAAGGGAAAAGATATAAAGTCCGCATAGTAATGAAAGTAACGGCCCTTTGCTAAGTGTCGTTAATAGCGCTACAAACATAGAGAGTACTGCGATTGACAGGAATACCCTGGTGATTTTGTTTCCCGTGTAAATAAATCCGAGCAACAACATGAGCGATAATGAAAGGTAGTATGCGGTGGCAAGTGGATGCATGAATCCTTGTCCGCGTAACATTTGCTCAGGATTGAATACAAAACGAACCAGATGTTCATTATGATGATACAATATATCTTCTATTGTTTTATTCGATAGGAGAGAATAGTAACAAACAATGCTGCTGACAAAACCCATACCAACAAAAAAGGCGATTGCTATTTTGATTTTTAGAAAACTGTTTAATGTTACTATGGTCAGGAAAAAGAAGCATATGGCGATAAAAAACATTGCCATATAGTATATTCCCATTGTTTTTTCAGTGCTCCAGAGAATGGAAATTATTCCCCATAGATATAATAATATCAGCGGGAGATATCTTTTGATCTGAAAGTCTTCAGTTGAAATCCTTAAACCGCGCGATATAAACCAACAGAGTAAGCAATAAAGTATGAACGGTTCTGAAATAGTGAAAAATGTTCGATAATCGCCCCAGAGCCTGATTTCAATGCTGATATAAGAAGTAAGGAGTATCGCAAAAAGATACGGAATATGCGGCTTCAAAATAGAAATGGTTGCCACGGAAGTAATGCCGAGCAGGATGAGGGTTACCAGGGGGTTGATAAATGCTGTGGAAGATATTGCCATGCCAAAAGGGATAACAATAATCCATCGGTAGATGTTTAGTTTTTTATTGTGCGTAAGAGAATAGTTCATCTATGGTTTATGGTGCAGGATACATCATCCCGGCCGTTTTTTTGAAAACGGCCAGGACTATTGTATTTCACAAAGTGGTTCAATGTTGTGTTTTATCTGCAAAAGGTTTTTGTAAACGACTGATTGAGGCTGCAATTGTTTCAGCTTTTTGCTTAATCTGCTTTATACTGTCAGAATCGATATAATCCAGCCGTTCGGCAACTTGAAGATACGTTTCCAGTTCTGCAATGGAGCCGTTTGCAATGGAAAGATGATTGAAAAACTCTTTGGGATTTTGCATTGCCTGTCCCTTTGCAATAGTTGCCGGGATTGATGCAGCAGTGCGTTGTAACTGTCCAGCCAGCGCATCATTTTTCCCCTGCGGAATCTCTTTTGTAAGATTATAGCATTCTACTGCTAAGTCCATTGAGCTTTGCCACACTTCCAAATCGCGATAAGATTTACCGCTAATTGTCGTTGGAAGATTATCAGAGGATTGTCCGCGTTGCGGCGGCATTTGTCCTCCAGGTATAGGCTGTCCACGATGCGGGCCGTTTCCGGGTTGTCCTCCCATGGCAGGGCCTTTAGGCTGCATCGGACGTCCGCCCGTTGGCGACTGTCCATATCCACCTGGCATTTGTGGGGTTTTTCCTGTCGGTGGTTGTTCTTTGCTATCCACAATCTCAGAGACGGATGATTCATCGTCATCATCTATTTCATCTGATACATATTCCGTATCGCCACTCTTTTTGCCCTCGACGAACACGGGGGTGGAAGATATTTCCACCGGAAGGGTTTTTCCTGAAGATATCAGAGTCTTTGTGTTAAAAATATTTTTTGATGCAGAGTGTAGCTGTTTTCCTTCAGAGACATTTGGTATCGCTTCCGTTACTGTATATTTGCTGTTTTCTGCGACTTTCAAGTCTATTGTCGTTTTCCCGTTTTCTTTTTCGTACCATAGCACATAAACGTCTTTCTCTGCCTGTGGGAATTTATATGCGTATATGCCGTTTTTGCCATTAGAGATTGCCGCTACATTGTTCCAATCTGAATTTTTAAGTTTTTCCGTCATTAGCCTGTAGGTATAGAATCCGAGTTTTTTCACTCCATATCCAGGATCGCCGGCGCAATTGCCGTCATATATCAAACCGGTGTATTCAAACATTGATTCACAATCAAATGGTGGCCAGCCTTCCACAAGCGCCCATGCCCAGAATACTTTTTTAATGCCATAACTGAGTGGATAGACATACCGTTTTATCACCTGAATTGCCTGACCCTTTTCTCCCTCTTTACTGCTGGCGCCCGTTTCGGTCATCCATACGTCAACATTAGTCAAGCCGCTTTCATCGAGGGCATTGCGTAATATTTTATAGGTGGTATAAGAATCTATAATGCTGTCGTCAAACCAGTGGAAATCAAATATATCGATAGAATCCTTGTCAAGCGCTCTAATTACCGGAAGCCAAAACTCATTTAATATTTCAGTCCTCATTTTTGGCGGTGGACTTACTATTCCACCACTAAGTACCTTTGCGTTTTTGTCTGCGCTTTTTATTGCGCTTGAAGTGATATTGATGAGTTCCACATATCCCTTCCATTCACTTCCTTTTTGGGTTTGACCGCCCATCCTGTCAGAGCCAGGTGGTTGCCCCCTTTGTCCGCCCATAAAGCCGGGTCCCTGTGGTCCGCCTCTTTGACCCATTCCAGGCGGTGGTCCACCTTGTCTTCCGGCGCCTGCCCCTTGTCCGCCAGCTCCAGGTCCACCACCTTGCTTCTTTTTAACCTGAATAACGGGTTCATTTTCAACCTGCCAGTATTTTACAGGATTTTTGAGCCCCGGCATATCGTCTTTGCCGTCTCCATCATATCGTTCTACAGCTTTTTTTACGAATTCTATGTAAGCCTCTTTTGCCTGTGGAACAATAAACTCCCATGTGCCAGGCCGTAACAGCTTTGTGTTAACATTAATGGTAACAACAATGTTCATTTCTTCAGGAATTCTCTTTAAAAAATTATCAGGGATCGTCCAGTTGTATTTTCCCTGTTGAATAGATTCTTTATCCCTCTGCACAAAAGACCAGTCTAAAACGGGGTTTGACTGACGTTCCCATTTAACACCAAGTTCTATTGCGGTTGAATAAGGCGGATTATCTCCCGTGATGCCGTCAAATTCGAAATTCTTTCTTTTTGCCAGCATTTCCTCATTGCTTTTTCTTTTTGGTGGATAAAAGGAGGTGGTAAATCCAAAAGGAGAATCGAGAGCCGCCTCGTCCCATGCATGAACAATTGATCCCTCGAAAAAACCGAAAGAGAATATCAGCAGAAGTGTCGTTATACTGCAAATAAATCGCTGTGTTTTTTGCAACATCATAATGCCCTCCTAATTAATGTATGTTTTATTTTACCTTTAATAGATTCAGTTACAGATGCCATAGCCAGTACAATCCTGTCTAAAAACTGTAAAGACGGATTTAAATAAAATAAAGTTTTGACGTCATTGGCATTTGCAGGAAGAAGTGACTTTCCAGGCGATATAATGCCCTGTTTCATCGCAACACGGTATATTTCTGTGTCCGGTTCTAACCGTATCCATCCAATTTGGACGTTAACGTTTCTTTTTAAGATTTTCTTAGCCGCAAGAGAAAGGAATTTGTAAAAAAGCATTTTTATCATTCCAAAATAGGTTTCTCCGGGTGAGTTTATAAACATGGTGATAATAAATTTGGTATCCTTAATTACGGGATCAGTGGTAATGATTTTCAATATGTTCCAAACATCTCTTTCCTTTATGCCTTTTCTCAGAGAAATTAATGAAGATGTCGATAATCCGTCAGGTGAAAAAGAAATTCCGCTGCAGCCGGCGTTTTTTAATAAGTGTAAAAAATCTTTCGTAACGCCCCTTACATCTAGCCAGCACATCCACTTGATTTCATCCTGAAGATTCCGTTTCATTATTTCTTTACATATGCCGATGGCATGTTCCAGCGGTTTGTTGAAAAGGGAGTCGGCAAACATAAACTGCTGTATTCCGTACGAATGAAGTAGGTTTTCTATCTCGTCAACTACATTTGCAGGAGGTCGCGACCTCAAAAGGTTGCCGTTTAATGCCGGGTAGTTGCAATATGCGCATTTTAACGGACAACCCCTCTGGGTTTGAATTCCGATTGCAGCTTCTCCGTTTATATAGGGGATTGGATTAACAATATCTCTTCCCGGCGCCGGGAATTTTTCAAATTGGGGAAGTGTCCTTGTGCCTGTGTAATAAACAACCCCGTTTTTGCGGTAATATACGCCTTTCACTTTATCCGGATGGTCAAGATTGTCTGTAAGCTCAGATAATGTTTCCTCTCCTTCCAGATATACGCCATAATCTATTTCTGGATTGGTATTCATTATTTCCTGTGCAAACATTGAAAATCCGGTACCGCCGGCAACAATGTGGGTGGATGGGCATCTTTTTTTTATAGTGCGCAAAAGATGTTGAAAATCCCCGTAATAGTTTAGAGGGTTTTTCCTCGATTGATTGTCGATATTTCTTAGTGAAATACCAATTATCTGCGGACTAAACCCATTGATTTCTTTTATTAAATCATCGATTGGGTTCAAAGAAAGATTCGGGTCGTAAATCCGTACTTCATGTTTGGTGAGAAAGCTTGCGATATATGAAATTCCCAATGGATATACCGGAGGGAAAACATCTCCTTTAAGATATGATTGTACTAATAAAATTTTCATATTGAGCAAAAAAGGAATTTTTTTATATTATTCAAGTGATAGTTAACAGGGAAATTTAATCGAAATAGCCAAGGTCCGTAAGCCGTTCTGCGATCTTTTGGCTGTCTTCATCGGAATAAACATCTTCATCTTCCGCTGCAAATGCACACGCTTTATCATCGTATTTCGCTGATTTTTCAGCAAGGAACTCTTCGGTAAATATCTCATTTAAAATTCTTCCGTCTATAGAATTTGGCACAGTAACATCCATTGTGTAAAGTACGGTAGGCAAAAGATCGATGATTTCAGCCTTCATGTTTGTAATGCCCTTTTTTACATGGGGAGATTTGTATACGAATATTCCATTCGGCGCATGATCTCCACACAATTGTTTGTAAGGTTGAATGACGCCGTGTCTCCCTCCGGATCTCAGTTTTTCGTAAAGAGTTTTTATGCTGTTATATTTCTCATTCCACATGATGATGAGATCCGGCGCCTTATCTAAATATTCACCGTAAAAAACCTCCTCTTTCCTGAAAATAGTTTTAATTACAGGTTTTCCATTTTCAGGATCGGCAAGAAGACTCAGCTTACGTATGATTTCTTCCCTTATTGATTCATACTCTTCCCCAAGGCTTACAATGCCATAGGGTTCTTTTCCTTTTACATTGATAAAAATGTTTCCCCATGTACCGAGGAAATAGGCGCGTGTTTTTGACCAGTCAATATAGTGGTCAAACAGGATTTTATCCGCTTTTTTCAGATACCTTCTTTTTAACCTCTTATAGAAATCTTTTATTTTTAAAACAGGAGATTCTTTCTTTAAAACAAGGAACCCGTTTTCAAGCAACCATCGGTTTACATCAACGCTTTTATATATTCCATGCATGCCGTGATCGGACATGGCAATAATGCTCGTTGATTCGTCTACCTTATCCAGGAGCCTGCCAATAGCATCGTCAACCCTTTTGTAAATAGTATATATAGCATTCTCCGTCCCTGGGGAATATCCAGGGTGTTTTTTGTCGTAATATCTCCAAAAAGAATGCTGCACCCTGTCTGTTGCAGTAAATACAACCATAAAAAAATCAACCGGGTATTTTTCCATCATGTAGAGGGCCGTCTTTTCCCGCGCCTCTATCATGTCAATCATATGAGCAATATATTTTCCAGGGTTGTTCATTAAAGCCGGGTTGTGCTCCATATCAACAATATAATTACCTATTGCCGCCTTTAATTCGTTTTTTAATGCTCCGGGATAGGTAAATTCGCTGTTTGTATCCGGTGTATCTAAACCGGAAATCATAAACCCGTTAACCTTATCAGGCGGGTATGTGCCTGGAATATTTATTATTGTTGTTGTATAGCCTTCCTGATTAAGATACCGCCAGATAGGCTGCGCTTTGCAATGGGTTCTGTTCATGAAATGAATACTTTGGTCTGTTTTCGATTTTTCTATAAAATCAAATATCCCATGTTTCCCTGGATTTACGCCGGTAAAGAAAGAAGGCCATGCTACAGGACTTACCGGCGGTACAGAAGATTCCAGGACGCCGGAACACCCATTGTCTATCAATGATTTTAAATGCGGCAACCTTCCCTGTTCCAGCCATGGGGCAACAATATCAAAAGTTGCGCCGTCAATGCCTATTACAAAAACCTTTTCATTATTCTTCATAAAATACCTTTACGAGTTTGAAACTGCATAAAATACTTTTGCGTTGCATGGTAAATAAATAATTGCTATAAAGCTTAAAAGTCAAACGGCAATCCGTAACAGATACTGTTTTTAGCAGATATTTTTTTACTTTTGGAGATGTACTGTATCTGGATTGTATGAAGCGGCGAATATAACACAATTCCCAAAGACATTCCATTTTATATTTACATTTTCAGAATTATAACCAGAATATGTATCCTGCGCATATAACTCCCTCCAAAATAATCCATAAATTTATTGCTAAATTAAGCGATATCAATCTGCGTGAACTTCTTAAAAGCGGTTTTGTTTCTTTTGTTTTCAAGATCTCGGGAATACTGGCTTCTTATTTATTAATGTTGTTAATTACGAGGAAATATGGCGCTCATACCGCAGGGATATTCACCCTTTTTATTACATTTTTGAATATTTGCACCGTATTGGGCAGGCTTGGAATAGAGACTACATTATTAAGATTTATCGCCGAATATTCTTCTCAAAACAAAAATGCTCTTATTGCCGATATTTATGTGAAAGCGCTGAAAATAATTATTCCCGTTAGTGTTTTTATCAGTATCCTTTTATATTTCCTTTCTCCCTATATTGCCAGAAACCTGTTTAACAAAACATACCTGTCTGCATATTTTCAGATAGTATCATTCATGATACTTCCAATGGTTATTATCTTTATAAATTCAGAAAGTTTGCGGGCGCTGAAGAAGATTAAAGAATACGCATTTTTACAGGACCTGGCCATACCACTTTTTTCAGTGTTCCTACTGGTGATATTTCTCTTTTTCAGCAGAGGGAAATATATGCCGTTTGCTGCATATGCTGTAAGTATTTCTATGGTATTTTTTCTGTCGGTATTCCTATGGCTGAAGAAATTAAACGTTACTCGTGTGTTACCTGAAGCAGGCATGAAATACACAACTCTCTTTACTATATCATTGCCTATTTTAATATCGAACTCGTTATGTTTATTTATGGGATGGACGGATAAAATACTGCTTGGCGCTTTTAAAACGGAAAGTGATGTGGGAATTTACAATGTCGCTTTCAGATTATCAATGCTGGCAAGCATTCCCCTTTTCGCATTTAATAGTATTGCCGCGCCTAAGTTTGCCCAATTTTATGGGAATGGCGATATTGCATCCCTTGCAAAACTAGCCCGGCAGGTAACAAAACTTATTTTCTGGGTAACAACCCCAATACTGATTATGTTTTTTGTATTTCCATCATTTTTTCTCAAAATCTTTGGTGAAGAATTTGGGGCAGGGAAAAACGCCTTAATAATGATGACTGCCGGGCAGATGGTAAATATCATGTCGGGTCCCGTTGCATATATTTTAAACATGACGGGAAAACAAAAAATTTTCCGTAATATAATGTTTCTGGTAGCAATAATAAATATCACACTCAATGTATGGCTTATTCCTAAATATGGTATAAGCGGCACTGCATTTACAAATATGGTGAGTGTTATGCTGTTAAATATCTTGCTCTTTATTGCTGTCAGGTATTATTATAAATTCTCTACCTTTTCAATTACCAACGTTTTTAATATAAAGAGAGGGGCATGAGTTTCAGAGCAAAAGCTGACAGATTCTGCCACACCCCATATTTTAGTTCACAGGGATGTTAATTGTGGTTCCGCCGCCAGCATCTGTTTTGCCATGTGTCAATACGTCCTTTACCTGCGGATATAAAATTATACCGCTTTCAAAACCAATGATAGTGCTGATTATTTGCTGAAAATAAGAAAAATACCTTGCGACGTTTGCGATAACCATTGTTGGCACAAATATTATATCCCCGTGTTCCAGCATCATATTTTGAGAAAAATCCCCCTTCTTCCACACATCTTTTGTATTTAAGGCGTAAATCGTTGGTTTGCCTTCACCCCGTCTCATTAAAATTACATTTTCCAGTTTTGCGTTGCTTGTTGCTCCGCCTGCCCTGGAAATCGCTTCTATAACACTGATGTCCGTATCAAGCACAAAAAATCCAGGAGAATTAACCTCTCCGATCACGATGGTCTTTTTACTTTGTATGCTGGTAACATTAACCAGTACCTGCGGATCGACAATATAATGGGATAGCCTTTTTTCCAATTGTTCTCTGAGGTCAAAGGCGCCGACACCGGCAACCTGCACGTCTCCGATTAACGGGAACATGATTTTTCCCGAATTGTTTACCCTTACGGATCTTTGAAGATCGTCATGCCGGTAAACGGAGATTTCCACTGAATCGCCTACTCCCAGTATAAACTGGGATATCTTTATCGTATTTAACCGTTCGAATTCTTCACCTTGATCTACAGGCGCTGCAGGATTTTCGACGACAGGCTTTACCCCTGTGGAGGCGCAACCGTTTAAAAAAACTAAAAGCAAGATGAATGCTGTCAACAGCATCGGAGTGGTGCATTTTTCTTTGTCATACGTAACTGCACAAGTATTTACCGTTTTCATTTGAGTGTAACCTTTTTGTTAATTGTAATAGTTCACTTTGAATGTAAATTTACGAATATGTATTCGGCATAATACAGGTCGCTCCTACGGAGCTTTCTTTCTATTTTTGCACTAATCTCTACAAACAGATCGCTCCTATGGAGCTAATAGATAATATGTTTTTCAAAAACTAAATTGATACTTGGATTTTAACTTTAAATATTTTGCCAGAAAATGCAAAGAAATTACTTATAAGATATTAAATCTTACTTTATTAACCAGGGAAACTTAGCATGACGTCATCGATTATATATGTATTAAAATCTTTCCATCTGTCCTTTCGGAAGAAGCCTTGATTGCCTCCATTATTCCTGCAAAAGGGTATCTTGCAGTGATCATTTTGTCCAGCTTAAGCCGCCCGGTTGCGATAAGTTTAATAATGGAAGGAAAGATTGCGTATCCTGAATGCCCTCTTGCCCCAACAATTTTATTTGCGCCGGATACAAGATGATCCAGATGCATCGATGTTGTTGTCGCCGCGCGTCCAAGGTATATTATTTTACCGTTAATCGCCATGGATTTTTCCATTTCGGGAATGGTGGCAGGTGCTGCACCGGCTGCTTCTATTTGTATATCAGCGCCCCAGCCTTTTGTTATCTCCATTACCTTTTCTCCGGAAAGACAATCGCGCATTTTATTTGTGTTAAAAGCGTAGTCTGCCCCCATCTCTAATGCAATATTCGCCCTTTCATCTATTATGTCAAAGGCAATAATCTGGCTTGCGCCTGCAATCTTTGCTAATGCAATAGCGCCTAATCCAATAGGGCCTGTGCCATATACGACTACCGTGGCACCAGGCTGAAATCCGCCCCCAACAATAAACAGCCCATTGTATGCGCAGCCCACAGGTTCAATAAGGGCGCCAATATCAAATGCCTCGTCTTCTGAATATATTTCCCGAAAATCATTAATTTCCCAGCAATATCTTTCATTTATTGCAATATATTCCGCAAAAGCGCCGTCTGCGCTTAATCCCATTAATTTGATATATTTGCATTGATTGGGCGAACCACTCCTGCATGCATGGCACATGCCGCACCACATAATGCTTTCAGCGGCGATCCAATCGCCTTTACTGACGTTTCGCACATTTTTACCTGTCTGTTCCACTATTCCAGACAACTCATGTCCGATGATGCGGGGGAGTTCCGTCACGCCTGAGAATATGATATATCCGTCTTTATCAGTTTCGTAAAGATGGGTATCTGATCCGCAGATTCCGCAGCTTTTTATTCGCACAAGAATTTCGTCGTCTTGCAGGTTAGGTACCGAAACGTCTTTTACTTCAAATTGCGTATGCTGCCATACCTGGCTACCCACATTTGCCCGTTTTTTGGCCTGTTCTTCATTGCTTAACGGGTAGTTCTTTCTGGGATTCCATTCTCCATCCACAATCAGCGCTTTCATACATGCTCCAGGATTAAACTGTTTTTATTTATTTTACCGCTGCCGCTTTTGGGGATATCTTTCCTGATTTCGATTATTCTTGGGAGTTTATAATGAGGCAACCGGTCTTTACAAAAATTCAGGATTTCGTGTTCTTTTACATTCTCCCCCGGCTGAAGCACGGCAACTGCCTTTGGTATTTCTCCCCTCAATCTGTCTTTTACAGAAATAACCGCTATTTCTTTTATAGAAGGATGTTCCAGCAAAACGCGCTCAATTTCCTGCGGATACACCTTTAATCCGGCGACCTTCATCATCCCCGATTTTCTCTCTATAAAATAAAAATAGCCGTTTTCGTCCTTCATTCCAAGGTCGCCGCTGTGGTACCATCCGTCTTGAGAACAGGTATTGCCGGCATTGCCATAATAATTTTGCACAACTGCCGGTCCTTTGAAGATCATCTCTCCGATTTCTCCATGAGTAAGTTCATTATTATTTTCGTCAACAATTTTTATCTCATATGTTGGACATGGTTTCCCGATTGAGCGTTTTGGGATATCGTCGCCAGGGCGATTGGCAATAGCGATTCCGGTAGTTTCGGTACTGCCCCATACGGGAATAATCGGGACGCCTGTTTTTTGTTTAAATTTTTCTATAAGGTTTGTACGGGTGTACATGCCCCCGCTTTCCGGAATTCTGAGAGAACTAACATCAAACATTCCATGTTCGAGAACATCCAGTAAGTTTTCATACAAAGGGGCAAGGCCCATCATACAGGTTACTTTACAGGATGAAATTGCATTCGCTATTGATTTGGGATAAATCTTTTCAACAAGCGTAATCGTTCCACCAAGGAAAAGCGAACGGGCAAATATTTCATGGGGATGGGCAAAGGGGGCAAACATGCAAAGATGTATATCATCACTCTTCAATCCCAGTATGTCGATTGCGGCAATGGTATTCCAATATATGTTGGAATGTGTAGTTTCCGCCCCTTTTGAATTTCCCGTAGAGCCTGATGTATAATTTAAATAAACAACCTCATGCGTCTGAATGTCAAGATTAGGGTTATCTGTTTTCCCGCCGTTTATAATATCATTCCATGGTATGCCGCATCCCGTATATTCCCCCACAAGAATAATGGGTATATCGGTATTTTGAGGCAAGGCCCGAATTGCTTGTTCAATATGCGTGCTGTGGACTATCAAACACGCAGGCATAATATTTTTGAAAATGGCGCGTATGCCTTCTTCTGTCAGCTCGTAATTAATTGGCGCAACTATGGCCCCGGCTTTGGCGATTCCCATGAAGCTTATCACAAGTTCAGGAATTCTTGGGAGCATTAAACCTATCCGGTCGCCTCTTTTCACTCCTATGTTCAACAATTCATTTGCCAGGCTGTTTGCCAACGTGTTGTATCCATGGTAATTGATCTTTTTGTGATGATAGATGATGGCCGTTTTATTCGGAATCTCAGCGGCATAGCGTTCTAATATTTCCGGTAAAGTGCAACATACTTCTTTTATGTATTGCAATCCTTTCTGTCTTTTACGGAGCGGAAACCTGCTTTTTCTTTTCTTTGTTGTTAAGATGTTTTTAATCATTTCTCATCACCAATAGATTTTGACTTGTATAGTACTGACTAAAACATATTCGGACGTTTTCAAATAGTTTCCAGCAGAAGCTGATTTATTGGGTATATTATAATTTTATTTTTACTAAAGGATATGACGTCTGTCACATTTAAAAGAAATTATATCAATAAATTATTGGCATGTTCTCTTAAAATGACTTTTCTACCTTTGTAAGAGACAAGTGTATTGTTATCCTTAAGCACTTTAATAATTCTCGTGATTGTTTCCCGTGATGCCCCGACCATGCTGGCAATTTCTTTGTGAGTTGGTGCATGTGATATTTCAATGCCGGCATTTGTTTTTTCACCCTGCTCAAGTTTTAACTGTTGGAGTAATTGTATTGTTCTGCCGCAAACGTCCAAAAAAGCCAAACTTTCAATCTTCTTATTTGCATGTCTGAGCCTTGAGCATATTTCGGTAAATATTTTTGTCAATAAGCCTGGATAATTTGAAATAAGTTTGTGGAATTGATTTCTTGTAAACAAAAACAATGTGGTGTTTTCTACACAGACTGCGCTTACAGACCGTGTTTCATCGTCCATGAGCGACATTTCACCAAAAAAATCGCCTTCCTTTAAGAGCGAAAGCACGATCTCCTTGCCGTCTTCATTTAAAAGGGTAATTTTTACTTTTCCTGTGATTACAATATAAAATGTATCTCCATGATCGTGTTGATAAAAAATTACGTGGTCTTTTGGAAAACTCTTAGTAATGCCTGCTCTAAAAAGTGTTTTTAATTGCTCATTGGCGAGGCTATTAAATAACGGCACATTTTTTAAGTGTAAGTATATATTCGTTTCATACATAAATAATCAGGTAGTTAAGTGTAAAATTATCATGTCCTGCAGGTGTTTAATTATTTGGTATCGATTTAGCCATTCAGTAACACTTTAGTCTTTTGAAAAACCATTCCATTACGTTAGTTTGACCCATCCTACATACGGTTAAAATTTTTTAAAGAATACACGGGTATCTTCTCATATTTTTCGGGTTCTATATGATGGTCAATTATATAGTCAATTTTTTTTGTAACTTCAGGTTCAAGGTACTCGCTGCTACACTGGGAACATACCCCACGCGTGAGTATCTTCAAAAACGCAAAAATTCATCTCGTGACATTCACTATGCACAATCTTCTTATTTAAAAATTCAACATCACATTCCGGACATTGCATAAAAATTCAACTTTTTCTTCTACGGAAACTTCTTATCTCCTCTATAAAAAGAGGGGCCTGGGGTGTGTTATAAGACAGCAAATCTTTTGCCACGCACACTGTGCTATATATGTATGGCAAATTCTTTTTCAAAAAACCAGATTATTACCTATTTTAAAAGGTATAAACTTCAATCCTTTTCTGTCATAATTATTTGTGAGAGGTCGGCTATTTTCTCCGAGTATAATTGATTAATTTCCCTTAACAGCAATAATCGATTATTGCGAATCTCCATGTCTTCAACATTTACAAAAACCTTTTCGAAAAACGCATGCACCGGTTCAGCAAAAACTTCGTTATACGTAAACGAGGCTTCAACATATTTCTTATCCTGAATCATGGTTCTGATTTTTGCTTCATTAGCGGTGTAAATTTCCCACAATTGCAGTTCTTCTTTTTCGTTTAATAAGTTTGTACTAACCATCCCCTCGCCTTTTACCTTTTTGCTTATGTTGAATGTCCTTTCCACCACAGATACCAGGTCTGGCCAGTATTTTTCTTTTGAAAGCATGGAAACGTCCTTTAATCTCTGTAAAAAATCATACATATCGTCAAACCCTGCGCCCGCATTCAAAACAGCGTTTACGAGATCATGACTACAGCCCTTTTCAATATTTGTATGGAATAATCGCTCTCTGAAGAAGTTCTTTATTTCCGGTATTAATTTGTCAGAAGTAAATAAAGAGCTTTGTGTCTGGGACATGAGTATGGATAATGACTGGCCAAGAACTTCTTCAAGCATCAAGGTGAATCCATGCTCCTCTATGATACGAATTATTCCGTAGGCATGGCGCCTCAGAGAATAAGGATCCTGCGACCCCGTTGGATGCAATCCAAGGGCAAAACAACCGGATATCGTATCAAACTTATCGGCAAGTCCAACGATAGCGCCGATTATTGAAGACGGGATTTTATCCGCTGCAAAGCGGGGCAGATAATGCTCTTCTATCGCCAGTGCAACAGCGGGTTCTTCTCCGTCCCATGCGGCATATTCCCTGCCCATAATTCCCTGTAATGATGGGAATTCGCCAACCATCTGGGTGAGGAGGTCTGTCTTGCATAGTAGTGCTGCGCGTTTTGCAGCATCAATATCAGCAATACTAAAATCGGGATGATTAAATCTGATTAATTGTTTTGACAGGTAATCGGTCAGGGCAACAATCCTGCCGGTTCTCTCGTAGTAATTGCCGAGTTTTTCAAGGAAGACAAGCTGTTTTAAGTCTTCTACACGTTTTTCAAGGGGAATTTTTCTGTCTTCTTTCCAGAAAAATCTTGCGTCATAAAGCCTCGCTTTCAGAACACGTTCATTGCCCTGTATGGGGTAGTTTTCGTTAGGTTCGTCGCGGTTCAGCGCCACGATGAATTTATTTATCAGCTTTCCGTCTGCTTTTTTAACAGGAAAGTATCTCTGGTGTTCTTTCATTGCCGTCTCTATCACTATATCGGGAATATCAAGAAATTTATCGTCGAAACTGCATGTTACGGCATTGGGATATTCTACCAGATTGGCAACCTCATCCAGCAATGATTCATCATCAAATGTTGCCCCGTGCTGTTTCATTAGTTTCGTTATTTTTTCTTTCAGTATATTGCGCCTTTCCGGTATATCTACAATAACTTTCTCCTGTTTAAGCAACTGCTTATACTGCTCCCAGTCTGCAACCTGGATTTCAATCTTTTTCCCTGACAGAAAAGGGTGACCTGAAAAAACATTTCCCGCCTTTATGCCATTTATCTCAAGCGGAACAACCTTATTGCCGAATAATGCAAGGAGGGAGCGTATCGGCCTGGCGAAAAAAAGGTTGTTGGTTTTCCATTTCATTGATTTCGGGAAGGATGTTTTTTGAATAATTTCTTCCAGAATGCCAGGCAATAGATGCAGCGTCTTTTCCCCCGTAATCTGTTTTATTGCAATACAATATTCTCCCTTTGCGGTTTTTTTTGTTTGGAGGGTGTTGCTCTCTATGCCTTGTGATTTTGCGAACCCTAAGCCCGCCTTTGTAAGATTTCCCGCCTTATCAAAGGCAATTGCAACAGAAGGGCCTTGTATTTCTTCTGTGACGCTTTCCTGTTCTTCCGGCAGGCCTTTGATAAAAACTACCAGCCTCCTTGGTGTTCCCGTACAGTAAATGCTTTGAAATGTCAGACGGAAATATTTGAAACGTTCACCGAATAATGTTTTTATCTGATTGAGTGCGGGCGTTATATAACCGGCAGGAATTTCTTCAGTACCTATTTCAAAAAGCAGATCAGTCATTGTTAGAGTCGGAATATATGTTTTCTGTTAACCCCTTTTAAAGCATTGCGGGTATCCACTATTAACTTTGAATGGGAGACGATTAAGTCGTAATCAAAACAGCAGTGATCCGTTACGATAACACTGCAATCAATTTTTGAAAAAAATTCTTTTGTGTGCGTCTTTGATTTTGTGCAAAGACCGTGATAGTTGATTTCCGGGATATACGGGTCAGAATATGTCAATTTCGCCCCCTTGTTTTTTAATTGATGCATTATTTCCAATGCGGGGGACTCCCGGATATCGCCGACGTCTTTTTTATAAGCAACCCCGAGGATATGTATTGCAGAACCTTTTACACTTTTTTCAAAATTGTTTAGCGCATCGGTAATTTTTTCCACAACAAATTCAGGCATTGCACTGTTAATTTGGTCGGCAAGCGCAACAAAACGCAATTCGAAGCCATTTTTTTTCGCAACCCAGGACAGATATAACGGATCTATCGGTATGCAATGCCCACCCAGACCAGGTCCGGGATAAAACGACATGAATCCAAATGGTTTTGTCCTGGCAGCGTCAATCACTTCCCAGACGTCTATCCCAATCCTTTCTGCCATGACGGCAATTTCATTTACAAGCGCTATGTTTACGCTGCGAAAGGTATTTTCCAGTAATTTCACCATTTCTGCAACCTTTGTGGATGTAACGGGGACAATTTTTTCAACGATCTGTCCATACAAACTCATGGCTAGCTCTGTGCATTGTTTTGTAACGCCGCCCACAACTTTGGGAACATTCCTGATACTGTAAACTTTGTTCCCCGGATCAACCCGTTCCGGTGAAAAGGCAAGATAGAAATCCTTTCCGACCCGGAGTGTATCACCCTCTAATATCGGCAAGACCAACTCCTCGGTTGTACCGGGATAGGTGGTGCTTTCCAATACCAAAAGCTGACCCTTGCGCATGTGCTTTTTTATCTCCTGGCTGACATTAATAATGTAAGACATGTCGGGGTCTTTCGTTTTTGTTAAAGGAGTTGGCACGCATATACTTATGGCGTCAAGTGTAGATATGGCAGAGGCGTCATCAGTTACAAGAAAAAGTCTTTTTTCTACAAATTGCGCAATATCTTCGTCTTTGACATCCCCAATATATGATTTTCCCCTGTTCAGAGAGGCGACATGGTCTTTGTTTCTATCAATGCCTGTCACACAGTATCCGCTGCGCACAAACTCAAGCGCAAGGGGAAGGCCGACATAACCAAGACCAATTATGCCTATTTTTGCCTTTTTTGTTTTAATTTTTTCCAGCAATTTTTCCATGATTAAAAATTGGTAATAATTTAGGGACGCATTGCATACGTCTGGAAACTGCTGTGAGTAAAGAAAATGTTGACACAACAAAGAGACGCATGCAATGCGTCTCTACTAAAATATTGAAATTCCTATACATAAATTTAGATTTTTGAAAAATCGAGGGGACATCAAAAAATATTACTATATTGTAGTTTGTAAGGGACAAGATAATAGTTAGTTAAGTAAAAAATTGCAACAAAAAAAAATGATTACAAGAAAATTTATACCATACTGTAATGAGAGTGGTTTTTTCCTCCGTATAACATGTGATAGATTCCAATTTCAAGCCGGCATAAGACAGAAGTTATGTGACAAAGTCAATGTTGGAAACAGGCGCTTCATTATATCCCGGATTGTTTTCAGTGCTTT
Source organism: Candidatus Kuenenia stuttgartiensis (assembly GCF_900232105.1). Classification (NCBI taxonomy): domain Bacteria; kingdom Pseudomonadati; phylum Planctomycetota; class Candidatus Brocadiia; order Candidatus Brocadiales; family Candidatus Brocadiaceae; genus Candidatus Kuenenia; species Candidatus Kuenenia stuttgartensis. The sequence continues at coordinate 3,458,281 of NZ_LT934425.1, forward strand.
GCGGTTTTGAATGCACCGTATGTGGTTGTTCCGGTTCGCCTTCGGTGCTTACCCCGGACTTGTTTGAGTTGTTTGTTGATTGTATTTTGGTTCTCTTAAGGATAGATTCTTTTTTGGGATCATACTTTGGGGCGAGAACTGCGATATGTGCTGCAATGGCGGTATAATTTGTGCTTCCCGTCGCATTTAACATGATAATTTCTTTTTAAAATTGTCTGTCTTACTGTTTTGCGGAATAAATTTGACATTCAATGCTACCGGATTTATCGGCAGAATAGAGGTGGGTATTAGTGAATTTATGTTGCAGCATTTTACCGTTATGTATTTTTATGAGTTGTTTCGTTCCCTCCGTTTTTTGAAAATTATAATTGCTCATATATCCCGGTCTTTCTCACCATAAAAAAATGCATACCCATAAAGAGCATCATTGCAAGCGGAATACCGGCAATGTGTAATGTGTAAAAACAAGTAAGTTGGAATTTCGATAATTCCGCGGCAGTATTTGCCTTTAAAAAACTGCCGGTGTAATACATGAGCAGTGTTAAAATAAGGAGGTTTGCCCCAGATACCCAGTGTAATTCCCTTGGATGCCGGTAAATTCCTTTAAAATAAATCCTGAGCATATGGCTGAAAACCATTCCAATCATAATATGCGGTCCAACGGAATGTATGCGCTGAATCAACCATCCATACGGAACACTATGGCTCACACGCTGAAAACTTGCTGCCGCTTCATTCGGGCTGGGAATAAAATAGAACATAAGAAATATGCCTGTTCCCAACTGGATTAAAAAAGCAAGCAGCGATAATCCACCCATGCACCCTAACCAACTTAATCCTTTAGGGATCAGTTTCCTGGTTATGTTTGTTTCGATGATTTCCTTTAAAATACCCGTGTTTTGGGATTCATTTCCCGATACGCCTGGTTTAGACATGTAATTCCTGCAACCTCCTGACAATATAGCCAAACAAATATGGTCTGACTTCCGACTTCTGACTTCTGGCCTCTGACCATAGATTTGTTTGACTGTAGTTAGCCATCTGATACTTTTGATAAAATTATCCCTAACACCATGCAAAGGTGGTCGATGTCGTTTTGTGTAATCACCAGAGGTGGTTGGAATGTGAGTACATTTCTTGATATACCTGTCCTGCCCGCAAGGATCCCCAGATCCTTTAACTGTTCCAAAATATTATCTGTTTCGTCAAACGCCGGGATTTTATCCTCTTTTACCAGCTCCACGCCCAGCATAAGGCCCATCCCTCTGACGTCGCCGATAATGCGGTATTTTTGCTGCAAATCGTTCAATGCGTTTTTAAAATAATCGCCCAGTTCTTTTGCCTTCTCAACAAGACGATAATTCTCAATGACGTCAATTGTGGCAAGTGCGGCGGTTGCTGATACGGGATTTCCCCCGGTTGTTGAAGCCCCGGGCCTGGTATATGCCGACGCAACAGCGTCATTGGTAATAAAAGCGCCCAGGGGTGTTCCGTTCGCCAATGCCTTTGCCATACACATAATATCAGGCACAACGTCCCAATGTTCAATGGCAAACATTTTTCCGGTACGGCCAAAACCCGTCTGCACTTCATCTGTTATCAGGAGTACCTTATATTTATTGAGAATCTCCCTTATGAGTTGAAAATACTCTGGAGGCGGTGTAATAATTCCCCCGTTTCCCTGTATAGGTTCAATTATTAAGGCGGCAAAATCTCCATCCCGTACAACATCCTCAAGACGTCTGGCGCACTTTAAATCGCAATTGGGATAGGTAAGGCCGTAGGCGCAGCGGTAACAGTATGCAGCGGGGATGTGTGTCACATTACCGGATGGATACGGATCTGTCCTCCACATGGGAATGCCGGTAAGGTTCATCGTCAGCTTTGTACGTCCGTGAAGACCCTGCTCAATAGCGACAAATTTGCTCTTTTTCGTAAATAACTGTGAGATAAGCGCAGCGCCTTCATTTGCCTCTGACCCGCTTGCGCAGAAAAACGACCGCTTTAGATTTCCCGGGGTAATCTCCGATAACTTCTCCGCAAGGTCTGCAATGGGTTGTGTCAGGTATATTGTCGTAGTATGTTGCAGCGTGTTTACCTGTGCACATATTTTTTCAACAATTTCAGGATTGCAATGCCCCGCATTCATCACCGAGACGCCGCCATAAAGATCCAGATATTTTTTCCCTTTATGGTCATAAAGATATTGCATCTCTCCCCGGACGATCTGCATCGGCTTTTTATAAAAATGATAGACACAAGGAATAAGATATTCCTGTTTCTTTTGAAGAATGGCTTCAGGTCCTATGTAGTTCACCGTTGTATGCCTCCGATTACTATTGAAATAATGTACGTGCGCGATTTAATTTGAAATTACTAAGCTGGCATAGCAAGAGATGGACAAGCGAGAGAACAATCCTCAGTCCTCGATCGGCAATTTGCCGACTGCATTAAGAACACCTCGCTATTTTATACTTCTCATTACCGCTGCAGTACTCCGGGAATGGGTTATGTCTTGTACATATCCACCCAAATTAAACCCCCTCGGACTTTCTTTTGCCAGCATGTCCCAATCGCCTTCTTGTATTGGCAATGAAAGGCCGGAATATTCATTTGCAATATTTAAATACTTTCGATACAAGCCAACAAGGGTTTTTATGAAAGCCTCTTCATAATATTGCGCTTCGATCCTCAATACCTTTACGCCTGTTTGTACAAATGCGCCAAGATACGGCAACACGCAAATATCCCTGGCGAGTAAAATGTGATTACGGCAGTATTGATCCGTTTCGATAGGGCGTATTTCACCTCTTTCATCTCTCAGCGCGTATCCCATGTATTGGCAGACCTGCCTGCAGTGATCTTTTTTATGTGACCTCGATGTAATCATGGCAGGGATACAATGTTCAAGAATCATGCCGGTAACAGGGCCATGGGCAACGCATTCAACGGGGACTGCTGCATTTTGTACCAATTGTTTCAGCGTTGAATAAGAACACTCCAGTGAAGCGGTGACGCCGCAAATCCCTCTTTTTTCTAAAAAGCGCAATGCGGTGGAGTTGAGTATGTTTAATGAATAATCCGCAATAGGTTTTAATCCATATTCTTTTGCCAATCTTGCGGTTCCAAGATTGTGAACAAGGACACCATCCACTTTCAGTGAAACGGCTTGCTCATACAGCCATCGAACGTCGTTCATTTCTATTGCGGTTGTTATGCGCGGAGTACCGAATCTTATTATTTTCCCTGCGTCTTTTGTCCTGTCACATGCTTCTTTCCGCAGTAGCTTTGTCCATACCTGTTTTCTAAACTGTGAGCCTTCCGCATTTACGATAATCTGGTCAGCGCCTTCATCCAACGCTGCAATCAAAGCGCTTATTGACCCTACGTTTACCGATAACTGAGGAATAACGGTTATTTCATGCTCCATAGAATAGTGTTCTGCCGTTTCGAAAGGATTATCATAGATATCTTCTTTTGCAAGCGACCTTTCTTTTGCCGCACGGCTTAAAAAAAGAGGTTCACGTTCCCCGGAAATATCAACAAGAGAAGCGGAGGATGGCGTAAAGGACATTGCCGTTGTAAAATCCCGTACACGGCTCTGATAAAGCTGCTCGTATGATGAAGAATTCATGGCGTAGGACATTGGGTCATCCCTGTAAGTATCAATGGCGTGACGATAGATACCTACGATTTCTCTTAAATAATCTGCATGTCTCATCCTCCCCTCGATCTTAAACGAGCATACACCGGCATGGATAAGGTCAGGGATGTGTTTCAGCAAACACATGTCTTTTATTGCAAGCAGATAACCGGAGGGCAAATTGCCTATTGTTTGTCCCGAATTACTTTCCACGAGCGTATAATGCCATCTGCATGGTTTCATACATTCGCCGCGATTCGCACTTTTGCCAAAAAGCACTCCGCTGGAATAGCATTGTCCGCTATGGCAAATGCAAAGGTCGCCATGAATGAAGTACTCAACCTCGATGTCCGCCTTTTCATGGATTTCCTTTACAAGGGAAAGAGGGATATCCCTGGACGTAACAATACGTTTGACTCCCTGTTCCTTCAGCGTCAAGGCAGATTCAACATTATGAATGTTCATCATTGTGCTGATGTGAATTGGTATCGAAACATCCATGTTTTGTATTGCATGAAGCACTCCCAAATCCTGGACTATTATTGCGTCAATGTGTATTTCCTGTAAAAATGCAAGGTAATTGGCGAGCGTTGCAAACTCTTCATTGCCGAGAAGGTTATTAACAGTAATATAGAGTTTTACATTTCTTGAGTGTGCGTATGTGACTGCCTCGGCAATTTGTTCGTCGGTAAAATTAAAATCAGACCTGTGCAGTCTCATATTAAATCTCTTGCCGCCAATATAGACGGCATCCGCTCCCGATTCTATTACTGTGGTAAAAGCGTCCCATCGCCCGGCAGGCGCAAGCAGTTCAACGGTATTATTTATTTGTTTCATACTATCCCCCTAAGCTGGCATAGCCAGAAATAAACAAGCGAGAAAACGGTCCTCAGTCTTCAGTTCTCAATCCTCAATCCTCAGTCCTCAATCGGCAATTTGCCGATTGCCGATTGCCGACTGCCGACGGTAGATTTTAGATTGCCGACGGCATAAGAGACCATTAAATATTTCGCCAAAAAAATGCTAAGAAAAAACGTAACTATTCAGCGTAAACGATACACGGCTCGTTCCCAAACTCCAGTTTGGGAATGCATTTGTTCGAGAAACTCCGGTTTCTCGCCTGTTTGCTGATAGATAGGGAATAAAATTACAGGGTTAAGACAGTTTGTAATTTGTCAAGTCAGACCCTCACTGGAAACAAAGTTTCCAGTGCAATTGCGTTCCCAAACAGATACTTCACTATGTTCAGTACAAGGTTTGGGAACAAGTTGCGCTCTGATCTCCGGTAGTTTAATAAATTACGCTGAATAGTTACGAAATTACTGATAAGGCACTAATGAACTATCTCTTTGTTAATAAACCCCAATTTTGGCATTTGATGCAAGACCGGGTAATAGTGTTGGATTTTTAATGCCGTCCTGGAAAATGCCGAGCGATTTTGCCGTTTTTGTCGGTGCAATACGCACGGCTTCATCCCTTTCAAACATATTTGGTATAAAAAAAGATTCATCAAGTCTATGGCATACTATCTGTCCTTTTTCCCCATACTCAACAATGTGGTTAAGCCGGTTTTTATCCGGCCGGATACCGTCTTTTGTTGAAATGCACTGCACTACCATACGGGGGCCTGGTGGAAAATACTCCAAATCCCCGTTCATTGAAGCCTCAAGCTCCATGCACAAACCAAAAAGGGTATTTCCATACCCTGCAATATGCACCGCATTAGGGAAAAGATGCTCTCTGAAATTATTGTATTGTTCCGGTAGTATGGATACCCCGCCGTAATGAACGCCGCGTATCCGCATCCGTTGTTCCTGATTCATTTCTGCTGCCAGTCGTTCCAGTAAAGGGGGGGTTGTATAAAGAACTTCTATGTGCTGGCGCTGTAATATATCAAGCGTCTGTTCAATTATGTGGTTAATATATCGTTTGTATCCCAGTGACCCAGGGGCTAATTTTTTTAGCCAGCGGGGGTCAAGGTCTATGGAAAATGGATCCATACTCCCCATGCTGTTGGCAACAGGACCTACTGCCTTTCCTATAATATGAGGCCCCCCGGGCCCTGCCCACAGCCAGTTTGCCTTCTTGGGGAATCCTCTTTTTTCTGCGATATATCTGAACCAGTCCACAAATATTACCGCAAACTCTTCTTTTAGATATGCAGTCACTTTCGGCTGACCAGTCGTTCCCGCAGTTTCCCCCAAAATAAACTGCGCCTTGTTTTTAAGATAAAGATGCGGAATGAAATACTCCAATGGAAAACGGCGAAGGTCATTTTCTTCCATAGGGCCAATCAACCGCAGGTCTTCAAATGATAAAATATCTTTTCTCGCGTCAATCCCTGCTTCTTTTTCCTTTTGAAGCCAGTACGGCGAACCATTGTATGGATCGAAATGGAGAGAGACAATATATCGTACCCATGCATCTAAAGGCATCCCATACCATTTGGCGCTCTGGAGAGGTAAAAGAGCCGAATGCTGATTTGCGGCAACGCTTGCCTCCTCCTGTCCATTGTGAAAATCATATGGCACACTTTTCCGTTGTGAATTTCCCACCAGGTACGGAATCACGTTGTCAGTTGTTATCGTATTTTTTTTATCTTGTTCTAAAAACATAGTAGTTATTCACCAACTGAATATTAATTTTCAAACCATGCAACTCATGTTACGTAGTAAGAAATACGAAAGATGCACTTGTTTAGCATTTCAATTATTTTGTCATTAGAATTTGTTTCGGATTTCACCAGTATTTGGTTTCAACAGCATCAGGCAGCTTGGCGATAGTAACAAATCTGATACCAGTGCGCTGAGCATTGTAATACCGGTAAGTACACCAAAATATTGTATCGGTTTAAAACTGGAAAAGGAGAATACCATAAACCCAAATGCGGCGGTTATTGAGGTAAAAACGGCAGCCCTTCCCACCCTGAACATCGTGCGGCAGACAGCTTCCTGATAATTGCCGTCAAGGGATAATTCTTTCCTGAATCGATAAAATATATGTATCGTGTCATCCACCGATATTCCCAGTGCAATGCTTGCTATCATAATGGTAGCTGCATCGAGTCTCATGCCGGCAAATCCCATCAGGCCAAGCGTCACCGTTATGGGAATCAGATTGGGAATAACACTGACAAGACCTAGCCTCACCGATTTCAGTACGATGGTTGTGGCAATAAACATAAGAATAAATGCCAGGGAAAACGAGTAAATCTCGCTTCGGAGAATATTGTCCTGTACATTGATCAAAAGCGGAACAATCCCCGTTACGTGCCATGACAGTGAAGCCGTGTTTAAACGGGTATCTATGAATGCTTTTACTGATTCAATGATGGCTTGATATCTGTTTGAACCGACTTGTTTCATCCTTACGGAAACCCTCGCGTCGGAATGTTCCTTAGTATAAAGGGTATCAACATAGGTATCGCCGTATAGGGAAGCAAGTTTTACGTAATCCGCAGAACGCTTTTCCGATGCAGGCAGTGTGTAATATTCTTTTTTATTATTATTGAGTATCTGGTGTGTTTTCATAATGTAGTCAGCGATAGAAATTGAATGTGTTATTTCAGGTATTCCGCGCAGATGTTTTTGCAGTGCAACAACAGCATTCAGGATATTTGGTTGAAATATACTTGTGCCGGCGGACGTTTCGGCAACAATCTCAACAGGTAGCAAACCCGTTAGATGTTTTTCAATATATTTATTGTCCCTTGCAATACTGCTCTTTTTCGGGAAAGAGGTCATAAGGTCTGATTCCAGCCTGAGTTTTGTAATACCGATTACCGAAATAATGAAAACAGCAAAACCTGCTGAAAGAAGGATCGTTTTGTTCTTCACCGTAAACTGCCCTATTTTAAAGAACAAGGGTAGTGCATAGTCATTGCGGGAGGAGACATTCACACTGCGCTCCTTCTGCAGGGGAATAAAAGAAAGCAGTATTGGCACAAGCGTTATACTGACGACATACGAAAGAATCGCACTGCCGCTCATAAATAAGCCGGTGGTAAATACGGGGGGAATGCTGCTCGTCATGAGTGACGCAAAACCAATGGCAGTGGTAATACTTGCCATAAGAACCGGAATGCTGACGTGCTGCAGTGTTTCGTAAATCCGCCTTTCGTGGTAATAGTAATTAATTAACCGGATAGAGGTTGAAAGTGAAATGATAAACGTCAGCGGGAGCAGCATGTTTGCTATCATATTCATTGTATGACCCATTAATACAAATATTCCTGTAATCCATGTAATGCAGACGCCTACCGTTACAACAGGGATTACTACCCCTGAAACAGTACGAAACAAACATCCCAGCACAACAATGGATACGACAAACATCAGGGGAGTAAATTTCTCCATGTCTTTTTTTGACATACGGTCAAGTTCTGCATTTACCACCGACGGTCCCGCAAGATAATACGGGCGTTGTTTTTTTGTGGTAGCAGCAGATTTCACACCTGTTTCTTTAAGTACTTTTTTTACATCAGCCACCAGTTTCTTTCGTGCTTCAGGGCCTGCGCATTTTACCGTTGCTACAATTGCCGTGGTTCTGCCGTTTTTGGAAATAATCGTATTCTGGTAAACAGGATCAGTGCGTACCTCCTGTTTAAAGACGTTCATTACCGAACGGCGCCCATATGTCTTCAGCTTTTCCTTAAAAAGCGGCGATGTGACCTTGCTTTTAAATACATCCGCCAGTGAGGCAACGGTGACGATACCATCGAGGTTTTTTATCTTTCCGGCAAGCGTACTGATCTGCTGCATATATTCCCGGCTAAAAAGATTGACCGCACTGAATGCAACCACCAGAAACTCTTCGTCCCCGAATTTCTTTAAAAACTCATTGTAGTACGCTAAATCTTTATCATCTTCTGAAAGCCAGATTTCTATGGAATTGTCCGTCTTCATCCCTTTGGCAAAGAAACCTAAAAAAGCGGTGATGATGAAAAAACACACCAAAATGGCTATTCTGTAAGAAAGAAGTATGTGAAGATATCTTTTCACGGTATTTTAAAATTAATGACAAAAATTACAGCTTTTCGAACTAATCTCCATCGTGTTGGCAACCAGTTTCCCATTTTTAACGGAAGCGTTTACATACACCTGTACCCCCGATACCATGTTATCAAATGAAATCTTTCTGGAACTCATAGTAACGCTGGAGAGACTGCTGGCGTCAATTTCCTGTCCGAGGAGTTCAAAGGTTTTTTTTGACGTATTTACCTGCCTGGTTTCTCCGGAAAATTTTCCGTCATATTTTTTATTCAGTTTTACCGGTTCTTTCACCTTGCTTGCCTCAATAACACTTGAACTGCCTGCATCTCCCTTTACCTTCACTGTATCGCCCACTTTAAGGTCGGCAAGTGTCGGGTCATCAACTCCTTTTATACGTAGCTTTGCATCGATGCAATTTACCTCCACGAGATCATCCATCAACATGATTGTTTCATTCGTCTCGTCAAGACTGCTGATCTTCCCAACCATCGCACCTTTTTTTGCCGCATAGAGAGGGAATGCAGCGGCTAGAGTAAACATGCCGGCAATTATGGTGTTGAGTGTGATACGTTTCATGTGCGTTAACATACTTTTTTCTCCTTTTGTTAAAAATGTTTTTTTAATATTTGTTTTGCAGGTCAAATAGAACCAATACTTCGCGGGTTTAGGTTTGTAATCTGAACCAAATGTTTTATACTTCCAATCCAGCTTTCTATTAGCAGAAAAATGACAAATAAATTCCAGATGCCAAACAGGGATTTTTACAGCGGTACATGGCCCCATTATACGCATAAACTCATAGGCTCAGGTTGCAAACCTGAACCTGCCTGGATTTTTGCAAAAGCAAAAATGTTCGTTCCCGAGTAGGGTGCATGCCTGATTTTTTGTGACTTCCGCCATGTTTTAATGAAACGTTGCCGTAGTGTTAACCCTGACAGGGTTGTGTCGTCCTGACCCCCATGAATAGCTACAAAAAATCGGGAATGTTCTCCACGAGTAGTGACAAAGCACGCCTTGCCGCTACAATACATAATTATTTGTAACACTTTAGTTATATGAAAAAAACGCTCGTTCCCAAGCTCCGGCTTGGGAACGAGCATTTTTGTTTTTTCAAAAAACTAAAGTGTTACAATTATTTACATATACCCGACCAGTATATTCATCTTCAACGCTAACAGGATATCCCCTTTAATATCAGCTTTACCCTGAAAAAAAGCCTGTTGAGGGGTTATTTCCCTTTTCACTATGGAGAGGAACGTTGCGCTGTCCAAAAGGAAGACGCATGTCGGATTATCAATCGTTCTTTTTGTTACCTCTCTTACAAGCCCTTTTTCAATTACAACGTTCCACACCCCCTCACTATCATCAGTTATCTGAAATTGGATAATGGCATTCAGGGTATCGATTTTGGGAAGGGGGGATTTGTTTACCCTGTCCATGAATAGTGACTCAAAATATTCCCTGTGCGTGAGTATTGCGGGTATTTCAGGCCTTTCGCTCATATGTTTGACACCAAACTATTGTTACCGGTCTTTTGGTGATCCCCTGTTCCTTCCACTTCGTATTCTCTTTCTCGGTATTCCCTGTCCGCTCCTTTCTTTCCCCATTTTGTTTGTATTGCGTATTGAATACTACGGCTAATAAACTCCTGTGTTATTAATGGACAGTCTATATTTGCACCTGCGAGAAAGGCCCTTGTATTTGCAGAATCAAAACAAGCTTCTCCAAACATGTATGGCTGAAACGCCTTGTTTCTTCTGAAAAAACTCTTTTCCAATGCATTTGGTGCGGAGGCACTAAATTCATGTTGCGGGACGACTCTTACGCGGTAAATACCGGTGGCAACTTTTAACCATTCCGCAATCTCTTCTATCGTGGGGGGCGTAGGGTTGACAATATGAAATATTTTGCCTGCGGCCTCCTCTTGTTTGGAGATATGAAAAATAGCATTTGTCGCATAGTCTATCGGGATAAGATTTATCGTGCTGTGTTTATCTCCGGGTATTCTCAATGAAACAGGGCGTACCTCATGCCTTCCCTGAATAAGGCTGTCGTTTCCTGATTTCCTTCGTGTTTCATAATCATTAAGACAAACAAGCTCCCTGCAAAATGCATAAATATTATCGTAGTTTTTTGTGTACCCTGTTATTGAATCGCCGGCAATAATACTGGGACGGTAAACGGTTAACGGAATACCCTGTTGTTTTGCTAATGAGGAGATGCGTCTTTCCGCCTCATATTTTGATTGTTCATAGTTATTATTGAATTTCTGCCCCTTCTCAAGCTCATGTTCAAAGACGATTCCTCTTCTGTTTCCCGCTACATATGCAGTACTCACATAATGAAAACGCTTGACTTTCTTCCGTGCGCAGAATCCGGCGACGTGCAACGAACCATATATATTAGTTTGAGTAAGAATATCGTTCGCATCATTTTCAAATTTTGTGGCGGCAGCGCAGTGCACCACCATATCAACAGTGCCTGCCAGCCGTAAATAATCTGCTTCAGATAATCCCAGATTTTCCGTTGAAATATCTCCTTCAAGTAGTTCAATACGATCGGAAAATGCATTTCTTTCCTCTGTCGTTTTATCCGGGAAGATTTTATCCATCTTCTCCTTTAACGGCAATCCCCGTAGATTTCTTGCAATAATCCTGAGACGATATCCTTCCTCCAGATATTTACTTGCAAGGCAACCGCCAAGGAATCCGGTTGCTCCCGTAATAAGCAGTGTTTTCATTCTCATCGTCTTTACTAACGGTATTATTTTCAAATGAATAAAAAAATATATATGCCGCTAACATGAGCAATGATAGTGCCATGTATTGTGTAAAGTTGCTATAGAGTTGTATGGCAATAATACATCGATACTTATGGGAAATGGTTTTTATTTTTGGAGAAAACGGAGGTTTTTAGAGGGCTAAAATGTGTAACAATTACATGTGCTGTTTGTAATTATTACAATCGTTTTGACAAGTTAGTTTTTTTGGGAAATTTCAAATAATGAAAATCCTTCAAACGTAACGATGTGCGAAAATTGTTTGTCTGACAGGGGATTATTTTTACCTTTTTTTACTATAAGAATGGTTTCTGGATTAACGAGTGATGACTGAAGGTCAAAATAGATATCCGGCACTTCCCTTACGTTCCTCGCATCCCAGTGTGGTAGATAATAATCGAAGAACCTTTTTTTCCCATCAAAGCAATAAATTCTGACAGAGGTATTTTTGAAATGTGTTTTAATATACTGAATGAGTTGTGTTGACGCCGGAACACTGCGACGATGTTGGATAATTGCAGTGAGAGAGAGTGAAGAGGTTGCAATAATAAGCGTTATAACAAGGATCAGGAAAAGTCTTTTCCCCCAAACTTCGCATATTTTCCCTAATCCAAACGCAATAAACATTAGGATTAATGGGAGCAGCGGTAGAAAATGGCGTGTGTTTGCAACGTTTTGCCCAAAGATTATCCAAATCGTGTAGGGAACTGCATACATTATGCAGAAAAACCGTTTGCCGTCTGCCGGAAAAAACCGAAAGGCGAATAATATGGAAAGCACTGCAATAGCGAACTGAATGACGCTGAGATAATAAAGAGTATGCCGCCAGTCGCCTAACTCTAATTCCAAAAAAGGCCGGACAATACACAGCACCCTTTCCCATCCGCCAAAGGTGAGTACAGAGCCGCCCCAATCCGTAAAATGTCCATGTGTAAAGGAAAAAGCGTGGTAAAAAAAAGGGGTTATCCCCGTGTAATTTATTTGAGGAATAAACCACAGGCATATACCAGCAAAAAGTCCAGTGATGCCAAAAAAGATACTATTCATTTCAAGATGTATTCGGTGAAAGGCGTAGTACAGCAAAGTTCCCATCCATAAAAGAACAAAGGGAAAATACGAAAGCCTGACCCCAAGGCCAATACCTAAAAACAAGCTGCCAAAGAAAAGACAGTATCCGCCATATAAATGCGCATTCTTTTTCACACGCCAAAAAAGATGGTATGAAACGGAAGCATTTTTCCCATAATTCAGCGTACATGCCCCGTAACGTGCGGCATCAAAGGCAGAAAAAAGGAATTTTATGGACAATAGTATAAAAAACGTACCGGTAGTGTCGGAAGCCGGTCTTTCTGACTGCATCCAGCATAAAGGATTTATTGTGTAAAGGATGGCTGTCAGGATAGCCGTTTTTTCAGCAAACATACTGCGGGTGAGAAAGGAGAGAGGAAATATCGTGAGGCTTCCAAAAAATACGCCCGGCAACGTCAGTGCTGCAACATCGCTGTGAAATATTTTTAAAAACAAATACGATATGAAAATATATACAGGATAGCCCGGGAAGTGCGGTTGATGAAGGGAAATATCATAATCATGAAGCCCCATGGCAAAGTTAATACTGTCTTCATTTTCCAGGTATTTGTCCACAAAGAAAAATCGCAGGAAAAGGCAGAGAAAAAAAAGGACTGTTATTTTAATATTAAAAGAAAATTTCATAAAACGTGTAGTGGAAAACAGGGGGTATCCCTTATGGTTCACTCTCTTTCTTTTGCTCTTGTGCAGGATTCATGTATCAATTTAATCGAGAAAAATAATGTACAAGAGCAGGCAATGATTATCTCTTTGGATATCAAGGAAATAAAAAAAGTATGGAAACTTGCGCAAAGAATATTGTTGATTTTCACTGCATCAAGATGTAACTAAGATAAGATATGGGTTTCTGTTCAGTCCCTCATGGCTTTACCGGCGGTTTCCTTCGAAAACACTTTTTCTCTACATATTTCGCATATGAGCACAGACAAGAATCTCCAGGCGGGGTCAGGTTACCAGCCTGAACCCGTCTGGAGATTGAACCTGATAGTCCGAACCGGATCTGAGGTGTAACCTGTCTCTCCGTTAACAATGTCAAACGTTTGGGTTCGGTCGGGGACGATTTAATCAATAGAAACCGGGTGACCCTATTGTTCTTTTATCTTTGTCGTAATAATAATAAGTAAAACAATGACTTTAAAGAAAACAGTTTTATATTTTGATAGAATAAAAAAATTCATCAAGGTTGATCTCTGGGTTGAGGTGAGAGAGACCTCTGCTATCCTGTGGATTTTGCGCCGGGTGGTAAAATTTTGTGCCCTCGTAGTAAGCGAATTCACTGAAGGCCGATGTCTGTTAAAGGCATCAGCGCTAACCTTCATTTCAATTGTATCACTTATTCCACTCATGGCTTTTGTTTTATCTGTTTCAAAAGGACTTGGTGCTGAAAAAGTGCTGGATCAAAAAATCAACACCAATATTTTTAATCTACCAGGCGGTGAGATGGTTTCTGCCTTTATCAGTTTTAAGCAGGGGCTTTTTCAACAGATTGACAAGCTTGATTTTTCAGAACCTGCTGCCCGTGAAGAGATTCTCAGCGCTATCGAGGCCTTTGAAGGGTTCATTCTTCCCCCTGGAGGAGAAATACTTTCTACAAAACCCTATACATCAGGGGATTCCTCTAACGACAACACTCATGATGCATCTTATGAGCAAATATCGGCAGCCGCAAAAGAAGAAGAAGCGAAAACAGCCATTAAAAAATACAAAGAGGAACTTACATATATCATGGCATCTGTAGATTTTAGCAGTGAAGAAGCAAAAAATGAACTGAAAGAACGTATCGAATCTTCTGTCCTTTCCATGCCTTCAAACATCAGCTTAAATGCTTTCCTGTATAAAAAACAAATTATGCACTTTGTCGACAGAACAAGTTTTAGTTACCTTGGTGCAATCGGGCTCACATTTCTCCTCTTTTTTGTAATCAACACGATAGGTAATATTGAGACCTCCTTTAATGATATTTGGAAGATTAAAAAATCCCGTTCGGTTTTCAGAAAGTTTACCGACTACACCAGCATAATGTTTGTCTTTCCCATTCTTATTCTGACATCGACAACAATTACGGCTGTTTTAACGAATGAAAAACTCGTCACCCTCTTAAATAAAATAGGGATCGGCAAGATTTATTTGAGTACGTTGGGGTTGTTTTTGCCTATTGTTGCGCTGTGGATGGCATTTATTTCCGTTTATATTTTTCTGCCAAACACCAGGGTGAGGGTCATTCCGGGGATAATCGGCGGGATTATAGGCGGAACGCTTTTTTATATACTCCAGGTCTTTTATTTTAAAAGCCAGATAGGACTTGCACGATATAACCTGATTTATGGCGCATTCGCAGCAGTCCCTTTCTTTCTGTTGTGGTTGCAGATGAGCTGGAACGTTGTTCTTTTTGGAGCAGTGATTTCATATGTTATCCAAAACATACGGTTTATTAAGCTGAAAAGTCAAGCCATTGATATAAACTATGCATCAAGGGAACTTTTGGGACTTTTTATTATGGAACGGATATCCTCACAGTTTTTATACGGAAAGGGCGAACGATGGTCAACGGAGGGGTTATCCGGAGCGCTGAGCATTCCCATTGAAACCGTTCAAGAGATTATCTCCGAACTTTCCAAGGCATCCCTGATTGTAGAAATCCCCACAGAAAAATATTTATACTACATGCCTGGGAAGGACTTAGATGCAATCCACTTGGATGAAATACTATTTGCGATGAGAAATTTTGGTGAAAAATACATGCCTGTTTCTCTGTCACCTTTGGACCAAAAAATGGTAAAACTTCTTGACGACCTCCAGGATGCTATAAAGCATCGTATGAGATTTACCATGAAAGATATTATTCAGGATGCGGGGGCGCAGAACATGGTCACATGTAATCAGTAAGTTTATTATGGAACATGGGATTATGCCGGAATAATGAACCAGAATAATGAAATTGTAAAAATATTTATGTTTAGGAATTTTAATATTTTTGTAGAGACGCATTGCATGCGTCTGGAAACTGCTGCGCGTAAAGAATATGTTGACACAGCGGAAAGACGCATGCAATGCGTCTATACATTGACAGCCACCAGACAGATAGTAAATCACGATTTGGCTTCTGTGAACCAGATATCCTGACGGATTGCAAAAAATCGTTGGTATTGCATTTTAATACCTTTGCAGCTTTGAGTGAGGTTGCAAAAGTAGTCGTTGATGCCTTAAGGGAAGTTTTCGGTTAATTGATACAAATGAGGAGAACTTATAGCGTTGCACAATGTAACACAAAGTGTTATTGCGTATTAAAAGGAGGTGCGGAAATGGGCACTACATTAACAATAAGAATAGACGAAAAGACAAAGCAAAGGCTTGAATGTCTTGCTGCGGCTATGGCAAGATCAAAGTCCTATCTTGTGTCCACGGCAATCAATGAATTTATTGAGGCTAACGAATGGCAGATACGGGAGATTAAAAAAGCAGTTACGAAGGCTGACCAGCCCGATGGGGGAGCATTCCCGATTTTTTGTAAAAATGCCATTAGCGGGGAGGGGAAGGAATAGTAACACAAGCTTCCAGTTTGAGGGTAAAATGCCACAAGTAGTCATCATGTTTCATTTGCAACACCCAGAAACGATGAAAATGGTTTTATAACCATATCATATTGCGGTACCTGTGCTTGAGCTATTTTTTGTAGTTTTACTTTCGAGTCGGAAACATCTGGCATTTCTGTTTCTGTACCGGTTCAAATGTATAGGGCCATCCAAAAGGTATCAGCTTGTAATTTACAAGGTCTCTGCTTGTCATTGCAGCTAATCTTACACAATTCAGGCACCGTAGTGTACGCATGACAGCTTGTCATTGCGAGGGTCTTTTCCGAAGCAATCAATATACTACGAGATATTTCGTGACATAAGAGACGCCATATCGCGGGAGAAAGAAACAAATTAAGGGTGGCTCAAGGGCTAAAAAAATAGAATTAATTAATGGAATGAATGCAGGATGGAAGGATCTCTATTACGGTTTATGAGGTTGCTTCGGAAAAGACCCTCGCAATGACAAGCTGAAAAAAAGACCCTCGCAATGACAAAACGGATACCCGCGTAATGGCAAAATGAGTCATCAGTCATCATGTTTCATTTGCAACACCCAGAAACGATGAAAAATGGTTTTATAACCATATCGTGTTGTAGTATCTGTACTTAAACTATTTTTTGTAGTCTTATTTTCGAGCCAGGATGCTTGTGTTACAATGTACAATTAGTTAACCAAAAATCTGGAATGCGCCCTGTTGTTCAAACTATGTCCCCCGCTGGCGGGGGTGCAGGGGGTGGACTGGATTTCTCCATCGATTCAACTACCCCTTTATTATGAAAACAAATTTGACCCTCTTTCCCACGCTCCGCAGACTGGTCAAATGGACAATTTTATCCTGTTTCGTGACATGCATTCCCGCAGAACGTAGGAATGAGAAGAAAAATTTATGGCTATTCATGTTATAAACCTCCCAGATTTCCTCCGCAGACAATTCCACCCCCTTAATCCCCCGCCAGCGGGGGACAGGCTTGCCACATCCCTTGCAGCGTTGTTTTGCCCCAATCACACAAACGGTTACAAAAAATCGGGAATGCTCCTGTTGGGTTTCACTTACGTATGTTAGATTAGCTAAATCGAGGGGTTTTCGCAATCACGAACTGGCCGAGATTGAAAGAATTTTGGTAGAATATCAAAATTACGTTTTAGAAATGTGGCGAAAGGAGGAGAAGAAACGTGGCAACCACGAAAGTTAAAATTAAGACACACGAAAATCATATCTCTGTCATTCCTATTGTCATTCCAAACCTCGATGAAGTCAGAAAATTTGCGGCTAAGTTGCACGCTTAAGGAATGCCCTGGAAGGGAGAGTTGTTTGGTTGGCAAGCGGAGTATAATCCTGAACGGTCAGAGGTGCCGCTTGATTCGAAGATGACTTTCACACCTGCAGATTTCTGGATTGGTGAAAGTGGCATTTGGTTCTTCTCGCTCATATGGGAACATGGCAAACACGCTGAACCAGAAGAGTTTTTAGATGATAGAAACATTTTTTTGTAAGGTTGTGTTCGAAAACCTTATTTGTTGTAACACTTTAGTTTTTTGAAAAACCATCAAAGTAAAATCATGCTGCTCAGCAGTCATTCTGCATTCCTGCCCTTCAATTCCACCCACTACACCCCCGCCAGCTGGGGACAGTTTGAGCAATCGCTCTCGTTCTCAAACTCCGGCTTGGGAACGAGAGCTTTTAATTTTTCAAAAGACTAAATTGATACAAAAATTCTAATAATAACGATGTTTACCGCACGGTGTAGGGGCGAAGCATTTGCATGTTTGAGCATGAACGCATGTATGCCGGTTATTGCAAATGCTTCACCCTTATGGTTTCAAAAAACTAAAGTGTTACCAATTTATACAAACCTTGAAATACAAAATTAAAAATTGAATTACGATTTTTCCTGTCTATCAACCGAGCCTCTGTTTCTTATTTCTATCTCTGCTTCGAGAAGTATCTTATAGTGGTCGATTACTGGTGCAGGAAGCTTCTCTAACAGGCTGATTATCGTGTCGTAGATACGCCTTCTTTTGCCGTATGGTATGGTTTGCTCAGCCACGATAGCCGGTTCTTCTATTGTCTTTTCTGCAAAGAGTCCGGATATCTGAATTCCGAGGGCATTTACAATCTTTTCTAAAGACCTCTCACTATATCCCCTCTTTCCGTTCTCTAAAAAATTTATATAACCCTGGGTTAAGCCACTTCTTAAAGCCAGTTCTTCCTGTGTAATTCCAAGCCTTTCCCTGATCATCCGCACATTGCTTCCCACAATATTTTTCCTCATGAGGAATTTATAACAAGGTGTTATAAAATGGTCAAATACCCCAAGTAATATACTTCTTGACATATATAACTTTTAGTCATATATTACCTATCAAATTTTATCAGCATGCAAGTGACGTCACTTGACTCAACCGGAGCAATTAATCCTGCAACACTTGAAGGAGGCTGCAGGTGCGGAGTTAGTGGATGTGAAACGTATCTCCGGCAACCGATCGGGAATGCCTTTCTGCGTGCGACGCACATGCAGGCAAAGAACACCAGGGGTACAAAGAAAAACTTAAAAAAAAGGTAACACTTTAGTTTTTTGAAAAATGTATTACCTATAAGCTCCGTAGGAGCAGCCTGTTTGTAGCAAAATAGAATCTTATAACAGATATTAGCTCCGCTAGAAGCGACCTGTCTCTTGTAAATCCATATTAAACAGGTCTGCCTGAATACGTACAGGCCGCTCCTACGGAGCTATTTACTCTATTGAATTTTATTGTGCTACAAACAGACCGCCCCTAACGGGGCTACATGGTATTTTTTCTATCCCGTGAATTTTTCATAAAGCTAAAATGTTACAAAAAAAGAAGTTTTTACATGGTAAACATTCTCTTGAGCCGGAGGTTCACAAAAGGATATGAAAAATGTCCGTTTTTTAGACATTTGACTGTGTTTTCTTGCCAATACTATAGAAGGAGGAAAAAAGAAATGGCAGCGAGAGAGATGTGTCCGTTTATAACAACACCGCCGAGCAATGATTGTTATTGTATAAATGCCGATAGTCTGAAAATCCCATCGTTTCTTGAGTACTGTACAAATAATTTCCAAAGATGTAATTTTTACATCACACACTTAAAAAAGACACATGTATCCCCGGCAAGGTGATTCCCCGGGAAGATGATGTTTTTCAGCCTGTTAGAGATGAAAAAGCAACGGGAAATTTTCAGCGGAAAAACTACGGCTATAGCCAAAAGCATCTATTTCCATAAAGTTGTAATACTTTGTAATACTTTGTTTTTTTGAAAAGTAGGGGCGAAGCATTTGCCCATTTGGGTATGAACGAATTTATGACAATTTACAGCAAATGCTTCGCCCCTACACTTACACTATACGGCAAAACATCGCTATTGTTGAGTTTTTTAAAATATTCACGTGTGCCTGTTATATAAGGAATAAAACATTTTCCTTGTAATGGCACGAAACGCCTTGCCACTACAAATCATACCTCCCTATAGGCCGATTTTTTTCCAAAAAACTAAAATGTTACCTTTTTTGTGTTCCCACAAATATCCTGCCGATATAATCCTCAATCCGGATAATAGACGTGTCTGAATTCCAACCCCGACGAATCCTATCAAAACAATGGCGCGATTGTATCAAAAAGAAAGGAAAAAGTTTTCCCGAAATTCAATACAATATATCAACAAAGTCGTCGTTTGCTTTTTCTACAATTACCCGTTACAATGCGAAAAATGTTTATTTCATTCAGGTGATTTTTTACCGGTAATTATTGTTCATCTTCACTGACTTTTTTACATCCCTTTTTATAAAAAGGAGCGCCTCACAATGAAACGCATGAATTTCCTTACAATAATAACTCTTTTCATAGCAACGTTATCCCTCCCCTTTCATTCTTCCGTAACTCTGGGAGATGGCGCTAAAGAAGAACAATTCCTCAAAAATACGCGGCAATTAATCTACCAGGGCAAACGTTCGGGCGAGGGCTATTTTTCCGAAGACGGTAATGCCCTTATATTCCAGAGCGAACGGGAACCTGATAACCCGTTTTTCCAGATATACATTTTGGATCTCGAGACAGGAGATACTAATCGGGTTTCACCCGGAACGGGCAAGACCACCTGCTCGTTTATACGGCCAGGTTCAAATGAGGTACTTTTTGCTTCCACACACCTTGACCCCGAAGCGACGGCAAAACAAAAAGCAGAATTTGATATTCGCGCTTCCGGGGAAAACAAGAGATTTAGCTGGGATTATGACGAACATTATGATATATTTTCCGCCCACCGTGATGGAAGCAATCCGAAACGCATGACGGAGGCATTGGGCTATGACGCCGAAGGGGCATATTCTCCGGACGGCAGCAAGATTGTTTTTTGTTCATTGCGTGACGCATATCCCATCGAACATCTTTCCGCCGGGGATAAAAAACGTTTTGAAACCGACCCTTCATACTTCGGTGAAATCTACATTATGAATGCAGACGGCTCCGGACAAACCCGCCTGACCCATCAGCCCGGTTATGATGGAGGCCCGTTTTTCAGCCCTGACGGAAAACGCATCATTTGGCGTCATTTCAAAGAAAACGGTTTATTGGCAGATGTTTATACAATGAACCTGGACGGCTCAGACAAACGCAGATTAACCGATTTTGGCTCTATGTCCTGGGCGCCTTATTATCACCCCTCCAATACCTATATAATTTTTCATTCAAATAAATACGGATTTGCCAATTGCGAACTGTTTATTGTTGATGTCTATGGCAAAAAAGAACCCGTTCGTGTTACTTTTACGGACGGCTTTGACGGTCTTCCGGTCTTTTCCCCTGACGGAAAGAAGCTCGTATGGACTTCAAACCGCACCCCGCAGAAAAATTCTCAGCTTTTTATCGCCGACTGGAATCACGAAGAAGCACTATCTGCACTCAATGCTTCACCTGTACGAAAACAGTCAGAAACGACACCGGCATTCGAACTTCAGGAAAGCGCAGGGGGAATTACCTCGCAGGAACCTCCGCAGTCCTTCTCCTTTACTGAAAAAACAGACCACCCCTTTTCTCCTCAAATCACCGAAGAAGATTTGCATACAATCGTTGCATACCTTGCTTCTGATGAGTTGGAAGGAAGGCTGACAGGCACAAAAGGCTCCAAAATGGCCTCTGATTATATTGCTCATCGGCTTGAAAAAATCGGGATATTGCCTGTTGACAAAAATGGCAACTACTTTCAGGGGTTTCCCTTTACTTCAGGCGTAGAAGTTATGCCGGAAGGCAATTTTCTTCACATTGCCAAAAGCGGCAAAGCAAACGACACAAAATCTTTTGAATTAGAGAAGGATTTTCGTCCGCTTGCTTTTACTGCAAGCGGTGTAGCTGACGGTGAACTGGTTTTTGCTGGATACGGCATCTCCATGCCGGGCGAAGATGGCGCAGGTTATGATTCATACGCTGGTATTGATGTAAAAGATAAAGTGGTTCTCGTCCTTAATTATATCCCCGAAAAGGTTGAAATGAAGAGACGCCACGATCTGAACCGTTATTCCGGATTGCGTTACAAAGCCATGATTGCCCGGGAACATGGTGCAAAGGCGCTGCTGGTGGTCACGGGGCCAAACTCCCCGGATGCGGGAGAACTGCTTCCCCTCACCTTTGATAATGCCTCAGCAGATTCCGGTATTGTAGCCGCATCAATAAGCGGCGATGCGGCGAAGGCACTCTTTTCCTTTATTGGAAAAGATATTGCTACGGTACAATCTGAATTGGACATTGAAAAATCTGAAGCCCAAACCGCTTTTGCTATGCCGGGAATAAAAGCAACTATTTCCACCGCTGTAAAACGTGAAAAAACGTCAGATCACAATGTTATCGGATATCTGCCCCCTGCTGATGGTAAAGATGATTGCGAATACATCGTCGTGGGAGCACACTTAGACCACATTGGCTACGGTGGTACTGAATCCCTGGCGAGAAAAGGAGAAGAGGGAATGATACATAATGGGGCAGACGATAACGCCTCAGGGGTTTCCGTAGTGCTGGAATTAGCGGCTGCTCTGGCGGAAACATACAAAAAAAAACCACAAGATAAACGACGGGGACTTGTATTTGCGTTTTGGTCGGGGGAAGAAATGGGACTGCTGGGTTCCTCTCATTTTATAAAAAACCCTGCCTTTCCCTTGAAAAATACAATTGCATACATAAATTTTGATATGGTGGGGAGGCTGAGAGACAACAAACTCATTATCCAGGGGGCAGGTTCCTCAAAATCATGGCCGCAATTGTTTGAAAAGCGCAATATCATGTCAGGCTTTAATCTCATACTTCAACACGACCCTTATCTGCCGACAGACGCCACCCCCTTTTACCAGGAAGGCGTCCCTATCATGAACTTCTTTACCGGAAGCCATGATGATTATAACCGGCCGACCGACGATACAGTGACTCTTAATTACGAAGGTATGGCAAAGATCGCCCAATTTGCGAAGAATATCATTTCCGATTTGGTAAAAAGTCCCGGGCGGCCCGACTATTTTAAAGTAAAGAGTTCAGGACCGCCTGATAGCCTGCATGGTTCCAGAAGAATATATTTAGGCACCATTCCCGACTTTACCACAGAAGATATTGAAGGTCTAAAACTGAGCGGCGTCAAGGCTGGAGGCCCTGCAGATAAAGCAGGCCTGCGGGACGGAGATATTATTGTCAGATTTGGAGATTTGAAAATCACTAATATCTATGATTATAAATATGCCCTCGACGTTATAAAAATTGGCGAGCCGGTGACGGTTGAATATTTAAGAAACGGAACGAGCGGCACACTCACCGTTATCCCGGAAGCAAAGAAGTAAATGTACTGTAGCGAATTTCTTATTTATTGTATTACTTTCAAAAAGACAAGTGGAATATAACTTGGTTAAGGGAGCATTCCTGATTTTTTGCAACAGTTTAGATTTTTGGAAAACAAAAATGCTCGTTCCCAAGCTCCGGCTTGGGAACGTAATTGTGTTGGAAGCTCTAGCTTCCATTTAGCCGGCAAGCGAAGCTTCGTGTATTATTCGATTCAAAAGATGTTTCTAAATATCTTGGGTAACATACTGAAAAGCCTCCAAGCTGACATCATGGGTTCATTCCCTTTTCCATTCGAAGCTGGAGCTTCTCAAACAATCCCGTTCCCAAGCCGGAGCTTGGGAACGAGCGGTTTTTTTCATAGGACTAAAGTATTACAATTCTTTGTAAAAAAACAAAATGTGTGAAGATATACAAAAAATCGGGAATGCACCCCTTGGTTAAGTAGTTTGGTGGTTAAATAGTTAAGTGGTTGAAACGATTTAACGACACAACTTAAAGCAGGAGATAATAATATGGATAATGTAATTTCTGTTATTTTAGGTGGGGGACGTGGAACGAGACTCTATCCCCTTACAAAAGAACGGTCAAAACCCGCAGTGCCTCTTGCCGGTAAATACCGGTTGATTGATATTCCAGTTAGTAATAGTCTGAATTCAGGGATAAATAAAATTTATGTTTTAACCCAGTTTAATTCCGCCTCCCTGCACCGGCACATCACAAGGTCATATAAATTTGATAATTTCTCAAAAGGATTTATCGAAGTCCTTGCGGCAAACCAAACTATAGGCAGTTTGGACTGGTATCAGGGCACCGCGGATGCCGTCCGCCAGAATCTGCGTTTCTTTGACCAACCAAATATCGAATACATATTGATTCTTTCCGGTGACCAGTTATATCGAATGAATTATCAGCATTTTATCAGAGAACATATCAAGTCAGGCGCTGAAGTGACTGTTTCTGCCATCCCTTCTGAAAGGAGACATGCCCAAGCCCTGGGGCTTTTAAAAATAAACGAACAGGGACGCATTGTTGGTTTTTCTGAGAAACCTAAAGATGAAGCAGTTATCGATACGCTTTCTTTGGATGCATCATTTTTTGAGAAAAGGGGGGTTGAACCAAAAGGGAGAACACTTTTGGCATCGATGGGTATTTATCTGTTCAACATTGGCGTATTAAAAGAAGTATTAAAAAAATCACAAAAACCTGATTTTGGAAAGGAAATCATTCCTGAAATTATAAAGGAAAGAGCAGTCCATGCCTATTTATTTGACGGATATTGGGAGGACATCGGGACAATTAAATCATTTTATGAGGCCAATCTCGAATTGGCAACCTTAAGTCCGAGGTTTAACTTGTACAGCGAGAAAAACCCAATATATACCAGCCCACTGTCCCTGCCCGGAGCGATTATAAACAATTGCAGGATTATAAAGTCTATTATAGCCGACGGGTGTATTATTGATAGTGGGGAAATAAGTGATTCGGTAATTGGTTTTCGAACAAGAATAGAGAAAAACACTACGATCAGGAGTTCCGTGCTTATGGGTGCCGACTATTATGAAACAAAAGAAAATATTCGTGCCAACAAAGAGAAAGGGATACCGAACATCGGAATTGGAGAAAACACAAAAATCGTGGGCGCTATTGTTGACAAAAACGTTCATATCGGAGAAAACGTTCATATAGAAAATACGAAAAAGATAGAAACATTTGATGCGGAAAATTACATGATACGTGATTCTATTATCATTATTCCCAAAGGGAGTGTTATACCATCAAATACCGTCATATAGTTCATGCTAAATGTTATGCACTAAGAAAAATGTTCAATATTCAATGCTCAAGTGGTTGTTCATTTGCCTTTATTCTTTTACATTGAACATTGAATATTAATTTTCAAAATGCGAAAGATGCACTTGTTTGAAATTTCAAATCAATTTGTCATTAGAATTTGTTTCGCCGGGTTGGTAGTATGTTTTTTTAATATAACGTTTCATTAAAATATCTACATTGATACCGTCATTACGAGCTACAGCGAAGCACTCTTAAGTCTTTTGGGAACAAGAGATTGCTTCATCGCTTCACTCCTCACAATGACATTTTTTTACGTACACATTTTAACGAAACTATGCACTAATGGTAGGATTTTTTCAGGATAAGCATTATGATTTTATTCATAAAACACATTGATATTGAAGGTCCCGGTACTATTGGAGACTTTCTGGAAGATAACAAGATTTCTTCCGCAATTGTTGATCTTTCAAACAAAGATAATCTGCCGGAGTTAAAAAAAACTCTTCAAATGGTGATAAGTCTTGGTGGTCCTATGAATGTGTATGAAGAGGAAAAATATCCCTTTTTAGCGGATGAAAATGTTTTTCTTAAGGAAATAATAAAGAGGGATATCCCTTTTTTAGGCGTTTGCCTTGGGGCGCAACTTATGGTAAAGGCTATCGGCGGCACGGTATCAAAAAATCCAAAGAAGGAAATCGGATTTTACAAGGTTTCTATTGATGAAGAGGGATTGAAGGATAATGTGTTCAGAAATTTCCCCGGGGAAATAACCGTATACCAGTGGCACGGAGATACCTTCAGTATACCGGAAGGCGGGAAAAGGATTGCTACCTCAGAATTATGTGAAAATCAGGCGGTCAAATACGGCAGGAATATTTACGGCATACAATTCCATGTTGAAGTGACAAGGAACATGATTGCCGAATGGGCAGAAGCATACGAGGGTGAATTGGCGTCTTTGAAGGGCATAGTTTCCGATAAACAGAAAATGCTTGAAGATTATGATAATCTGAAAGGCGAATACCTCAAACAGGCAGAACGATTCTATGTGAACCTCTTTTCCGCTGCCAACCTGTTGAAAAGAAAGAGTTATTCCCTGCCGTAACAGTCAAATAGTTTTAACCACTTAACTACCTAACCGGGTTTTATAATTATCTTTGACATAAACGATATCCTTGTGTTATTGATTAATGTAGAGACGCATTGCAATGCGTCTCTACATTAATATTGAAATTCCTAAACATTTAATTGGAGGTTAATAACACACCCATGCCGCCGAATGGACTTGACGCAAAAACACTTTTTGAAGGGGGAGAAGGCATTACTTATAATGACTTCATTCTGCTTCCCGGACACATAGATTTTATTTTAGACACAATTAGTCTGGATACCAACCTTACCCGTAATATAAAGATAAAAAGACCCCTCGTCAGTTCGCCCATGGATACGGTAACCGAATCGAGGATGGCCATTAGCATGGCCTTGCTGGGCGGCATTGGCATTATTCATTATAACAATACCATTGAAGATCAGGCAAAGGAGGTTCGCAAGGTAAAGAGATTTGAAAATGGTTTTATAACTGACCCGGTTGTCCTCAGCCCTTTCCATACCATCATGGATGTCGATACTATTAAGGATACATATGGGTTTTCCGGGATTCCTATAACAGAAGACGGCACATTAAATTCTAAGCTGGTTGGAATTGTCACAAAGCGGGATATTGATTTTGAGGACAATCGAACGAAACCATTGAGCGAGGTAATGACCAGGCAATTGGTGACAGCTTCTTCCGGAATATCTCTTTCTGACGGGAACAAAATCTTAAAAGAAAGCAAAAAGGGAAAATTGCCGCTAATCGATAAACAGGGGAGGCTCGTATCTCTTATGAGCCGCACTGATTTGCTGAAAAACGAGGATTTCCCCTTTTCGTCAAAAGATAAGGGCAAACAACTCCTTGTTGGCGCTGCGCTCTCTACGCGCGAAGAAGACAGGGAACGCCTTGCTGAACTGGCAACGGCGGGTGTGGATGTGGTTGTCATCGATTCTTCTCAAGGTGATACAATTTTTCAGATTGATATGGTACGGTACGTTAAGAAACACTACCCGCATATTGACGTGATCGGAGGAAATGTTGTTACCGCAAAGCAGTGTAAATCATTGATTGACGCAGGCGTTGACTCGCTACGTATAGGTATGGGGAGCGGTTCTATTTGTATTACCCAGGATACCCTTGCAGTAGGAAGAGCGCAGGGGTCTGCTGTATACCATACAGCGAAATTTTCCAGGGAATACGCAAATATTCCGGTTATAGCAGATGGCGGTATTGCCCACATCGGGCATATTGTCAAGGCATTGTCCCTGGGGGCAAGTGCCGTGATGATGGGCGGACTGCTTGCCGGTACGACAGAATCTCCCGGCGAATATTTTTATGAGGGCGGCGTGCGGGTTAAAAAATACAGAGGAATGGCGTCTCATGAGGCGATGGAAAAGGGAGGCGGCAAAAGGTATTTGTCCGTTGAAGACCGGATAAAAGTTGCGCAGGGTGTTTCGGGAACGGTCGTTGACAAGGGTTCGGTTATTCATCTAGGGCAATATTTAATGCAAAGCTTATTGCATTCGTTGCAGGAACTCGGATGTAAAAGCGTTCATGATCTTCATCAGGGACTGTATGATGGAAACCTGCGTTTTGAAATGAGATCGCCGTCCGCACAGACAGAAGGCAGTGTCCATGACCTCTACTCCAGCAAGGAACCCCACCTTGGTCTTTTAAGAAGGGTACGATAGTATCCCCCCAATTCCTCCGGAATCTCCTTTATAAAAAACCTGGAATGTACATTTGAGCAGGAAGGAGGAAAGGGGGCACATCTGAATATTTGCATGATATGTATAATTCTGAAACCATGGCAAGGCTGGCAAGAATAGCATTTGAAGGGGCTTTTTACCATGTTACGAACCGGGGAAATCGCAGATAAGATATTTTTCTTGATACCAATGGTCGAGCAACGACTTGCAGAAGATCATAAATTACATAAATAATTCAAGAAGATATTGTCTAATGTCCGGATGTGACCCTTATTTTCTACACGATAGTTTTACCTGATAATAGTGATTTTCTCAAGTTATCAGGGCAATTCAGACATAAAAAAATACGATTTTATCGACGCGCTTCGAGGCATGGCAATTCTCGGAGTAATCCTTGTACATTCGTCTCAGTCGGTTGCACCAACCAACGTAACGCTGTTGTGGTTTATGGGTGAAGGGGCGAGAGGCGTTCAACTTTTCTATGTAGCCAGCGCACTGACGCTTTGCATGTCTTGGGTAGCTAGAAGCTCGCATGAAACATTTCCAATTCGGAATTTTTACATAAGGCGATTTTTTCGAATCGCTCCAATGTTTTATCTCGCCATATTGAGTTACATTTTCGTGAATGGGTTTTCTCCATCATACTGGGCTCCCAATGGTATCGAATGGTGGTTTGTTCCAATCACGGCAGTATTCCTCCACGGATTCCACCCAGAAACCATCACATCAGTTGTTCCAGGAGGCTGGTCAATTGCTGTAGAAATGAGTTTTTATTTCATCCTGCCATTTTTGCTTCCGCATATTAAATCTGTAAAGTCTTGTGCCTTCTTTTTCGTTATTAGCCTAGTATTGAGTGGTCTTAATCGACTTATAGTGCCGCATATTTTCTCTTACCCAGAAAGCCAACAGTACCTACTGCAAAGCTTCTCGTTCCTCAATTTTCTAGGCAAACTACCCGTGTTTATCATTGGCATTTTTGGCTATTTAATACTTCGAGAAAAGTATCCTCGTAAGCTAATCGCCATCGTTTGTGGGCCGCTTTTTGTCGTTCTTCTTCTGGCTTTTTTATACCCAGCTTTTAAACTTCCGAGCAATTTTATTGCTGATAAGTTGTTTAATACTCCGCACCATTTTATTGCTGGCGGGCTATTTTGTGCCTTTGCGCTTCTATTGGCTAACTGGCCTACGCAACTATTAGTAAATAAAATTACCACTACGGTTGGAAAGTTAAGTTTCAGCATGTACTTGACGCATTTTGCAATATTGACATATTTTTCTAGGCTTGGATTTAGCAACATCTTTCCAAAGTCGAATCTAGCAAGTCTTCTACACTTTCTGTGTGTTGTTTTTGCGGCCGCCGCAGTATCGTTCTTTTTCTACAAGTACATTGAAAAACCTGGCATTGCACTGGGCAAACGTTTAATCGAAAAATCTGAACAAGATGTTGCGCTAAACCCTAACCCGGCGCTCAACACGGACGCTGCGCTATAAGGCCGCGCAGCGCCGGTTAGCTCTACGTTAGATTTTACTTCATCCTATAGGGGAAATTCCCTATAATATTAACATGAGTACTTTAAAAGACAACATTGCAAAAATGATTCGTCACTTGCCGGAAGACTCCACACTGGAAGACATCCAATACCATCTTTATGTACTAGAAAAGATAAGAAAAGGCCAAGAATCCATAAAAGACGGTAAAGGTATTTCCAACGAGGAAGCCAAAGTTCGACTTTCAAAATGGATTACAAAATAATTTGGTCGCCTGACGCTTTAGAAGATATAGAGGCAATTGGGGAGTTTGTCGCAAGAGATTCTGATCTTTATGCTGAATCTACAATTCAAAAAATATTTTAAGCCCCTCAGTCGCTAATCCAACACCTCAAAATAGGCAGAGTCGTGCCAGAAGTTGGCAATGAATTTATGAGAGAATTATTTGTTTTCCAATATCGTATCGTTTATGAAATCAAAGCAAATGAGATCCATATTCTTACCGTAATACATGGAAAACGTATATTCGATAAATAAAAAATCTAACAAGCCGATGGAGATTGACGCCCAACAGCGAGTCTCCGTTCAAGCGACTGTTAAGCATAGACAGTTTATCTTATTCAAACCTGGTTGCTACTTTTGTTGAGCGCAACCCAATGAATTCCGGGGACATCATACTTAATTATTGACTTTGTTATTAGAATAGCTAAGAGGTGGTCATGTCCAGGATTGCTCGTGTGGTAATTCCAGAAGTACCGCATCATATCACTCAGCGAGGAAATCGTCGTTTGCAGACATTCTTTTTGCGATGAAGATTATGAGGCATACATAAACTTGATTGCCCAGTGGTGTACGCACTGGGACGTTGAAGTGTGGGCCTTTTGCCTGACGCCAAATCATATACACCTGAGATTGCGGTACAACCTTCTGAGAAGGCGCTTAGTCAGGTGATTGGCGAAGCGCATCGGCGCTACACGCGTCGCGTAAACTTCCTGGAAGGCTGGAGAGGGCACCTGCGGCAAGGACGTTTTGCCTCTTTCCCCATGGATAAAACCCATTTGTACTTAGCTGCACGCTATGTTGAACTGAATCCTGTCAGAGCAAAGTCGGTTAAGAAACCGCAGGAATATCGATGGAGCAGCGCATACGCATACATGCCGGGCGGGATGACCGGCTTGTGCATGTGGCTCCGTTGCTGGAGATATTTGGTAAGTGGGGTGATTTTCTTTCCAGAGGTCTATCGGATGAGGAAATCGAAGCGTTTCAATGTCACTAGCGGACAGGGAGACCTCTTGGCACGGACACTTTTATAGCCCGGCTTGAAAATGTCCCTGGACGAATACTCCATAAGCAGAAACCTGGGCCCAAGGGTATAAAAGAAAAAAAGGAATCTCCAAAATTAAGTAAGGTGTTCCCGGAATTACCCCCCGGAATTACCCATCACATATAACATATCTTAGGTCACAGCGTCTCCGTAATTATCCAGAATTTCAAAATACATTTTACTATATATAACGGTATCCATTATAATGCGGATGTATGGGTAATGCAAAAAGAGAGGAAGCCTGGTGATACAATCATTCCATGATAAGGGGACAGAGGATATTTTTGATAGAAAAAACACCAGAGAGGCGCGTAAGACCTGTCCGCAACAAATCTGGCGAGCGGCGCAACGAAAGCTCGATCAACTTAATGGAGTTGTTTCTTTAGGTTCGCTGAAAATTCCACCGGGAAACATGCTGGAAGTTCTTAAAGATGATCGAAAGGGACAGCACAGTATACGGATTAACGATCAGTTCCGAGTTTGTTTTGTGTGGGCTGATGATGGTGTAGATAACGTCGAAATTACAGATTACCACTAAATAATAAGGAGAAAGAGTATGGTTCGTATACCAAAAAATGGTCCGCCTACGCATCCGGGCGAAATGTTATTGGAGGAATTTCTCAAACCTCTGCATATGACGCAGCGCGAGTTGGCAGAAAAGCTTGGGGTTTCATATCCGCGTGTTAATGAACTGATTCATGGAAAACGCGGGATGACTCCAGACACTGCGCTTCGTCTGGAGAAACTTTTCGGCATGGACGCACAGTTTTGGCTTAATTTGCAGTTGGCATGGGATCTCTATCATGTAACCCACTCATCAACTGCGAAGGAGATACAAAAGATAAAAAGATTGCCTGCTTTTATCCATGTCTGACCACTTCATTAAGAGAATAGAGAAAGCAAACGGGGGTCGCGCCTATATATTTTACCATTTTTAATAAGACGCTAATTTGCGCAGATTAACGCAGATACTCTTATTAAATTCAATATTTCATAACAACCTGGTCCACCGCATATATGGAAGGTAATGATAAGTAAACATGCCCATAAAACAGAATGCCATTGAAATTGTAAAAACATTGCAGGATAAAGGTTTTGAAGCCTTTTTTGCGGGCGGATGTGTGCGCGATATGATTATGAGGAGGGAATCTGCCGATTACGATATTGCCACGAATGCCCTTCCCCGGGACATTATGAATCTCTTTAAAAAAACCTTTTCCGTAGGTGCGCAATATGGCGTGGTGGTTGTTGTAAAAGATGGACATAATTTTGAGGTTGCTACATTTCGCACAGAAAAATCTTATAGTGACGGACGGCATCCGGATTATGTGTCCTTCAGCACTGCCGAAGAATACATAATAACAGGAAAGGGGTCGCATCTGGATACTCATGATCGAGCAACGACTTGTAAAAGATCATAAATTACATAAATAATTCAAGAAAATATTGTCTAATGTCCGGATGTGACCCTTATTTTCTACACGATAATTTTATATGATAATAGTGATTTTCTCAAGTTATCAGGGCAATTGATTGTGATAATCAATGGTTGGAAAGAAAAATACTCCAAAACCAATTTAACACTTAAATAAAAGTGGATATGAGTAACATAGCAATATCATTTATGGAAAAGAGAGATATTGAAGAATCAGCGAGAGTTCTCAGCGTCGCCATGACAGAAAATCCAATACACCTTGCTGTTTTTCAAAATTCTAATGAAAACGTTCGGATTGAAATTGAAAACTATTTTAAAAAACTTTTGAGCGATAAACCTGGAATAGTTTTTATCGCAAAGGCAAATCAAAATATTATCGGTGTGGTGAGAATGTGCTCGTGTTATGGGAAAAACACGATAAATGATACAGAGGTCTCTATTGATGAAACTAATATTGATTGGAGAAGAGATATTTGGATTAACGAGTGGTCTCGTCGGGATCCAAAAGATCAACATTGGCATTTAGGGCCAATTGGAGTTCTACCCACACATCAGGGAGTTGGCGTTGGTTCAATGCTTATGGAACGTTTTTGCTCAGAGGTAGATGCATGTATGGCGAACGCATATTTGGAAACAGACAAAGATGTCAATGTTGTTTTTTATCAGAAATTTGGATTTAAAACTATTTCTGAGTCTATGATATTCGGGGTTAAAAACTGGTATATGTTACGATTATCAAGATTATGATCTCATCGTAAAACAAATAACGGTGGCAAATCAAAACAGTGTTTCCATATGATATTACAACTAATCCTAAAACAAGCGTAATTTTTTAATCTGAGAGAGTTAAAGTAGGTTGAAAAGCCTGAATTTACTGGTTAAGATAGTGATATGTAAAAATTCCGATAACCAGAAAAAGGGGCATTTCAGATGAGTAAAATAGCAGCAAGAAAATATAACAAGATATTGAGAAGAAAGAAACGGAAAATAGAGAAACGGTTAAAGAGAAAGCAATGGGGAGATCAGAAGCATCCGATGTTCACGGCAAAGAACATTCATTACGAGATAGCCGCGAATAGCCAGGCAATTGCCTGTGGTGGTATAGGCGTAATCCATCAAATGGCAATAAGAAGTGGATTGGTAAAAGAGATAGACGAGAATCTTGAGTTACTCAAAAGGCATATACCGTATCATGAATCGGATCATATATTGAATATAGCGTACAATGTGCTTTCAGGGAATGTGCGGTTAGAAGACATAGAGTTGCATCGGCAAGACAGCGGCTATTTGGATGCGTTGGGTGCAGAGCGGATACCTGATCCTACAACGGCGGGAGATTTTACAAGGCGGTTTGACCGTAATGATATTGAGAAGCTGATGGAGATTATCAACAGGGTACGAGAGCGTGTGTGGGAGGAAGGGCGGAAAGAGGCATTGGAAGAAGCGTTGATAGATGTGGATGGAACGATAGTGGGGACATACGGAGAATGTAAAGAGGGGATGGATATATCGTACAAGGGGATATGGGGATATACGCCACTCATTGTGTCATTGGCAAACACGAAGGAAGTGTTGTATATTGAGAATCGTCCGGGAAACGTACCGAGCCATAGCGGCGCAGTGGAGTGGATAGACAGGGCAATAAACTTGGTAAAACCACATGCGGAGAGGGTTTGTTTAAGGGGAGACACAGACTTTTCATTGACAGGGAATTTTGATCGCTGGTCAGAGCAAGTGGACTTTGTGTTTGGGATGGATGCACGAGGTGGGCTAATAAAACTAGCCGGGGAGTTGCCGGAAGATGCATGGAAAGAACTAAAGCGTAAACCGAAATACAAGGTAAAAACAGAGGAAAGGCAGAAACCTGAAAATATAAAAGAACGGATAGTTAAAGAACGTGAATACAAGAATATTCGGTTAGAGAGTGAGCAAGTGGCTGAGTTTGAATATCGGCCTGAGAAATGCAAGAAGAGTTATAGGGTGATAGTGCTGAGAAAAAATCTGAGTGTGGAAAAAGGTCAGAAACGATTATTTGACGACATTCGTTATTTTTTCTATATAACGACACTGAGGGACAGGACGGCAGAAAAGATAGTAGAGTTGGCAAACGGTAGGTGTGATCAGGAGAATGTAATAGAGCAGTTGAAGAACGGGGTAAATGCGATGAAGTTGCCTGTAAGGGATTTGGAAAGCAACTGGGCATACATGGTAATAGCGTCATTGGCTTGGAACTTCAAGGCATGGTTTGGCATGTTGATGCCAAATGTAGGAAGGGGAGAGCAGGTGTTAAAGATGGAGTTTCGGCGGTTTCTCAATACTCTGATAATGATTCCCTGCCAAATAGTGAAGACAGGGCGTAAGATTGTATATCGAATGCTCGGATATAATGACTGGTTAAAGGATTTTTTTGCAACGTGGGAACGAATCCGAAGATTAAAACTGTGCATGGAATAGTAGTTTAACAGTAAAAAAGAAAAGGAAAGCAGAAGAAGAGCGGGAGCGGTACGTAATCACCTTGCAAAAGTATGGTAGTTTTCTCTATCAATAGTAATATTTTTCTTTTTAGTAAGTTTTTTCGCGACGAAACAAACAAAAAATACATTTAGAGACGCATAATAGTCCAAAATATTATCCCATTGTGTGTAGAGTGTTAAATCGCGCTTGTTTTAGGACTAATTATGGGAAAACAGTGTAAAAATTTCGTAACACTTTAGTTTTTTGGAAAATGTACTACCTATAAGCTCCGTAGGAGCAGCCTGTTTGTAGCAAAATAGGATATTATAACAGAGATTAGCTCTGTTAGGAGCGACCTGTCTCTTGTAAATCCATATAAACAGGTCTACCTGAATACGGACAGGCCGCTCCTACGGAGCTATTTACCTTATTGAATTTTATTGCGCTACAAACAGACCGCCCCTAACAGGGCTACATGGTATTTTTTCTATCCCGGGAATTTTTCAAAAAACTAAAGTGTTACAAAATTTCCAACATTTTGCTACACCGGACCTTCACCGTGCGTCTGCGGCATACGGTGAAGGCCAGTGAGCTTGTCGTTGTGCTGCGTGCGCCTGCGCTAAAGAAGCCGAAACTTTAAGCACCCACGGGATTATCTAAATTCTTCGCTTGGCTTGACAGTTACTCGAAGGTTGTAACTTACTTTGTGTGCGCCAAGGATTTATGGAACAGGAGGGGAAAATGACTGCAAATCATTCATTTGAAACGGAAAAACTCGTTGATCCAATCTGCGGCATGGCGGTCGCGCCGGAAACCGCCGCAGGAAAATATGATTTTCAAGGCGAAACTTATTACTTTTGCTCGACGGGTTGCTTGAACAAATTTAGGCAAAACCCGCAAAATTTTCTCGAAGGGAAGAAAAACGAAAAGCAAGCGGAGGAAAGCGCGAGCGCGGAATACACTTGCCCTATGCACCCTGAAATCGTGCAAATCGGCCCCGGAACCTGCCCGAAATGCGGAATGGCGCTGGAGCCGAAAATATTTAGCCTGGACGATGCGCCCGACCCGGAATACGTTGACATGACGCGGCGCTTCTGGATTTGCGCCGTTTTTACCATTCCGGTTTTTATTCTGGCGATGGGCGAAATGCTGCCGAATTTCCATTCGTTTATTTCACCTGAAATTTCAATTTGGATTCAATTCGTTTTAGCGATGCCCGTTGTGCTGTGGGGCGGATTTCCGTTTTTCAAGCGCGGCTGGACGTCCGTTAAAAACGCCAGTCCAAATATGTTCACGCTGATCGCTCTCGGCACGGGCGCGGCTTATCTTTACAGTCTTTTCGCCCTGTTTTTCCCGCACTTTTTCCCGGCTTCAATGCAGGACGAACACACTGGATTGATCGGCGTTTATTTTGAAGCGGCGGCGGTGATTACAACGCTTGTTTTGCTCGGACAAGTTTTAGAGCTGCGCGCCAGAAGTCAAACCTCCAGCGCGATAAAAGG
Organism: Candidatus Kuenenia stuttgartiensis; assembly: GCF_900232105.1. Taxonomy (NCBI): domain Bacteria; kingdom Pseudomonadati; phylum Planctomycetota; class Candidatus Brocadiia; order Candidatus Brocadiales; family Candidatus Brocadiaceae; genus Candidatus Kuenenia; species Candidatus Kuenenia stuttgartensis. The sequence goes on from NZ_LT934425.1 coordinate 3,493,994, forward strand.
ACTTTTAGAGCTTGCTCCCGAAACGGCCATCGTCGTCTCAGATGGCGGCATGGAAGAAGAAATTGCGCTTCAGGACGTGCCAATCGGAGCGACGCTACGCGTGCGCGCAAATGAAAAAATCCCGACCGACGGTGTGATTTTGCAGGGCGAAACAGCGATTGACGAATCATTAGTTACCGGCGAATCCATTCCGGTTGAAAAACAGGTGGGCGATAAAGTCATCGGCGGCACGATTAACGGCGGGCGCCCTCTTTTAATGCGGGCGGAAAAAGTCGGCAGCGACACGCTGCTTGCGCAAATCGTCCGCATGGTCGGCGAAGCGCAACGCTCGCGCGCCCCGATCCAAAGACTTGCCGATGTCGTTTCGGCGTATTTCGTTCCAGCGGTAATTTTGGTGGCGATTGCGGCATTCATCGTCTGGCTGATTTTAGGCTCGCTTACTTACGCGCTCGTCGCGGCGGTTTCGGTTTTGATTATCGCCTGCCCGTGCGCTCTCGGTTTGGCGACACCTATGTCCATCATGGTAGGTACTGGTCGCGGCGCGCGCGCCGGCGTTCTGGTCAAAAAAGCCGAAGCGTTAGAGGTTCTGGAAAAGGTCAATGTGATCGTTGTTGATAAAACGGGAACTTTGACCGAAGGAAAACCGCGCCTGCAAAAAACGATTTCGCTTTCCGGTGTGGATGAAAAAGACGTTCTGCGTTTCGCCGCCAGCCTCGAAAAATCAAGCGAGCATCCGTTGGCGGCAGCCATCATCAAAGGCGCGGAAGAAGAAAACGTCCGATTAGCAGCGGTCGACAGTTTCGAATCCGTCACCGGCAAAGGCATTTTTGGAACGATTGAGGGCAAAAAAGTTCTGGTTGGCAACACCAAACTCATGCAGGACAACAATGTGGACTTTCCGGCGGACGGAAAAGCTGACGAATTGCGCCTCGAAGGTCAAACCGTAATGTTTGTGGCGGTGGACGGGGAACCCGCCGGACTTGTCGGCGTGGCGGATACGATTAAAGAATCCGCCAGAGAAGCGATCAACGAACTGCACCGGCAAAAAATCAAGGTAGTGATGATGACGGGTGACAACGCGAAAACCGCCGGCGCGGTGGCGCGGAAATTAAACATTGACCAGGTTTTCGCCGACATTCTGCCCGACCAGAAAGCCGACAAAGTAAAACAATTGCAAGCGCAGGGAAAAATCGTGGCAATGGCTGGCGACGGCGTAAATGACGCGCCAGCACTGGCACAGGCTGATGTCGGAATCGCTATGGGAACAGGCACGGACGTGGCGATGCAGTCGGCTGACATCACGCTTTTAAAAGGCGATTTGCGCGGCATTCTGAGGGCCAAAACATTAAGCCGCGCGACGATGCAAAACATCCGGCAAAATCTCTTTCTCGCGTTTGTTTACAACGTCCTCGGCATTCCGATTGCGGCGGGAGTACTCTACCCATTCACCGGCTGGCTGCTCTCGCCGATGATCGCGGCGGCGGCGATGACCTTCAGTTCCATTTCGGTGATTATGAACGCTCTGCGACTGAGGAATTTGCAGTTGTAATTTCCACCACGTGCCGATGAACACCTCATTTAGCTGGAGCGTAATAGCTGTAAAGGGAGTACTCGCTTCACAGCTATCGTCGCTCGAACATGGTCGCTTGAGCTATCCCGCTTTTCGGGTGCCGGAACCGATTAACACGCAGTCCACCGCATATATGGAAGGTAATGATAAGTAAACATGCCCATAAAACAGAATGCCATTGAAATTGTAAAAACATTGCAGGATAAAGGTTTTGATGCCCTTTTTGCGGGCGGATGTGTGCGCGATATGATTATGAGGAGGGAATCTGCCGATTACGATATTGCCACGAATGCCCTTCCCCATGACGTTATGAATCTCTTTAAAAAAACTTTTTCCGTAGGTACGCAATATGGCGTGGTGGTTGTTGTAAAAGATGGACATAATTTTGAGGTTGCTACATTTCGCACAGAAAAATCTTATAGTGACGGGCGGCATCCGGATTATGTATCCTTCAGCACTGCCGAAGAAGATGTAAGGCGTAGGGATTTTACCATTAACGGACTGTTGTATGACCCGGTGAAAAAGGAAATGCTCGATTATGTGGGAGGCAGGGACGATATTGCCGCGGGTATTATCAGGACAATTGGCGACCCTGTTGAACGGTTAACTGAGGACAAGTTGCGCATGATACGTGCAGTCCGCTTTGCGTGCCGGTTTAATTTTCATATCCATGAGGAAACAAGACAGGCGATTATAAACCTTGCGCCGCAGATTCATGTAGTCAGCGCAGAACGTATTCGTGAAGAGTTGCAAAAAATTATTACCGGACCAAACCCGCATCTTGGGATTCAACTGCTGGATGAGCTTTGCCTTTTGCGCGAAATACTTCCTGAGGTATCAGAAATGAAAGGAGTCCGGCAGCCTGAAAATTTCCACCCGGAGGGAGATGTTTTTACGCATACTTTGTTATGCCTTTCTAAAATGGAAAATCCTTCGTGGACGCTGGCAATGGGCGTGTTGCTGCATGATATCGGGAAGCCACGGACGTTTCAGGAACTAGACCGCATTCGGTTCAATTTGCATGAAAAAGTAGGAGCTGATATTACCGCTAAAATCTGCAATCGTTTAAAGACTTCCAACGCCGATAAGGAACGAATTATCTGGCTTGTTTTGAAACATCTTTGTTTTAAAGATGCTAAGAAAATGAGGCTTAACAAACTGAAACGGCTCTTTGCCCATGAAGCATACAAAGAACTTGAGGAATTATGCAGGATTGATGCCCTTGCGAGTTCTGGCGATTTATCGGACTACTATTTTTGCCGTGAGATGTTTGAAAAACTATCGAAGGAGGAGGTTAAGCCAAAGCCACTAATTACCGGACATGATCTTATTGCGATTGGATTAACCCCGGGTCCTGCATTTAAGCATATTCTGACAAAGATTGAAGATGAACAGCTTGATGGAAATATAACAACAAAAGAGGAAGCACTCAAAAAAGCACAGGAGCTAGCCTGCGCGGATGCCGGATGATAAAATTCTTAGACAAGATTATTACTTACAGAGTATTTTCCAGCAAGCACGAAATAAAAAATACGAAATTCTAAATACGCAACAAATTTCAACATCCTACCCCTCCTTACCTCCGCCAAAGGGGGAGAATGTCCCCCGTTGGCGGGGGTGCAGGGGGTGGATTTGTATTTAGCATTTCGTATTTCACCAGTTAATATTTTGCAAAAAATGCAAAAAAATTACTGGCAAGGTACTAATTAGCCGGTGCTGATTGCAATGTCTGCTGCTCCGGGCTTGCAACCATTCTAATCATCTCTAAATATCTGTTCTCCCTCTTTAGTAAATTTATATCATTGGTTTGCGTTTGATAACCTTCTTTCTCATATTTGATTGTATAGGTTCCTACCTTCAGGGAAAGGGAATAACTACCGCTGCCGGAGGATTCTTCGCTATAGGCTCGATAATCGTCTTTGGCAGATATCTTAACCTTAGATAGACCTTTGTTGTCGGTATTATATACATACCCATAAATGTCCGCTGATGCGGAGGTTATCTTTGCAGTACTATACACGAATAAACTCAAAACCATTAATACCAACAATTTCTTCACAGACTGTTCTCCTTGTATAAAATTACCCTTTACCTTACACCATGACGACGAAATGGTGGATTCGTAAATATACTTATCGTGGTTACAAAAGAAATGCCGAAGTTAAGCAAAACAAGCGGCACTCTTTTCAAAGAACCTCGCTTCGTTTGTTTCCATATACTGGGGAATTAATAACCTTTTGTGGCGTGCATTGCTGTCTTTTTGCTTTAACTACAGGTTTTAGCAGGTTGATAATTTTTGAAATCTGACGAGAGCTTGTGTTTGATTGTAGAGGCAATCGTTGTTTAACGCAACACAAATCTACCAAGGTCATTTTACCCTATTGCTTCAAAGTCTTTAAAACAAACAAAAAACTAAAGTATCATCGAAAAGGGTGTATTCCCGATTTTTTGTGATTTCCGCCATGTTTTAATGAAACGTTGCAGTAGTGTTAACCCTGACAGGGTTTCAAACCCTGTCAGGGTTGTTTTGCCCCGACTCCATGAACGCTTACAAACAATCGGGAATGCACCCCATCGAAAAAGTAAATTCCAGGACAGCCTGTTAAGAGGATAGTCCTATCTCATAAAATCTTTTAGTTGATTATCGTCGTTCTTTTTCTTTTCTGCGATATAATCCTCTATAATCTTCCTTTCGTAAGGGGGTACCTCGCCGAACTGAACGGCGAATTTATAACTATCATATGCATTTGTTTTGGTGGAATGATCGATACGAATGGCAGTCCCCTGTAATCGTAACTGATGAGATTCAAATGTACTCATTGGCAGTTTGAAGGCTATTTGTACTTTTGTCTTCAGAGGGAGAAATTCTTCTAACACGCAATGTGCTCCCCCGCAACTCAGGTTTAATATCATCCCTTCGAGCGAATTATAATATGCGCTGATTATCACGAGGATGCAGGTGTTTATTCGTTGATGTTCACGTCTTTGTTCAAAATCGTTATTTTCTTTCATGTCGATTCTTTCTCTATTAATGACAGTAAGATGGTTCGTCTAAAGAAAAAAGGGAAAGCCTTCATAATTGTTTTCTCAATCCTCAATCCGCAGTCTGCAATTTGCCGACTGCTGATTGTTGCAGAGGCATATTACTCATCCGGTTCAAAGGGGTCATCTACAATCCTTCCGTTAAATTTGTCCATGTGGATTTGCGCATATTCTCTTTGTTGAAATACGTGGATGCGATTATCGTTGGTTTCATTGGTAATGAGTTCGCTCTCAACAAAATGTGCCATGTAGGAATCTATCTTATTGCCGCGTATTTCGTCAGTGACAATAACGTGGTCAACAGCGTGTTTATTTTTTTTAAACCATTGCACGGCACAGTAGATGGAGCAAAACCTTTTAATACCGCTATCCTTCAGAACGATTTCAACTTCGTAAATGGGCGTAACCGGAGAGCCATCATAATCGCAGCGGGGATATTTTACATATTTTTGATAAAATACCCCAAGGGTTGCAATTATAAGAAAGAGGGCAATGCCTGAGCAGAATTTTTTTGTCATATCACGTTAAAACGAGGTGTATTGTTACCATTAATAATGACGTCAACAAACAAAACAGGGATAAACTGTTTATCCGTGCTGTGAATAGTTCAATTATCTGCTTCGAAGAAGAGTTTTTACCAAGAATACGTAGTATGTTTATCCAGCCGATGCCGAAAATGCCAATGATAAATAATCCAAGCATGATAGATGCATCCGGCACTATGCCATTCCCTATAAAACAATACAGGCAATGGTGAAAGGGGAGTTGCATAAGTTTCGGTGCGATTATTTCAATGAAAGAGAGCAGCGTAACAGGAATGTTTAGGAGACCTGTTCCCGATTGGAGATAAAGCAATGTCTTGTCTGACACAGGTATCAAATGTCTCCATCTTTTTGAAAGGGGGAAAAATAACAGGATGATAAGGATAATGTTTATAGAATAATAAAGAAGGAATAATGCCTTATCAAAATTTTCCCCGAATATGGCCTGGGGGATCATGGCGGAAGGGCGCAATGGAACGTCAAAGAAGGTAGCGCAACAGGAAACAGATATAAGAGGTTTCATTGACAGCAGGTAATAGACGTCAGCGCCGCTGTCAACAAAGAGTATTACGCATATGGGAATGAGAAAAAGCAATATTTTTCTGGTGAACGGTGATGTGGGATGCGCCTTATCCGCATAATAACAAAAAATCCACCCCCCCATGATGAAAAATGAAATGGGTTTTATGATTTGAAGGAAAGCGGATGTAGCGGGTAAAATCTGCGTTACGCCAAATATGCACATTGCACCCGGTACTTCAGGCACAAAGCTTTGGAGCATAAAGTAAAACCATGGCCACGCAAGCATTCGTATGCCGATGACGACGCACGCTATCAGGAATATCAGGTATCCTTTTTGTTCATATTTTGTTTTTGATTCTAATGGAACAAGGGCATCAAATGCCAGAATCGCTCTGAGTGTTGTGAAAAGGAGGACCCCCCCCAGAGAGAGCGAAACGGCAGCAATAAACAACATAATAATGGTGTAGATGTTAATAATCATTGGAGCCTGCCATTTCTCATGGTAAATGTTTCATCCGCAATTTCCTTAAAACGGGGGTCATGTGCTGCTACAACGATAGTAGCGCCTCTGTTTTTTAATTCAATCAGTGTATTCATCAGTTTTACGCATGTTTCTTCATCAATATTAGACGTCGGTTCGTCAGCAATAATGATTCCGGGATTATTTATCAGCGCCCGTGCAATTGCAACGCGCTGCTGCTGTCCGCCGCTGAGTTCTTCCGGTGTATGGGTCACTCTCTCTCCCAGATCCATCATATCTAAAAGTGTCTTTGCCCTTTTGAAACGTTCTTTTGTGCCAATCCCCACAGGAATGAGCGGATACGAAACGTTTTCCCAGCTTGGTAGTCTGGGAATAAGCATAAAATCCTGGAAGATAAAACCGATCTTTTCGCGCCGCAATACAGAAAGGGCGATATCGGAAAATGCGGTGATTTCCTCTTCGTTAATAAATACTTTACCGGTAGTTGGTCTGTCTAACGTCCCGATAATGTTGAGCAATGTGGTCTTGCCAGAACCCGAAGGCCCTTTCAGTACGACAAAACTATTTTTGGCGATAGTGAGATTTACCTCCTCTACGGCACGTACTTCGTGTTTTGTGTTAGCGTTATACCATTTGCGTATGTTTTCCATCCGTATCATTATTTCATTGCAACAACCGGTGATTCGGTTGAAGCCCTCCACGAGGAATAGATGCTCCCTACCATGGTTAAGAGAAAGGCAAAGAAAAAACCCAGCAAAAGCGGCAGCGGAAGGAATTTCGAAGGCACGTTAAACTTGGGCAAAAGGGTTGTTTCTGAAATGAAAAATTGACCAATGAACGCACCGTTGAATACCCTGATCCAAAGGATTGATACAATAATTGCTATGGTCGCCCCTAGCAGGCTGATGAGTAATTGTTCAAAAGTAATGAGTTCCAGCACTTCGAGCGTATTCCATCCGGTTGCTTTCATAATGCCTATCTCTTTTCTCCGGTCCGACAATCCGAAGCCTGATGCTACAAGAATTGCAGGTATGCCCAGGGCAAAGGCGACAACATATAATGCGGTAAAAAGCCCTTCTTTCAGCAAAAATCCCTTTTTTACAAATAGTTCAATAATATGTTTATCCTGCAAGCGGTAAGGTTCGTTCATTAATAGCGTATACAAATCAGTGGCTATCTCCGCATTGTGCCCGGGGATGCTGTATATTTGTATGTCCGTGGCGACGTCAGTCCTTCCGAACAATTCCCCTGCATCTTTAAAAGACATAAAGAGCAGGGAAGCACCCCAAATGCCCGAGTCTGCGGAGAACATTCCTACGACAGTAAACACCTTTCGTTGCTGTCCGCGCATGCTGAACTGATCGCCAATGCGCAATTGAAAATGCCGGGCTAATTCGTTGCCTACGACGACTTCATCAGGGTTTTCAAACATCCTTCCGGAAATACACGACACGGAATCAGGGACGTCTTTTTCACTGATTCCAACGATTACCGCCAGTTTGTTTTGAAAATAAGCCCTGCCTATAATGCGCGGCACTGCCTTTTTAACCCCGAAAATATGCCTGATTCCTTCCAGATATTTCAATGGAACAGAGGTGTTTCTGCCGAATTCATCAAATGTAAGGTAGAGATCGCCTCCTTCGTTAACCGAGACAAGGGATTGCGCACGTATTCCGTCAGAAATGGAAATTGCGGTAATAAAAGGCGTCACAATTGCTATTATACAAAGACATACCACAACGGTCTTTGCCCTGTGCCGTAACAGATTTTCACTTGCGAGCAGAAGTAAATTAATATGTTTATTCAAAACAAAAAAATACCCGGTTGTTTAATGCGTAATGGATAAGAATGCCTGAAGGCCATAACGTGCTATTCGTAATATTGCAGAGAAAGATTGTACAAAGTGTTTGGAGATTTATTTTAATCCAATAATTTTGGCTTTGCAAGGGTGTTTCATAGAGAAAGAAATAAGGTCTATGAACTATGAACTATGAACTATGAACTATCAACTATCAATTAATTCTTTATTCTTCCTTCGCCTGATCGATTGTATTCTTTCCAATATCGGCGGATGGGAATAATGAAAAGCCGCGTAGAGTGGATGTGGATAGAGATTGGAAAGATTATCCTTTGAGAGCTTTACAAGCATGTTTATCATGCTCTTATTGTCCTTTGTCATTTCATAAGAAAACGCATCCGCCTCATATTCGTGTTTCCGGGAAAAATAGTGTGAAAGGGGGCTGAAGGGGAATGCTGCTATAGAGCCTAAAAATCCAATGATAACAATCTTCGCAAAAAAAGTGCTTTCCTTCAATTGGAAGAGCTGTATCAGGCCTTCTTTCTGCATTATATTGAATGAAATAAACATTACAATAATTGCAATAATTTCAGAAACAATAAGGTGTTTCATAAGATGTTTTTTCTTCCAGTGTCCTGCTTCATGTGCAAGTACTGCAATAATTTCGTCTTTTTCCATCTGCCCGATAAGCGTATCATAAAGAACGATCCTTTTTACTTTTCCAATGCCGGTAAAATAGGCGTTCGTGTGCTTCGTTCTCTTTGATGCGTCCATTTGGAAGACGCTCTTTACTTTAATGCCCACCTTTTGCATAAGTTCCCTTATCCCTTTTTGAAGCGATTCGTCTTCTACGGGAGTAAATGTGTTAAAGATAGGCGCTATTACATACGGGAATATATACATCATGAGAATGCTGAATAATAAGAAAAAGCACCATATCCAGAACCACCATAAACCAGGGCTGGCCTGTACGATGAAAAATCCCGTTGCGATTATGAAAGAAACCATGATGGTTGTTATTAAAAGTGATTTCCACAAGTCTGTTATCCATAGCTTCATTGTTGTGGTTGTGAAGCCATATTTATTCTCAATGACAAATGTATGGTACAGTTTGAAGGGAATCATCAAAACGGTATCTGCATAAAGCAGTATCAGGAAGAAGACTAACCCTGATACAATGAAGGGCATTTTCAAAGATACAATCCATGAGTTGTAACTATCAAGCAAACCGCCAAATAGAAAGGCCAGCAGAATTGCGTTATGGAAGAGAGAACTTACAAAATTGAACTTTGTGTTTTCAATAACGTACCTTTGCGTCTTATTGAGTAATTCCTGGTCTATGTAGCCCTCGAAGTCCGGAGGGATTTTGTTCCCATGTTTCTTTAAGTGGGAAAGATTAAGGTAATCTAGCCAGTACCCCGCAATTACCACAAAGATATATGCTGACAATACAATGATGAGATAGTTATTCATACCTGTTTAATCCACCTTATGGTTTTGTAAGAAGCGTAGTGTCATATAAAGCGCTGTGTTTGCTGAAAAATGTTTGTTGGAAATCCTTGTGCCGTGAAATTGGCATTTTTTTACTTCGGTAAAATTATCACCTGTAATTGCAATGTAAACCAGTCCGACGGGTTTTTTGTCTGTGCCTCCGCCTGGCCCTGCAATGCCGGTGATTCCAATGCCGATGCTTGCTTCAGAGACCTTTCTGGCGCCCTTTGCCATTGCTTCCGCCACTTGAGGACTCACTGCCCCATGCGTTGCAATACATAATTCCGGTACGTGTAAAATAGTTATCTTTGCTTTGTTGCTGTATGCGACGATTCCTTCCGGAAAATAATCGGATATGCCGGGGATATTGGTAAGTTTGTCAGAGACGAGCCCTCCGGTGCAGGATTCCGCAACCGCGAGAGTTGCATTCTTTTGTTTTAAAAGCTCATACACGGCGTATTCGAGACTTGTGTCATCCGTTCCAAAAACCGCCTGCCCAAGTGTTTTCCTTAAGGCTGCCTCTGCGGCGTCCAGCTTCTGCAGGGCATCTTCTTTGACAAGGGACGTAGTGAATGCATTGATAGTAACAATACCGTCATGAACCAACGTCATTATTTTTATTGAATTATTAATAACGCCGGATTCCCCAATGAGTTTGTTTATTTCAAATTCAGGCATTCCAAATGTATGAAATTGCCTTGTTGCGATACACGTATCGTCTGTCAAATGCCGCGCTTTATATATTTTCAAATAGGAGTTAAGCATTTGTCGCATTTCTCCAGGTACGCCGGGGAGGCATACGATATCTGTCTCATTATAGTTAATTGCAAAGCCTGTCGCCGTTCCGTGATCATTGGGAATGATAAGGGCGCCGGAGGGGATTGATTTTATTTTTTTTGTGCCTTCGTGCAATGTGTCTGCGCATTGTGGCTTGTTGGTATATGATTCACCGCTGGGTATTAATGGCATGTTAAAGAGATCTGATACTATTTCGCGTGTGAGGTCGTTTTCTGTTGGGCCGAGGCCGCCGGTTGTGATAATCAGCCGTACCCGGTCTTTGGCGATATTAAGTGCGGATCTTAATAATTCAGCATCATCGCGGACTGCTGTGGCAAAAAGGACATGAATCCCGTTTTTAGTCAACATTTCCGCAATATACCGGGTATTCGTCTCGGCTATTTGACCGAGAGCGATTTCCGTGCCTATGGCAATGATTTCCGCAGTAGTCATTTAATGTTGCTTCCTAAAGCTGGCATAGCCAGTACCAAACAGGTATGAGATAAAAAACACGAAACACGAAGCACGAAATACAAAACGAATTCCAAAATACAAAATCCCAATGAAAAGAACCTGGTATTGAACATTTCCCCCTGCTGTTTTGTTTTATTGAAACATTTCTTAAAAATGCATTTTACATGAAAGGATTTATACATACAACTTTAGATTTACGATGTACGATTTTAAATTCTAAAATCACGTCTTTGCCGCACTGTGAAAATGATTATAAACTTCATTTGCCAGTTTTGCCGGTAATTTGCCTATTTCTGTTAATTGGTTTATTGTGGCGTTTCGAATGCCTTCAATGCTTCCAAAGCGTTTTATCAGCGCTTTTTTTCTGATAATGCCGATGCCTGGGATTTCATCGAGGGGCGATTTGTAATACTCTTTGTCACGAAGTTTTCTGTGATAGGCAATGGCAAACCGGTGCGCCTCATCACGAATTTTGGCAAGGAATAAGAGGACGGGGGATGAAGACGGAAGGAGTATCGGATGAGGTATGTGGGGGGCGTGGACTTGTTCCCCCTGCTCTCCCTTAGGAATACCGCTTTTTCCTCTGTCTTTTGATAATGCGAGAAGGTCCGTATCATTTATTGCGAGTTCTTCAAACACCCTGAGCGCAACGCCCAATTGTCCCTTCCCCCCGTCTACCATAACGAGATCCGGCAAATCTCCCTCTTCGACTGCCCTTTTATACCTGCGTAATAATACTTCATGCATCATTGCGTAATCGTCTATCTGGTCTACTGTTTTTATCCTGAAGCGTTTATATTTCGATTTGTCAGGCATGCCGCATTTGAACGTTACCATTGAACCTACCGCTTGTTTGCCAAAAATGTTGGAGATATCAAAACACTCTATACGTTCCGGCAGGTTTCTCAGTCCGATAACATCCTTCAGCGCCTGTAATGTGCGTGAATAATTATCGTCCTGCGTCTGCGATACCTTATAGGCATTCATCGCATTTTTTTGCGCCATTTCAATAAGACGTAATTTATCACCGCGTTTCGGGCAAAACACGGAAACCTTTTTCCCCTTTCTTTCGGTAAGCCACTCTTCCAGCAAAACAGCATCCGGGGAATTAACCGGTATGATAACTTCAGAAGGGATAAATCGGGTCTGACTATAAAATTGATTTAAAAATGAACGAAATACCTCTTCGATTGTAGTATGGTTTATTGATAAACGATAGGAAGCGATGTCTTCCATATTGCCTGAGCGGATAAACATTACTTCAATATATACATCATTATCTGTAAGGTAATAACCAAAGACGTCCCGGTCGATAAAGGTAAGGGAATTGATCCTCTGCTTCTCAACGGTTTGTTCGATGGACTGTATCTGGTCGCGCAGTTTTGCCGCCTTTTCATATCGCAACTGTTTCGACTCTTCGTACATTTGTTTCCGGAGAATGCTGATAAGGTCTTCCTGTTTGCCTTTTAAGAGAAGGATTACCTGGTCTATCAATGTCTTGTAACCTGCACGGTCTATCAGTCCGCAGCAAGGCCCGAGGCACTTATGAATCTGATAATAAAGACACGGCTTTGTCCTGCTTTTGAACGCATTATCCCGGCATTTTCTGACAGGGATTGTGTCATTAATGTACCGTAGTGTTTCTCTGACAGCCCTGGCGGAGGCATAGGGGCCAAAGTACATTGCGCCGTCATCTTCCTTCTGGCGAACGACTTTCGGATACGGAAAATCTTTGTTGGTTTCCAGTTTGATGCAGAGGAAGTTTTTGTCGTCACGTAAATTGATATTAAATTTGGGTTTGAATTGTTTTATAAAATTATTTTCAAGGATAAGGGCTTCTTTTTCAGTCTCCGTAAGCACGAAGTCAATATCAACCACGTGCTTTATTAGATATTCCGTGTAAAGTCTGTCCCCGGTTCCTTTCTGGAAGTAGCTTCTAACGCGGTTTTTGAGATTCTTTGCCTTGCCAACGTAGATTACCTTATGTTTAGCATCTTTCATAAGATAAACGCCGGGAGACACAGGCACGTTTTTTAATTTAAGTGACAAGCTCATATCATATAGTTAAAAAAATCGTAACACTTTAGTCTTTTGAAACTGGAAATACTCATTTGTAGTGCGACGGGGGTTAGTCGCACCAAAAAAAGTAGTGTGATAAGGAATAGGGTCTACTCAAAACAATGCGACGAACCTCGTCGCACTACATTGTTGGAATTTTTCAAAATACTAAATTGTTACAAAAAATCTGATTTTAGAAATGTAGGAGCGAAGCATTTGCCTGCGCTATACTTTTAACTTCTCAAACAGTCCGCAGTCCACAGTCTGCAATTTGCCGACTGCCGACTCTACAGTCTTCCCCCCATTAATAAAAGGGGCAAGGGGGGTGTTTACCTCAATTAATTGAGAAGTTACCTATACTTTATATCAGCGGCAATGCGTTTTGTAAATATCTTTGACAATTAACAACATCGATGCTATATTTCAAAAACCATGTTGCAGAATACCCGAATTAACCAGCACAGGCATAGTTATGATAAGCATTCAGCATCTGAATGAAAACCATTTCCCGCGCGTACAGGCATTTCCTTCCGCCTTCACCGGAACGTAGATAACTCCTTCTGTATTTTATATTGATAAATTTTTTACGGATAACAGGTAAGGATACTATGAATACAAATGATCGCTCACAATTACTGACAGAACAGCGAAATCCAAATTCAACCGATATCGACAAAAAATCCACATTGGAAATTCTGGACATAATTAACGCAGAGGACGCAAAAGTATTTGCCGCAGTGTATAAGGAGCGTGAAAATATTGCAAAGGCAGTAGACCTGATAGTAGACGTCTTTATGAATAATAAAGGGCGTTTATTTTATATTGGTTCCGGCACCAGCGGCAGGCTTGGCATATTGGACGCTTCCGAGTGTCCACCAACGTTTAGTACGGATCCCAATATGATTACAGGGATCATTGCCGGCGGAGAAAAGGCGGTATTTCAATCAGTGGAAGGGGCGGAAGATTTCCCGGAAAACGGGGCGAGGGATATCCAGCAAAGAGAGGTGAACCACCGTGATATTGTTGTGGGTATTTCTACCGGCGGTACGACGCCCTATGTTACGGGTGCACTGTTTGAGGCAAAAAAGCGAAATGCGAAAACGGTGTTTATCTGTTGTAATCCTGAGATAATGCCAAGTTTTGATATCGACGTTATTATCAGGCCGATTGTGGGTCAGGAGGTAATAACGGGTTCTACCCGCATGAAGGCCGGTACTGCGACAAAGCTTGTGTTAAATATGTTAACAACCACTGCAATGATTAAAATTGGTAAGGTTTACGAAAATCTTATGGTAGATTTGAAGGCAATGAACGCAAAACTTACCGACCGTGCCGAGCGTATTATTATGACATGTACAGGCATCGGGCGTGAAGATGCTAAAAAGCTGCTGCAGGCGGCGTTTGGCAATGTAAAAGCTGCCATAGTTATGCAGAAACTGGGGATTGATTTTTCGGAGGCGAAAAAACGCCTTGACGCAAACAACGGTTTTGTAAGGGCAGTTTTGAAAGAATAAGCCCATTTCCTCTATTCGGGTGGTTCAGACATCTTGGCTGTACGTACAGACAGGACTCTGCACCACCGGAATGGAGAGCGAAGCGCCTCTTCGTCAATCTAAATAATGCTTCGGCAGGTAGGGTGGATTAAGCGACAGCGAATCCACCATTTCATCTGTCAAAAGCGCCACATCTTGTTCAGTGATTTCAAAAAGGGTTTAATTACAAATCCAGATGTAACCTCCGGCGGGGTCAGGTTATAAATTTGACGTTTGGGAATTTCAATGTTTTTGTAGAGACACATTGCATGCGTCTGGAAACTGCTGGATGTAAAGCTGTTTTGTTTTTACACCGTGTCCCATTCACTCAGTCTTCATCATTCACATGAAAAACAAGAGAGATTGCATTAGATGGATTGTCGCCACATGGTTTGGTTCCGGGCTTCTCCCGAAGGCGCCAGGCACATGGGGCAGCCTGGCGGCAATTCCCTTTGCGTATATGATTTCCGTATATACCGTTCCCTATGTATTTATCTCAGCAACTGTCGCCTTGTTTCTGTTTGGCATAGGGGTATCAAACAGCATTGAAAAAAGCGCCCGGAAGAAAGATCCGGGGTTCATTGTTGTTGATGAGGTCGTAGGCCAATGGATAGCCCTGTTCCCATTGCCTTTTCTCTATAAATGCACCAACCAATATTCCTTCCCCTACTTTTTGATTTCCCTGATAGCAACAGCATTTATTGCCTTCCGTATTTTTGATATATGGAAGCCATGGCCCATTAGACATTTAGAACAGAGCATTCCCGGAGGCCTGGGGATTATGCTCGACGATGTTATTGCCGGTTTCTACGCCCTCATAATAACCTCCGCATTCACAGCAGGAATACTGTTCATTCGAAACACTTTGGTTTTTTGAGAAAATATGGGCGAAGCATTTGCTGTAAATAGTCATAAATGCTTCATACGCAAACGGGCAAATGCTTCGCCCCTACTTCCTTTTTGTAAAAATTATTGTAACTATTCAACGTAAAACATTCCACGGCTCCAGGCGGGTTTGTAACCTGAACCCGCGAATGTATTTTCCAGCGCCAGTGCGTGCCCAAGTAGCGGCAATGCATGCATTGCCGCTACTTGGGCACAAGAACGAAAAATGCATGTAGTGCGACGAGGTTCGTCGCACTACAAATGACAATTTCCAGTCAATTTTTATAGGACTATGAGCAGGGCAACCCTTTAGGGTTACTATTCCGTACAAAGACTCCTCACTAATCGTTCGGGAGGACAGATTGCCGTTAAACGGCATAGATGATTTAAATCAAAGACTATTATGAAAAATTTTATTACTAACCATAACACCGCAAACCTTAAAAAACGCTTAATCGAATTAATCCGGAAAAGCGATGAACTGAAATTCCTGGTGGGCTTTTTCTATTTTTCAGGAATCAGAGAACTTTACGAAGGGCTGAAGGAAAAGCCCGATGTGAAGCTTAAGATTTTAGTGGGGTTGCAGGTTGACAAGACAAATAATGGTATTTTTGAGTTTGCAGGACAGGACCTCCAATTATCCGATGAAGAAAGATGCCATAAATTTCTGGAATCAGTAAAAAAATCTATCAATACAGAGGATTTTGATACAGAAGAATTTTACCAACAGGTGCGGTATTTTATTAAGCTTATCAGTGAAAACAAACTCACCATTCGAAAGACGTACAATCCAAATCATGCCAAGATTTATCTGTTCAAATTAGAAGAAGGGCAGGTGGGCAGGAAAAATTTATTTATCACCGGCAGTAGCAACCTGACAAAGGCGGGCATTACTACACAGGAAGAGTTTAATGTCGAGATAAGCGATTTTGGTTTTGATGATGCAGAGGCATATTTCGACAACTTATGGGACGAGGCGGTAAAAATAACCGAAGATGATGTTATTAAAAAGAGATTAATAGACATCATTGAAAATGAGACCCTTGTTAAAGACATTACCCCATTTGAAGCCTTTGTTCTGGTCTTAAAAACATACCTTGATTCGTTTGAGCAGAAAGAAGTCAGCCAATCGCTTGTTAACACATTGGAAGAAAACGGCTACACCCCCTATAAATATCAGTTGGATGCGGTAAAACAAGCCCTTGCAATCATTGAAAATAATAACGGCGTAATCATTGCGGATGTTGTCGGTTTGGGCAAGACGGTCATTGCCTGTGCAGTCGCAAGAGAACTGAAAAGGCGCGGCGTTGTTATTTGTCCTCCGGGTCTTGTTGGGGACAGAAACAAAAACTCCGGCTGGAGAAAATATACGGAAGATTTTGGCCTTTACGATTGGGAAGTACGGTCGTTGGGCGATTTGGAAAATATTGCAGATTTTGTAAGCAGGGCAAAAGATATTGATGTGGTGATCGTGGATGAAGCCCATCGTTTCAGAAACCAGGATACACAGGATTACGAGTATCTGAAAAACATCTGCCGCAATAAGATTGTTATTTTACTCACCGCTACACCCTTTAATAACAGGCCGGGTGATATTTTGTCCTTGCTAAAGCTATTCATAACACCAAAGAAATCGTCAATAACATTGGAAAATAACCTTGTCGGTAAATTCGCTGAGTTCAAAGGCGTTTTCGACAGGCTTGCTTACATCAAAAAATACCGGATCTCGTCAAATGAAGCTAAAAGAAAAAAAACAGAAAATTATTATACAGCGCTTTTTGGCGAATTGCCGGTCAATTTAACAAAAATAAAAAAACGTTCGCACTATCTTGCAAGACAAATCAGGGATGTAATAGAACCCGTTACCATCCGCCGTAATCGCCTTGATCTGCAGAAAAACCCTTATTACAAAGATGAGGTCAAAAATCTGTCCATAATCGAAGACCCGAAAGAATGGTTTTTTGAATTGACCAAAGAACAGTCGGCATTTTACGACCGGATCATTCGTGATTATTTCGGCGACCCGGACGAGGGTGGGCGATTCAATGGCGCAATCTATCGCCCCTTTGAATACAAAACCCAACTTGATAAAATCGTCGGGGAGAAATTAACGGAAAAGGAAAATTTTCAATATATCCAGCAGCGCAACTTGTACGACTTTATGCGGCGCTTGCTGGTGAAACGCTTTGAAAGTTCGTTTGGGTCTTTCAGACAGAGTATTGAGAATTTCAGGAAGATTACAGAGAATATCTCAAGGTTTATTGAGAAAACAAACAGGTATATCCTTGACCGTACTCTTTTTGAGAAAATATATGACCTTGATATGGAACAAATCGAGGAGTATTTAAAGGATTACTCTGAGCGGATAAGAAAGGGAGATTATCCCAAAAATCATGAAGTTTACGAGGTCAGTAAATTTACATATAAAGACGACTTCCTTGCCCACATAAAAGCCGATTTAGTCCTCTTTGACAGTATTCTGCAGGAATTATCAGGATTAAATTTGGTGGATAACGATCCAAAAGCAAATTGCCTGTTGAAGAACATCAATGACGTTTTAAATAAAAGACCAAACAAAGGCGAACCAAGACGAAAGGTAATCATCTTTTCCGAATATCTGGATACTGTGAAATATCTTGAGCCTATACTTGAAAAACACTTTGGGGAAAGACTTTTAGTAGTGGCGGGGGATTTGTCGGCGCACAAAATATCCCTGATCAATAAAAACTTTGACGCCTCTTATTCTACATTAATAAAGGGGGATGAAGGGGGTTGTCCTGATCAGGAAGAGGCATACGACATTCTGCTTGCTACAGACAGGATTTCCGAGGGCTTTAATCTGAACCGCGCCGGGATGGTTATTAACTATGATATCCCATGGAATCCTGTACGGGTAATCCAGCGAGTAGGCCGCATAAACCGCATCAGTAAAAAAGTTTTTGACAAGCTTTATATTGTAAATTTCTTCCCAACCGAAAAAGGCTCTGAGCTGGTTAAATCGCGTGAGATTGCCAGCAACAAGATGTTTTTGATCCATAATACCTTAGGTGAAGACGCCAGGATATTTGACATAGATGAGGAGCCTACACCTGCCGGGCTATACGAAAGAATCCGGCAAAACCCGGATAATATTGAACAAGAAAGCTTTTATACCAGGGTACTTGCCATTTACTCAGAAATCAAAAAAGAAAATCATGGACTTATTGACGACTTAAAAAATTATCCTCTGCGGGTAAAAGTTGCTAAAAAAGCCGATGAGAACGAACTTTTGGTTTTCTTCAAAAAGGGAAGGATGTATATCCACCGTATAAAATATGACGCCGGAAAGGAAGGCGGGATAACGCAGACAACCCTTGAGGAAATCTTTGATAATATTGCATGCGACAAAAACGAAACCAGGCTCCCCTTAAGCAGTTCGTTCTGGGAATTTTATGAAAAAGTAAAAATATTCAGAGAACACCGATATAGTCCTCCAGGTGAAGTAAGCTTAGAGCAAAAGGCATTGAATAATATCAACACTTTTATAAAAAAACCATGGGAAGGGCTGCTCCCGCATTTGGATTTCCTGAGAACATTGAGGGAGGATATGCTGGACTACGGTACGCTATCTGACTACACATTGCGCCGCATTGCCAATTTAACAAATTCCGATGATAATAATCGCAAAAAAGCCATTCAGGAAATATCAGCCCTGAAAAACGAACTTGGGGATGACTATTTGCGAAGAGAAAAGGAATGGCAGAAGAATCTTGTCAGAGAAATTATTATTGCAATAGAGAACCAGAATATATGAGCAAAACAGATACGCAATTTGATAAAGGCGAAATTATAATTTATCAATCCTCTGAAAAAGAGATTGAGTTAAAAGTGCGCCTGGAAAATGAAACAGTCTGGCTTACACAAAGTCAAATTGCTTTATTGTTTGGCACCCAAAGACCAGCTATAACTAAACATATCAATAATATTTTTAAATCTGGTGAATTAAATAAAGATTCAGTTAGTTCCATTTTGGAACATACTGCCGCTGATGGCAAAACCTATAAAACCCAATTTTATAATTTGGATACTATTGTTTCCATAGGATACCGCGTAAATTCCAAACGCGCCACGCAGTTTAGAATCTGGGCAACTAGTGTGATTAAACTGTATCTTGTTAAAGGCTATGCAATTAATCAGAAACGATTGTTAGAAACAAAGGAAAAGTTTAAAGAGCTTCAGGAAACTATATCATTTCTGCATAAGAAATCAAAACATGAGTTGTTAAGCGGGCAAGGCTCGGAAATATTAAACTTACTTGCCAGCTATTCCAAAACGCTTACACTGCTTGAGCAATACTATAAAGAAAAACTTGCTATTATTAAAAAGAAAAAAGGGAAATTTGTTTTGGATTACAAAAAGGCACGTTTTGTTATTGATGAAGCAAGGTAGGCGTTAATTATCAAAAAAGAAGCGAGTGATTTATTTGGATTGGAAAACAGTGATAGATTTAAGGGAATCTTGGGATGTATTTATCAAACCTTTGATGGCAATGAATTATATCCATGTTTAGAGGAAAAGGCTGCTCATGTGCTGTATTTGGTTATTAAAGACCATCCCTTTGTTGACGGCAACAAACGTATCGCCTCACTTTTATTTGTTTATTTTCTGCAGAGAAATAAATATCTGTATCGCACTAATGGCGAACAGAAGATAAATGATAACGCATTGGTTGCCCTTGCGCTTTTAATAGCCGAGAGCGACGCTAAAGACAAAGATATTTTAATAAAAATCATTACAAACCTTTTAAACGATTGATGATCAGAGAAATGTTAGAAGATATTATTACAGAATTTAAGGAAATTCGTCCGTTTCTTCCGTGAGAAAAACCGCAATGCCTTTGCGCCGGTAACAGAGGACTTGTCTCAATATGGCGATGATTATTTCGGGAACGGATCAAAACTTGGTGAAATCAGGTTTGCCCAAGAGGAGAAGATGCTTGTCTGCGCCTTTGAAGCATGCAAGCCACTTTCAGAGCGAAGCGGTAAAAAGGCGCAGTATGAAAAAGGGAAAAAAATCCTCAAAGACAACCAGACAGATGCCGGGTTTTTATTTTTTACGATACAGATAATAACTTCCGTTTTAGTTTAATCTATGCGGAATATCAGGGTGTAAAACGCAAATTCAGCTATTTCAAACGCCTCACGTTCTTTGTAAGCCCAAGACTTACCAACAAGACATTTCTTCAACAGATAGGCGAAGCCGACTTTTCCAACCTTGAAGGTATCAAAAAGGCATTTTCAGTTGAGCCTGTAACAAAGCAGTTTTACGGAGAACTTCAATACTGGTATTTCTGGGCAATGGACAAGATTAAATTCCCCGATGATTATAAATACAGCAATGACCCCGCAAAAGACAAAGAGATACGCAATGCAACAAATCTCATCCGATTAATCACAAGGATCGTATTCATCTGGTTCTTAACAGAAAAGGACAAGGACTTAATCCCTCTGGAATTATTCTCAACGGAGAAACTCAGTAAAATTGTAAAAGACTTTATGAAAGACAAAAAAGCATCTAACTTTTACAACACAATCCTCCAAAATCTCTTCTTCGGCACATTAAATCAAAAGATGGACGAACGGAAATTTGTACAAGAAAGAGGTTTCCAGACACATAAAAAAGAATACGGAGTGAAAAATCTTTTTCGCTATGCAGATAAATTCCTGGTAAGCAAAGATAATGTTCTGGAACTCTTTAAAAACATTCCCTTCTTAAACGGTGGATTATTTGATTGCCTTGATAAAGAAGATGAATCAGGCAAAGTGATTTATGTGGATGGGTTTTCAAGAAATCAGGCAAAGCAATCAATTATCCCTGACTATCTGTTCTTTCAGCAGGAGGGAGAAAGAGTTGATCTTTCAAATTATGGCCTTGGCGTCAGCAGACCTGTCATGGGACTGATTGCGATTCTGAATAGTTACAATTTTACCATTGACGAAAACACACCGATTGATCAGGAAATAGCCCTTGACCCCGAACTTTTAGGGAAGGTATTTGAAAACCTCCTGGCTTCTTACAACCCTGAGACAGCAACCACAGCAAGAAAAGCTACTGGAAGCTATTATACTCCACGAGAGATTGTTGACTATATGGTGGAAGAGAGCTTGTTTGCATACCTCAAAGGCAACCTATTTGAAACTGAAGAAGATAAAATCAGGAGGCTTCTTTCCTATTCAGAAGAGATTCCGGAATTTTCTGAATCGGAGAGGCAAAAGATAATCTCGACAATTGATGATATCAAGATTCTTGACCCTGCTTGCGGCTCAGGCGCATTTCCAATGGGAATTCTTCACAAACTTGTCTATGTCCTTCAAAAGTTGGACCCTGAAAATAAATACTGGTATGAGCTTCAATATCAAAAGGCGCTTAAAGAATCTAAAGAGGTCTTTAAGCAGGACAATAAAAACGAAAGGCAGGAAAGGCTTGGAGAGATAAATGAGACATTTGATGAGGGTATAAACTATCCTGACTATGCCCGCAAACTGTATTTGATAGAAAACTGTATATATGGAGTTGACATTCAGCCCATAGCTATCCAAATTTCAAAACTCCGATTCTTTATCTCGCTTGTTTTAGACCAAAAGGCTGACAGGGGCAAAGAAAATTTTGGAATCAGGGCATTACCAAATCTTGAGACAAAATTTGTAGCAGCAAACACATTGATAGGGCTTGATAGACCTAAGCAATTGACAATTAAGAACCCTGTCATTAAAAAAAAGGAAAAAGAGCTGAAACAAATCAGACATAAATACTTTGAGGCAAAGACAAGAAAAGAGAAATTGGATAGTCAAAAAAAGGATAAACAAATCCGCAAGGAGATTGCTGATTTATTAAAGCACAGTGGATGGGACACTTCCACGGCAGAAAAGATTGCAACCTTTGACCTCTATGACCAGAACGCTTCGGCAGACTGGTTTGACCCTGAGTGGATGTTCGGCATAGTAGTAGAGACAGGTTTTAAACCTGTCTCTACGATCAACGCCAACGACCAACCGCCAGCCTGTGTTTACCACCGCAATGGAAACAAACAATGGTAGCGTGTTAAGGAACACAAATGACATTTAAATAAACTTCTGCCTAAGTTCTCGTCGTCTGTTTCTACTCTACTGTCTGTGGTTCGAAAAACTCACCGAAAAAAAGTGACCATTTATTTTTTAAAAGTAGAAATATACCCTTTTGACATGCCTGGTTAAATCGGCTATCATTGATCTAAAACTGTTATCACTGGAGGCTGACATGGTACGTACGCTATAAGCTATGCGCTGAATAGTTACGATATCCCTCAGAGTTGATAAGAACACCCTATAAGACCTGTCGTTTGCCGTGACACGCTATTTTGCCTTTGCCAAATGCCGATAAATCGCAGTCAGTACCACGAGCATAGCTGATGGTACTGACTTATTAAGTTATTCAATAAGGTATGCAGGAATGAGAATTTTAGTAATAGAGGATGAAAAAAAGTTAGCCAACTATCTTAAAAAAGGCCTGGAGGAACACCATTTTGCCGTTGATACATGCAATGATGGTGAAGAAGGACTATTTATGATTAATTCGCATGCGTATGACCTTGTCGTCCTAGACATCATGCTTCCCCTGATGGACGGCTTTGAAATCCTGCGTACGGCAAGGAAGAGCGGCCTAAGAATGCCATTTCTTTTATTGACGGCAAAGGATGCCATTGAGGACAAAGTACGTGGATTAGACTTAGGGGCCGATGATTACCTCGTAAAACCATTTTCTTTTATTGAATTGACAGCACGCATACGGGCCTTAATTCGACGGGGAAAGGTCCATTATCAAACAAAATTAACGGTTGCAGACCTTTCTCTGGATTTAGCAACACACCGCCTTTATAGAAACGGAGAGACAATAGACCTTACCAATAAAGAATTTGCCTTGTTGGAGTTTTTCCTGAGGAATCTTAATATCGTATTAACCAGGACACAAATCACAGAACATGTATGGGATTACAATTTCGACAGTTTTACCAATGTCGTGGATGTCTTTGTGAATCGATTGAGAAATAAAATTGACAAAAACCGGGAAACCAAACTCATACACACCATAAAGGGTGTAGGCTATATAATGAAAGAGAAATAATTTTGATATCCTGGACAATTCGCACCAAACTTACCTTCTGGTACACCTGCATTTTGGGGGGTACATTATTCCTCTTTGGTATTCTCACGTATGTTACCTTTTCTTATGTAAACAGCAAAAGCATTGATATCGGGCTGAAAGAGGAGGCCGACGGCATTGTACATTATGCGCAGCTCAGTAAGAATAATCTGGAAGAATATGCAATCCGTATTTCAAAGGAAAGCGGAGAGGAGTGGGCACATGAAAAATATGTTGCAATTCTTGATCACACAGGAAATGTTCAATTCCTGTCGAGCAGTACTGCAGATAACTACCTGCATTTAAGCAGTCACCAGATAAAAGACATTCTTTCAGGAAAGCCCTATTACAAGACAGTTAAAAACGCAAAGGGTCATCCTTTGCGTATTATTACGATGGCCATGGATGATGGCAAACAAATGATTCAGATCGGATTTGTTTTTAAAAAGGATAAAACTTCAAGAACGTTTTTAATGCTGCTTATGTCTTTAGGAGGCTTTGCAATTGTTGGCAGTTTACTGGGAGGCCGCTTGATGGCGAAAAAGGCATTGAAACCAGTAGAACATATGATACAGGAACTTCGCAATATTCAGACTGAACACCTGAATGAAAGACTGACAGTCCACCCGGCGAAAGATGAAATGAACAATCTTGCAACCGTAATAAACAGCATGTTGTCCCGTCTGGAAGATTCATTTAGCCAGGTCCGTCAGTTTACCGCGGATGCCTCTCATGAATTGCGCACGCCGATAACCATTATGAAAACAGGAATAGAAGTTGCCTTACGCAAAGGAAGAACTGCGCTGAACTATCAACGGATTCTTGCCAATACGCTTGAGGACCTTGAAAGACTTTCCAAGATTGTAGAAAATCTCTTTATTTTAGCAAAGGCGGATGCAAAGCGATATGAAATGCATAGGGAACGGATGAATCTAAGTAATGTCATTACGGATATTGCCGACCAACTCATGCTCATCGCCGAAGCAAAGCATATTTCCGTATCAATAGAAAAGACTGAAGATGCATTTATTGCTGGAGATGAGCTACTAATGAGAATGCTTTTCCTGAATCTCATAGATAATGCCATAAAATATACCCCCCAGAAAGGTTCAATCAGTCTGACCCTTTCCAAAAACGCCGATTTTGTAAGAGTGGCTCTCAAAGACAGTGGGATAGGCATTTCAAGGGAAGAACTTCCTTATATATTCGACCGTTTTTATAGGGCAAATAAAGCCCGTAGTGCAGATACCAGCGGGGGAGGGCTCGGACTCAGTATCTGCCAATGGATTATCAAATCTCATCATGGCAATATCATTGTGAAAAGCAAACTCCATAAGGGCAGTACTTTTACCATTACCCTGCCTGCCTGTTAAAAACAGCAAAATGTTGAAAGATTAACTTTCTGTTTATTTTAGCTTTATCTTTATATTTATCTTACATAACGAAATCAGGAATCAAGTCCATCGCGCTTGGCGCATACGCCAAAAACCATGATCAGTATAATTTTTGCATCTCTCGGAGCTCGCGGGTCTTGCACAAACCCTGAACAATGGATATCATTCCAACATTGATCGGGAAAGCAGGGGGGGTATAAAATAAGCTTTTTAGATTTCTTTCTTAAGTGGGATTTTCACCGCATAAACACAATTATCCGTTTCAAGACAATAGGGTCTGTTGTATGCTTCGGCGTATACTAACTCCTAACCAAACAACAATAGTGATCAGTATTATATTGGAAAAAATTATTATAACAAAATGCCCTTTCATCCATGGATACAAATCAGCCAGGATAAACCGTTCAATCCTGTCTTCCAGGTCTTCGTTTCTGTTGATAAAGAGTATATTTTCAACAACCTTGTCCTCCGATACGTCGATAACCATTGCGTGGTGAAAACAGCCATATTTATTCTTTTTGAGGTGTGCGCCACCACCACCGGTAACCAGATACACGGTATTCCCTTTCTTTACTCTTGCGTACCCATGATAGTCGCCTGTTATTACATAGTCTGCATGCAGTTTTTCCACCAATGAAACGAACTCCTCTGAGCCTTCAAATTCTCTGGCATCGATGACGGAAGAAACCGGTGGCGGAATATGTGAAAACACAAATATCATCCTGTGTCGTGATGAAGCGTCTTCCGAAATGAGTTTTTCCAGGAACAGGAGACTCTCTTTTGTGGAATATGGCTTGTCAAGGATACGGAGAAAGACAAAGAGGCATTCCTGATAGGTAAAGGAAAAAATACTCGGGCCGTAGACCTCTTCAAATCTCGATATAGGAAAATTATTAGTATCGATATCATGATTGCCTGCAAGAAAAAAGGTTGGAAATGGAAATGCAATTTCCCTGGCCAACTCCGCCTTGAAATAAGCATGTTCACCTTCCGTGCCCCGGCGCACAAAGTCCCCCAGAAAGACAGCAAACGACAATGGTTCCTCTTTTAGTTCGTCGGCAATCTTTTCAAAGGTGCCAGTGCTTTTCGTATCACCAAAAACGGCAAACCGGAATGCTTCCTTAGGTTTTTCCTGTGTCAACACTTCTCTGACGTGCATAAAATTGCCGGATAACGGCGGGAGTTTCTCGTTTCCCTCAAAACGCTGCAAAAGCAAGGCATATACTTCAAAGGAGAAGAAGCATAAAATGAATAAAACAATCGGGACTGTTACCCTGAGAGAGGTTGGTTTTTGAATTAACTGGTGAATTCTCATCATGTTACCATTTCCAAAAGAGGATATTTGTCAGAAAAGTAGCTGGATAGCACATACGACAAAAGTAATACGCTGTCAGGAAGACGAGCAAGATTTCTATAGGAAATTATGATATAAGGCGTAATATTACATGAATTCAAGAAAAAAGAAAAATTAATTTTTTGTAATTTTGATAGAGGTAACAGGAGGATGATTTTATGGCAAAATGCATCTCTTGTGAAATTTAATGGTTAAAATACGTTCATTTTGCCATGAGATACCATATCTTGCGGTATTAACTGAGACTCTGAAACTTCAAGGCAATTCATGTGTCTTTCACACCAATAAGAAAAAGCATCTTCTTTTTATTATGTGCCTTCCGTTGAAGAATTAGCTTTTTTAGAAATGGTTCAGCATCCTTATAAATAGACTTCAGGTCATCTTCGCTGATAACTAAATAGGAATTTGCCTCTGCATTGCACAAATCTCGAATTGACAGGTGAGGATCTTTAGTATTTAACCTATGAATTCTTTTATATTGTTGTCCTACCCATGCCAATACCTCTGCGTCACCAGACGAGCAGTATATTTGAGCATTTAATCCGGTAACTTTATAAACTTCCTGTGCAAGATACATTTCTGAGTTTTTATATGGCTGGATTAGGGGCTGGATAGTTGTAAAGTAAAGAGGTATTGCAATTATCGGAAGAGGTATTATCAACCATGCCGCACGGCGTACTAGTTGGCTTGATTTACAATAATGGACAAGAGCGTTTGCAATACCAAGCGCAATGAACGGTTCCAGCGGCAAAAAGTAATGAGGCCGTTTTTTTGGAATGCATGAAATAATAACAAAAAGCGCTCCCGCAATTGCGAGTGGGGCAGAGTAACCACGACGTCTTAAATCTGCAATTGCGCAAGGAAGGAAAAGTAAGGGCGGCAGTGAATACAGAAACCCGTGACTCAGATAATAAAATGGGTTTCCGCTGTCCTTCTTGGTCACATTAAGATCCGGCTGAGAAAGTACATTTCTGAGATATTCCCCGTTGTCGCGAAGGTATGCAGGGATCGCCCAGATCGCCAAAACAGCCACAAGTGCAAAAGCGAACCAAAACCAATCTGACCGGGGTCGTTTGAAGTCTTGCCTGCGAATAGGGGCAAAAACCGCAAAAAGAACGGGCACAAGTACCCCATAGGGCCCCTTAGTTATTGCCCCAAGCCCTGCAAATAGTCCTGCGGAAACCAACCACAATACTCGTGGAAAGCCTATTTGCTTTTTCATGCCCAGCCCCAGGCAGAGGCACGACAACAAGATGGAGGCACACAGGATCATGTCGGGCCTTGCTTCGCGGGCCATTTTGCTATACCCTATCGTGCCAAGTAATGCTATGGCCCCGATCAATGCGGTGCGTCGGTCGAAAAACAGAAGCCCTATCCCATAGGTCGCCAGTATTCCTATCATACCAGCTACGGCGGAAGGCAAGCGTGCAATTGTCATACTAGGCCCACCCATCAAACGGGTGAGTAGCGCCGCCGGCGCATGCATAACCGGTGGCTTGTCATAGTATACTTTACCTAGAAGCCTTGGCACGAGATAGTCACCGCTTTCTGCCATTTCCCGGATAATCTCCGCATGGCGGATTTCACGGCTCGACCAATGCCTGTTCTGGCCAAGGGCCAGGAACAGAACCACTGCGGAGAGTATTGCCAATACGAATAAATCAAAAAATGGTGTTCGCTGTCTCCTAAAAATATTGATCATTTGAAAACCTCTTTTCCCGAAGAAACCGTATGTCAAGTTAGTCCCCCTTAATAAATGGGGATTCAGGGGGTTGTTTTCTTCTGGCGTTTTTAACAACCCCCTCCCTCCTTTTCGAATGGGGATTTGCTGCCATGTATGCCCGCTAACCCGCATAAAAAAAATGAAAATTCCTTTACAATGAACTTAGAAACTGACTTTGAACGCTTTTTGGCCGAGTTTATATGCGGCCGGCAGGACAACGAGTATAATAAGTGTTGAAGCAATAAGACCGCCAATAAGGGCGATTGCCATTATATCTCTTACAACCGTTGTTACCACCCTTCCACTCAATGTCATTAAGTTAAGCTACCTGCCGCAAAAGTCCCCCTTAGAAAAGGGGGATAAAGGGGGTTGTTTTTGATCAAATATCCTTAACTTAATGACATTGCTCTTCCACCTATAGCCGTCTCGACTGTATCACAAATTATCTTTGTCCTTGATCCTTGACAGTACCATAAGGAATACAGGAAGCACTATCAATGCAAGGGGCATCTGCACCACAAGGCCGGAGATGATGGCAATCGCAAGAGGCTGCAGCATGTCAGCGCCCTCACCGATGCCCCATGCAAGGGGAGCAAGGGCGAAGATTGCCGCAAGGGTGGTCATGGCAATGGGCCTCATTCGGTTCTTGCCTGCCAGGATCAGTCGTTGAGCTGGAGTAATGCCGCCACGCGGCAGATTACGATATTCCGAATAGAAGAATATCGTCACCTCGGTAACAATGCCCACGATCATTGTCATGCCCATCATGGCGGTGATGGTCAAATCGGTATGGGTGATCCACAACCCGATAAAGACGGCCACTAACGCGAGGAGGGTTGTCAGCATCATCGCTATGGCTGCCTGGAAACTCTCGAAGAGAAATAAGAGCAGAACGAAGATCAAAAGGACTGCTGCTACGAAAACAGTAACAAGATCTCTGAATGCATCCTGCTGCTGTTCGTATAAACCTCCAATTGTATAGTAAACGTCTTTTGGCAGGAAGCCGGGTTGATCCAGCGCCCTGATGACATCATGAACGGTGGATCCCATGTCTCTTCCGCTGATTCTTCCGGTGACAGCAATCATTCGTTTCAGATTATCCCGCGCGATCTGTGACTGGCCGGCAACCGGTTCTATATTGGCGATTCGTTTGAGTGGAAAGATATGCCCGTCCAATGACCGAAGTCTCAGGTTTCTAACGTCTTCTGTTGAAAAACGGTCCTCGTGCGGTATCCACGCACGCAATCCAACCATTTTCGGACCGGATTGAATATTGGTGGCTACGTTACCCCTCAAAGAGTTTTCCAGCGTTTGCGTCACCTCTCCAGGCGTCATGCCTTCCAGCGCCGCCTTTACCCTGTCCACATGAATTTCAATAGCGTCACCAGCCAGAACTATTCCATCACGGACATCTACAACGCCGGGTATGTCTTTTATCTTCCGGGCAGTTTTCCTCGCCAGGCGTTGCAGCAGGAGGCCGTTGTCTGAAAACAACTTAATTTCGATTGGTTGAGGAACGGCCGTCAGGTCTCCGATAATGTCCTCCATAAGTTTGGCCATCTCAATTTCTATACCGGGGACCTCATGCACTACATGGTCTCTGATTTCATCCATAACATCATCGAGACCGCGTCTTGGCATAGGTATTAGCCTGATGAAGAAATCGCCTTCATTGGCCTCAGTAATGAAACCACCCAAGCTTAGTCCGGTCCGCCGCGAGTATGTCTGGACTTCCGGAGTTGTCTGCAGGATTTCTTCCACCTGCTGTAGCAGCCGATCGGTTTCTGATAGTGATGTGCCCGATTTTGTGCGATAGTCCAGGATAAAGCCTCCTTCATCCATAGAGGGTAAGAAACCCGAACCCGTATGTTGATACGCAAAATATCCCAGTGTAAGAAAAGGCATGATTACCAGCGGGATTATCAACGGGTTCCGCAATATAATCCGCATCAGGGCATCGTAAAGGTTGTGTGCCGCGGTGGTCATGTGTCCTCCCTCCGCTTGTTCCGTGTCCTTTTGTTTCAGCAAATGGCGCCCGAACAGCGGCACAGCCAGCCAGGCTATTAAGAAAGAGACGGCAAGGCACATGGCCATCGTCAAAGAGAGCGCCTTGAAGAATGCTCCGGTGACGCTGTTGAGAAATGCCAGCGGCGCAAAGATGATAATTGTTGAGGCGGAAGAACCTGCCAACGGAAGGGTAAATTCGGCCGCTGCCTCATGAATGCGCTCCGCATAATGGCCGCTGCTTCCACGCAAACGCCTGATGATGTGCTCAATCATAACGATGATGTCGTCAATGATCAGACCTACGGCTGCCGCCATGCCGCCAAGGGTCATGATATTGAGGCTCATGCCCAGCCATGCAAGAATCTGTACAGTGGCAGCCAGCGACATGGGAACGGTTATCACAGCTATCAGGGTCAATTTCAGATTGCGAAGAAATATGAGAAGAACCAGTACCGCCAGTCCAATACCGATTCCAAACGCGTCTCGTACACTGCGCTCAGATGCCAGGATTAAATCGCTTTGATTATACCAGTTTGAGACACTGACATCCGGGGGTATAATCTTTTTTAACTCCTTGAGTTTTACCCTGCATTCATCGGTTATATGAACCGTGTTTCCGCCTGGTTGCTGATAAACCTGGAACAAAACCGCTTCGTGTCCATCCGCGTTCACACGCGTCCATTGCGGCATTGTGCCTTGGCTCACCGTGGCAACATCTTCCAGATACACCACTCCATTTATGTTGGAACGTAGTATTGTTCGTTCAATTTGACTGATGTCCCCAAACTGCGTATCGGAAAGTACAAGATACAGTTTATAGTTTTCTTCTATACGGCCCACGGCCTTAATGACGTTTGACCCGGAAACTGCTTTAACCACATCATCAATGGTTAATCCGAATGAATTCAGTTTTCTCGGATTTACAACGATCTGGTACTCCTCGACAGCGCCTCCCAACACACCGACACGAGCAACGCCCGTAACCGTTGATAAAACAGGCCGAATACGGAACAGGGCAATATCACGTAATTCCACAAGAGAACGTGTATCCGAAATTAAGCTGTACCCCAATACCGGAAATACCGTGGGATCCATTCTTCTCACCAGAAAGTTTATCCCGGTTGGAAGCGATCCACGCGTCTGGTTGATAGCCGATTCCACCTGAAGCATGGCCGATAGCATATCCACATTCCAGTCGAAATTTACGGACACGTTTGCGCTTCCGCGGCTGGTGTTTGACCGTACGTTACGCACACCGGGCACGGAACGTACGGCCTCTTCAACCGGCTGTGTAATCTCTACTGCCATACGTTCCACAGGGCAGTCTCCCGCCTCTATGTTCACAAAAACTCTGGGGAAATTCATTCGTGGAAAAAGGCTTATGGGCATACTCATTCCGGCGAAAATGCCTGCGGCTGCAAAAGCCGCCAGTGCGAAGAGGATAGACCGGTGATGACGCTGCGCCCACTGTGGGATTGTCATTGTTTCCGCTCCTCCACGACCGGCATACCATCAGATAACTCATAATTTCCCAACACTACTACAGGATCACCTTCTTTCAGCTCTTTTGAGATTATTTCCATTTTCCCGGAAGTTTCCAATCCGATTTGCACCAGATGTCTCACGGCATGACCTCCCATGACCGTAAAGAGACTATGTCCGCCGCTATCAGGCAGAATGGCTTCGCGAGGGGCCAGTAAGGCATTACGGGAACTTACGATAATCTTCCCTTCGATGTAGTCATTGAGCAGCAATTTACCTTCGGACATTGGCTTAACCATCACACTGACGAGACGTGTAATGGGATCGACCCGGCGGGTAATTGTCTGGATGGTCCCTTCAATAGATTTAGAGTCTGGTGCAAGAATGGGTTTCAATTTTACCGATTGACTTTTCTCAAGCCGGTTAAAGTCATCGGACTCAACCCCGAGGCGGACAATGATCTGGTCCTCATTCGCCAGTTGCAGGAGGTTTGTGCCCGCCGGCACGGTTTGACCCGGCTGCGCTCCGATGAAATACACAATGCCTGCTGAATCAGCCCTGATTTCCTTCATCGATTCAACACCGCGCTCTTTTAAACTATTGAGTTTCTTTTCAGCCAGACGGCTTCTGAGTTGTACCGGCACCATGTCCTGCTTTGTAGATAACTGTAACTTGATGCGATCGCTCAGAAGCGCCTCTTCCAGACGCACGGATTCAAGTTCGTCCTGTGCCTGTTTGAATATTAACTGTGTATCAGGGCTGGGCTTGATTATAAGTAACAATTCACCGGGGTTAACAACCTGTCCTGCCGTTACCAGCACCCTGGTGATAATACACTCAAAGGTAACATTGTATATTTCAATAGTACTCGGAAGCAGTTCCACTATTCCATACGCCGTAAGCGTTTCGTTAATACGGCCATAGCTCAACGGAACAGTTTTAACTTTTGCCACAGGAGAACTGTCCTCTACGATTACCTGACCGGCGCCTCCGGATACTACGGTTGGCGGTCCAGGCTGTCTACGCCACCAGTATAATGATAACGACACGATAGCCACGGTTATCGCTATTCCAATTGCCACTTTTACTCGTATTCTTTGAGTCATTGCGCTATTCCTCTATACTGTATATTCCGACGGCAAGTTCAAATGCGAAACGTGAATCCGCCAGTTGTTGTTTCAGGAGAATCAGGTCAATACGTTTTTGCGCCAGGCTGCTCCATGTATTGTAATAGATAACTACATCTGAATAACCTTGTTCCAACGCCTGCCGGTAAGTGAGAAGGAGCTTTTCCAATACTTGAACGGCCTCTTTGGAGGCAGTAATCCTGTTGTTGAGAGAAAGCATGATTTTTAAAAGTTTGGCGGCAGTTAATCGTGCCGCAAAAACACTGTTAACATATTGATCAAAGAGTTGTTTTCTGGTGGAGCGTTCGAAAGCTATCATTCCCTGATTGCGATTAAAGATGGGCACTCCTATGGTAATACCCGGACCGGCGTTATAGAAACCGCCAAAGTCTTGCGCTTGATTGACGCCCAGGTTTATCATCGGGAACTGTGTAAGAATCGCCTCCCTAACCGTCGCTTCCTGGCTTTTGTAACCTTGGCGTAATGCTAGCAAATCCAGCCGACGTGTATCAAGGCTTGCAGTCAACTGTTCGAGTGATGAAATATCAATGTTATCCATCAATTCAATGTTGTCCTGCAATTTTATCTCATAATCGGGAGGGAGGCCGAGAAGCTGTTTCAACGTCAGGAGCTGCTGACCCGATTCCTGTGTGATTTGTAACAATGCAACTTGCGCCTGATTATAGG
Organism: Candidatus Kuenenia stuttgartiensis; assembly: GCF_900232105.1. Taxonomy (NCBI): domain Bacteria; kingdom Pseudomonadati; phylum Planctomycetota; class Candidatus Brocadiia; order Candidatus Brocadiales; family Candidatus Brocadiaceae; genus Candidatus Kuenenia; species Candidatus Kuenenia stuttgartensis. The sequence continues at coordinate 3,527,097 of NZ_LT934425.1, forward strand.
CAGCCTCGGCTGCGGCCAGGTCAAGTTTTGTAAGAAGGCTATTCATAACCGCCTGACGAACACGGTGGACATTTTCAGATAATAGTTGTTCCATTTCCTTTCTGACCTGAGCCTGTTTATTCAGGGCCAAAAGTTGGTAAACGGCCATACGCGCCCCCTGTGCCACCTGCATCTCCTTCCAGGCAACAGCAAGATTTACTTCCGCTTGTTTTGCGGATGCCGCATCCACCCTGGCGGACCGGCTTATCAGGGATTTAATATCCCAGTTGAGATTGGTTGCGAAATTGTTTACGAGACCCTCTGTGGGCCCCCCGGTGGGAAAATTTATATTGTAAGAGAATTGTGGATTCGGCAATAACCCGGCCTGCAGCAATTGCGCCCCTGCAAGGAGACGGCGGTCTCTCTCCACCGTCAGGGAGGGATCCAGCAGGACGGCCAAAACTGCCGCCTCATTCGGTGAAAGTCCGTCACGGTCGTCAAAGTCTATAGGTTTCAGAACAGGGTGATCAATAGATCCGGCCATAATACAAATATCCTTTGTAGAAGGAACGGTAAGTTTCTCCTCTACGACCGCCGAGGTTAGATATCTTGGATGATACGAAGCGCATCCGGAGAAAACCACCGCCGGAAGAAACATCCAGGTAAGTATCTCCAGGCCCTTAACCCAAAAATTCTTATGTCCTGTGAAAAACAAAAAGAACTTTTTATAACCTTGTAATACGGCTAAACTCTTCATTTCGTATCCCGATTGTATAGGAATATCCATCTTGATTCTAAGACCTTTAGGATTTCAGCCTTTTGTATTTTGTATTAAAGGTTGACGGCATTTATTGTCGTAAATGAAAGGTTTTTATTGGCCAGCAGGATATCGTAGAAGGCCATTTTTAGTTTATAGATGATGTCTGGCTTTGTGCTTTCCAGAGTGAATTTCAGTATTTCTACATTCTTCGAAGCAATGTTTTTACGTGTTGACCGTTTGCCTGGGTATTCTACTCACTGGGTAAATTCCAGCGTTGTCTTTGCCGTCCCAAATTCACTCACACACTACTCACTTCAATCTCAGTATTTTGCTCTTTTTCAGGTGCCAGGCAGTACAAAACCCTAAAAATACCATCAGAAGAAAAACGGACAAGATCAATAATGTGTATTTACTTGTCTCATAGCCCCTGCCAAGGTAGATATTCTTAATAATGAGAAGGAGTACGCCGGTTATCCATAAAAAGGTAGTAGTATATTCCTTGATAATAAGCCTTCTCCAACTGAACTCCATACTTTGAATGGTGGTAAGCAGGCCTGAAAAGTCCGGAATAATCCTGTTGACCCGTTTACAGTAATCCTTGAACTCTTGTCCGAATTTATTTTCAAGGTAGTTCTCCTCTGAACATATGATTGCCATATAGGCAAACAGGAAAAACGGTATACCAAACAAGACAAATAGCAATGAGTTTGCGACGACGCCAATACCCGTGAAAATCAAAAGATTTCCCAAATAGAGGGGATTTCTGCAATGGGCGAACATGCCGTTTTGCACAAGTGTTTTCGCATATACCCGTTTATTCTTGCCACCACGCTTGATGTAGTCCAGTCCTATTGTAAGCGCCCGTAATGCCTGCCCGCTTAATGCCACGATAATGCCAATGACAATTTCCAGGTTTTCTATGAGTTCGTTTTCACATATCGGCCACGTTCCCTCAAAAAAAAGCAGCACAAATACCAATGGAAAAAGGACATTCCGGTATCGAAAAAAGAACGTACCTATTGGAATCATCATTTTACTGCCACCATTCCACAAAAGTTATACCACTTGAAAAATACGTCACAATACCGGAAACCTTCCTTTAACAGAAGTTCTCTGTTTTCCAGGAGTTTATATGGAATCAATACATTTTCAAGCGCCTCACGTTTCTGGGAGATTTCCAATTCGCTGTACCCATTTCGTTTTTTCATATCATAATAGTATTTTATAAAGAGACGGTTGAATAACGAATCTTCCCCGAGCACTTTTTCTACAAGGATAAGGCATCCGTTTTCATTTAATCCCCTCACTATATCACTGATTACTTTGTCCCGTTTTAATGGTCTGATGAATTGAAGCGTTAAAACCATGAGTACCACCGATGCATTTTCGACCGCAACGCCGTGATTCAAATCGCTGCAGATCAATTCGTATTCTCCGGCAAAACGGCGCTTGGAGAGAGTCTGTTTGCACCTGGCAAGCATGTCCTGCGAGGAATCGATACCAATGAATTTTACTTTACGGCTAATATTTTCACCTATATTGATGAGGGTGGTGCCGGTTGAGCAACCAAGATCATATACATTCGTTCCTTCGACAGCAAAATCAACGGCCATTTCCACGATCATCCTCTGGATTTCCTGATAAAAAGGAATAGAACGTTCCAGCATATCGTCAAACACGGAAGCGACCTTCTCTCCAAAGACAAAGTCCGCCACTGCCGGCACATTGTCTTTGAATATTTCATCCTTTGACATAGGCGAATTCCTCAACTTTCCTCAAGCGGAGTTTGCGTGGAAGCGGATGCCGTTGCCGCAAGCTTATGCTGCCTGATCAAATGGAGATTGCGCATATAGATCAGAGAGTTCGGCAGGTAGGCTAATATGCCGACAGGACTACGTTCCATAATCCAATAAACGCACATGATCATGCTTCCCGCTATACTCCAATACCAGAATGATACGGGAATGACACTCTTTCCCTTCTTTTCCGAGGCAATCCACTGTATAAAAAACCGTGTGGAGAAGACCGCATTGCCAATAAACCCAAGTATCGTAAGGTAGCTCCAGTCGAGTCCGAACAGGCGATGTTGTTTGCCAAACCAGGTAACAGCCAATGTCATATGCTCAACCATAAAAAATTCTCCTTGTTTTTAAAATTTCTTATTAATACATTCGCCCTTTATCATCCAATTGCACAATCAATGGATCAAAAAAAACTCCAAAACCTAACCCAATCACCGTTATACTGCTGTCCGGCAAATGCAACTATGACAATACTTGTTCTTCAGAAAGAACCGTAATTGTATGCATGTCATAGCTTTCAATTATTTCTCACTTTTCAATACAATGTATGCGCTATCCCGGTCTACAATATGGAAGCTATTTCTCAGCAACCAATCCTTTTTTTTCTGAAAGGAATGCAAAGTCATTACAAAGTAAATGGGTTTTCCCTTGTCGAAATTGGCTGTTTGAAGTGATGCATCCGGGTTTATTTCTATTACATTTCTGTCGCTGTAAAAGACTAAGCTCGGCAATGTCTTGGCATAACTGAGAAGAGTGCAATCATTTGTTTCATACAGATGGCTTTTATTAACAATGTCCCTGGTAGAACGAAAGGTTCCCACATATGTCACTACAAATATAATAACAGCCAGGAGGAATAAACCATGCGTGAAACAATACACCTTCAGTAACGATAAAAAGCCTTTTTTGTAATAAATGGCGTAAAACGCGGTCGGTGCTACAATGAAAAGAATCATAACGGGAATGACAACATGATATGTTGGCATTGTATAATTCGCGGGAACCCACTTTGACATGGTGGAAATCAAAACCATGGGGAGTGCTACTGAAAACCCCAACGAAAGCCATGATATCCACCGAATACTTTTTCCTGCGATGCCTTCTTTTTCCCATCGGTAAAGCGAAATAGTGAGCAATGCAATGGCAGGAGAAATGGGAAGAATGTAGGTCATCAATTTCGAGCGCGAAAGGGAAAAAAAGACCAGGGCAAGGACAAACCATATGCAAAAAAAATATACTCGTCTTTTTTCCTCAACAGGCAAGACAGTCCGTTTTTTGAAGATATTGAAAAATACCGCGCATAAGAACAACGACCATGGAAAATAACCCGCCAGGATCACCGGCAGGTAATAGTAAAATGGCTCCTGATGGGCATAACCATGAATAATCCGTCCTGTCGTTTCCTGTGTAATTAATCCGAAAATCTGTTTCGTGCCTAAAGAGAGCCAGAAAGGGATACCCCATGCACAAATAACGCCCAGAAAAAGCAGGAATCCTGGTAAATACCAAAGCTTCCTGACAAATCGAAGGTCGCGCATCCATGCGAGAAAACAGAGTATGGTTAAAACAACCAACAGTACCCCTACCGGCCCCTTTACGAGAAATACCATGCCCAGTAAGAAAAAAAGAAAACATTTTCTGGGCATGTTCTTGTTTTTTTCCGTGTATTCAACAAAGAAAAGGTACAGGCTGGCGCTGATAAAAAAGGTAAGGAGTATGTCGGTAATACATAATCGGGAAACAAGGAAAAAGAGAGGGCTTGATATTAGAACCATACCTGCCCAAAAGCCACTCTTACGGCTTTCATACCTCTTCCCTAGCAGGTATGTTATCAATACCGTACCAATAGCCGCCATAGCGGATGGGAATCGCGCACCAAATTCGTTTATTCCAAAGACCTTATAGGAACAGGCAACCATCCAATAAAAGAGCGGTGGCTTGTTAATACGTGGTTCCCCGTTAAAAAACGGTACAATCCAGTTGTTGTCTAACACCATTCCCCGTGCAGTGGCGGCATAACGAGGCTCATCGGGATCCATGAGCGGTATTGCCCATGTATAGAATAGGAAAAAAAAGAGGCCCAATAAAAATAGACAGAGAATGAAAGGAATGTCCTTTTTTGTTATACGCACTAAAATACCATTTTAAAAAATAAGGTGCCCTATTTAAGTATAATTTTTATGATTTTTGGCAGTATGTAGACACTTTTGCCAGTTCTTAATGACCCAAAATGATACGAAACATATGCAGGCGAACCTGAAAGGATCGCACTACGGTAACTTTTACTATAAGATATGGTATATGAATACGAGATTAACGCAGGATTACATTTTTGTAATTTTAGAGAAGTAAACAGCGGCAAGAAAATTAAGCGTAAAAATGTCATTCTTAAAATATTCAGATGTATTAAGGAAAAGCAGGTTCAGGCTAAGATGCCAACAAAAACCGACCTACCAATCTATGTACGCAGTTTCTGACGCAATTCGAGGGATAGATAAGCCGTTAAGCCAGTAAATACCAGGGGTCATCCTTTGAGGGTAGCAAAAGAGGGAGCAAGGAGGCCCGGCACTACAAATCAAAAGAGAGCCGTAATGATTGTCCGTTAATTACGCTATCCCTTACCGTTGATGAAGAGGGATTTTCCCAAACAGAGCAAGGTTTTCGGGGGCAATGCATCAGAGCCTGATATCCTGAAAGATATTTTGGCGGGATTAAAAAAAGAAGTCGGTATGTTTTCAAATTATGTAACTATTCAACGTAAACATTACTCGACTCCTGGCGGGTTCAGGTTGCAAACCAATGTCATTAAGTTCTGCTACCTGCCATAAAAATCCCCCTTAGAAAAGGGGGATAAAGGGGGGTTGTTTTTAATCAAATATCCTTAACATAATGACATTGGTTTGCAACCTGAACCTATGAGTTTATGTGTATAATGTGGCCATGTACTGCGGTAAAATTCCAATGCCCAAAGCCCGAAATCCCAAGCTCGAAAATAAGACTACAAAAATAGTTTAAGTACAGATACTACAACACAATATGGTTATAAAACCATTTTCATAGTTTCTGGGTATTGCAAATGTAACATGATGACTGGTGACTTATTTTGTCCTTACAAGGGCATCAGCTTGTCATTACAATGGACTCGGCTTGTCATTGCGAGGGTCTTTTCCGAAGCAATCTCATAAACCATCATAGAGATCCTTCCCTCCTGCATTCATCCCATTAATTAATTCTATTTTTTTAGCCCTTGAGCCACCCTTAATTTGCTTCTCCCGCGATATGACGTTTCTTACGTCACGAAATATCTCGTAGTATACTGATTGCTTCGGAAAAGACCCCTCGCAATGACAAGCTGAGACCCCCCTGCAATGACAAACTGATACCTTTGCCATTACGTACCCAATCAGATACTTCACTATGTTCAGTACAAGGTTTGAGAACGAGTTGTGCTTCGGTAGTTTAATGGATTACGCTGAATAGTTACGTTTTGTTTCGTATTTCGTATTTTTTATTTCCTGTTTGTTTGGTTCTGGCTATGCCAGCTTAGGGTAAACACATCTTAATCATTGTAAAATCAATGATATATATATATATGTTGCACGGTATATTTATATCACTGCACAATGTGTTGGGGATGGCGGCGGGTTTTTATTTATGGCAACTTCGTCTTCGTGGATAGGGAGGAGGATATTAGCGGTAGCTGCAGGGAGAAAACTGCCCTGAGCGTCCGAATACTACAGGCCGGGTTCAGATTTGCAATCTGAATCCACTTGATGTTTTTTATCTGTGCTCATCTTCGAAATCTGCCGGGGAAAAAGTATTTTCAGGCGAATGGTTGATTGCTTTATTTACAGGAGCAGCTATGGACATAGTTTTCGCCTGTTTAAAAGAAAACAGGCTGTCCGTGAATAGAGAATCCCGCAAAAATCCAGCTGTTAATATATGATGACTTATTATAGAAGAAAATTGCGAAAAACTGAATTCCCGGACAGCCTGAAAAGATAATAAAGAACATTTTGCCTGTTAGGCAGTGAATACATTACGAAAGAAAGTTTGTGCCATTACAAACCACTGAAATCCATCCTTAACAAACGTGGCTTCCTCCGTTATTTCTTCACTGTGGCTTCTTCCACGATTACATTATATTTATAACCGCTGCCAAAATCCTTATCCTTATAGAGAGTGCCGCTTACCGTAACAATATCACCGACAGAAGGTTGATCTTTTGTGGTGACTACGAGGTCTGTATTATTCTTATCCTGGCTTCCGCTTCCGTCCTGAAGATGCAGCCAGTTCTTACCCATAATGCCAACAGAAACTTTAATTACTTTACCCTTCACAATGACCTTTTTATTGTTAAGCTTCTTGCTGTTTTCATAAAGTTCCTCTACGGTATAAGCGTCCGCCCCTGTAGCTTTTTCCACAGAGATATTTTCATTTGTTGTAACGCTGATGCCCTTGCTGCCTTTGGTAGTGTATGAAGGAGCTTCTTGCCCTGAATCCGCCAGACCGTTGGAAAAAATGATTTTGTCAAATGTTCTGTTCAAGGTCTTGCTTTCAAAGCCGGTCATTTCAAAACCTGGTTGCAAAACAACTTCCTGCCCCACGGATACGGTTGTTTCCGGTATGGCTACCCATGTTTTTTTCCCGTAGTCATCAATGCAGAGATACGTATAGCCGCCACTGTTCATTGTTTCTGCAATTTTTCCGGCAAGAAAATAGCCGCCCTCGTTTTGCGCTTCATGCGAATGTTCCTGTGAATAATTACTATGTGTATAGTCACGAGAGGGTTCTTCCACCGATTTCATTTGATAGGCAAAAGTATTTTCTGCGATTATTACGGAAGATAATGTTAGCGATAAAGCAAATACAAATACAATCTTTTTCATTATAAAGTCTCCTACTCTATTTTACTAAGTTTTCAGGTGAAATAATGTACTGTTTAATGTATTAACGTTAAGCTGCAACACTTGCAGACTCCATTCGGCGGAGCTGTTATGCGGCAAGCAAGAAAAAAGGTTGTTTTTCAGCAAAAATACTGCAGTACGTAATGAAATCGGCCAATGAAAAAATGATACTCACTTTATCATGATAAAACAAGAATTTTATTATCCATTAATTTGTTGCAGGTTTGTCTATTCCGCCTCATATTTCATGCATACATGTTTTCAAATAGGAGAGGCGTAAAGGGTAAAATTACACTGCGTGCATGGCCGCAACCAGGACAACCCTGCACCTTCTCACCTTAGCAACCGGGGAATTACCAGAGTAGGGGAGAAGCATTTGACTGTGTACAGTAGACTAGTTCAATTAGAGTGGAGTTAACGCGTGTGCAGCAACATTTTACGTCCGAATCTTATATACAGGCAAATGTTTCGCCCCTACATTTCTAAAATCAGATTTGTTTGACTATATATTATGTCTATGAGCCTTTCTGCTATATCTTGTTTTGTATTGCACGTTGCCACCAGTTCCTGATGTGAATTAATGATATAACCGGGATGTTTATCCCCTAAAATCTCATGCTGGTCATTTGCTACCACAAAATCCGCTTTATTTTTCAGCAAGGAGGCATAGGCCCTTTTCATGAGTTCATCATGGGGAATCCCCGCTTCTAATTTAAAACTGATGAGCAGCAAACGGGGCCAAAGCTCTTTTATTAACTTTATTATTTTCGGAGTTTTTATAAACCGTATGGTAATCTCATTGCTATGGGAAGACACTTTTCCTTCGACCGGTTGTTCAGGGATATAATCCAGCACCGCCATGGCGTGGACAACGGCGTCAAAGACTTTCCCCTGTAAACCCTCCCGGAATAATTTTGACAGATCCTGTATCGTTTCTATTTCAATGAGGGTAAGCCGGTTACCCGTTTCTTTTCCTAAGCAAGTAACATCAGGAATAATACTTCCTGTGCCATACGCCATTGTGACGTCAGCCTCCCTTTTAAGCGCTTCGGTTGCTATTGCAGCCCCCAATCTGCCGGAAGATTTATTGCTTATATATCTGACGTCGTCTATATAACCCCTTGTAGGTCCTGAAGTTATAAGTATGTTTAACCTCTTTTTATCTTCCATCTGCTTAACGCGGCCTTTTAAAAAATTTGAGCGATTGGCAATAAGGTGATTTTCTGAAAAACTCTGTGAAAAACATGTTTTCTCCACCAACGTGGGAAGTGTATCAATTTGACAAAGCGGATGCAAGGTCCTGCTTGCCGTTATCGGCAATATAGTACAAGGCAAGTGGGATTGTAACACTTTCGTTTTTTGAAAAACGTAAGAGCGAGAGACGAAGCACGAGAGACGAGGGATGTCCGTTGTACCAGCATCGTACGGAAAACAGCGCTATTATTGGAATTTTTCAAAAAACTAAAGTGTTAAAGATTGTTGCAATAATCATTGTTCCATTTATGGTGTATTATGGCATTTTTTATTTGCAAATAGGGTGTTGGCATAGTAAAAGAATAGCCAAAGCATCCAAATCCCATTTTCCCTTAATGGTGAAATCCGAAATTCAAAACAAATTCCCATTTCGTGCTTGATAGGTTCTGGCTATGCCAGCTTAGGGGGAAAGGAGTCCGGGCAACGATAGAAAACATTAGGTTTTTGTTACAAATTGAACCTTCAAAATAAAGCGTTCGTATTTTTGATATGTTGTATCTGCCGCAAGTATTGTATTGTAAACTCAATGGCATTTTATAGGAAAAACGGAGTATGAAAAGCTCAAAACAAATAATAAAAACAGCGATGTATATTTTAGGTTTCACCGCATTGATTAGCGGCTGGCAAGGTAAAGGCATACACGCAGATGATCTGGTGGATAAGTTGGCGATAGACCAGCAAACCCACCGCAGGGTCAGCCGCACAGGTGTTGTTGCAGTTGACAGGGAAAAAGCGGCTATGGGATATATTCTTTTTACTCCAATGAATAATACCTGCGGCGAAGTATTTCTTATTGATACGAATGACGGCAAGGTGGTGCATCAGTGGAATTTGCCTTATGCCCCAGGTGTGTATGGCTATTTACTGCCGAATGGCAATCTTTTCTATAACGGGCAGGTTGAGGATGACGGCGCCTGGGATCTGTGGCCAAACTGGAACAGTTTTAAAGGGGGCATTATGATGGAAGTGGACTGGAAAGGAAATATTGTATGGGAGCTTCGCAATCCCTACCATCACCATGACGGCAGGCGTACTTCTTCCGGAGGCGCCATTTACCTGGCGGTGGAAAAACTGTCAGAGGAGATAAGAGACCAGGTACAAGGGGGGACTGAAGGTTCCAGCAAAAAAGGCGATATGTGGGCGGATATTATTATAGAGGTAGATGCGAATGGAAGTCAGGTATGGAAGTGGCATGCGAAGGATCACCTTGATTTTGATACGGATGTTATTCAATCAAATTGCCCCAGGGATGAATGGACGCACGCAAATGCCGTTGTCCCGTTAGAAGATGACAACCAGGTAATGGTGAGTTTTAGAAATATCTCTACCGTTGGAATTATTGACAAGAATACCGGGAAATTTGTCTGGAAGCTCGGACACTCTGTCTTTGCCCAGCAACATGACCCACGCATCCTTAAGAATGGCAATATACTTGTATTCGATAACGGACAGCAACGGAAGTCTGAACCCGTCCCCTATTCCAGAGTAATAGAACTAAACCGGGATACAAAAGAGATTGTGTGGCGATACCGTGATGTGCCGGCAATTAATTTTTTCAGCCCTACAATATCGGGGGCGCAAAGATTATCAAACGGGAATACCCTTATCACCGAAGGGTGTTTTGGCCGCATATTTCAGGTAACATCCGACAAGGAAGTGGTATGGGAATATGTAAGTCCTTATTTTTATGCGAATAAAGAAGATGTGATTGATAATTCCATTTTTAAAGCCACATTTTATACCGCAGAGGAAATTCCTAATTTACGATAACATAGTAGGGACATGGCATGCCATGTCCCTACTATGCAAGAACCCGAGGAGGGGAATTTTTGAGATGAAGAACAGGAACGTTGCGTTGGCATTTTTGATATGCATTGCACTATGGGTGTTTTCTTTTAAACAGGTATGTTTAGCGGCTGAGAAATTTGATATACAAACGCCTGTTTCCAAAGATGAATTGTTTGGTGGGAGCGGACAGCAAACAAAGGACAAAAAAGCCGTTGAAAAGATTGTGAAAATGGAGACGCCTTTCATTGTCAACAAGGGGCAGCAGGATGAACGGGTGGCATTTTATGCGCACATCTTCTGCGGCACAGTGTTTGTCACAAAAGACGGAGAAATGGTGTATGTATTGCCGGAGCATCAAAGAAAACAGGCATTAAGCGCGCGTAAGGCGAAAAACAAGACGACTCCCCCTGATTTCTCCGAAACAATTGAGAAAAGTTCCGGCAAGAAAGGCATTGCCGGTGAAAAGAGGGGGCTTTTCATTCTCCGGGAAAAACTTGCGGGCAGTGCCCTATCCGGAATACGAGGGGAAGAAGAGGTGGCAGCGAAGATCAATTATTTTAAGGGGGATGACGCTGGGAAATGGATGTCCGCAATTTCAAGCTACAGGATGGTAAGTCTGGGAGAGGTATACGATGGGATAGAATTGAAATTAAAAGCGTATGGAAATGCCGTAGAAAAGCTGTTTTATGTAAAACCAGGGGCAAACCCCGACGAAATAAGGGTTTGCCTTGAAACGGCAGAAAGAAGCACATTAAAAATTAATGCTTATGGCGGGCTTGCGGTTGAAACACAAACCGGGATGGCGGCATTTTCGCGCCCTGTTGCGTATCAGATTATCAACGGCAAAAAAGTAGATGTGCCTGTGACATATTATCTTCATGAGGGTGAAAAGATATCAGACAACAGTGGGCATCGTATCGTAGAAAATAAGAAGTATGGATGGCGCAGAACGGCAAATAGTAAGGGTGCTAAACCTGTATTTGCGAACAATATAACGGAAACCGCTATTGGTGATAAATTTATCTATGGTTTCCGAACGGCTAATTTTGACAGGTCAAAGGAACTCGTCATTGACCCTATTATTTCATCTACTTTTTTGGGAGGTTATTCTGACGAAGAGTGCAGGTCTTTGGGAGTGGACTCAAATGATAATGTGTTTGTTCTTGGAGTAACAATGTCAGATGACTTTCCTGTGACAGATGATGCATATGCAACCTCTTCCAGCGGTAATAAAGATGTTTTTATCTCAAAATTCAGCAATGACCTGACGAGTCTTCTTGCTTCAACATATCTTGGCGGTTCTAATACTGAAGATGCCCATGCACTGGCGATTGGTTCAGGCGACAACGTTTACATAACGGGCTTTACTTATTCAAAAGATTTTCCTGTAACGGGAGATGCGTATGACGCCTCGTATTCCGGCGGTGATGCCTTTGTGTCGAAGTTGAGCGGCGATCTTGGCAGTTTATTGGCGTCAACATATCTGGGCGGGTCGTATAGTGAAGAAGCCCGCTCGCTGGCGCTTGATATAAACGGCAATGTATATGTAGCGGGCATGACCTCCTCTACTAACTTTCCCACCACCGAAGGCGCTTACGATACATCGTCTTCGGGCTTATACAGAGATGTTTTTATCACAAAATTCGATGATGGTTTAAACAGTTTGCTTGCCTCGACATATCTGGGCGGGTCAGAGTATGACGGAGCCTATTCACTGGCGCTTGATGTAAGTAATAATGTGTATGTAACGGGCATTACCAAATCAGAAGACTTTCCGGTGACTGACGACGTTTTTGACGAATCATTTAACGGCAGTGCGGATGCGTTTCTCTCGAAATTCAACAGCGATCTGACCAGTCTGCTTGCTTCAACATATATTGGCGGATATGATTATGACGGCGCTTATTCATTGGCGCTGGATTCAAGCGGAAACGTATATATAACAGGTTATACAGGTTCAACAGAGTCCGCGGATTTTCCCACAACTGCCGGCGCGTATGATTCGTCTTATTATGGGGGAGACGTCTTTGTATCGAAGTTTAATGATGATTTAACCAGTCTGCTTGCTTCAACCTATCTTGGCGGCTCGGATTATGAAGAGGCGTATGCATTAGTAACAGATGCTGAGGATAATGTGTATGTAACTGGCATTACCAAATCAGAAGACTTTCCTACAACTGCTAACGTTTTTGACGAATCATTTAACGGCGGTGCGGATGTGTTTATTTCGAAATTCAACAGCGATCTGACCAGTCTGCTTGCTTCAACGTATCTTGGTGGGGCGGATGATGATAAATCCCTCGCGATGGTTTTGGGTGCTGCCGGAGGCGTGTATATTGCAGGTTCAACGTATTCGAATGATTTCCCGGTCACAGAAGCAGCATATAGCGCCGGTTTTAATAGTGAGTTGGGCAATGCATTCATATCACGATTCGACAGCTCACTTTCGGTAAGCGGGGAAGTAACTACGGGCGAGGCGTCATATATAACCGTTGAATCGGCTACATTGCACGGGACAATTAATGCCGCCGGACTGTCAACGATAGCATGGTTTGAGTATGGAACGGTGAGCGGTTCTTATGATAATACAACAGAAGAACTAACGGTTGGCGGATATGAGGATGTTTCTATAAATAGTAGTGTCAGTAGCCTGAGTTTCAGTACAACGTATTATTACCGGCTGGTAGCAAAAAACAGCGTTGGGACGTTATACGGAAGTGAAATGTCATTCAAAACATCAGCGCAGTGTAAGAGAGAGACTGTATCTGCGGATCAGCAGATTATGGAAATTGCCCGCACTTCTTCCGCACCGGTTACGATAACAGTTGCATGTAATGGTGGCGACCCTCGCTATGGTGTGCTGCTAATCTGGGAAATCATAAAGGGTGGAAACAATATTTCCATATCTCCCGAAAATGCAATCACAGATGATAATGGACAGGCTGTGTTTACGATTGAGGGCGTAAAGAGAGGAAATGCAACGGCAAGGTTTGTGTCAAGCGACTCAAATAGTAAGGCAAAAGTTAAAGTAAGAGTAACTCGATAGTGTAAGGTCAGAGGTCAGAAGTCAGAAGTCAGAGATCCATGTTTTTCGCGGACCTCCAACCTCCGGATGAAAGCGTAATTTTCTATTTTATCCCCAGTTTAAACTTCAAAGACCTGAGGGTATTTCTCATAAGCATTGTAATGGTCATAGGGCCTACTCCTCCGGGAACAGGGGTAATAAATCCTGCAATTTCACTCGCCGCTTCAAAATCAACATCTCCTTTTAAAAGAGCAACCATCTTGTTTGGGTCGTTCTTGCTGGGTTTTTCGCCTACCCTGTTCACCCCCACATCAATTACACACGCGCCAGGTTTAATCCATTCAGGTTTTACCAGTCCGGGAACTCCTGCGGCAACAATAAGGACGTCTGCGCGTTTGCAGTGTTCCGCCATATTTCTTGTTTGTGTATGGACTATTGTTACCGTAGCGTCCGCCCCTTTCCCTTTCTGAAGCATCATATTCGCGATTGGTTTTCCCACAATGTTAGAACGCCCAACCACAACCACCTCAGCGCCGCGGGTTTCAACGCCAGACCGTACAATCAATTCCTGAATGCCGGCGGGGGTGCAGGGCGGGAATTTTACCTCATTGCCTCCGATCATAAGACGTCCGACATTTACAGGATGAAACCCATCAACATCCTTGTCCGGATCAATGGCATTAAGCACCTTCTTTTCATCAATATGTTTCGGGAGTGGAAGCTGTACAAGGATGCCGTGAATTGAATCGTCGTGGTTGTACTTTTCAATAAGGGCGAGAAGGTCCTTTTCTGAAATATCCGCCGGTTGTGAATCCTGCACCTCTTTAAAACCAACCCGGTGAGCGGTTTTGATTTTTAAGGTTACATACGACATGGATGCCGGGTTTTCTCCGACAAGGATTGTTACCAGGCCTGGAACAACGCCGTGTTTCTTCTTTATTTCCGCTACTTCACCGGTAATTTCCTCTAATATTTGTTCACCAATCTCTGTACCTTTAATTAATTTTGCGGACATGACAATACACTCTCCTTTCAGCTATATACAATAAAAAACAAGTTTTAACTTTTAAAAAACTAAAGCGTTACAAATACTGTGAATCCTGAACCCGCCTTGAATATCTCATTGATTTTACAGTGGTTATAATGCGTTTGCACTGCAAAATGACACAACAGGTTCTTTTTTGAGGAGTTAGAATGATAGTAAAACACACAGGGAAATACAACTTTTTTTCGCCATTTTTCTGTGATTTACAACGTCAGATATTCAATGTATGGAAAAACACGTGTTTCAGCAAAGCCGGTGAGGGAATCAATCTGCCGTAAGGTGGGTGAGACGAATAAAGTGGATTATTTTAAGCTGCGGTTCGATTCTTGACAAGGGGGTATCTTAAATGTACAGTAGGTCGCATTTGTTCCATAATAAACGTATAGGAATTTCAATATTTTTCCTCCCGTTACAAAGCTCCAGCTTGGGAACGGGATTTGTCGAGAAGCTTCGTCTTAGACGTAGTTATGCCTGAGAAAAATGGCAAAGAAGTATATGAAATCATGTGTGGTTCAATTATTAAAAATTTATTATTGGGAGGTAGTATGATGAGCATTCGTAAGATACTTTTTTATGCCTTTTTTGTTACCGTGTCTTTTCATGGTATGAATTCTTCTTTGTATGCTGCCGGTGGTTTGCCTTCCCATTCGGCATTAAAAGATGCGTTATCGGCGGTGGTAAAAGAAGACAACGGCGGCTTTGGTTTCAATATGTGGGCAACCGTTGTAGATCGGGACGGCTTTGTGAGAGTGGTGGTCTTCTCCGGAAATGAGAGAGGCGATCAGTGGCCCGGAAGCAGGGTTATTTCAGCACAAAAGGCAAACACTGCAAATGCGTTCAGTTTGCCCGGATTTGCATTATCGACTGCGAATCTTTTTTCTGCAGTTCAGCCTGGCGGCAGTTTGTTCGGGCTGCAGTTGAGTAATCCGGTTGATACAGAAACCGCCTACAGCGGGGCGCCGCAGAAATATGGAAAGGAAAACGACCCTATGGCTGGCAGGAGGATTGGCGGTATAAATGTGTTTGGAGGCGGACTGGCGCTTTACAATAGTGAAGGTGTGCTGATTGGTGCATTGGGAGTGAGCGGAGATAGTTCCTGTGCTGACCATATTATTGCATGGAAAGTACGGCATGTCCTTATGCTGGACTATGTCCCCAAAGGTGTCAGCCCTTCCGGCGACGATAATATCATACATGACATAATTGCCGGGACAAGCCAAAGTGGCTGGGGGCATCCGGAATGTTCTCCGGAGGCAATGAAGATTGCGGAAAAATTGCCTAAAACACATCCTGTTCGTACAAAAAAATGAAATAGAGTAACAATTTAGTTTCTCGAAAAATGTATTATCTATAAGCTCCATAGGAGCGAACTGTTTGTAGCAAGATAAGGATGAAGAGGTACTAGCTCCGTCAGGAGCGGCCTGTTTATCTATGAATCATACACAGGCCGCTCCTGTGGAGCTATTTACTCTATTGAATTTTATTGAGCTACAAACAGACCACCCCTAACGGGGTTATATTGTTTTTTATATAGTGGCTTTTCAAAAAGCTAAATTGTTACAAAATAAATAATTTTTCAATGCAAAAATATCTCTTGAACTGCTTTTAAAGAAAGGTGTTATTTGTGATTATCAATGCGAAAACAGGACATGCGGCAGATGAAACGGCGGAAATGTTAGTTTTTTATATGTACGAAGATAGCAAAAAGATACACGAGACATTAGAACCCTTCGATGTTTCATTCAACCATGCCATCTCTGAATTATTAAAAAATAAGGAATTTACCGTAAAGCTTAACAATCTCCGTGCCTTGCCTACCTATGGCAAATTTCCCTCCCAGTATGTCCTGCTTGTTGGTTTAGGGAAAAAAGAAGATATTACCTTTGACAAAATCAGACAGGCGTCCGGTACTTCCGTTAAAACCGCGCGTGATATGGGTATTAAGAAGGTGACAAGCGTAATGGATTCACTGGAAATCCTTGCAGAAAGGCTGGAAGAATGGTGCCAGTCCTTTACCGAAGGCGCTGTATTAGGGCTGTATCAATTTAAAAAGTATAAACAAACAAAGCCGGAAGAAGAAAAGGAAGTCAGGGCGCTTACCCTTTTGGTATCTGATAAGAAAATCCTGACTCCGGTGAAGGAAGGCATAAAACGCGGACAGGTTATCGCAAATGCAGTTTCATTCGCCAGAGACCTGGTGAACACTCCCTCACAGGATAAAAATCCTACTATACTGTCGAATATTGCAAAAAATATTGCAAAAGAGCAAGGCGTCTCATGCAAGATATTATCAACACCTGACCTTAAAAAACTCAGGATGGGAGGCATATTGGGTGTTGCCCAGGGCAGCACACAGCCCCCGAAATTCATCATACTGGAGTATAATCCGCAAAGCAAAAATCAGGACACTATTGTAATTGTCGGGAAAGGCATCACCTTTGATTCCGGGGGGATATGTCTGAAACCGGCAAAAAACATGGACCAGATGAAAAGCGATATGTCGGGAGGGGCAGCCGTACTGGGTGTTTTCAGCGCCCTTGCCAAACTTAAGGTCACCCAGCGTATTGTAGGGCTTATTCCCTGTACGGAAAACATGCCGGGCGGCTCTGCAATTAAACCGGGTGATATTGTCACATTTCATTCCGGCAAAACTGCTGAGGTGGCAAATACCGACGCCGAAGGACGTCTGATCCTTGCCGATGCGCTTGCTTATGCTGAGAAATTTCATCCCGGTGCAGTAGTAGATTTCGCAACGCTTACCGGAGCATGCGTAGTCGCTTTGGGCGGCATTGCAACAGGAATGCTGGGGAATAATGAAGAACTGAAAAACAGGATAAAAACCGCCGGAGAAAAATCATGGGAAAGGGTATGGGAACTCCCTCTCTGGGAAGAATACCAGGAATTCATTAAAAGCGATATTGCAGATATTAAAAATACGGGAGGCAGCGGCGCCGGCACGATAACTGCTGCCTGTTTTTTAAGTAAGTTTACGGAGAAATATCCCTGGGTACACCTTGATATCGCAGGAACCTCCTGGGCGGAGAAAAATAACGCCTACATGCAAAAAGGGGCAACGGGAGTAGGTGTTATGCTGATGCTTGAGTTATTGAAGGACTGGAAGAAGTTTACGAAAGAAAAATGACCACAAAAGAAAACGGCAACTCCATTATCATCCGGGGGGCAAGAGAACATAACCTTAAAGGTATAAATGTGGACATACCGCGGGATCACATTACCGTTATTACCGGCATAAGCGGTTCCGGAAAGTCATCCCTTGCCTTTGACACGATTTACGCGGAAGGGCAGCGGCGCTACATCGAGAGTCTTTCCTCGTATGCCCGTCAATTTCTTGACCAGATTCAAAAACCCGACGTCGAACTTATTGAAGGGTTGCCGCCAACGATTGCCATTGAACAGCGCACCTGTCCCTCAAGCCCGCGTTCAACCGTGGCGACAATAACGGAAATCTACGATTATATGCGCCTGCTCTACGCAAAAACAGGCACCCCTTATTGCTGTCTCTGCAACTGCGTAATCGCCCGCCAAAGTATTGAACAAATACAGCAGAAAATCATGGAAATCCCCCAGAAATCAAGGATTATGCTCCTTGCGCCGCTTGTGATAGGGAAAAAAGGTGAACATCGGGAAATATTTCAATCGCTCTTACAAAAGGGGTTCGTAAGCGCACGGGTTGACGGCTCGGTCACTGACCTTGACGTCATCCCGAAACTGGCACGTTATAAAGCCCATGATATTTACGCAATTGTGGATAAACTCATTATAAAAGAAGGCGTCCAGTCACGGCTTCACCATTCCATTGAAACATGCCTCACTCTTGGCAATGGAGTGATGGTTGTAAGCGAAGAAAAGAAGAAACGTTGGAAAGACACGATCTTCAGCGAACGGTACGCCTGTCCCAATTGCGGCAAGGGATATGAAGAACCGGCCCCGCGCCTGTTTTCATTTAATAGTCCCTATGGCGCATGCCAGGGATGTGACGGACTCGGAAGTACCCTTGATTTTGATCCGGAATTAATTATTAAAGATAAGCATCTGAGCATTAAAGAGGGGGCAATTGACGCCTGGAACAATTGGGGTTCTCTTACACAGACAATTTATGATGATCACATCAAAACATTTACAGAAATGTATTCCATTTCACCTGCTACATCTTTCGCCAATCTGCCGGAAAAGGTTTCTCACGCATTGCTTTACGGGTCTGCGGATTTCGAGGGGGTTATTCCTGATCTGCACCGGATCTACAAAAAAACCACCTCTGAACGTGTTTTGAAGCGTCTCTCCGGTTACATGAGCTACAGAACGTGCTCACTGTGCAATGGCGCACGATTAAGGCCGGAGGCGCTTGCAGTAAAAATCAGTAACACCTCTATCCATGAAATCATGACATTCACTGTAGAGGAGGCGCTTGCATTTTTCAAAACGCTGACGTTCTCAGGACGACAGGCCGTTATTTCCAAACAACTGCTGAAAGAAATTCAAAGCAGGCTTCAGTTCATGATGGAGGTTGGGCTGCACTATCTTGCCCTTGGACGCAGCAGCGATACCCTTTCCGGGGGAGAAGCGCAAAGAACCCAACTGGCAAAACAGGTAGGAACGGGGCTTGTTGGTGTGTGCTACGTGCTGGATGAACCCACAATAGGCCTTCATCCGAGGGATAACGAACGACTCCAGAAAACCCTGTACGCCCTGAAAGAAAACGGAAACACGGTAATTCTTGTCGAGCATGACGAATACACAATTCGTCATGCTGATTACATCATCGACCTTGGGCCAAAAGCGGGAGAGCAGGGGGGGCGTATCGTAGCGCAAGGGACATTGAAGGAAATTCTCAGCAATCCTGACTCCATAACCGGCCGTTATCTGTGCCATTCACCGGAAACAATCACTACGCATAAAAGAAAAAAATACAATCTGAAACACGCCCTGGAAATTAAAGGTGCATGTGCCAATAACCTGAAGACAATCTCGGTAAAAATCCCTTTAAAGGTTTTCTGTTGCATCACCGGCGTATCAGGTTCAGGCAAGAGCACACTTGTTCACGACGTCCTGTACCGCGCCCTTACAAAAGCCCTGCACGGCGGCCATACCCTCCCCGGGAAACACGAAAAAATTACCGGCATCAGGCATATTGACAAGGTTATTGAAATTGACCAGTCTCCCATAGGGCGCACGCCACGTTCAAATCCGGCGACGTATACAAAGGTGTTTGACCCAATTCGCGCCCTCTTTGCGCAAACACAGTCGGCAAAGATACGCGGTTATACCGCGGCAAGATACAGCTTCAACATCAGCGGTGGGCGCTGTGAGGCATGCAAGGGACAGGGCACAAAAAAAATGGAAATGCATTTTCTGCCCGATACCTATGTTATTTGTGATGAATGCAATGGAAAGCGGTACACCACTGCAACGTTGGAAACCATGTATAAAGGGAAAAATATATCCGAGGTGCTTGAAATGAGAATAGAAGATGCGCATTTTTTTTTTGCCGCTGTTCCCAGGATAGAAAGGGTTTTACGCACACTCAAGGACGTCGGGCTGGGATATATAAAACTGGGGCAGTCAAGCACGTCCCTTTCCGGAGGGGAAGCTCAAAGAATCAAGCTTGCCACGGAGCTTTCCAGGAGAGAAACAGGAAAGACCCTTTATATCCTTGATGAACCGACAACCGGTTTGCATATGGCAGACATACAACAATTACTGAAAATATTGCATCAGCTTGTTGATTTGGGGAATTCCGTGCTTGTCATAGAACATAATCATGAGGTTATTAAAGCGGCGGACTACATTATCGATCTGGGGCCTGAAGGGGGTGCAAAAGGAGGTGAAATTGTCGCGGCAGGAACGCCGGAGGAAATAGCAGAAACAAAAGAATCCTATACCGGAAGATATTTAAAAGAATTTATGACAAAGCAAGTTCTCAATGTAGGAAATTTAGAATGCTAATTAACCACAAATGAAACACATTCGCGGGTTCACTCATTAGAAGGCTTTTGTCAAGGACAAAAGCCTTCTAATGAGTGAACCCGCTGGGAATTAACTGCTAATGGACGCAAATAAACGCTAATATGAGTTTTTTTTATTCGCGTCTATTTGCGTCCATTAGCAGTTAATTATTCGATATTCGACTACCAATTGCCGACTACCCGTTTTCCGTATCAGAAGAGACCCTGAGTAGTTCCTCCAGGGTGGTCTCTCCCCTTCGAACCAGATCCAGCCCGTCATCCCATAACGTTTTTGTCCCTTTTTTCACGGCTTCTTTCATTATTTCACTTGAGTCTTTGTGGGCTAAAACGAGTCTTCGAATGCCTTCATCCACTACAAGAAACTCTGCAATTGTCCTTCTTCCCTTCAACCCCGTATTATTACAATCATCACACCCCTTTGGGCCATACAGGGGGACGCCTTCTTCTAGCCCAACCGTCTTGCGGATCTCCGGCCCCGGCATATACAACTCCCGGCATTTCGGGCATAGCCTGCGAACAAGCCTTTGGGCAAGCACGCCAATAAGGCACGATGAAATCAGGTAATCCTCTACTCCCATATCCATCAACCGGGTAAAGGCAGAAGCCGAATCATTTGTGTGAAGTGTTGAAAACACGAGGTGTCCGGTCAAAGAGGCCTGGACAGCGATTGACGCCGTTTCGCGATCCCTGATCTCGCCGATCAAAACAACATCCGGATCATGGCGTAAAATTGAACGCAGCCCTGACGCAAACGTCAGGTCGATCTGGGGGTTTACCTGTATCTGGTTTACGCCCTGCATACTGTATTCTACCGGATCTTCTACGGTTATTATCTTCACTTCAGGGGAAACGATCTCCTTGAGAACGGCATACAGTGTGGTTGTCTTTCCGCTTCCTGTTGGGCCTGTCACAAGAAACATGCCTTCCGGCCTGCTGATCAGCCTCCGGAATTTCTTTAAAAATTCAGGTTGAAATCCCAGCGTTTCCAGATCCAGCATTACGGCAGTACGGTCCAGAATCCTCATTACAATACCTTCGCCATGACTCATAGGGATAATGGACACACGTAAATCAATCTCCTTGCCTGCAACCCTCATTCTTATCCTGCCGTCCTGCGGCAGCCGTTTTTCGGCAATATTTAACTTTGCCATAATCTTGATACGTGAAACAATTGAGTTATACAACTCGCGGGGCGGGGGGGCAAGCTCACCCAGGACGCCGTCCACCCGGTAACGCAGCCGGGTATTTCTCTCAAAAACTTCAATATGTATATCGCTGGCGCCTACTTCAATTGCTTTTGTCAGGATGCTGTTTACCAGGCGGATAACGGGCGCTTCGGAGGCCATATCACGCAATTGTTCTATGTCTTCCATCATCTCAACAGATGAAGCCATAGCATCTTCCTCTTCTTCGCTCACCCCGGTTTCATAGAGTTTTTCCAGAGAACTAATGATATCTCTTTCTGTTCCGGCAAAGACCCTTACCTCCCTGCCGGTTGACAATGCAATTGCTTCAATCAGCAGCGTATCCTGCGGATCTGCAAGCGCGATATCTAGTACGTTTTCATCGAGGCTTAAAGGAAGCACCCGGTTTGTGGTCAAAAACACCTTCGGCACATTTTCCAGCATCGGATATGTATCCGTCTTCTTTTTTTCCCAAACCGGTATTTCCAGCAACCTGCTGTATGCGAGGCGCAGGTCTTCTTCTGAAACGGTTCCAAGGTCAATGAGTATACGGCCAAGCTTTTGTCCCGTCTGCTTCTGCGCTTCAAATGCCCGCTCTAAGTCCTGACGGTTTATCTTGCCTATTTCAAGAAGTACCTCTCCGACATTATTGTCCGTTGCCAACACCATACTTTATTATTCTCTCCTGCAAAAACACCTTTGTGGGCTTAAATTTGGTAACACATTAGTTCTTTAAAAAATTTCAATAATAGTGCTGTTTGCCGTGTAGTAGTGTAGGGACAGTGCATTTGGAATAAAAGATTGCGGCTTGTTCCTCTCTGAGATATCTAAGCCCGCTAAATCCATGCAGTACGACGAGGTTCGTCGTACTGCAAATTACAATTTCCAGTTTAAAAATACTAAAGTGTTACCAAATTTGCGGCTTGAACCCTGCATTCATAATGTTGCTTCGCCGCCCTCACCTATGAATGCTACTCCCAGCTTACCACGTCTGCATTTTCACCATCGCCGCCTTCTGCGCCGTCAGCGCCATACGAAATAATGTCATAATCGCCATTCTCTCCCGGATACACATATACGTAGTCATTTCCCCACGGGTCTTTAGGAATAAACTTCTTTTTTAAGTAGGGGCCTTTCCAGTTTTCCACTTCGTGCGGCGCCGCAACCAATGCCTCCATACCCTCCTCCTGCGTTGGATATCTGGTAGTATCGAGTTTAAACATTTCCAGGGCCGTTGAGAATCCTTCAATCTGTTGTTTTGCCACTGTCTGCCGTGATTCACCCACACGGCCAATCATTTTAGGCCCTATCAATGCAGCAAGCAGGCCTATAATAATCATAACTATGAGCAATTCCAACAACGTAAAACCACCATTTCTCAACAAATACGACCTCATTTTCAATTCTTTCATTTCACCATACTCCATGTAGTAAAGGTTGTAAAATTGTAACAATACTTCTTTTTGACAAAATATTTAATGGTAAAATCCGAAATACTAAATACGAAACAAATTCTAATGATAAAGCATAAAATTCAAAACAAATTCAAAATCTGTGTGATCGGTGGTTCCCCTTTCGTCTTTTCAAAGTATTAATATAATACATTGGCCGTTTAGCGCATGCCATTAATCATCCACATCTTCATCTTCTTCATCGACATCATAGGAATCATCTTCGTAGTTGTCAAAGGAATCGCTTCTGTTCTCCGCGTGTAATGGGGTCTTTCCCCTTGGTCCTCTACTTGTTAAAACAGCAGAAACTTTCAATGCATTGATCTTTTGTTCAATTTCTTTATCGGTAATTTCTCCCGGGATTCTTTCATATTTTACGGTCTGTTCCATGTCTTCGCCTAAGCGAAACGTGGCAAGGCCGCCCAGGGGTTCTATGTGCAAAACCGCAGTCATTTCACCATATGCAAACCCCAATTTCCTGCCGTGGGCAGTGCCGCTCGGATAAAAGGTAAAGACCCTTATTTGTTCGTCAGCATCCTCAAAATTATCAGAAAACATTTGTATTTCATAGGGGATTTCCAATTTTTCCATGCCTTCACACCATAGATAGCCGTCCAACAGGTCAAGCACTACTTCCGTTTTTGCCCCCCCGGACATTGCAATAATCCTGGCTTCTCTCAGGGAAAAAACAATGCCGGACATAATCTTCCTGAATTTAATGGTATCAAGAGACCCTGTATAGCGGGGAATTGAAATACCGGCAATGATTCCCATAATTACCATAACGATAATAAGTTCGATTAAAGTAAATCCATGCTTTTGCAAGGAATTCTTATTTGCAAAAAATATATATTTATCCATACACGAAATTATGAAATATTAAACAAAATCCAAAATCCCGATTAAAATAACCGTAACAGTTTAGATTTTTGAAAAAGCAAAAAATGCTCGTTCCCAGTTAGCGACAAGGCATGCTTTGACGCTACCTGGGAACGAGTGGTTTTCTTTCATAGAACTAAAATGTTACGAAGTCAATATTATACAGCATGCCTAAGCGTTTAAATAGAATTTTTTGATGTTGCCACTCCCTCTTTGGCAATCGGCAATCTACAGTCGGCAAATTGCAGACTGAGGATTGAGGATTGCCGACTGTGGTTATAAAAACCTCAACTTATTAAGAAGTTGCCTGTATTTGCCCTGTCGCCCCGCTCACCTTTACGAAACTGCAACCAAATTGTTTCCATCTGTAACTTTATTGCATTTTTGCTTCTATACCTTGTTATTTTATGTAGTTATGCCTATTGCCATAAATTTAACAGGAAACAAAAAGGTTACAATATTCTTTGTTCACAGATTGCCTGTTTTAGTTTTTAAAAATTTTATATCTTCTGAATGAAAGCACTTATGAATGTTTTACTGTTCTGTTTTTTTACAGGCACATCGGTTGCTCTATTCATAAAACAACGAACGCTATCGCAAGAAAACATCTGGCATCACAAGAACAGTGAGAAAAGGTTTAACCATTTTAGTGCAGGAAACAGAGAGTACACACATGCTATCGAAAAGAATTCTGATCGTTGATGATGAAGAGGGGTATAGAAAGGTATTATCGAATTCCCTGACGGATTTAGGGTTTGAGACAACAGTTGCAGCAAACGGCATGGATGCACTGGAAGAGATGAAAAAGAAAAACTATGCAGTGATATTACTGGACATGAAGATGCCAGGCATAGATGGAATTGAACTGTTAGAACGCATTCGAAAGGAACAGCTTTTTTCTTCAATAGTGATTATTACAGCATATACGTATGAAGATATTGCAAGGGAAGCCATTTGTAAGGGTGCAAAAAAGGTAATTAGGAAACCTTTTAGTATGGATGAAATCAAGTCGTGTCTTAATGAATTAATGAAACCGGAAGAGGCCGGTAAATTTAACATGGAAGAGGTAAAACATGAAGAAATTATTTAAGGAAAGTATATTTATCGTAGCTATCACCCTTGTATTCTTTGGATTATTTCCGCTTTTGTTGTTTCGCATGTTGGCATTTCCCAATGCGAAGACAGAGCTGGAACAACATGTTCAAAGAAATCTGGAAGACGCATTGTACAAACAAAATGACCTTCTCTCACGGTTTTGGGAAGAAAGAAGATCGCATGCACGTTCAATTTCTGATGCTATTCAAAGCACAATGTTTATTTATGGTGATGAAGATTTTGTAGGTATTTTAAGCGGCGGAAATGAACTTGAATATTTACGATTAAGCACGCAACTGGAGTGTACGAAGGCAGATTATGGTTATAAAGGGATTTTTATATGTGATGCGGCAGGTATTGTACACATAACGACCGCAGACGAAAAGTCACTTAAGGGAACGAATATTATGAAGGAAGACGCCTTTCGGGATGTTCAGGAGACTTTGTACGACGGCAAGTCATATATTTCTGGCGTATCACATTTCTCGGTAAATAAAAAAGAAGACACTGAAGAACCTTCGCTGTTCATATCATACCCAATCAAGGGAAATCGCCACGATATCATTGGAGCGATTTTCCTTTGGATGAATACTTCCCTGCTGGATACGGCGATGAATAGTTTTGTACTCGGGAAAACAGGTGAAGCCTATTTGATAAATAAAGAAGGAATTATGATTACACAATCAAGATTTTCCCGTCACCATGGAAATGAGACGAATGATACATGCAAAACGTGTCACATTGTAGAGAACCCGGAAACAAAAATGATGACAAAAGGAGTGAAAAGTTGTGTTACGGGAAAGGCTTCCGGCTATAACCTGGAAGGATATCGCGATTATGGAGGAATAAAGGTCGTTGGCGCATGGCGCTGGCTGAAAGATATGCACATGGGTTTAATGGTGGAGATAGATGCAGATGAGGCATTTAATACAATAAACAATATTAACTCAATGATAAAATCTTTCATGATTGTAGTGCTCATTCCCGCAGTTGTTCTTGCCTTTTTATTACACAGAAAAATCAATCTGGGATATATGATAAAAGGTTTGCCTCTCCCTAAAAAAACCTTGATCGGGACTGCCCTTATTCTTGTTGTGGGATTTATCATAGCGATTTTGGACGGATATCAGTTGAAGAAGGAAAGCGGTTATATCAGAGAACAGGAATACAGAATATCAAATCCCTTTAGTGTACTGGGATCTATTGCCATACTGAGAGAAGAAGGTTTTATAGAAAATAACATTTCAAAGTTCAGAAAGGAGTATCGTATTAAAAAATCTGAAAATATTTTTCACAATGATAAGAAGGAGAGCGAACTGGTAAAAGGCGGAAATTACCATTAAAAAGCGCTCTCGTTCCGTATAAGGAATGATAGACCTTGTTAGCCATTGATAAATGATATGTCACAAAAAGGCTAAAAAAGCAAATTCGAATAACTACTGTAGATGATACAGACCATTTTCAAGACGCTTAATTTTTTGAAAGGAGTTATTTATGACTAACGTTATTTTATCCCCGAGGGAAAAGACAAAAAAAGTTTTAACCGCGGAATTTACAAAGGGGTGGTTTGAGTATGAGGCGTCTTACGATGGCGTACTTTTGAATATCGACACTGCGGGAGCAAGGCTTCTTGGCTTTTCGTCTCCGGATGACATGCTCGGGAAAAAGATAAATGAATTGTATGCGCATCCCTATGACCATGAAAAGACATTATCTATGCTGTTCAGGGATGGAAAGGTAAACGGTTTTTTCACCCTGATGAAGGGAATGGACGACAACCTGGTGTTTATAAAACAAAGCAGCACTCTGATTACCGATGAGTATTACCATTTGCCGTTAAAGGTACAAACCTCTTTCGAGATATCCCATACGCTGTAGTATTTTAAAAGGCTTTTCCATCAACCCTGACAGGGTTTGAAACCTTGTCAGGATTAAAATCACTGCGGTAAACATATAGATTAATTTCATTCATTACATTACCGGGAGTTTTTTTTATGAATGTTTCTGCAAATACACCTGTTGAAGTTGAAGAATTAAAAGGGAACACAAGGGTGCTTATACTTGCTACGCTTGCCTTTGCGGTAAGTTTTGCCGGATGGTCACTGTTTGCGCCTTTGGCCTCATATTTAAAAGTGGTATTTGATTTATCTTCAACCGCATTGGGATTGCTGCTTGCCGCACCGGTGTTGCTTGGCTCCATTGTCAGAGTGCCTATTGGTATTTTGACTGATAAATATGGCGGAAGAAAGGTCTTTAGCGCATTGATGGCGGTGTGTTTTTTCCCTATGTTCATCGCAGGCTTTGCGCATAGCTACCTGTTTTTATTGATATGCGGGTTGTTTTTTGGCGCAGTCGGGGCGTCTTTTGCCGTTGGTATTCCACAGGTCTCCCAATGGTATCCAAAAGAAAAACAAGGGTTGGCGCTGGGAATTTATGGCATAGGAAATGTCGGTTCTGCTGCAGCGGTCTTTGGAGCGCCATTTATTGCTGAATCCGTAGGATGGAACAAAGCGTTTATCTTTTATTCCATTCCATTGCTCTTGATGGCTGCTATTTACTGGTTTTTTTCCGCTGATGCGCCAAAACCTAAAACGGTGAAACCCAAGACCTTGAGCGACCGGCTGAAGGTATATAAATCTTCTCATTTAATATGGGTGTTTTCCCTCTTCTATTTCATGACGTTTGGTTTTTTTGTATGCTTTTCGCTTTGGCTGCCTTCTTATCTTAAAGAATCTTACAACATTACACCGGTAAAGGCGGGCAGCTATGCTTCTGTATTTGTGTTTCTGGCGACTTTTTCAAGGATTTTGGGCGGATACCTGGGAGATATCTTCCATGGGAAACATGTTTTAACAATTATCTCCTTGTTCCTTATTGGCATACTTATTTATCTGAATCTGAGCAGTTCTCTTGCGCTTACGCTTGTTGTTTTCTATTGCATGGCGGTTTGTCTGGGCATTGGGAATGGCGTTGTCTTTAAACTGGTAGCGGAATACTTTCCAAAAGAAACAGGCGCCGTAGGTGGCATGGTTGGAGCTGCCGGAGGGCTTGGAGGATTTTTTCTTCCCATAATTCTTGGCACCATCAGGGATTATACCAACAATAATTCATTAGGATTCATCTTTGTTTCTCTCGTGTGCCTCATGTGCCTCTCCTTTATGGAAGAAAAGACTTTTATAACAAAGAAGGGCGATGAAATGACGCCCGCCGTGGGACAATAGTATGAACATAGTAACGATTGCAACTTATTCAACCAATACCCGCTGGTTTATTCCCGCTATGGCAACAATGATGATGGC
This sequence comes from Candidatus Kuenenia stuttgartiensis, assembly GCF_900232105.1. Classification (NCBI taxonomy): domain Bacteria; kingdom Pseudomonadati; phylum Planctomycetota; class Candidatus Brocadiia; order Candidatus Brocadiales; family Candidatus Brocadiaceae; genus Candidatus Kuenenia; species Candidatus Kuenenia stuttgartensis. Next base: position 3,555,549 of record NZ_LT934425.1, read on the forward strand.
GCTCATATCGTCATCCTACGGGTATAATGAAGCTGCTCCCTATCTTTTTATCGCCGGAATTACAGCATTTTTTTTAGTGGCGGCCTTTATCACCATGAAGGCCGTATTTTTTTACAGCGAATTTTCACATGACATTCATAGCCCGGAAAAAACCAACTATCTCTTTTCAGTGGTGGGGGTTATTGGCCTTGCAGGTGTTTTTTGTTCTAAACTATGGAGCAATTATACCGTTTCCTGGATATTCTTGTATGTTTCTCTTGCCCTTTGGGTAATTATTACCCTTTTATCTTTCAGCTTTTTGTTTTTGTCCCGCAAATCTGAAGAGCGGAAACTGGAAGAAGTATTGCACGGCGGATGGTTTTTTATTTGCATAGGTACTCAGGCAACCGCTTTGATGAGTATCATTGCCGCCAAACAGGCAACGAGCCACCTATTCCTTATCCACCTGATTTCTTTTGGTTTGTGGTCGATAGGGGCGTTTTTATATCTTCTGTTTATAACGTTAATTGTACTCAGGCTCATTTTTTATTCATTCCCCAATAATTCAGAACTCTCACCCTATTGGATGAATGTAGGAGCCGCTGCGCTTACGGCGCTTACCGGTATTACATTATTTCAGCATATATCAGCCACAGGGGGAACATTTCTTGATCTTTTACCTTTTTTAAAAGGGTTTTCATTGTTTTTTTGGTCTGTGGGGCTATGGTGGCTGCCATTATTGAGTATTATGGCGCTGAAAAAACAGGCGTATAATGATGACCGCTTCGTGTTTACAGTAGGATATTGGGAGATAGCGCTGTCTCTTGCCTTATATGCGGCTGGAACCAAACAATTAACGGGCATTTTTGCCGGACAATACATAGTCGCATTTTCACACTTTCTTCACATTGCCGTTCTTCTTGTGTATGGTTATGCGCTTGTCTCTACCATTACACATCTGGCATTCTCATTAGTATGGATGCCGGTAAACGACCTTACAATCAGTTGTGTTGTCCCCTATCGTTTCACCTTACAGGGAAAGATCTTCTATGTAACCGGCATTGTAAGTGAATGGATGGACAAGAATATTCAGGGCAAGGTTAAAAAGCAATATTATGCAATTGTCAACAATAACCTTAACTGCCTGATTTCCTACGACCTGTTTTCAAAAAAGTGGTATATTCGCCTGGCGAACGCCGCAATTGACACAAAAGGACAACCACCCATTCAACCGCCAGTTCACAATTCTTAATACACAATCCACAATCCGCAGTTTGCCGACTATGCCATATTCTCCATTCTTCTCGTTTCCACATAGTAACGTAGGAACGAGAGGAACTTTCGTGAGATTTAGAGTTCAAAGGTTTTCAGCCATGAGCCACGAGCCACGAGCCATAAGCCATAAGCATTTTTGTATTGGCATACCATTCATATCGAATATAATAAAAAGCATGGTGTTTGATAGTCAGGAAGAGTAATAGTTGTGATGGCGGCGTTTTGCTGTATAAAGTCAAATGATAAAAAGGGGCATATTATGAAAATAGCGGTAACGGGTTTAACAGGTTTTTTGGGGTATTACCTTGCAAAGCGGTTTTTTGAGAAGGGCATTCAAATCCTGGCACTTGTTAGAAATACAACGAATCTGTTGCATCTTCAGGATTTTCAAAAAAACATAACGTATGTGCAGGGGAATTTAGACGATAAAGAAACGCTGAAGAAATTTGTGTATGGCGCGGATATTGTTGTTCATATGGCGTACGAAAGAAATGGGGCGTCATTTCATGAAGCGGGCAATAAGGATATAAAACGATTTGTGGAAACGAATCTTTTGGGGAGCATAGAGTTGCTTGATGCTGCGAAATGCGAGGGGGTGAAACAATGCATCTTTATCAGCTCCTGTGCTGTTTATGGATTTATTTATTCACATATCCGTCTTGACGAATTGCACCCCTTGCTGCCGGATTCTAACTATGGGGCTTACAAGGCGTCTGTGGAGGCATTTTGCCATTCTTATTTTCTTTCAAAACATTTTGGCATAACGATATTCCGGCCTGTCGGCATTTATGGGCTTGCGCCGCACCTTGCACATTCCGCCTGGTATAATATTGTAAAAGATATTAAGCATGGCCGCGATGTGGAAGTATCCGGCGGGGGAAAAATAGTTTACGTTGAAGATGTTGTCCGTGCAATTGAATTGGCGGCCGGCAATAAAGATGCTTCGGGAAAGATATATAATCTGATGGACATGTATATTGATAATATGAACGTTGCCCAAATTGCCAGGGAAATTTGTGGTTCACGGTCAATTATCAGTGGCACGCCAAAAAAATCTATTCATACAATCGACAATACGCAATCAAAGGAACTGGGAGTTTCTTATCCCGGCATTGAAGGGGTAAAACGATATATTAGGGAGTTAGCGCTTCGTATTTGAAAATTAATATTCAATATTCGTAACTATTCAGCGTAAACGATACACGGCTCGTTCCCAAACCCCAGTTTGGGAACGCATTTGTTCGAGAAACTCCGGTTTCTCGCCTGTTTGCTGATAGATAGGGAATAAAATCACAGGGTTAAGACAGTTTGTAATTTGTCAAGTCAGACCCTCACTGGAAACAAAGTTTCCAGTGCAATTGCGTTCCCAAACTGGGGTTTGGGAACGAGTTGCGCTCTGATCTCCGGTAGTTTAATAAATTACGTTGAATAGTTACCAATATTCAATGTAAAAGAATAAAGGCAAATGATCAACAATTTGAGAATTGAATATTGAATATTTTTCTTACTTAATGACTTAATGACTTAATGACTTAATGACTATCCTCAGTGACTTAATCATCGAACGTATAAAAAATAAGGGGAACATTACATTTGCTGAATTTATGCAGATGGCATTGTATTATCCGGAATACGGTTATTACAACTCGAATGCTGTGTCAATTGGCAAATCAGGGGATTTTTATACAAGCCCCGCTGTTCACCGGATGTTTGGAGAACTTATCGCAGTCCAATTGGAAGAGATGTGGAGGATATTGGGGCGTGCTTCATTTACTGTTGTGGAAATGGGAGCGAATGCCGGTTGGTTATGTTATGATATTATGCGTTATATAAAAAATGAGTATCCCTGGTTTTATAAAAAAGTACAGTACTTTATTGTTGAATCGAATCCCCATCTTCGGGAAAAGCAGCAGGAACTTTTTTGCGGCAATCCTGTTTTTGACGAAAAACTTTCATGGCACTCATATGGAGAGGATGGGTTTTCATTTGACGCTGTTCAGGGCTGTTTTTTGTCAAACGAATTTATCGATGCACTGCCTGTACACCGGTTATTAGTAAAAGAAGGTGAAGTAAAAGAGATATATGTTGGGTACAATGGCAACGATTTTTATGAAATTGTTGGTGATGTTTGTAATCACGCATTAAAAGACTATTGCATCAATGCTGAAATGCCTTTAAGAGAGAGCCGGGTGCTTGAAATAAACCTGGCCGCCCGTGATTATCTGAATCACGTTGCACAGAAATTAAACTGCGGTTTTGTGCTAACGATTGATTATGGAGACACCGCGCAGCGGCGTTATCGGGACAACACAACGGGAGGTACATTGAGGTGTTATTACCGGCACAACGTTAACCATGATTATTATGAACGACTGGGAGAACAGGATATTACCGCGTCTGTTGACTTTTCTTTCCTGATGGACGTTGGGAAGGGGGCGGGGCTGGAGGTGACGGGATTGGTCAAACAATCCCATTATTTAATTGCTTTGGGGGTACTGGAGAAGTTAAATAACATTAGGAACAATCTTGAAACTGTATTGAAAGTAAAGAACCTCTTCCTGCCTGAAGGCATGGGAGAGGTTTTTAAGGCGCTGATTCAGCACAGGAATGTGAAAAATCCATGCCTGTCCAGCCTGAAACCTTTAAGTTCGTTAAAACCCGGAACATAATGCGCTTTAATCGCGAAACGCGAAACACAAAAGAGGAACCACAGATTTCACAGATTGCACAGATTAAAAAAAGGAAGAGGAACCACAGATTTCACAGACTTCGTCGTGAGCGCAGTCGAACAATTGCACAGATTAAAAAATCGTCACAAGCTTACAATTGTCTCTTCTTCCACCGGTAATCTACCGTCGACAGTCGGCGGTTGACCAATGACTAATGACCAATTTCATTAAAACAGAAAGGAGTAATTTGTGGAGAGCAAACAACCATTGGAAGTGGGATTGATTATGAATATCCTGACTGAGGCGATAAAAAGAGAAGAGGAATCATATGAATATTATTATAATGCTTCATTAAAAGCAACAAAACCTGCGACAAAAAAATTGCTGCTTGAACTTGCAGAATGGGAGAAATCACATATTGAAGAACTACAACATCATGTGGCGGAACTGAAGGCGCAGAAGGAAATAGACAGGGCAATTACCGGCGGTATATAACCCCCTTTCCGGAAAGATTTCAACAAAATCCTTATTTTAAGCGGGTTTCCACAAATTCAAAATAATATGTAGTCGCAGAATAAATGGCCTATTTATTAATACAAATCCTTTATAACCCTATAAATACTGACTTGACAAAATATTTTATTAATGATAGTGTAGTCAAAGAATATTGGGACTACATTATGCACCTTACTTATAGCGATTCTAAATACAAAGGGAAAACCTATAAATCTTACTCTATTGCCGAATCCTACAGGGATGGCAAAAAGGTCAGAAAAAGAATACTTTGGCCCATCGGGAAACTTTCCGATATTCAAGCCGAGCAAATCAAACTGATATGTAAAACAGTTGAAAACACAGATCAATTGCAGACTCAGCTCAAAGACGTTGCAGTCCTGGAAAGCAGGGCATATCTCGATATAGCCGTTGTTAATGAGTTGTGGAACCAGTGGCAGCTTGATCAGGCTTTTGACTACGATGTCACTGCAGGCGCCCTTCCTACCAATATGATTGCAAAGATACTGACTATTAACAGGTGCACCGATCCGTGTTCTCATTATTCCATTCCTCATTGGGCGAAAAAGAGCGCGCTGGAGGACATTCTTAAAATTGATCTTTCAGGCCTAAATGACGATAAAATCTATTATGAATTAGATAAAATACACAAAAACAAAATATCTATAGAGAACCACCTTTTTAACCAAACCTTCTGGAAACGTCCGGAATCCTATAAATTTATCAACTACGACCTAACTACTTCCTACTTTGTGGGATATAACTGTGATCTATCGGCATTTGGCAAGGGCAAAATAGAGTGTCATGGCAGGCGGCAGGTCTTACTGGGTGTTCTTATCAACTCTGAGGGATATCCTTTCAAATGGGATGTATTCCCCGGGAACACCGCTGAGGTAAAAACCCTCAAACAGAATATCAATGCCTGTAAAACCAGATTCAAATTGACTGATAAAAACGTCACCCTTGTATTTGACAGAGGCATAATCTCTGAGGACAATGCCAATTTGATAGAAGAAGCCAAACTCAAATACATCTCGGCATTGGATAGAAATCAGATACCCTCTTGCGGTGTCAGTTTAAAGTCTCTTAATGGGTTATCCATAGAAGATAAGGACGCCTCCGATATACCTATCCCGCAAGGGTTTTTAAACTATGATGATGAATTATACTACCATGACAATGGCGTCATAGGAAACAAGCGTTTTATTACCGGTTTTAATCCCACTTTATTTATAGAAGACCGCAATAATAGAGACGAGAAAATAACCTTTTTTAAGGATTATCTCAAAGAAGAGAATAAAAACCTTAAAAATGCCCAAAGAGACCGGCAATATGACGCAACAAAGAGCCGCATTGTAGATGAGCTGAAAAGGTTAAAGATTCATAAATATTTCGAAGACCCTGTTCTGACGTCCATCACCGTTACCCATAGACTGAAAAACGGGCAGGTCAAATCCGTCAAAAGTTTCAAAATAGAAATCAAGCTGTTAACTGATGTTATAGCCGCAGATAGATTGTTGGATGGCGTATGTGTTTTTATCACTAACCATACAGAACGGGAAGATGGAGGTGCGTTTAAAGCAAAACCCCAATCTATAGTTAGAGCCTATCGGGACAAGACAAAAATAGAAGATGTCTTTAAAAATGTAAAATCGTTCTTAAAAATCAGGCCCTTCTTTGTCAATACCGAGGCACATGTTAAAGCCGTCTATACTATCTGCATCCTGGCATATTTTATAAACCGTTATCTATCAAACCAACGAAAGGCAATAGGAGAAAAAGATTTTTTAAACTCAAAGGAACTCTATGCGCCGTTCAAAGATATAGATATCGCCACTCTTGAGGCTAAAAATACCGGTGAAACCTTAAAGAAAGCCGTGAAACTTCCCGCCGTCACACAAATGCTATTGGAAAAACTTGGAATGTCCAATGTTGTTTTCGGCCAGTAATTAAAAGACTTCCAAAAGACATGTAGTCGCAGAATCAATGTTTATAAGTGTTTGCCAAATTTGACTTTAGTAATTTCTTTCCGGAACATGGGATATAAGGGACCTGCAATTTTTATTATACCGTAGCAGACGACAGTCGGCAAGTTGCAGACTGTGGACTGAACGAATTCTAGTATAACGTTTCATTAAAATATCTACATTGATACCGTCATTTTTTTACGTACACATTTTAACGAGACGATGTACTAGCATTAAATATTTTGTTAAAAAGCACGCACTGACGAATGGAAGTGTGCAAAGAAATTGTTGACATGTTATTTCACAAGAATCTTCATTTTTATCATATAAAGCAGAGGCATATATGGAAATAAAAAAAGACGATCTATTGCAGATGTATTATTACCTTAAATTAACGAGGAGGCTGGAGGATCGTGTAACCTCTCTCTACCATCAGGGGAAAATTATGGGAGGGGCATGGACGAGCAACGGTACAGAGGCGGTGTCTGTTGGATACGGATATGCGCTTGAAAAGGATGATATTGCCGCCCCTTATTTCAGGGACATGGGAGTATTCCTGATACGGGGTATTTCTGCAAAACGCATTATTGCGCAGTATTTCGGGAAAAAGACTGGCGTTACCGGCGGAAAAGAAGGCAATGTGCATATAGGTGATATGAAGTATGGCGTTGTCGGATTCCCAAGCCATTTGGCAGATAATTACCCCGTAGGCGCCGGTGTAGCCCTTGCCTTTAAAATACGCGGAGAGAAGAAGGTTGTGGCTGCGTGTACCGGTGATGGGGGCACAAGCCGCGGTGATTTTCACGAGGGGATGAATTTTGCTTCTGTGAGAAAATTGCCCATTGTTTTCTTCTGTAATAATAATCAGTACGCATATTCGACGCCGCTGCGGTTGCAAATGAATATCAAAGACGTCGCAGAACGTGCTGCCGCATACGGCATGCCCGGCAAAATTGTGGATGGCAACAATGTTGTTGAGGTTTACATGGCTGCAAAGGAGGCATATGAAGTTGCGAGGAATGGAGGAGGCCCTACGTTTATAGAGTGTAAAACCATGCGGATGCATGGTCATTCGGAACATGACAGTGCCAAATATGTGCCAAGGGAATTGCTGGAAGAGTGGAAGAAGAAGGACCCTATCACAAATATGGAAAGGTATTTGACGGAAAAGAATATAGCAGGTAAAGAGGAACTTGACGGCATTGACTCCAGGGTAAAAAAGGAAATAGATGAAGCGGAGGCATTTGCAGAAGAGAGCCCGTATCCCGACCCCGCTGACGGCCTGAAAGGTGTTTATGCGACATCGGTAGAAACAAGATAGGAATGGTCTTAGTACTTATTAGTAATTTCTTCGCACACTTCCATTCGTCAGTGCGTGCTTTTTGGCAAAAGATTTAATGGTCTCTTATGCAGTTGGCAGTCGACACTCTACAGTCGGCAGTCGGCAAATTGAAGATTGCAGACTGAGGACTGTTTTCGTTTTTTTTAGTTCTGGCTATACCGGCTTAGGATGCTGTATTAAATTTTTGGAAACTGAGAAATGTATAATATAAAATTTTCAGAGGTTACAGAACGGCTGAAGGAAGTGCTGAATACCAAATCGGAAGATGATTTGGCAAGAAGCCTTGAAATAACAGCACAGGCATTTCTTTCCTTCAAAAAACAAAATGAAATCCCCTCCGAATTGCTCGTCCGTTTTTGCCTCTTAAACCAGGTATCCATTGACTGGCTTATTAAAGGAGAGCAGGAAAAAACGAGTGATTATGTGAGTATCCCTATATATAACGCCAAAATATTTTCGGAGGAAAAGGCAAAAGAACCGGAACATGCTGCGGGATTTATGGCGTTTAAAAACGATTGGTTAATGTCTGAATTCGGTGCGAATAAAGCGAAGCTTTATTTATTTCATGTAAAAGATGATTCCATGGAACCTACGTTAAAAAACGGTGATGTTGTCATCGTTGACAAAAAAAATAATGTGCTGGACCGGGATGGATTGTATCTCTTGCGTACCGAAGGTGCGGCAGCGTTCATTAAACGAGTGCAGCGCCTTCCAGGCGGTAGTCTTCATCTGCTGTGCGACAATGCTACCTATAAACCCATTGAAGCAAAAACGGCTCAGATAGAGAATGGTGATATTGTGATTGTCGGCAGGGTTGTGTGGTCAGGCAAGCGGTTATGACGTGTAGCTTGCAGGAAGAAAAAATGAATCTATGAATCTATAGCAAGTAGAAGTCAGAAGTCGTAACACTTTAGTTTTTTGAAAAATTCCCGGGATAGAAAAAATACCATGTAGCCCTGTTAGGGGCGGTCTGTTTGTAGCGCAATAAAATTTAATAAGGTAAATAGCTCCGTAGGAGCGGCCTGTCCGTATTCAGGTAGACCTGTTTATATGGATTTACAAGAGACAGGTCGCTCCTAACAGAGCTAATCTCTGTTATAATATCCTATTTTGCTACAAACAGGCTGCTCCTACGGAGCTTATAGGTAGTACATTTTTCAAAAAACTAAAGTGTTACCAGAGGTCAGATCTCTGATTTTTAAACAGCACGGACAAACGGAGTTTGTTCGTGCCACCCTTATCTGTTTGATTATAATATAGCATGATTCGCTATTCCTGCAGAACCAATTGTCGATGTGTGAAAACACCTTTAATAAAATATATGCAAATGTAAAAAAGGAGGCATGGATGGGACAAATTACCTATCTTGAAGCAATAAGGGAAGCCATGGATGAAGAGATGTCCCGCGACCCAGGCGTGTTTGTTTTGGGTGAAGACGTAGGGGTATATGGCGGGGCGTTTCGGGCAACGGAAGGGTTTTATGAGAAATACGGAGAGTGGCGGGTGCTGGATACCCCTTTATCGGAATCAGGGTTTACCGGAGCCGCAATTGGCGCAGCCCTCGTAGGTATGCGACCGATTGTTGAAATGCAGTTTGCTGATTTTATTTCCTGTGCTTTTGACCAGTTGATAAACGTGGCGGCAAAGTTTCATTATCGCATGGGCACCGCCGTGCCTATGGTTGTCCGCGCACCTTATGGCGGCAATATACATGGCGGGGCATTTCACTCACAGTGTATTGAGGGATATTTTTTTAATGTACCGGGATTAAAAATTGTGGCACCGTCGAGTGTGTATGACGCAAAGGGTTTATTAAAGGCAGCCATCCGAGACAATGACCCCGTGCTCTATTGTGAGCATAAGTACCTTTACCGGCGGATAAAAGATACGGTTCCGGAAGATGATTACATCGTACCGATTGGTATGGCAAAGGTGGTTCAGGAAGGCACGGATGTATCGGTTATTACGTATGGAGCAATGGTGCATACGGCTATTGAAGCGGCAAACGAAGTGAAGACGAAAGGTGTTTCTGTTGAAATTGTCGATTTGAGAACACTCCTGCCACTGGATAAAAAAACAATTTACGAGTCCGTTAAAAAGACAAACAAGGTGATCATTCTGCATGAACAGACAAAGACGGGCGGCGTTGGCGCCGAGGTATCCGCATTGATTTCCGAATATTGTTTTGATGATTTGGATGCCCCGGTCATTCGCATTGCTGCCCCGGATACCCCGGTACCATACAGCCCTTTAATGGAAGAAGCATTTATCCCGCAAACAAAAGATGTGGTAAATACTATAGATAAAATAATACGTTATTAATTTGGAGAAATATATATGACCGTTGATATAATCATGCCGCAAATGGGAGAAAGCGTCGCGGAAGGCACCATTCTTAAATGGCTGGTTAACGAGGGTGATTACGTTGAGAAGGAACAGCCGCTGGTAGAAATCAGCACGGATAAAATTGATACGGAAATACCTTCGCCGTCTGCCGGTATCATAAAGAAGATTCTTTACAAAGAAGGCGCTGTCCTGGCGGTTCAAACCGTTATTGCTCAAATTGAAGAGGGCGAAATAAAGGCGCAGGCCGGAACAGTGAAGAAGGAGCAGGAAGAGAAAGAGAGGATTGAAATATCTGAAACGGCGGCAATTGTCGGTGAACGTGAAATGCATGAAAAAAGATATTCTCCTTTAGTAAAAAAACTGGCAAAGGAATATAACGTCAGTTTGACGGAAATAAAAGGTTCGGGCGAATTTGGCAGGGTAACCAAAAAGGATATAATGGAATATATCTCTTCAAAGCGGGAGATTACTGCTTCAAAAGAAAAAATTGTCAAAGAAGCGGAGCGTGAGACGCTTATTCCGTTGCATCCAAAACGCAAAATAACGGCGGAAAGGATGGCGCTAAGCAGACAAACAGCGGCGCTTGTAACTACTGTATTTGAAGTGGATATGACGCCTGTGACAAAATATCGCGAACTGAATAGAGAAGCGATGAAAAGGGAAGGCATACATCTTACCTATCTCCCTTTTATTGCATTTGCAGTCGTACAGGCTTTAAAAGAACATGTCGCCTTGAATTCATCGTGGACGGATAACGGCATTTTGCAGAAGAATTATATTAATCTGGGCATTGCCGTTGCCCTTGAGGATGGGCTGGTTGTTCCCGTTATTAAGGATGCGGATAAAAAAGATATGTTTCAATTAGCACGGGAAATTCAGGAAATAGCAGTAAATGCCCGCTCAAAAAAATTGAAACCGGATGACGTCCGGGGCGGGACATTCACTATTACAAATTACGGCGTCAATGGCAGCCTGTTTGGGACTCCCTTGATATTGCAACCCCAGTCTGCAATACTAGGCGTTGGGGCTGTGGTAAAAAGGCCGGTTATTCTCGGTGATGCTGACGCCATTGCCGTCCGGTCAATGGTATATCTGAGTCTTTCTTTTGACCATCGGGTAATGGATGGTGCGCATGCCGATGCATTTCTTCATAAGGTAAAAGATATATTGGAGACGTGGGGAGAATCTCTATATGAACAGAAAAAGCCTAATCCTCCTGGCGGATATGGTGGAGTATGGTGAAGCCTGGGAGTTGCAAAAAACGCTGTTAGAGCTAAGGACCTCTGGAAAAATAGAAGATTGCCTGCTCCTTCTCCAGCATCCTCCTACCTTCACCTATGGCCGCAGATATAAAGAATCAAATCTTATTTCAAATAAAATGTGCTATGAGAAAATCGGCATTGCTGTTTACAAAACAGACAGGGGCGGTCTTGCCACGTATCACGGACCTGGACAGGTAGTAGGGTATCCTATCTTAAAAATGCGTTCTTATACGAATGATTATTATGAATATCTGAGAATGCTTGAAGAGGTAATGATACAAGTAGTATCTGATTATGGGATAACCGTAGACAGGAGAAAAGAATATACCGGCGTTTGGGCAGATAATGCCAAGATAGGTTTTATAGGCGTCAGGATTGCCACGGGTTATACGATGCATGGTTTTTCACTCAATGTTAATAATGACCTGTCTCCTTTTGAATATATAACCCCATGCGGAATTGACGGGATAAAGGTCGCATCCCTGCAAAGCCTATTGAATACAACGGTTGATTTAAAAGAAATATATGAAAGGATTACAAATCATTATGCAAACATCTTCCAAACCGAAATAGTTTTCATAGAAAATACGTCACCATATAGTATTACGAGGGCAATTGTATGCATATAAATCTCAGCCAATTATCGGCAGTTGAAATAACGAAATTCTCCAAAAACATTAAAGATAAATGTAGTGGACATGCGTTTATGGAAGAATCGGTTCAGGAGGCAACAAAGCTTTTTTACAATTCATTTGTTACCGGTAACGGAAGCAGTTCTTTTGCATTAGTACACGTTTTTAAATCATGTTTTTACCAGGAACTTCCGGATGATGTTCAGTCATATATACAAAACAAGGTAACAACGAAATCAATAGTTTCACAAAGCAGGTATTTGACTTTATTAGGGACATGCGGCGATTTGGATGCATGGTGTGATAGAAAAAAATCCGGAAATCATATTGCCTTTCCCATGGATGAACCGCAATTGTCTCACAAATATCCTATGATCGCTGCGCTTTTAACGCAAATAGGAGAATATCCTCTTTGTGAAGTAAATGCGGGAATAGATTTCCTCAAAAATGACCAACATAAAAATTATGGGTTATATTGTATTGAAGATGCGGGAGACATGATGTCAATTCCGGATCAAACAAATTTTGTGAATACCCATTCCATAAAATCAGTTGTCGGGTTTGGTGGAAAATTTTCTTCAGGCAATGTCTATGCGATTATCATCTTTTCCAAAGAGTTAATTCGTAAAAATACCGCAAAATCATTTCTCGCCATCAATCCCGCGATAAAGCAGATTATGCTGCCGTTTGAAATAGAGGGCAATATATTTAAAAATAGCCTGCACGCACCGAATTCAAATGGAATAAGCATTAATAATGATGAATCAGGCATAAACACCAAACAGTTTCATAAAAATAGTATTGATTACCACAAGAAATACCTTATTGAAAGAGAAATGTCTGCCGCCATCCAGGCTGAACTGGATATGACAAATGAGTGCATGATTGAGGTGACAGAGGACTTGAAAAGGGCAAACAAAAGCCTGGAAGATGAAATCATTAAACGGCTTCAGGCGGAAAACGAACTGCAACAAAGTCAGAGTCAATTACAAGCAGTGTTTGATAATGCCGCAGCGTGCATTTACATAAAAGATATTGAGGGTAAGCACCTGTTTATTAATAAGCAATATGAAAAGGTGTTTCACATTACCGGGGATACGATAAAAGGGAAAACAGTTTACGATATATTCCCACGGGAGATGGCGGAGGCATTACATAAGACCGATCAAAAAGTGCTTGAGTCGAAAACTCCTATGGAATTTGAAGAAATTGTTCTCCATGATGACGTCCCTCACACCTATCTATCAATAAAATTTCCGTTATATGCTTCAAATGACGTCCCTTACGGGGTGTGCGGGATTTCGACGGATATTACACAGCGCAAGGAAATGGAGATAGAACTTAAAAAAATGAATGCACTTCTCAAACAGGATGCCGGGGAATATGCTGAAAGGCTGGGAAAACAGCATATTGAACTGGCAATGGAATCGCAAGAACGGAAAAAGACTGAATCCGCCCTGCAGGAAAGTGAAAAGCGTTTTCGCGTAATGTTTGATCAGGCTGCAGTGGGTTTTGCGCTTCAGGAAGTAAAGACTGGCAATTATATTTTAGTTAATAAAAAATACAATGAAATTATGAGTAACGCACCGCTTGTCCATCCTGATGACCGGCAGGCAGTTTTAGTAAACAAACAAAAATTAATTGACGGTACGATTCATGAATTTATTATGGAAGTGTGGTTTTTTCACGAGAATGGGGATACTGTGTGGGTGAACATGACGGTATCGCCCTTTTGGCAAACAGGAGAGGAACCTGATTTTTACATGATAACGGTGGAAGACCTTACTGAACGTAAGAAGGCGATAGCTGCGCTTGAGGAAAGTAATGAAAAAATCCAACTGTTACTTAACTCCACAGGGGAAGGTATTTATGGTATAGACGAGCAGGGCATATGCACGTTTGCAAATACTGCTTGCGTTAAATTGCTTGGATATGAGACCCCGCATCAGCTTATAGGAAATCAAATGCATAAAATGATTCATCATACCCACCGGGACGGCATGCCGTATCCCATTGAGGAATGTAATGTTTTTCAGGCGTACCAGAAAGGCGAAAGTATTCACGTCATTGATGATATTGCATGGCGTGCCGATGGATCGTTTTTCCCTGTAGAGTATCGGTCATACCCGATATATAAAAATAATAAAAATATCGGAGCGGTTGTTACTTTTCAGGATATTACTGCACGAAAACGCATGGAGAAAGAGCTTTTACATTCGAAAAAAATGCAGGCCCTCGGAACAATTACTTCCGGTGTTGCACATGAGGTGAATAATATCCTTGCGGCTATTGACGGCAATATACAGATGTTAATGAGACAGAATAAAGGCCGGAAGATGCTGCTGGACTCTCTTAAGATAGTTCACAAATACGTAAAAGACGGGGCTGAGATTGTTAGAAGATTAAATGAATTTACCAAAAAGAACGAAGATTCCCCCGGTTATGTGCCGGTTGATCTGGCTGAACTGACAAGGCATGTTGTGAGATTCCTCAGTCCCAGGTGGCAGGATATGGCTCAGGGGACAGGGATAAAGTATCGCATAAACACTGATGGACTTAAAAAAGTCAGGGATATAAAAGGCAATCCTTCAGAATTACGGGAAGTAGTATTGAATATTATCACTAATGCATTGGATGCCATGCCCAAAGGAGGTACCCTTTGTTTTAATATCTGGGAGGATGAAGATAACGTAAATTTGAGTATTTCCGATACGGGGGCCGGTATGACTGAAGAGGTGATATCGAAAATCTTTGATCCTTTCTTCACGAGCAAGGAAAAGGGCACAGGCTTAGGTTTGAGTGTTGTTTATGGGATTGTTAAAAGACATGGGGGTGTGATACACGTTTCCAGCACGGTTGGAATGGGAAGTGTTTTCCTATTATCGTTTCCATCAAAAAAAGAGGTTTATACGGTAGAAGAAGCACAAATAATCGGGACAAAAAAAGGGATGATGGAAGATAATGTATTGGTGCTTGATGATGCGAACACAGTCAGCGATGCGGTGTTGGAGTATGGTGGGGGAAATAAGATATTGGTGATTGAGGATGAATTGGTTATAGGAAAGGTGTTGTGCAATTTTCTTACAGAGGGAGGGTATGTTGTTGAATATTGTAATAATGGTGCAGATGCATTAGATAAATTAAAACAATACAAATATGACATTGTCCTTTGTGATCTTGGGATGCCGGGGGTTTCGGGATGGGATATAATGAATGCAGTAGAAATGTTACAAGAAAAACCAAAGGTCGGTATAATTACCGGATTCCTGAATACCGCGGATACTTTTCCAGATAATAAAATAAAAGCAAATTTTATCATCAATAAGCCATTTGATTTAGAAGTTGTATTAGAACATATTCAGCAGATACTTTAAAGGGATAGATAATTCGTATCTGCTTTGTATTTTAAAAGAGGTTAAAGTTATTCGCGTGGTAGGTACAATATGTACATGCGCACGCGCATTTGGAGTTGCAGAAAAAATGAGTTGGACGTGTCCTCACCAAAAAAATAATGAATGTATCCGGTTAAAGAAACCATGCCAGCCTCTGCAGAAGGGTTGTGTGTTGGAAGATAAAGTTACATTTATAGATTTTCAATATGAGGATAACGAAAATCAAAAACATTCAAAAAAAGGTAACTATCCAGCGTAAACATTACCGCCAAACACCGGCTACGGATTGCGTTGCTCGCCTGGAAGCCGGTTTTTGTACCATTTTAGTTTTTTGAAAAATTCCAACAATAACAAAATACATAAAACCAGGGTGTAGGGACGAAGCATTTGCATTTCAAACTCGAAATCCTCAGATGAGTGTCAGGGGGAGCATTCCCGATTTTTTGTAACCGATTATGTGATTGGGGCAAAACAACATTGCCAGGGATTAATACTACTGTACGTTTCATTAAAACATGGCAGAAATCACAAAAAACCGGGAATGCAGCCAGAGTTGACGTTTGAAGAATCAGCCCCACAAGGGCATGAAAGCTGCAAGAGACGTGGCAAGTCTGTCCCCCGCTGGCGAGAGGCATAGTTTGAACCGGTTTGTTGATATTATCAAGGAGAGATGTGTGACAGAGCCAATGATTACTTGTCCGAAATGCCAGACTGCGATTAAGCTGACAGAATCGCTTGCGGCGCCGATCGTCGAGTCCGCCCGTCGCGAGTATGAGCAACGTCTGGCACAGAAAGACGCTGACATCGCCAAACGCGAAACCTTGCTTTGTGAGCGTGAAAAAGAGATTGTCAGGGCAAAAGAGGCTATTGACGGACAGGTCGCAGAGAAACTGCGTCAGGAGCGCGACAGGATAGTTGCTGAAGAATCCAGGAAGGCCAAGCTTGCACTTGCTGCCGACTTTGAGCAAAAACGAAAGGAACTTGCCGATCTTCAGGAAGTGCTCAAACAGAGGGACGAGAAACTTGCCGAGGCGCAGAAGGCGCAGGCTGAAGTCTTGAGAAGGCAGCGGGAACTCGATGACGAAAAACGCGAATTTGACTTGACGGTGGAGAAGCGCATACAGGAAGGGCTTGCCACGGTACGTGAACAAGCGCACAAAGAGGCTGAAGACCAACTTAAATTCAAGGTGTTGGAGAAAGAGCAGACTATTGCTTCAATGCAAAAGCAGATAGAAGAACTTAAGCGCAAGGCCGATCAGGGGTCACAGCAACTTCAGGGAGAAGTCCAGGAGCTTGAGCTTGAAGCGCTATTGATCTCGAAATTCCCGCGCGATACGATAGAACCCGTTCCGAAGGGCGAGCATGGCGGCGATGTGTTGCATCGGGTCATTGGCCATCTCGGCCAATCCTGCGGTACTATCTTGTGGGAGTCCAAAAGGACAAAGAGCTGGAGCGACGGCTGGCTTATCAAGCTTCGTGAAGACCAGCGGGCAGCAAAGGCAGAGATTGCCGTAATCGTCAGCCAGGCGCTCCCGAAGGGCGCGGCGACATTCGAATTGATTGACGGCGTATGGGTAACGCATCCCAGGGCAGCAATTCCCGTAGCTGTCACGCTCCGCCACACCCTCATCGAGGTCTCATCAGCCAGGCAGACTATGGAAGGGCAGCAAACCAAGATGGAAATGGTCTACAGGTACCTCACCGGCCCTAGATTCCGACAGCGTGTACAGGCCATCGTTGAGGCGTTCTCCTCCATGCAGGAAGACCTCGACAAAGAGAAGAAGATCATTACGAAGCAATGGGCCAAGCGCGAGGAACAGATCGGGCGCGTGATGCAGTCTACCGTTGGCATGTACGGCGACCTGCAGGGTATTGCTGGGAAGACGTTGCAGGAGATTGAGGGGTTGGAATTAAGCGCTTTGGAGGCATCTGAAGAATAATACGGGTGCATTCCCGATTTTTTGCAAAAAAACAATCAGTAGGGGTTAACAGTAACGTAGAGACAGGTTTCAAACCTGTCTTTTACCGCTTGAAAATGACAGAAACAACCCTGACAGGGTTCCAAACCCTGTCAGGGTTAATCAAACAAGATGTTTGCGATACAATACCTGTTAGCCAACAGGTAGGTGCGAATATTTGCAAAAAATCGGGAATGCACCCCTTCCAGAATAATCGCAGTACGTAGTGTTATGTCTCTGGAACCGTCCAAGGTTAAAAGAAACATTCAGCCGGGTTCCTGGTTGATTAAGCCGCGTTTTTATTTACCGCAATACAGGTGAGAAAGTCTTCACTCTTTTTTTCACCATCATTTAAATCATCGCGTTAATCCATAGTGTGAAAGCGCACATATTTCTTAGCACATCGCAATATGTACTCACTATATGAATTAATTAGTGATACCGCCGCATCACATCCCTTATGTAATACTAAATTTAATACGAGAATCTGCTGTATGTATTTGCATACAGTGGAAAACAAGCATAACAACTCTAAGCATTAATAGTTTATGAAATATCTACTATACGGTGTATTGATTTGCATACAATATTTGTAAATTGCCCGGACTTGTTTTTATCACTACTTCTCATGCCGTTGTTAATTTCATCAGGCATAACTACTTTTATCTTTGAAGGTTATAAATTTATTACTACTAGTATAAAAAAATTGTATTGTTTTAATTTTCAATGGCAAAGGCATTGCGTAGGTATTGCGTTGAGAAAAAAGTCTGTTTCGGGAGTGTTCCCGGAAGATTGTTAAAAAAGATGCAAATTGAAGGAGGATGGCGAAATGTTTAAGAAGATAGGTATTGGTGTTGTTATTTCAGGGGCGTTAATGTTTAGTTATTTTGGATTAAACACAGCATTCATTAGCCCCGTAATCGCAGAAGAGGAAGGGAAAGACATTGAGAAAAAGACTGACGAGCTGATGGGTAGTTATAAAACAAGTAGTGCCTCATATGTTAGTGCTGTCGTTTCCAATGAGGATGTCTGCGAAAAATGCGGAAAAAAGAAAGATGATTGCACCTGCGAGGACTAATAAGCAGTAAACAATTGATACGTTCGTCATACAGGAGTATTCATTGTTATGTAAGCTGACGTTGGGCTAAATTGGTGACATATGAAAACAATTGGCGAAAGAAAACATTTATAGCATATCGCTTTGCGAAGTAGCGGGCGGATGTTTCCCAATAGCGCCAGTGGCTTGCATTTATTTGCTGGATTTTCAGGATGGCATGGACAAACAGGGTTTGTCCGTGCCATCAGTCGTGTAGGGGAGGGCATTATCCGCAGAGAAATAAACAACGTGTAAACGGAAGAGTGATATTTTGTTGGGTAATGCCCTGTCCTATCAGGTTCGCTTAATAGAAGATGAATTGTAACTATTCAGCGAGAAATATTTTAAATATAAATCAAAACATAAACATGCCAAATTACCTATTATGGGTTGGGTTTGAAATGCAGGAGGAAGAATTTCGTTACTCCCACGCACTGCTTAAAGAATCAAGACAAAAACATTTCAACCCTTACGATCTTATCTGTCTCTGTTGGATACCTTATTCTTAATGAGAAAGGGTTCATTCTGGCGGCAAACTTTGCAAGAGCTTTCATGCTGGGCATAGAGCCGCATTCGTTAACAAATAAACCTCTATCGAAATACATCGTAAAGGAGGATACAGATGCATTATACAAGGGCGTCTGAAATGGGAAACAAGGAAACCTGTGAACGGAGAATGCTTAAAGGAGATCAATCGTTTAATGCACAGCCTTAAAGCGTTGCGGTTGAGTATGCAGAGGGAAACATCATTCAATATCTTGTCACTATAGCAGATATTTCTGACTACAAAGATTTGGAAATAAAATTAAATAGTTTGTTAAAGTTCCACAGTGAGGACACTAATCCGGTGTTGCGGGTATCAAGTGAGGGAATAATTTTATATACCAATAATGCCGGTTCTCACATATTGAATTTGTTGGGCTGCCATGTATATCAAATACTTCCTGAACCATGGTTGAAAATGGTTGATAACGCCCTGCACAATGGCAGAACTATAACGTTTTACGGCGAATTTACCCTCCATGTGTATTCTTTTACGTTTACGCCAGTGAAAGAGAAAGGTTATGTTAATATTTACGGGCTTGACGTCACCCAACAACGCAAGCGGATGGAACAAGAACTGCTGCATGCGCAGAAATTACAGGCAATAGGTGTTATGACAACAGGGATTGCGCATGAGTTAAACAACATGCTTGCAATCATAGACGGAAAGATACAGATGTTAATGCAGGAAAATAAAGGCAGAAAAAAATTACTTAATGAATTACGTTTAATTCAAAGTTCAATCAAGGATGGCGCTGAAATTGTCCGCCGTATGAATAAATTTACTACGGAGAAGGAAGATCGTGAAGGGTTTGTAGCAATTGACTTACGGGAAGAGATAAAAAATACAATTGATTTAATTTGCCCAAAATGTAAGGAACACTCAGAGAGAAAAGGAATTACCTATACCATAAATTTGGACGGCGTTAAACACGTTTCATGCATAAATGGCAATCCTTTGGGGTTGCGGGAAGTATTGATTAACATCATCTATAATGCCCTTGACTCCATGCCAGAGGGAGGAACGCTTTCCTTTTCTACAAGGGAAGAAAACGGAAGCGTCGTTTTAGAGATTTCAGATACAGGCATTGGCATGGACGAAGAAACGCAGACAAAAATCTTTGACCCTTTTTTTACCACCAAGGAATATGGCATGGGGTTGGGAATGAGTATTGTTTATGGGACTGTCAACCGGCATGGAGGCAAAATAACGGTGCAAAGTAAAAAGGGAAAGGGCAGTACCTTTATTCTAAGCTTTCCCATAGTGAAAGGGTCGCAAGGTATAACGAAGAATTATGCGCCTGGCAAAGGGATGTCAGATAAAAAGGGCGGGTGAAACCGCATACTTATCGTAGATAATGAGGTAACTCAAGGAACAAAATTGAGCAGATTCCTTACGGGAGAAGGCTATAACGTTGTTTTTGTAGATAATGGCGCTAAGGCGTTAGCGCTTCTAAAAAAGGATGAATTTGATCTCGTGCTGTGTACCTTGGACTGCCGGATATATCAGGGTGGGCTATTGTGAATGCAATAAATACTATGGCCGGAAAACCAGTGATTGGCGTAATTACAGGATACCTTAATGCGTCAAATTCATTGCCAGGCAAAGAAATGAACGCAGATTTTGTTATCAAGGAGCCTTTCGAATTAGAGGAGGTATTACGTTCCGTTAATGATTCATTAAAAGATTGATATTGCAATACTTATAAAACCATTATGTGGCGATTGTGTTTGCAATGCAATTGTATTGTCTGGTAAGAAACCGACCTGCAGAAGCTCGTAGGCTGGTGGCCGTAGTTCCCAAAATTAATTCCTTCCCAGATACATGCGACACTGGCATGTTCCCTTTTAAACCACACATCTTTCTCGTAGTTAGCGACCACGATAGAGTTGCTCTAATTCAGAGAAAAGGACGCATATCATGCATTAAGTTAGTATATCCCTTATTAACGCCTTGTGAGCGTTTGGTGATATCTCTGATGGTGTCCCTTCGTTTCCTAAGATAGGGCTCTTGGGTTTATCCAGTGACTTCATGCTTAAACCCTTGTTCTTGCCCTTGAAATCGTATCATGGAAACCTTAAATTTTGTTTGAAGTTTAGGCGCTTTATCCTCACCCAGCCTCACTCCAAGCTTCCCTCCAACTTTTCGTTCAGGCTGGCCTTGCAGAGAATGCACCGGCAGGACGTTCAGGCGTAACCACAGATAACACAGATTAAAAAATTCGTTACAATCTTAGAATTGACCAATGACCAAACAAATTCTAATGACAAAATGATTTGAAATTCTAAATGAACGCATCTTTCGTATTTCGTGCTTTGTGCCTGTTTGCTTCTGGCTATGTCAGTTTAGAGGCAAAATGGTTTACAAAAAGATTTGAGAAGATGCTTGATCGAAACATTTTATCTAAGAAAGCAGGCGGCGAAAGGAAAAGATAAAGGTTGCTATTCCGCGTAAACATTACACGACTCCCGGTAGGTTCACTCATTAGAAGGCTTTTGTCCTTGACAAAAGCCTTCTAATGAGTGAACCCACGAATGTTAGTTTTCAGTGCTATTACATTCCCGAAAATCACAGACCGGGTCAAATGAACTTTGTTGTCAAGGAAGTGGGGATGAATTGCTATAAACTCCTGTTTTTGCGCCTATTTTGCCGCTTTTTAGTAACAAAGTGGGGAATTATACCCACGAAATAACGTAAAATTGCTTATTTGACCCGGTCTGCGGAGCTTGGGAACGAGCGGTTTTTTCAAACCACCAAAGTCTTATCCATAATTCAGCGTTTTAGCTTTTTAAAAGTTTTATTTGGCAATATGTTCTCATTCACGTTATTGCAGGTTTATAATAGGTAAACAATTGTATACTTATTTATTGACATATGCAGTTTCCTTAGTTATTATATTCAAGTATATTATCGGTTACTTATGTAAATGACCAAAAAATACATGCAATACTTTTTATCAGAAATGCAGTTGAAATACACAGTATTGAGTTTAATTAAGATTGATAATTTGCTTAAAAACAATTATCGTTTAGAAAGGACAAAATATGATAGTACCTTATGCACAGTTGGCAATCGGCAATCTACTGTCGGCAAATTGCAGATTGAGGACTGAGGACTTTTTTCGTGTCAGTACAGCACGCATGTTAATAATTGTTTGAAATGTAATTATTTTTAAATATTATTGAACAAAACACAATTAAATTAATCAAGACGGTAAATAGTAATTAATCAGGAAATTTTTTATGAATATGAATATGTCAGCGAATGAACAAATACAAACGCCAAATGGCAATACAAGGGTAATGATACTTGCAACCTTGGCATTTGCGCTATGCTTTGCCGGTTGGACATTATTTGCACCTTTAGCAATATATTTTCAGAGAGAATTTAATCTGTCTTCCACAATGGTAGGAATATTACTTGCTACGCCGGTATTACTTGGTTCCCTTGCAAAGATTCCTATGGGTATTGTGACAGATAAGTATGGCGGAAGACTCGTTTTTACGATTATGCTTCTGTTTGGATTCGTATCTCTGTTTTTTACCGGTTTTGCCCGTAGTTATGGTTCTTTGTTAGCGTGCGGATTCTTTTTCGGTTTAATAGGATCTTCCTTTGCTGTTGGAATTCCGCATGTTTCAGAATGGTATCCAAAGAAAAAACAAGGCTTTGCATTAGGCGTTTATGGCGTGGGAAATGCGGGTACTGCCCTTGCTGCATTTGGAGCGCCATTTATCGCGGAATCTTTGGGTTGGAGTAAGGTATTTATTATTTATTCATTTCCGTTACTTCTCATGGCATTTATCTACTGGTTTTTTACATCCAATGCCCCAAAACCTGCCAATTTAAAGGTTTCAACCCTGGGTGACAAACTGAAACTTTATAAATCTTCCAGATTGGCCTGGATCTTTTGCTTTTTTTACTTCATGTACTTTGGATTCTTCGTATGCTTTTCAGTATGGTTGCCGACGTATTTATATGACTTTTATCATATTTCACCGGTAAAGGCCGGTAGCTTCACCTCTATATTTGTATTTCTCTCATCATTTACCCGAATCTTGGGTGGTTACCTGGGCGATAAGTTCGATGGAAGAAAAATAATGGTACTGCTTACAGTAGCCGTACTTTTTATAGCGGTATTCTTAAATTTCAACTTATCATTAACAACCGCACTCGCGGTGTTTTACATTATGGGCACTTGTCTGGGTATTGGCAATGGTGTCGTATACAAGTTGGTAGCAGAATATTATCCAAAAGATACCGGGGCTGTGGGTGGCCTTGTAGGGGCAGCAGGGGGTCTCGGAGGCTTTTTTCTTCCTATAATTTTAGGCACAATTAAAGATTACACCGAGAATTATGCTCTCGGGTATATATTTGTATCCCTCGTTTGTCTTATGTGCCTTTCTTTTATGGAGAAAAAAACCCTGGTAAATGCACACAGAAAAGTAGCAACTGCAATGTAATGAGGGCGAGAAGCGCAAAGAGGCAGTGGGGTAATATTGAAGGCTGGTGCCGGTACATAAAGACGCTAAAAATTTATTTAATGGCATTTAAATAAAGAAGAATACCTATGGCTATTATCGAAAATTATATAGGTCAGAATAAGCTGACGCAATCTGCAATAAAGGATTTAAAGGTCGGTGCACGGTTAGTATTTATTGGTGTTAATCTAAGTTTCTTAGTAGGAAATTTAATTCACGGCCTTATCTATTTCGAATTTCTTCGGGCAGGAAATCACGGACGCGAATATGAGGCACATGTGCCGAATCTGCCCGATATGTTTGGTGATATTGTGATGGCAATAGTCTTTGCTTTCGCATATCTTTTTATCGCGTCTGATTCAGTAAAAAGAGTAGCAGATGGAATCTCTGATGTTTCATCAGGATTGACCTGCCAGGATAAACAAGCTGTGGAGCAGTTAATAAAATGGGTAAAAGGCCTTTTTTATGTAAGTATCATCGGGTTTGGATTGTATTTTCTCTCAAAATATTTCTTGTCTGAGGTACTTGAAGTATTTTTGGAAGAAGAGGAAGACGTTAGTGTTTCAATGCATCATATCTCTTTCGCCGCTCATAAACATCATGTAATTCCAATTATCTTAAATATTTTAAACGATTTTGTTAAATTAGGTTCGGTTTTCATATTCGTTACGGTATATTGCAGGTATCTTTCCTTAGGCAAGTATGCTTTTCTTACCCTTTATGCCTTCTTTTTTATACGATTCCTCTTTGCAACCAATATGTTTGGATTTATTGATAGATATGATTTGTATATGGGCGCCGCTATCCTGGATTTTCTAACACCGGTTATTAATATTATTTCAATTATTAGTATAGCTATTGGTGTGTAAGATGCTTTATACCTTTGGCAACTTGACCTGAAAAAATTTTAAATGAGCTACAAAGATTGTGCAGCTATGCTGCCATTCAGAAAAGAATTTTAAATTTAAGTAGTACGATTGGCAAACTATGAAATTCATTACCGAGAGAAGAAAAAAAGGACGGTTTATTAATGGGTCTGCTTCGCTTGGCCACTCCTATATGATTACTCCATTCAGCATGACGAACTGGCTGCCGATTAAACTTCTTGTAAAACGTTTAATCCACTGAATCGTCACCGCATTACATTCTCATCGTCAGCATGCTTAAGAAACACTATAATTGTTGCCCGGGAATGAATATACTCAAGAGGCTTACAATTTGTGATTTATAGACAATGTCGTCGCAGTTCAACACAGACAAACAAAGTTTGTCCATGCTACCCTATTTTCAATTTAAAATTCATATTTTATGGGCATCTTTAGTATAGTATAAGCCCTTACCTTAAAAATTAAGTTTCATTTTCAATCTTGTATATTTTTATTTTTACATAGAACCGTAGAGAAGTTATAGAGTCCTGTTGTAATTCATATACAGAAGAGGGGTATTGTGTGCAAGTAAGAAAATCTACGAAGATCAGGAGACAGCAGATTGTAGACATTATTCGGGCTATTATTTCTTCTAAAGGGATTGAACATGTTACCATAAGCGAAATAGCTGGAGAAATGGGAACCACCAAAGGGGCTATTTACCGGCATTTTAAGAGTAAAAGGGATATACTGCGCTTATTGATAGATAATGTAGAAGAAGCCCTTATGGATACTGTTGACAATGCAATGACGGATGAAAACCCCATTCAAAATTTAAATAATATTTTACTTGCACAACTTACTTTAGCCAAAAATCGTCGGAAGACTTCCTTTGTTGTTATTATGGGAGCCATGCAGTTTAGCGATCCAATCATACGCAAAAAGATATTAGCGCTTATCCAGAAGTACCTGCGGAAAATAGAGAAACTGCTTTTAAGCGGCGTAAAATTGGGATTAATAAAAAAGGACATCAATCCCAGGATATCTGCTATGGCTTTTATGGGGCTTATCCAATCTACTGTAAGCGTGTGGTCATATAAAGATTTTAATTTCGTACCAAAAAAAATGCATAAGCAGCTATGGAATATTTATCAACATGGACTTGGGCTTTAATCTTTGCACATAGTTATGTGAAATCATTCAGTACTATGTCGCTTATATCTATATTTTCTATCTGTTCTTCCACGAGGGGTGACTTTTCCGAAAGCCCGGTCTTTTCTTCAAAGGTCTTTTTTTCTGCCCTGTAAATTATACCAATGGGGATCCTGTCTCCCCATTCACAGGACTTCTGAAAAGCAAGCATCCTGTCTTCCGGATTGTATGATTCATCATCGTTAACTTTATAAATTCTTTTAGAATACCATCCGAAGGTGTTCTTTTTATTAAATGATACGCAGGGCTGCAATACATCTATGAGAGCGAAACCTTTATATTTTATTCCTTCAAGGATGAGCCAGGAAAGATGCTCATAATCTGCAGCATATCCCCTTGCAACAAATCCTGCCCCAATAGCAATCGCCATTTCCAGGGGACAAAGAGGTTCTTCAATTACCCCTTCAGGTTGGAATTTTGTTTGATATCCCGGATCTGTTGTTGGTGATGCCTGCCCTTTTGTAAGGCCGTATATTTGGTTATCGTGAACTATTAACGTTATGTCTAAATTTCTTCGTATATTATGAATAAAGTGATTTCCACCTTCACCGTAACAGTCACCATCTCCGGTAGTAATCACTACTGTTAATTTGTGATTTGCAATTTTTGCTGCAACGGCAACCGGCAGTGCCCTTCCATGAAGACCGTTAAAACAGTTGCATCTGATATAGTGGGGTAGTTTTGCAGCCTGGCCTATTCCGGAAACAAATAAGACATCTTTCAAATCCCTGCCAAGTTTGGCAACAGATTTTTTTACCGCAGTAAGGATACCGAAATTACCACACCCGGGGCACCAGGCTATCTCATCGCTGCTTTTAATATCCTGAACTTCTACCATATTATATCTCCTGTCTGATTTGCTGGATAAGAAAGTCTAAATTAAAAGGTCTGCCATCAAATTTTAATATAGATCTATTGGCTTGAATCCCGGTTTCCCGTTTTAATAATCTTGCAAGTTGGGCTCCGGCATTGTTTTCTACCACAACGGTGTTTTTCGCTCCCTTCAGTAATTCAATCATATCGGCAGATGGGAAAGGCCAGACTTGAGGCAGATGAATGTACCCTATTTTTTTATCAGCGATTGATTCCTTTGTTTCTTTTAATACACCGTAGGTAGAACCGAAACCAATGAGAATACAATCGGCGCCTTCTACATCAAACGCTTTGGGTTTCTCTATTTCGTTCGAAAGGCCTGCCATCTTTTTATAAAATCTTTTTTCAACCATCATTGTGCGTATCCCCGCATCTTCGGTTATGTGCCCTTCTTCTGTATGCTCATCACTGTCTGCATAGACAGGCTCTTCTATCCATGAGGGTATTGCCCTGGGAGAAATGCCTGATTCGGTGATTTGATATCGTTTATAATCTTTCACATTTTTAGACTCTTCCTTTGATAAAATATATCTTTGTACTTTTATTTTATCCAAATCAAACATTTCGATATTTCTATAAGAGTCTGTTAAATGCTGGTCTGACATGATAATTACAGGTATCTGGTATTTTTCTGCCAGATTAAAGGCTTTTATTGTTAAGTAAAATGCCTCTTCTATTGAACCGGGCGAGAATATGAGCCTTGCAAATTCGCCATGACCTGCAGAAATGAGAAAATCCAGGTCTCCCTGTTCTGTTCGTGTGGGGAGACCGGTTGCGGGGCCTGGTCTCTGCCCTTCATAAATTACAATGGGGGTTTCCGTCATACCGGCAAGGCTTAAGCCTTCTACCATAAGGGCAAATCCCCCGCCGGAAGTACCAGTCATTGACCGCACCCCTGCAAAGGATGCCCCGATTATCATGTTTATTGCTGCAATCTCATCTTCTGCCTGTTCGACAACCATGTTAAATCTTTTTGCATATTGTGCCATAAGGTTTGCAAGGCCGGTGGAAGGCGTCATGGGGTATGCAGAATAGAATTTACACCCTGCTTTAATTGCACCTAATCCTATTGCATCACTCGCGGTCATTAAAAGGGTGTCTTTCGCACTGCCTTTTTTTATTTTGAAGATATCCCGTTTAAAATTATTTTTGGCAAAATCATATCCGGCATGAGCGGTTTCTCTGTTTTTTTCTATGAGATCCTTTTTCTTATCGGCGAATGCAGTTCTTAATACATTATCTACGTAGCTAAAGTTCACGCCGGTCATTTCTGCCAAAAATCCACAAGCAACTGAATTAACAAATATTTCGTCCCCTCCAACCTCCTTTGCTATGTTGTACATAGGGATATCAAAAAATGTGCTATCTTCTTCAGTAATATTAAATCTCTTTTTATCGAGGACAATTACCCCGTTTTTTGATATATCTTTTCTGTGGAGATTAACGCTTTTATTATCAAAGGCTACCATGATGTCGGAGTTTTGGCGTAGTGTATGGAGGTGTTTATCTGAGATTCTTATTTGATAAAAATTATTACCCCCCCGTATCCTTGACATGTAATCCTGGGCAGCAAAAATATAGAACCCGGCATTTTTGAACATATTACATAATGCCCCTCCTACAGTTTGCAATCCCTGGCCTGCTTCACCGGCAATTTTTATTGTAAGCTCATTATCCATAAATAGTTACCTCGATAGTATATTTGGTGGTCTCACCCCTTGTAGATTATTTCAAATTTCAATTTATTTTGTCCTGGTGGAAATTCAATCCTTTCATGAGAAAAGGTGAAAAAGGAATGGGAAATTTGTTAAGGCAAGTATAATATGCACGTTATCAAATATGATTGTTCACTGCAAGGATAATTGACAGCGTGGGATTTTGAGGGAAAAAAGAAAAATTACGCAGAAAAAGTGAGGGGTATGGCTAAAATGTGAAGAATGGTACATGGCACAGAAGTGTAATATCGTAGAGGAGACCCTTTGTGGTCGCCCGACTATATGTTACCTGGAATATAATTTATAAGCGAGAAAGACCGTGAATTCAAAAAACCAAAAACCGTCGATGTATGACGTATCAAATTTTACCATTCGTGATATGACGGAATGTTGTAAAGTAGTACGCACTATTGGCAAAGGTGCAAAAAACATGGAAGAAGTTGCCAATAGCATTGTTAATCATTTATACGTCAATTTGATTGATGGGCAGAGCGGCAATAAGGCATGTTCGCTGGTTCGTTTTTTCAAAACGCATACATTTGCAAAGCTCGACCCTGAACTTCAAAACTTTTCAAAAAATGTGTCAGGAAATAGTACTGTTTTCCCGGAGACGAAGTGCCTGACCCTCCTGGCGACCGTTGGTGAAAACCCGGCGTGGAATTCCAGAAAAACCTCAAAAGGGCACAGGGCGATTCCGCTTTTAAGCGAAGAGATGGTAGATCAGATTCCGATGATCAAAAACCTTATTGCGCAGTTGGGGTTAGATACAGACATGGTGATCAAGCCAGACCCACGGTTTCTGTTGAGTAAAAACGATAAAATGTATAACGTCTTTTGCATACCAGAGGCGCTTGGCAGCTCCTGTATTCCTGCGCAGAAAGAATTTGTTATTCCCTATGGGATAAAATCTGTTATAGGATTTGGAGGTCTGTTTCCTTCGGGTGATATCTTTGCGATCATTATGTATCTGAAATGTACCATTACTAACAAAGTGGCGGATCTTTTTAAAATCCTTGCGCCAAATGTAAAAATAGCGGTACTGCCGTTTGAAGATACTGTATTTGCTCAATCCGCAAAAGCTTTTGTGCGTACCGCAGAAATTCAAAAGCTCAAGGATCAAATAGTTGCCATGGAGCAACTGCTGGAGGTGTACGAACAAAGCGTAATTGTGCAAACAATGAAACTTCAGAAAGAAGTATCAGAGCATAAAGAGATTGGGGAAACATTAAAGGACAGAGAACGGTTCCTGCAGACACTTATGGATGCAATTCCAGCCCCGGTATTTTATAAGGATGAACATGGTAAGTATATCGGCTGCAACAGCGCATTTGAGGATTTTTTAGGAATGCGGGAAGCAGAAATTATTGGCAAGACCGTCTATGATGTTGCTCCCACGGAGCTTGCAGATCGCTATCACGAAGCCGATACTGCATTGTTTAATAGGAGGGGAAGTCAGGTTTACGAAACCGTAGTGAAACACAGCAAAGGCTCAGTGCATAACGTTCTTTTCCATAAAGCAGTTTTCAATGATAGGGAAGGCAAACTCGCCGGGTTGATTGGAGTTGTTCTGGATATTACCCAACGGAAGCTGGCTGAAGAAATGCTCCGACACAGGACAAATTTTGAAAAAACAGTTGCGGCGATCTCCAGGCGATTTATAACCCTTTCTGATTTTGATGCCGCTGTTAACGCTTCCCTGGCAGATGCCGGACGGTTGTGCAGGGCAGGAAGGGCATATCTCTTTAAGTCCCGGGACAACGGCACTATTATGGATAATACTCATGAGTGGTGTGATTCGGGGGTTACCGCTGAAATGAATAACCTTCAGAACATTCCTGTTATTGCATTTCCCTGGTTAATAAAAAACTTACAGGAAGGTAAGGTCGTTCATGTTGAGGATGTTTCTGAAATGCCGGATGAAGCAATCGCAGAAAAAATTGAATTTGAGAGACAGTCTATTAAGTCAATATTGGTCCTGCCAATATATATAGAAAAAAAACTACTTGGATTTATTGGTTTTGACAACGTAAGGTCTACCGGCCAATGGTCTGAAGATGATGTGACACTGCTCAATATCATGTCAGAGATTTTGGGAAATGCAATAGCACGTGTTGAGTCGGAAAAACTCATCAGCCACATGGCATATCATGATGCCCTTACTAAATTACCCAACCGTAACCTCCTCTATGACCGATTGAAAGTGGCCATGGCACATGCAATTCGCAGTAAAAACATGGTTGCAATTATAATGCTTGATCTGGATGGGTTTAAAATGATTAACGACTCCTTCGGGCATCAAATGGGTGATTTATTACTCAAGGCTGTCGCAGAACGGTTGATGCAATGTTTGCGGGAAGGAGATACAATTGCCCGTATGGGTGGTGATGAATTTATAATCGTCATTCCAGACCTTGCTCAGACAGAAGATGCCGCTCTGTTTGCGCAGAAAATTCTGGAGGCATTTCGCCTGCCCTTTCTTATTGAGAAGCACGAACTTCATACTACTGCCAGCATAGGTATCACCATCTTCCCCCTCTACGCAAATGATTCAGAAAGCTTATTTAAACAGGCAGATGTTGCCCTGTACCTTTCCAAGGCAAAGGGTAAAAATACCTATCAAATCTACAAACCTGGCGTTACTTAAATTCTGCAATCGATATTAACCCTTCCTTTTGCTGGTTGTATTCCACAAATACTGAAGCCCATGCCCTGAGTAGCCTTCTTTTGGACAACAGTAATTTTGTATTCCATATACATTAAAGGCACACCAATCCTGGAGAGTTACCCTGACCCTCCAGTTGCAGCACAAGCTGGCGATGATTGAGTTTTCAAGTGAGGTTTCGTTTGAACTGAACAATGGCGCCGTGTATAATGCACCGGTCTATTTCGTATTATCCGCTAGGAGGTTACGGAAGCATATGCAGACACCTGCAGGGTTAAATTGTCCGGTGTTGAAGTTCAAGAGGCGTTGCTGCAAAAAAACACTAATTTTACGGGAGAAAAAAATGAAAAAGGGGCCAAAAATTCTAATATCGATTTTGGTGGTGCTGGTTGTTTTGATAGCGGTTGTTGCGCTGCTTACCAAGTTGTTCGGCGACCGCGCATTGAAGGTGGGGATCGAGGCCGGCGCCGAACGATCGATGCAGGTTGGGGTACATCTTGATGATGTATCGCTGTCGATTTTCGGTGGAACGTTGAATTTAAAAAACCTCATCGTCGATAACCCGGAAGGCTATCAGCATCCCAATGTGCTGAAGGTTGGCAATACCTATATTTCCGTTAATATTCGTACCCTCTTGAGCGATACGGTGGAGGTTAAAAAAATCCAACTGGATGATGTCTACCTGACCATCGAACAAAAGGGACTGACCAACAATCTTCGGCATATCCTCAATAATCTGCCCAAGGACGACGCCACGGACGAGCCCGGCAAAAATCTTCTCATCAAGGAACTCCAGATCAATGGCGTGACCGTCGAGGCCAAACTGCTGCCGATACGTGGACAGTCCGACACTGTTAGGCTGAGTGTTGCGCCTATGACGCTTACCAATCTCGGAACCAACGAAGATATTAATGTGGCCAAATTGACTGACATTATTTTGGAGACTATCGCCAGGAGTGTAATGGAACAGGGTAAAGGTCTGCTGCCGCTGGATATGATTAACGACATTGGCAAGGGCGTGCTGGGAGTGGGAACCGAACTGTTTCAGCATGGTACAGGTGTGGGTAAAGGCATCCTCGAAGGGGCCGGCGACGTCGGCAAAGGGGCAACCGATGCCATTCGCGGCATTTTCCAGCGCAAGAAAGAATGACCTCCTTTCGATTGACGATTGAGTCGGTATATAATGGAACGTCCCGGCGGTTTTCCCCTTTCTTGAAGAATCGAAGCATCGAATCCTCATACGCACCCAGAAGTCTTGTTTTTGGTTATAACATGATATTCTCCGGTGAAATAAGGGGAATAAAAAGGTATACCTTCTGTTCTTTTTTGTATTGTTTAAAACCCTTCAAAATCGTTTTTTTCGTGTTATTTTTGATGTCATGCAGTAAAATTTATACCAAGATATTTGATATATTTTTTTACCACATTATTTTTCAGTTTCAAATTCCATGGGTATTTTGTTAATATAACCGCGATTGAAATTTTGTAGCGGCCTGGAAATAATTATTGATAACAAATGCATGCAAAAAGTGGCAACATGCCGGAAGAAATTGCATAAAATATTTCAATTAATGAATATTAAGAAATACTGTAATATATTGTTAAAAAGTGACTTTTATACTAATGCGCCCGTAGCTCAGAAGGATAGAGCAACGGTTTCCTAAACCGTAGGTCGGACGTTCGAATCGTCTCGGGCGCATTAAAAATACTTATGATTGATTTGCACACACATACGCTATTTTCCGATGGTGTACTCTTGCCTTCCGAGCTTATCCGCCGTTGCGAGGTAAAAGGTTTCCGGGGCCTGGCCATTACCGATCATGCAGATTACTCCAATATTGATATTGTAATACCCAATGTATTAAAAGCATGTCAGGAAATAGCATCTACTACCAGGATGAAGGTGTGCGTAGGGGCTGAATTAACGCATGTCAGGCTGGAACATATAAAATTAATGGTTCAGAGAGCCAGAGAGTTGGGTGCGTGCATTGTTTTGGTTCATGGGGAGACAATTACGGAACCCGTTATTCCGGGCACAAACAGGGCGGCGATAGAGGCTGGCGCTGATATTTTGACGCATCCCGGGCTTATTTCCGTTGATGATGCTCGTTTGGCGAAAGAGAAGGGGGTAAGGCTTGAAATATCCGGCAGGAAAGGCCATGCATACGCAAATGGCCACGTCGCCAAAATGGCAAAAAAGGTAGGGGCAAAGCTTGTTATCGGTTCAGATTCTCATGCGCCGGGTGATTTGTTGGACCGTGCGTATGCTGAATTGATTATTCGTGCAGCAGGTTTGGACGATGATGATATTGAAAATATTTTTAGAGAAGCAGAAACTTTAATTGATTTATAAAAGAGAAAGAAAAATGACTGATACAAAATCTGACATACTTGGGGTGTTAAATAAATATAAAATTTTCATTGGTATAGGCGTTGCGGTTGTTATTTCTATTGCAGCAGTGACGGTAACTTTCGTTAAAGCAAAGTCCAGAAAAGATGAAACCGCATGGCAGAGTATGTGGAGAATCAATAGCGATCTTGCAATGGCTGCTCAGGCAGGGAAAACCGAAAAAGATAAAAACGAGGCATTGAACAATGCCATTGAATCATTCGAATACATCGAGGAGGCTTTGGCGTCTTCCGGCACAACGCCATGGATATTATTTCAGAAGGGCAATGTTTATTATGAGTTGAAAAACTATGATGAAGCGATTCGTGCTTATAATGATTTTTTGCAAAGATACAGCGGCCATCCCATTGCTTTCCTTGCGAAACAATCGCTGGGATATGCATATGAAGAAAAAGGACTTTTAGAGGAAGCCTGTAATCAATTTAATGACAACCTGCTATCGAATAAGGTTTTTCTTTTAGCGCAACAGGGGTGGGACGCAGGCCGTTGCTACGATAAATTAGGTCAAAAGGAGAATGCCATTCTCAATTACAACAAGGCAGTGGAGGCAGAACCGGATAGTATTTGGGCGTCTCTTTCGCGGTACCGTTTATCGGTAATCAAATAAATATAATGTTGCAGGAAAGCCAGGCACACGTTAAAGAAGTAACATTGGAAATAAAGAGGGTAGGTGAAAGTAAAAGAATAGACAGATTTATTTCTTCCCGCTTTCCTGACCTTTCGAGGACGTATATACAAAAACTAGTAAAAGAGGGTGCAATTGTTGTAAATGGAAACGTCGTCAAAAGCAGTTATTTCATAAAAAAAGGCGACGTGATTTCCGCTACCGTTCCTGTGCCGGAAGAGACCAAAATTACACCGGAAGACATCCCTCTGAATATCATCTACGAAGATGATTATTTAATGTTGATTAACAAACCATATGATATGGTAGTACACCCTGCAGGAGGGCATCCTTCCGGTACTCTTGTGAATGCAGTTACTTTTTATTGCCAAAATCTCTCTCAGATTAACGGACCCCTGAAAGCGGGTATCGTTCACCGGTTGGATAGAGATACAAGCGGGGTAATGCTTGTGATAAAAAGCGATGCTGTACACTCCCACATTGCAATGCAGTTTGAGAAAAGACTTGTGAAAAAGGAATATTTTGCAGTTGTAGAGGGCGAGGTGGCATTTGATTCCAATGAAATAAATATGCCGATAGGACGGCATAGAGTTGACAGACAAAAGATGGCGGTAAGAAGGGATACGGGAAAAAACGCAACTTCAGTTTACGAGGTAATCGAGCGTTTTCGAGGCTATACGTTGGTGAAGATAATGCCAAAGACGGGGAGAACACATCAAATTCGTGTTCATATGCAGGCAATAGGGCATCCGGTTGTTGCAGATGAAATGTACAGTAAATACAATGCTTGTTTTCGCTCGGATTTGCTTGGTAAGGAAAGGGCTCCTGACGAAGGGTCAATAATTGAAAGACAGGCGCTTCATGCACACAGAATTGAATTTTTCCACCCGATTCTGAACAAACAAATGGCTTTTCAGGTAGATATGGCTGAAGATATCTCTTTTTTGGTTAGCGCACTTCGGGAATTAAGGCCATTACGGAAATGAACAAGAAAATGTGAAATGTGTTTATATGATAAAATGTTTAATAAACGATATTTTTAAAATAATTTTGAAAATAAATATATTGATTTCTAATAGTCTGGTAGTATATTTTACTGACGTTAAATTTTTATAGAAGGAGTTATTGATATGTTTGGTATGCCAGGTGGTTGGGAGTGGATTATTATCCTGATTGTGGCAATTCTTATTTTTGGGAAAAGACTTCCGGAGGTAATGAAATCCTTGGGGAAGGGAATTGTCGAGTTTAAAAAAGGGGTAAAGGGAGTTGAAGACGACGTGGAAGATGTCAGCAGCAAGTCGCCACAGTCAAAGAAAAAAATAGACATCGAGAATGATACTGCAAAGCAGGAAAAAAATAGTTAGTTTTATTTTGAAAAAGGATAATAAAAATGCGGGATAGAAGAAGACAAAGATTAGGCTGGAAGAGTAAGAGAGCAAATCATGGAAGAATGGGTACGAAGGGAAGAAGGGTAGGCAGGTACAAGTAATCAGAAGGCGTTTAACGATGCCGGCCCTTTTGTCTGGATGAAGCTTTCAGGAACAACAATATGTTGAATGTATAGTAAATTTTTATATAGGAATAATTTATTCTGTTAGTTTCGGAATTGAATTGTGCAGAGGTGTTTTTGATTAGAAAACGTAATAATGAGGCATGGCAGGTTCCAGAAAGATTTTGAACGCGAAAGACGTAAGAGAAAATTTACGAAAAATAGAAAAAAAAGTAATAATTTAGTTTTTTATAAAATTACAATAATAGCGATGTTTGCCGCACATTGTAGGGGCGAAGCATTTGTCCGTTTGGGTATTAACACCTTCATGACAATTTACGGCAAATGCTTCGCCCCTATTTTTTCAAAGAACCAAATTATTACGAAAAAAAGGTATTTGTATTTTGCCGTAATAAAGTAAAGATTTATCAATAAAACCGGGAAAAGACGCTGCTTGCTTTTTTTACTTTCTGTCCAAGATCAATTCACACCTTTAAAATCATAGAGAGGCAGTAATGTGCGCTTTGTGGTTTTCTTGCTACACACCTTTGACGTTTGCTGCAAATTTACTGAAAAGCGCACAGAAATGCCAAAAATCCGACACTATTAAAAAATGCGTTGTGTATCAGTTGTAACCGAATGTAGTTTTCCAAATAACGTTTTGAGTGAAATGTAGGGTGCGCCCTACTCGCTAAATTCAACCCCCTGCTCCCGCCCTGGCCTTTACCCAAGCAGTTTAATTTTTTGGGAATAACATATGTTTTGTTTTATGAAGCTCCAAGATGTTAAATTTTATGTCCAAATGGCAAGAAGCATTTAGTCGGGGGCGGCATCTGTCTGGAAACATAGCATTACATAACACAGCCCCGAACATAACCTGGCTTCCCGCCGGACAGGGGTATATCTTAACGCGGTATTACGCGGGAGAATATTTATAATGCGGAAAATAATAATCATACTTTCATCTGTTTTTGTTTTTCTTTTAATAGCAGTGATTGCAGCGCCCTTTGTAATTGACCTAAATAAGTATAAAGACAGGATAATTACACTTGCAAAGCCATATCTGAATCGGGAGTTTGATTTTGCTGATGTTAAACTTACCCTAATAAGCGGCTTGGGGGTAGAAATCAATGGACTGCGTATTGCGGACAATCCGGAATTTGGAAGTGAAGATTTTCTGTCTTTGCAGAGTCTTCGCATAAAGGTGGCGTTGTTTCCGTTATTAAAGAAAAAGATACAAATCAAAAAGTTGATCATGGATGAACCTGTTGTGCGCCTGGTTCGGAATTCAAATGGGGTGTTTAATTTTTCTGATATGGCAAGTGATGCCGAAGAAGACGAAAAGCCGCAGGCAAAGGATGAAAAGAGAAAAGAAAAAAAATCAGGGAGTGAAAAAAAACCTGATAGCGAACACAACATTTTTCTGGCAGGATTAATGGTTTCCCAATTCACCTTACACAGTGGGCAAATACATTTTTTGGATAATTTTGTTCCTGATGCACCGGTGACGATGGTTTTTGATTCATTAAATATAGAATTAAAAAATGTGTCTTTGTATAAACCGATACGGATATATGCATCAGCCGGTTTACAGGGGACAACAGAGCAAAATCTTCTTATAAAGGGCATGGTCGGACCAGTAGGAGATAATATGGATCTTGTGGGTCTTGCTATGGACATTCACGTTTCCGTCCAAAATGTATTTCTCCACAAATTTGTCCCCTATATTCCCGATGGTTTAATGCTATCCCCCCTTGAAGGAATCTTATACATGACGGCAAATATAAAGGGCTCTGTTCATTCAGGATTGGATTTAGAGTCTGTGATTCAGGGCGAAAAACTTGTAATGTCCATAAAAGACTCTGATGAAAAAATACAAAACGTAAATATTACACTGAAAGAAAAGATCAAATATGATGACAGAAAAGGGGATATCGGTTTTCAGCAATTGGATTTGGCGTTGAATGATAACAATGTTTCATTGACGGGCACTATAGAAAATATAAAAACAGATCCGCAATGGGATGTAACCCTCATGGCAAAAATGAATGCACTTGACGAAGCGTTAGCACTATACCCTGTCTTTAAAGAAGCGTTGCCGCAAGATTTTCGATTCACAGGACCTTTAAACATGGAGATAACTTCAAGCGGAAGTAAGGATGCTATGCAAATATCCGGGCATACGGATATGACGAGAGCGGAAATACTCTATGGAGAGGTATTTAAGAAGCAAAAAAATATCCCATTTCAAATATCTCTAAAAGCAAATAAAATTGCAGATATCATTCAACTGGAGGCTTTTGCAGTTAATTTGCAAAATGCATCCCTTAATAGTTCTGGTTCGATAGAAGATATGGTAAACCCTCGTTTTGATTTGGTGAGTACCGCGAATGAATTTTCGTTGAAGGGATGGGATGCAATTGTTCCTTTGTTGAAAGAATATGAGCCGGAGGGTTCGGTTAGTATTAAGAATTATATGAAAGGTAATTTTGATGACGCATTCGTGAATCTACACGTTTCATCCCCTAAACTTTTGTTTAAATTCCCCGCATCTTCTGATAAGAAAGAAGATGAAAATACGAAACAACGTAAAGATGTTGCCGAATCGATTCGTTTTGAACTATTGGCAAAGAAGCTGGCGGACAATATCACAGCAGACGGGGGGCTTGAAATGGGAAATGGAACTATATTGGATATTAATTTTGAAGAAGCGAAGGGGAAATATAGTTTCCAGGATGATATTTTGAAAATACAGAGCTTTCAAATGCGTACCTTTGAGGGAGATATTTCACTTACAGGAAACTATGACTCCAAAAGCATGCAGTGGGATGCAAGCCCTATAATAAATGCAGTAAGGATAGATGGCGTTGTTGATGCTTTTACTCAATACCGCGGTATGATGAAAGGAGTTTTTTCCGGATCGTTTGACATGGGCGGTTCTCTGGGGAAAAACGATAAAATGGTAACGAATGCTAATGGATCGTTTCGTTTGTTACAAGGAGAGATCGAAAACGTAAATTTAATGGAAACGATAATAGATTCTCTTTTGGGGATAAAAGAAGTTTACAAATATGCAGGGGAAAAGAAAGATGTGTTGGAAAAATATGATGTAACACGATTTGATTCTCTCGACGGTGAATTTTCTCTTTTAAATGATATGCTTGATTTAAAAAAGTGTTATCTGGAAAATATTTATACCCCTGATGTTCCAGGTTCAGACGCAAAGCTAAAGGGGGATATCAATTTTGATACCGGGAAACTTGATTTAAGCGGCAAAGTTATATTGTCTTCTGAACATTCAGAAAAGTTGACCAAAAAAGCTAAACCTTTAAAGGCGCTTCTCAATGAAAAGGGGAATATTGTCTTGCCCGTTACCGTTACCGGGACGATGAGTAATCCAAAACCATTGTTGGATACAAGTTATGTACTCAATGCGATGATGAATTATTATGGAAAGGAAGAACTCGAAAAGGGATTGGATAAGTTAAAAGGAAAACTTGGTCTGGAAAAGCTTGGCCTGGAAAAATTATGGCAAAAGGATTAAAGATTAATACTGATTTAAAAGAAGAGAAAAACAGACCGTTCCGCT
The DNA here is from genome assembly GCF_900232105.1 of Candidatus Kuenenia stuttgartiensis. Classification (NCBI taxonomy): domain Bacteria; kingdom Pseudomonadati; phylum Planctomycetota; class Candidatus Brocadiia; order Candidatus Brocadiales; family Candidatus Brocadiaceae; genus Candidatus Kuenenia; species Candidatus Kuenenia stuttgartensis. Next base: position 3,594,443 of record NZ_LT934425.1, read on the forward strand.
AAAGCGAATAAAGAAGTCTGCACTTTACTGTTTAAGCACCTCATTCATACTGCCGCTACGGTACCTTTTAGCTACCTATTCTACACAATAATTATCAATATAAGGGAATCCCAATGAACACGTTAGGTTAAAACTTAGCCTCATCCGCAGAATCTGTGGGTAAGTATTGGTTCCGGCAAATTACCAAGAGTATGATACAAGGCTGTTTGCAGGCATTCCAGAGATTTATAACCATAAGCCTTTCTCATAGTCAGTTTCGCCTTAAGGTTAAACCCCTCAACCGTACCGGAAGAAAGTCTGCCATCAGCCTTGAACCAGTTGAGAATGAGCTGCTTGTGATTGCGCAACATCTTTGCCACTTTTTTCATAGGTTCCAGGTTGGTTTTTAGGGTTCTCGTAATCCAGTTCTCGAGAAACCTGTCTGCATACGCCGGATACTTATACTCCCAAAAACGCTGAAAATCTTCACGCATTAAATATGCCTTTATTGAACTCAGGTTGATCTTAACTATCTGGCTTAACCGTACCGTTTGCTTTTCTGTCAAGTTCTCAGGCCTTTTCAACAGTAACCAACGGCTCTTTTCCAAAACATTGTCTGTGCCTTCATCCTTGAGCTTTTTGACCTCTTCCCTCCGTATCTGGTCTATGGCTTCATTGAATTTCTTCATGATGTGGAAACGGTCAAGAATATTAAGCGCCTGGGAAGCCTTCTTCGCTATCACCTTCAGGTACGGCGACCACATATCGCTGCAAACGAATTTGATTCTCAGACAACGTTCTATACCTAACTCCATGAAAAACTTCCGCAGGGTCTTTGCCTTCCGCTCAGGGCCACTCCATAAAAGCCTTTTGGCATGCGAATCAAGCTGATATACAAGGGTTAAATACTTGTGGCCACTCCAGACTTGTATCTCGTCTATTCCTATTTCCGTTATATTCTCCAAGTCCCTGTGGGCAAGGCCGTAGGCAACTACAAACTGCACTGCCCTATACACACTGTCCCAACTGGACTTGAATATCTCGGCTGTCTCTTTCCAACTCAGGCGTTTAGCCCATCGAGACAGGAATACCTTGTATGTGGTGGTCATCTGCTCCTTACCTTCTGACCAGGGAATTCGCTCTACATGGATTCCGTCCACTGGACAGGCGGCGCGTCGCGGGGAATATCGGAAAAATACTTGAAACCCCCATAATGGCGGATACTCGTATAACCGGGACGGCTGTGTATCATACCCAGACACTCTCTTCCCACATACTGAACATTCAGGCTTGGCATTTACCCTCGGCTTTATATCTGCTACTAATGCCTTTCTACCATTTATGACCTCGAAACTGACTGCTTTGTAAACAAATGACTTGAAATTCTCTACCGTATTTAATAATGTCTTTATCTGCATTGCCTCTCCTTTTGGGTTAAGATGCTTTCTTGATAAAAAACATCTTACTCCCTTTGGGATGGCAATGCACCTTTTCTCTTACTAATCCTTACTTATTACCCACAGATTCTGCGGACGAGCCAAAACTTAAAGGGTTAAAAGACGAATTAATCAAAACAGACAGTAACCCTTGAAGCATGAGAAGAAAAAAACATTTAGATTGTGATGAAAAAGACGAAAAGAAAATAAAATGCGAAAAATGAGTTTCAGACGTTCATCCGATAAAATCTAGCAAGGCGGAACCACAGATTTCGCAGATTACGCAGACAAAAAGATGCGAATTAATCTTTGGCATTATTCAAACAGGAGGTATAGAATGCAAGGAACGAGGTATATTCTCAGTGAGTATGTGGAACAAGCTATGGCACAAGCCCTTTACGACAAGCTTGAAGATAGTACATTTTCAGGCCGTATTCCTGTTTGTAAAGGGGTTGTGGCGTTTGGTACTACATTGCACCAGTGTGAGGACGAATTACGTTCAACACTTGAAGATTGGATTTTGGTTGGGTTGAAATTTGGCCATACTTTACCAGTGATTAGAGGTATCGATTTGAATAAGGAGCCAACCCGTGAGCCGATGGACGCCCTGTAAACGGAGAGATTTTATTCGCCGTTTACGAAAACTCGGTTTTGACGGTCCTTTTTCTGGAACCAGACACAAGTTTATTGTCTATCAACAATACTGTCTCACTATTCCGTCTAATGATGAGTATTCAGTGCCTCAACTTCGTATGATGATAAGGGAAGCGGAAGAAATAATAGGTAGTGAAATTACCGTTGATGAATGGAATCGTTTGTAAAAATAACAAATATATTCCCATGAATGGACTTTCAGATATGCCTATTGTTGAAAGGTATACCAAAAAGTTTTGTAACTATTAAGCGTAAACCCCGGCGGGTTCATGTTTGCAAACCTGATAATCATATAGAAGGCACCTCCGAGCGCACTCTTCATGGTAAAATGGAGGATACCGTGAAAGGCGATTGTTAAATAATAACAAAGTAAGGAGGGAGCGAGCAATGGGATATTTCGTAGGAATAGATTTACATGGTGATAATAATTATATTGGAATACTCGATGAGGAGGATCGGAAGGTATTCAAGAGGAGAAACCGTAATGACATCAATGAAATAAAGCGCGTATTAGAGCCATACAAAAAAGAAATAAAGGGTATAGTAGTAGAATCGACCTTTAACTGGTACTGGATAGTGGATGGTCTGATGGAGGCAGGCTATCAGGTACACCTGGCAAATACATCGGCAATGCAGCAGTATGAGGGATTAAAGTACATTGACGACACGAGGGATTCGTTTTGGTTGGCAAAGATGTTACGGTTAAAGATATTACCAGAGGGATATATTTATCCCAAAGAGACGCGGTCAGTGAGGGATTTACTGAGGAAGCGGATGATGTTGGTACAACAAAGGACAGCGCATATATTGAGTATGCAAACGATGGTAAACCGTAACAAAGGAGTACCGATAAGCGGTGATACGATAAAGAAGCTGAGTAACGAAGAGGTAATGGGGATGTTCAGCGACGTGCATTTGACCATGTCAGCACAGTGCGATCACGAGGTAATAGAGGTATTAAATAAGCAGATATACAAGATAGAGAAAGCGGTATTAAAGGAGGTGAAGCTAAAGAAGCCGTATAAGAAATTGCTCAAGGTGCCTGGGATAGGCGAAATCCTGGCAATGACGATAATGCTGGAGACTGGGAACATAGAGCGATTTAGTGATGTGGGGATGTATTCATCTTATTGCAGATGCGTATCGGCAAAAAAATTATCGAATGGTAAGAGCAAAGGGAAAGGAAACCGTAAGAACGGGAATAAATACCTTGCGTGGGCGTATGTGGAGGCAGCGCATTTTCACGTAAGATTTTGCGAAAAGGGAAGGAAATGGCATCAGAGGAAGGCGTCAAAGAGCCATGTAGTTCTGGCAACGAAAGCCTTGAGCAATAAGCTGGCCAGGGCATGTTATTACATAATAAAGGAGCAAGTAAACTACGACGAGAAAAAAATGTTTGGGTAGCAAGCAGATTAGGTGGTGCAAGGAACCGGTTGCGGGTTAGGTAACCAATCCATGAAACCTGATTGGAAGTTGTTCCACCTTTTATTATGAGTTGTGCCGGTAAAGGAATCGGCGAAAAAGAATATTCCATTCTGATCTGCCCATACCATGAGCCGTGAGGTTTTGGCCGTAGAGCCGAATATTCTGTGAATAACGATTGGACACTGGTATGGAACCGATGGTTTTCTGGGACAGAAGATAAGTCAGGGGCGGTGAGAAAGTCTTTCACAAAGCCTTGATCCCGATGGGTGAATGGTGCGGATGAGAACGATACCAAAACAATTGCGAAATACCACGGGCGTAGATAAACGTGAACGGTATAGTCATTTTCGTAAACAGCAGTAAGAGCGATTCCGTACTTGGAGGGGTATTCAAAACGTGAAAATGTAGATATTTTTGCGACCGGAGATATTTTGTCCTTGACAAAAGCCTTCTAATGAGTGAACCCGCCGGGAGCCGTGTAATGTTTACGCTGAATAGTTACATTATTTGAAACATATTTCTATAATATAGTCAAACAAATAAGGTTTTCGAAAAATTTACACACCCCCGGCCCCTCTTTTTAGAGGGGAGATAAGAAGTCCCCTCTATCAAGAGGGGATTTAGGGGTGTGTTTGATAATATGCCTAGTCAAATAAATCTGTTTTTTAGAAAGCCATTTTATCGCCAAATCTCTAAAATCATATTTGTTTGGCTATAAATACCATTGTGAAGGATAATCGAAAAGTATGTACTTATTGTTTAAGCACCTCATTCATACTGCCGCTACGGTATCCTTCTACATCGAGAGTGACGTATTTGTAACCTATTTCCTTGAATGTATTGATTAATTCAGTTCTTTTGCCGTTTTGTAATAATTTGAGAAAATCTTCCGGCAGTATCTCAATTCTTGCTATGGTATCGTGATGCCTGACGCGAAATTGTCGCAGCCCAATGCTTCGCAAATAATCTTCTGCGGCGGCAACGAGAACTAATTTGTCTTCAGTAATGGCTTCTCCATATGGGAAGCGGGATGACATGCAGGCGTATGACGGTTTATCCCAGTTTGAGAGAAGGAGGTATTTTGATATTTCGCGTATGTCGGACTTCCTGAATCCGAGGTCTTTTAAAGGGCTGCGTACGCTGAGTTCCTTTGCAGCTTCAAGCCCGGGCCTGTGTTCACTTGTATCGTCAAAATTGGCGCCATCCACAACATTCTTGAATCCTTGTGCCCTTGCAATGTCTTTCAGTTTTCCAAATAATTCCGATTTGCAAAAATAGCACCGGTTCGTGGGATTTTCCGCAAAGCCCTTAATATTAAGTTCGCTGGTATGGATGGTCATATGGGAGATACCAATCTCCTTTGCTATTTTTGTCGCCTCTTCATATTCAAAGGCGGGATATGTTTCTGAACGGGCAGTGACTGCCATAGCTTTTCCGCCTAAAACATCAAAACAAACTTTCGCGACAAGCGAGCTGTCCACTCCTCCTGAAAAAGCAACAACAACACTTTCCAATGCCTCTGCATAGTTTCTTAATTTATTAAGTTTTTCTTTCGTATCCATACTACTCAACTGTGATCAAATTTTTAATTTCAGCAAGGTGTATTTGAATATATTCCACTGAAAATTTACGATAAATCCAGCATTTTCTGGATAGCGGAATGTGCCTTTTGCGCGATATCCTCAGCGACCTTGACTTCATATACAAGGTCTTCCAAAGCCCACAATACCTTTTCCAGGTTAATGAGCTTCATATTGGGACAATCGGAAAGCGGTGTAACTGCGAAAAATGATTTTTGCGGGTTCTCTTTCTTTAGGCGATGTAAAAGACCGATCTCGGTTCCGATTATAAATTTGCCTGCACTGGATTCCCTGCAATATTTTGCGATTCCAGTCGTACTTGCAACATGGTCAGCCAGCTCAATAACATCAGGTGTGCATTCAGGATGCACCACGATTTTTGCCTGAGGATGTTCCTTTTTTGCTTTTACAATATGTTCCGCCAGTATCCTGTGGTGTGTTGGGCAGTAGCCCTCCCAAAGAATCATGGGACGGTTGAGCTGTTTTGATACATACCCGCCCAGACTCTTATCCGGAACAAACAGTATTTCCTGTTCTTTGGGAAATGAAGATACGATTTTTATTGCATTAGATGACGTGCAACAGATATCGCTCTCTGCTTTTACTGCGGCGGTACTGTTTACATAGCAAACAACTTTTGCACCGGGATACTCCTTTTTTTTCAGAATAAGTTCCTTCCGGGTAATCATATTTGCCATCGGGCAGCCTGCATTTTCATCAGGCAAAAGCACCAATTTGCCGGGACAAAGAATTGATGCGGTTTCTGCCATGAAATGTACCCCGCAGAAAACAATCATTTCCGCCTCAGTTTTGGCGGCCTGTTGTGATAATCCCAGGGAATCCCCGGCGTAATCCGCAATATCCTGTACTTCACCCCTTTGATAGTTGTGCGCAAGTATTATTGCATTTCTTTTTTTCTTTAATTCTTTTATTTTATCTATTATTAATGTAGTCAAATTCTAGGTGTTTTGTTGATGTTCTTGTATTGAGGTATCTTTTCATGCCAGTGTTTCTTTCTGAAAAACATGGCGTAAACGCTACGAAAATGAATGATAACACAGTATGATGCGATTTTAAATACTTTTTTTATGTGACTCTTTCGCCAAATGAGTCAATTGCTCCCAACTATTAATCGGGAGCAGTTATTTCATACGAGTGGTTATAAGCAAAGGGAATGTGTTACTGTTTTTTTTCAATTTGCAAAATTGGTTGCTTTTTATCGAAATCAAATATACCGCCGGGCAAAGTGAAATTGACTCGTATTTATCAATGTGATATAAAATGGATGCTAGGCGCAGAATACAGACAAAAAGATTATGTTACCGCAGAAGCAGAAAATAACAATAAATTTGTAACACTTTAGTTTTTTGAAAAATTCCCGGGATAGAAAAAATACCATGTAGCCCTGTTAGTGGCGGTCTGTTTGTAGCGCAATAAAATTCAATAAGGTAAATAGCTCCGTAGGAGCGGCCTGTCCGTATTCAGGTAGACCTGTTTATATGGATTTACAAGAGACAGGTTGCTCATAATTGCAGAGACAGGTTTCAAACCTGTCTCTACGATCTGTTATAATATCCTATTTTGCTACAAACAGGCTGCTCCTACGGAGCTTATAGGTAGTACATTTTTCAAAAAACTAAAGTGTTACATAAATTTACTTATTACCGTTATGTTCAATGGGGATGTTTCTTACTATTTTATTTGAGGGGGGAATTGCATTATGAAGGGTAAAAACTACATCAATGGCGCATTTGTTGATAGTGCTTCATCTGAAGTGTTTGAAAGCAGAAATCCGGCGTATTGTGATGAGGTGCTAGGGACATTTCCCCTTTCTTCTGCAGATGACGTCAATAATGCGGTGCTGGCGGCAAAGACCGCTTATGATACATGGAGAAAAATTTCACGGATAAGACGCGGCGAATATCTTGATGAATTGGCGCAGTTGCTGAAAAAAGACAGAGAAGCCATCTCTCAGTTGGTATCGAAAGAATGCGGGAAAGGGATTGCGGAAGGGCGTGCGGATGTAACGGAAGGCATTCATATGGTTCAATATATATTTGGCACAACAAGGATGCCGCATGGCGATATTATTGATTCGGAGATTGTAGAAAAAGACTCCTTCATGCGACGGAGGCCAAAAGGTGTTGTTGCCGCAATTACGCCATGGAATTTTCCCTTTGCGATTCCACTATGGCTGATTTGTCCCTCTGTAGTGGAGGGGAATACCGTTGTGTTAAAACCGTCCCGGGAGACGCCTTGCGTCGCTAATAAAATTGCAGAATATGTGCATGCTGCAGGATTTCCTCCCGGAGTAATTAATGTAATACATGGAGGTTGTGGAGATGCGTTGGTAAGACATTCCGATACACAGGTAATATTGTTTACCGGTTCATGTGAAGTTGGTGAAGGGATAAAGAAGATTGCTGCTGAATCCTATAACAAAATGTGCGCCTGCGAGATGGGGGGGAAAAATGCGATAATAGTTCTCGATGGCGCCAATATGGAGATAGCGGTGAATGCCTCTATTCTCAGCGCCTTTAAAACTTCAGGGCAGAGATGTACTTCCGCAGGCAGGTTGATTTTACATGTGAATATGCTTGAAGAATTTGAAAAGAGATTTGTTGAACTCGCCAAACGGATTAAAATCGGCAACCCTCTTGACGAAGAGGTATTTATGGGACCAGTTATAAATCAAGCAGCAACAGAAAAAATTTTACGATATAACGATTTTGCAAAGAATGAGGGGGCGGAGGTATTGCTTGACGGCTCCAGGCTTACTGGCGGGGGATATGATAAGGGGTACTTTATGTCTCCTTTTGTATATCGAATGAAAAATAATCCAAAGAGCCGTGTTCTCCATGAGGAGGTCTTTGGGCCTCATGTGGCGATTATCCCTGTGGAAAGTATTGATGAGGCTATTAATGTGTATAATGATACAGAATATGGTCTTTCCTGTGCAGTAATTACGGAAGATTTTCGAAAGGCGAGGCGGATAAGGGATGACTGTGAATACGGACTTGGGTATGTTAATTTACCTACAATAGGCGCGGAGGTACATTTGCCGTTTGGGGGACTGAAAAAGAGCGGGACCGGTCTCCCTTCCGCAAGCACTTTGATAGATGCGGTAACACACCGCACGGCATGGACGGTGAATCATGATTTAGAAATAAAAATGGCGCAGGGGCTTAGCGCTAAATTATCTTAGTACTTATCACCACTTACTTAATCTTGAGAGCACCACCATTAAACATCTGACGGAATTAGCAGAAAATGTATCACGAAAATGGCGATGGATAATTACTGTTGCATATATCATTGCCCTCTATGCCTTCCTGCCGTTTGCTCCTGCGATTTGGAGGTTTGCACTGCGACTGCTGGGAGAAAAAGTAAACTATTTGAGCGGGATATTCGTAAGTATCGCGGGAGTGTATTCCCTTTTCTTTTTAGTTTACCGGAAAAAGGCAAGGAATGTTTCTGTTTATGCGGCATTTTTTGTGATATCTCTGGCATGCCTTGTTTTGTTGAAGTATATGTGTGTGAATGGTGCGGAGAGATTCCATCTGCTATTTTACGGGATTTTAAGCGGTATTCTGTTCTGGGCGTTAAGAATAGACGTTCAAAATAAATTAATCTATGTGTATACAACCATTTTGGTATGTTTGGTAGGCGCAATTGATGAGTTTATTCAGGCAATTTTGCCGATGAGATGCTTTGATATGAGGGATATAGTGATGAACTGGTTTTCCGGCGGATTGGGAACTCTCTTTATTGTGTTTGTATTAAAGCCAGTTTGGGATACTGCAAAGGGGGGAAAGGGGTGTTGTCTTAAAAATCCTTATACGTAGCTCATCGTTTAGCCTTGCTAGTGAATATTACTGTGGTTGATTACAAAAACCTGCCTGGTTTTTCTTTTTGATCGTAAATGAGTCAAGCTGTTTTTGGGTTTCCTTGGAAGCTCTGCGGTCGAGCCACTTCCCGGGAGTCTCTCCCTTGCCCATTTTGTACATTATAAAAAGATAACCAAAGCCTCTAAGGAAATAGTTTCCTTCAACTGCTGCGCTGTGCCAGTGATTCCTGAGAAGTTTTGCATTGTGGCGTGTTACGGCAATAATATCCACCGGCAGGAAATAATCGCTCAGAATGCTGAACAGATTGAACCCTATCGGAAGAAACGGTTTCCCTTTTTTTGCCGAATCGGATACCAAAAGCGCCATATAGCGGCGGGGCTTGAGTATGCGGTGTATTTCCCGGATTACCTGTTCCAATGCTGTGTAATATTCCCCGGAAGTGGCCTCTAATTCTCCAATACAGTTTTCTTTTCCTGAATAAGTGATGTGGGTTGAATAGGGAGGATCGATAAAAACAAAATCTGCTGTTGCCTTTTCTATGGGGATTTTCCGTGCGTCTGCCTGTTTAATATCTTTGCGTGTTGGATTCAGATCAAACCCTAATGCCTCACGGTTTAGCTCCTTAGCAACATCTAGGGTTGTGCCTGCGCCGCACATGGGGTCAATTACAACATCTCCTGGTCGTGTATATCGCTGCAATAGGTTCCAGATGATATAAGAAGGAGTGGCTCCCTTGTAGTTCTGGGCGTGTTCCTGTTCACGAAGATAGTGCTGGGAAGGAAAATCCCAAAGTGTCAATGTCTGCAACCGGATTTTTTTATTCATTAATTAACTAAGGTCTCTTGAAATGTATTGCGCTTGCTTTAAAATATTGAATGGTTAAAACAGGATGGGGGGTAGTTGTCATTTGTTTTTGAGCGGTCTTCCTGGTGGCAGCGTCTTTATTCTTCTCCCCAGGAGTTTTTCAAATTTCTTGATAAATCGGTCATCACCGCAAGGACGTCCCGTCATTGAACATTTCTTTATATTTTTAATGATTTGTTCGTAATCCTTTTCTCTTAAATATTCTGACCAATCTTCGATTTCGGCATTTAAATAGCAATCGTAAGATAAAATACCATCTCTCTTTTGGGTGACATGACTGTACGCGCTCGACCATTTATACCTATGTGGTTTTCTTACGATGCCGGCACGAACAGGGTTGTTTTCTATATGTCGGACAGCGGCGTATGTGTGTTTTTTATCAAGGATGCAAGAATAAAATCTTCCTTGCCAGAGATGTCCTTTCTCATTTCGTTTACGATTAAAATATTGTGAATATCTCATGTGAAGCAGATTTAATGCGCGTGAAAGAGAATCTTTTTCGGCAGGTACACAAACGAGGTGAACATGGTCAGGCATAAGGCAATATGCCCATATCTTCAGAGAGTATTCACCGGCATACTCATGAAGCCATTGAATATAATGCTCATAGTCATCTTCTGTTTCAAAAACAGGCTTTTGATAGTTGCCTCTTTGTGTTACATAATGAGGGTAACGCGGGACTGTGATTCGTGCGATTCGTGCCATGAAAAAATAGTAATCCTTTTAATTTAAAATGTCAAAGAAAAAGGGTAGCTGTCCCTTGTATCACCATAATTATAAGAAAAAAAAGACCCCAATAAATTTTTACAATTATCAGGGTCTTTTGCGCCTTAATTATAACAATATTTTTAATAGTACTCTATATTTTCAATATACAACATTAATAGTATTTTATATACGGCAAAATATACGAGTATGCTTAATAAATATATTTATAATTTGACTACTTTTGTGGCTTTGTAGCCTTTTTGGTCTTTTACGACTTCAAACTCTACTTTATCTCCTTCTGCAAGAGTTCTAAAACCCTCGCATTCGATCGCAGTCTGATGTACAAATACATCTTCTCCATTGTCCTGAGAAATAAAACCAAAACCCTTTGAGTCGTTAAACCATTTAACGGTACCCTGTGGCATTCTTAAAATCACCCCCTTTCATAATTAAAAAAAACAACATTATAAACTAAAAAAGCTACAAGGTTGTAACACCTTGTAGCCTCGTTATAAACTTCCCTATATGCAACGATCCGGTACAGTACAACCAATCACTGGAAATAATATTATCACACTTTATCATTAAAGCAAGAGAAATTATTGCTTTTATCCATTTCAAAACAATAGTTCATGTGGTGTGTAGAACTCCACCAACATGGACAAGCCAGAACTAATTTCTACTCTAATGTAACTGGTGATTCTGGTGATTTGTTATAAAACGTTGCTCATTTGTGAAGATAAAACCCACATAAGGATTTTAATGATATAAATAACTTCGTTTTTATCTAATATTTTATTGAATTTGAAACCTATTATTGGTAACATTTCCCCTTACGTTTACTTATTTAGAAATTATTCTGAAAGTTTTTAAGGAGTTAGTATGGCTTGCGGTTTTGAGGGTAAGAAAAAACATCGGTTAAACAGGAGAAAATACATTTTAAAAAGACGTAGAAGAAGACGCGATAAGGTATAAAATCGCAGGTCTGTACCTGCATGGAAGCAGTTAGTTTGTTTCGGTTAACACTCCCGGATATTTTTTGATAAATCATTTTTAAATTCATGCGCGGTATGACGTGAATCTGTTAAAAAGATAAATTCATGACCTACTGCCAACCCATGTACAATAATGGGGAGGTAATGAAACATTCCGGAAAATCTCACCTTTCCTTTTACCTGCAATCATTCCCTGTCGTTGTAGCCGTTTTCGTATAATTATTTGCCATGCGAAACGGCTTTGTTTATGATGATATGTTTACAAGAACAAATAATTATTTGATAGATTTTTGGGCTAAATCCACCGCGTTTTTCAATATGGCATATTTTGCTGCTTAGGGAGAGCTGCTTAACTATCGCCCGGTAGTTAACATTTCCTTTTATTGTTACCTGTTTTTTTATTTAAAAAAATATCTGTTTTGCCACTTGGCCAGAGAGACAACATTAATAAGATAATTGGAAAAATATGGAGAAAAAAATAGGGGATTCGCCATATTTTCCAGTGAATCCCCTGTGTAAATTTTTGCAATACTGATATTTGAATTTCCTTTAATTCATCGTACCTTCAAGAAATCCTTCCAGTTTTCTACTGCGAACCGGATGTTGAAGTTTACGAAGGGCAATAGCTTCAATCTGCCGGATACGTTCGCGGGTTATATTGAACCTCTTTCCGATTTCTTCCAATGAGTGTGTGTATCCATCACTAATTCCAAAACGTAATTTAATAATCTCCCGTTCGCGGTAACTTAACGTATCAAGCACCTTTTGTATTTGTTCTTTTAATAAAGAACGCTGGGCAAGAAATATAGGGGCGTCTATTTTTTTGTCCTGAATAAAATCTTCAAACATTGTTTCTCCATCACTGCCAATTGGTGTTTCTAATGATATAGGTTGTGATGTTATCTGAAGCAATCTATATATTTCAGGCAATGGCGTATTGGTATCCCTTGCAATGGCTTCTAACTGTATTTTTTCCGCAGATGATCCCTGTCCAGCTTTGGCCACGTAAGTAGACTTATTGATTACATCCATCATATGCACAGGGATTCGTATTGTTCTTACTTTTTCTTCTGTTGCCCTGATAATAGCTTGTTTTATCCACCATGTTGCATATGTGCTGAATTTAAAACCCATCCTGTAGTCATATTTGTCCACGGCGCGCATAAGCCCCGTATTACCTTCCTGGATAAGGTCGTGAAAAGCCATCCCTCGTTTTCTATATTTTTTTGCGATACTTACTACCAGTCGTAAATTTCCCTCTGAAAACCGCTTTCTTGCCATCACATATTCATTGTAAATGGAATTAATAGAAAAAATAATTTTTTTCAACTCTTTCGCCGGCATTGCAAACAATGCCTCTATCTCATTGATATCACAAGAAAGTTCTTTGCATAATTCCCTTTTAAAATTACGATGGACGGTACGTTTTCTATTATAATCCGCAATTGTCGATAAAACCTCTAACAATTCACGCATAACCGGCAGTATGGTTTCCGACCGTACACTAATGGATTCTAACTCTTTAATCGCCATTCCCTTTCTTACGAGAATACTTTTATGCACCCTCAGCTTTTTATCCCGCGCAATATTTCCCCTGCGAATCTTTTCATAATCTTTTAAATTGCTTTCTATGCTCTTTCTGATATTGCTGGTAACCGCGTGAATCTGTTCAACAACTGCATCCCGGTTTTGTTCTCTTGCCGCTGATAATTCAACAAATTGAACAAGCTCTGATTCACTCTCCACTCCTTCCAGTAGTCGTATATACATTTCCAAGGCATAATCAAAACCCAGCACCTTGCGATGGAGCAGTCTGCTCATAACCCGTATCTTCTTCGCAAGGTAGATTTCTTCTGCAGGGGTAAGCAGTGGTATTTTTGCCATCTCATTTAAATATAATCGTACAGAATCATAATCGCGGCTCTTTTCTTCTTCCTGGTTCCATTCTGTTATCTCTTCCTCAACCGGGTTATTTTCGTTGTTTATTTGATCTAACCGTTCTGTTTTTTGTTTTAATATGGTCATAACACTATTTTATTGAGTTAAGTGAATAAAATAAAATAATCATCTACACGTATCATATAACATAATTTATTTATTAAATGTTCTCCTGGAATATATATTTTTACCATTTTACAAAATTTTAATGAAGTTTTTTTTATTCAAATTACTAAATAAGCGCGGATTATAACATAATAGTCTAATAAATCGGTACAAAATATTGCCCTGTTTTCATCTATTTTTTATTTTCGTACCACTTTAATTTTTTTTAAACAACCCCGGAGGGATGAAATGTTGAAAAGCTAAAACACCAAATACGATGATAAAGCTCCAAAAGGAGCGATGTATTGTTTATGTGCCTTATAGGCCGTTCCTCCTCACGAAGCTTTTCAGGAGTTTTTCAAGAGAATAAATTGTTCCGTAATAAGTCGTAGTGTCCTTAAAGTATTACACCAAGGGGAAAACAGCTAAAGCAGGATTCTAAAATAAAAAGTGAATGGCGGGATGGGATAACGAGTGTCTTTGTAAAGTGTCAAAAAGACTGTCTTTTTGAAGAGATTATACTAATTTTTGCTGCCTGAAATAAAGCAGAGACACAAAATTTTGCGTCTCTGCTTTATTTGGGGGGCGAAGCATAAAACGTGGGGGGTTCTGGCTACAATCATATTGCAAGATTCACGAGTGTTGATTTAAGCGTCTACCTCAACGGGTAGTTCCATATTTTGCATTGAAGCTTGTACCAAGGCCTCTCTGTCAATATCATCTTCAGGCTGTTTGATTCTTTCGGCGTTTCTTTCGACAAATCGTATACCATCTGCCCTGTATTTTTCCTTCAACGTTTCGCACTTTGGACAATCTTCAGCCGTATATATGTATTTCATCGACACCATCCTTTGTATAAATATATTTGCAGGCTTTTCTCACTAACAAAATTTCAAGGTATTTTACTACAGGATAAAATAGTTTCAAGGTTAATTTTCTTGTATAAAATAAAAATATAATTACAATAAATCGTTTGCCGGTGCAAGATGCTGCAATGATAATTATTTGACTACAAAAGTTTTGTGTGCTATATTTCACCCTTACCAGGGAAGGGGTAATGGTTATGAGATTTATTGGATTGCTTATTGCTGCGGCGGTGGCTGTTTGGGTTTACATGGATGCCAAAAGTAAAGGATATAAAACCATTTCTGCCGTCGGATGGATGTTAGGTGCGTTTTTGCTTATGATCGTATTTTTGCCGTTGTATTTATTTACACGGCCAAAACAGTCGCAGGTGGAGATATTGACGCCTTGTAAATACTGTGGGAGACATTATGAGGGCAGCCCTGCGTATTGCCCCAATTGCGGGCATAAGGTTGAAGGGTATTCATTTAACGGGGAATAAACTATGGATTTAAATGAAAAGATCAAAGAAGATTTAAAATCTTCCATGAAAGTGCAGGATAAGATGAGAACCTCCGTCTTGCGTATGATGCTTGCGGATATAAAAATTGCAGAGACATCTGGCAAGCCAAGGGATCAGATAGATTATGCTGCAGTAGTTCAAGGGTATCAGAAAAAATTAAAAAAGACGCGGGAAGAGTATGAAAGGCTTTCGTTACCGGAAAAGACAAGAGAAATAGATAATGAGCTTGCTATCGTGGAGGAATATCTTCCAAAGCAGCTTTCTGATGAAGATGTTCAGAAAATTGTTAATGAAGTTGTTGACGAAAACAAATTTACCGGAAAAGAATTTGGCGTTGCAATGAAACTTATTATGAACAAATGCGGCGGAACAGCCGATGGGAAGAGGGTTCAAACGATTTTAAAACAAAAACTAGGTTGTTGAGCCGTCTTCTGTCATTGAACACCCGAAGGCAGTAACACAGCGCAGCAAGCCTCAACCAAAGATAACCTCCCCTTCTTTCGTGAGGAAGGGAAAAACCTTGCAGAAAAAGAAGTTTTTACACAGTAATAAAAGAAAAACTTTTTCTGAATATTGTCCATGCAAAATGAAAACTGGAAGGAATCGCTTCGGAATTTAGCGGCCGATGAACTTAGGAATATCAGGTCTTTTGTCGATGAATTAATTCAGGAATCAGAAGCAAAAGCAACCATCCCTGCAACAGCAGCAGCAGCAGAAATTGCACCTGTCATTGTTTACCCGCCAGACACACCTCAGAAATCAGGAGAAAGACGCACAGAGAAACGTTTTGATATGAAGATAAGTGGTACGTGTGCGATCCTAGATAGGAGCTTGAATGATTATTCAAATGAAGAAATACCCATTACTATTAAGGATGTTTCTCAGCACGGAATCAGGTTTATTATCAATCGTTCATTGTTGCCGTCAAACCATTTAATCATTAAATTCAGCTTATCTCCTGCCGGCGTTTCCGGCAATTTGTATCGAAAGCCGCAAAAGAAAATATCTGTGGAGGTAAGGAGGGTGCTAAAACGTTCCACTTCGTCCGGTGAAGAGTATGATATAGGCGCTTTATCTATAGACGAGGATTCTATGGAGAAATTGCAGGAAGAGGTTAATGGTATTGAGGTTATAAAAAAACGTTGTAAAATGAAGAAAGACCTGAAAATAATGGTGCTCTATACCAAGGAAACCCAATGCAGGGCAATTGAAAATATATTATCAAAGCAAGGGTATATTATTTTTGCGGTAAATCAAAAACACAATGCTATGAGTATATTACGCAAAAACAAATGCGATCTTCTTGTTACTGAATTTGAATCTGCAAAGATTAATGAGTATGAATTGTTAAAAGATGTAAAGACCGAATTTGCTGATTTGGGAATAATATTGGAAATAGACTCGGTAGATACATGGATAGACCTTTTATCATTTCGTTTGGATGAATATCTCATAAAAGGTTTTAATGAAAGAGAACTCACTATTGTTGTTGAAGTGGTTTTTAAAAAAATATTGTATAAAAATATGTTTCGTCAATATATTGAAAACGAAAAACGGTCGAATCAAAATCTACTGATTGTTAGCCTCAGAGATACAGTGAGAAAACAGCTTTATGAGATTACAGACCAAAAGGGTTTGGATACCATTTTTGTCATTAATACGGAACACGCATGGAATGTGTTAAATATGAACAAAATTGATTTTATGCTTTTAGACACTGAAATTACCGGTGAGGAGGGATTGGATTTTATTACAAAAGTAAAAAAATATTTCCCGCGTCTTTCAACTACGATACTGTCGGAAAACATTCGGGAACGTAGCAGTTATTTGATGGGTGGGGTGGATAATTTTATTGTGAAGCCAAATGATATGCAAAAATTAAAACAATATTGGGACTCGGCTATAACACAACGGTATTTTTGCCAATAAGATCTTTTGTGCATGCACATTCAAAGGAAAGCGCCTGTGACATTCTGCTCTTATCCCTGTAAATGGTTATTCCTTTACAACCGCTTCTGTATGCCAGCAGGAAGACCTTTTCCACATCCTCAGCGGTTGATTCTTTTGGAAAATTAATAGTTTTGGAAACGGCGTTATCGATATATTTTTGGCAGATAGATTGAATTTTTACGTGATATTCCGGTGAAATGTCTCTTGCCGTTGTAAATATTCTTTTTATATCATCTGGAATATAGGCAATATTTTGTATTGAACCCTCCCTTTTTACCTCTGCTAAAAGTTTATCAGTATACAGTCCTCTTTTTTTTGCAACGTTTTCAAAAAACGGATGGATTTCCGGTAATCCACCTTCAACGAGAACATTTCTTGTATATGCAATGGCAAACAGAGGCTCTATGCCGCTGGAACAATTGGCAATAATGCTGATAGTGCCTGTAGGCGCTATTGTTGTTCGTGTCGCATTTCTATATTTGGGGCCATTTTGCCGGGCATAAATACTTTTTTCATAGTTGGGAAACATACCGCGTTCTGATGCCAATCTCTCAGATGCTTCATTTGCTTTTCCGGAGAAGAATCTTAAAAGTTTATCAGTGAATCTCATGGCTTCTTCTGAATTATAGGGAATATTGAGTTTTATGAGAAGGTCTGCAAATCCCATGATCCCCAATCCTATTTTTCTGTTGCCTTTGGTTAACACTTCAATTTGAGGTAATGGATGCTTTGTTGCATCAATAACATTGTCAAGAAAGTGCACGGCAAGATGGATTGTTTTCTCCAATGTGTGCCAATTCATTTCGTAATGATCATTTTTGTATGTAGTCATTTGCGAAACATTGACCGATCCTAAAACACATGCTTCATAAGGCAGCAGGGGCTGTTCTCCACAGGGGTTTGTTCCCTCAATACTCCCAAGCAATGGGGTAGGATTGGCGGCGTTTATGGCATCAATAAATAAAACGCCCGGCTCGCCATTTTTCCATGCGGATTGTACGATTTCCTGAAAAAGCACTTTTGCCCTTATTGTTTTGACAACCAATTTCGTTCTCGGATTAATGAGGGGAAATGGTGCGTCATTTTCCACTGCTTCCATGAATGCATTCGTAATCCCGACAGAAATGTTAAAATTTGTCAAAACACCTTCAGTATTTTTTGCATGAATAAAATCAAAAATATCGGGATGATTTACGTTCAGCGCCGCCATATTTGCGCCTCGTCTGAAACCACCCTGGTTTATGGCCTCCGTCGCTTCATTGAAAACCTTCATAAAGGAAACAGGGCCGCTTGCCATACCACATGAAGCGCTTACAATATCATTTTTTGGTCTTATGCGTGAGAAACTGAAACCGGTGCCGCCCCCGCTTTTGTGGATTAATGCGGCTTGTTTTACGGTATCAAATATGCCTTCGATGGAATCTTCTACAGGCAATACGAAACATGCGAGCAATTGTTGCAGATGCCTGCCTGCGTTCATTAATGCAGGTGAGTTGGGCAAAAATTGCAGTGAGGTCATAAGGTGGTAAAACTCTTCTTCCATGGAAACAATATCAGCCTTTTTATTATAAATTAAATCAACCGAGGCGATATTTTTTGCCACTCTGCGAAACATATCTTCAGGCGATTCTATGATCTTGCCTAAGACATTTCTTTTTAAATATCTCTTTTCAAGCGTCAGTTTAGCGTTTGGAGATAAGAAAAGGATATTTTTATTCATATTTTTATTGAAAAAAGTAAATTATCGTAACATTTTAGTCTTTTGAAAAACGTATTACCTATAAGCTCCATAGGAGCAGCCTGTTTGTAGCAAAATAGGATATTATAACAGATATTAGCTCCGTTAGGAGCGACCTGTCTCTTGTAAACCCATATTAAACAGGTCTGCCTGAATATGGACAGGCCGCTCCTACGGAGCTATTTACTCTATTGAATTTTATTGTGCTACAAACAGACCGCCCCTAACGGGGCTACATGGTATTTTTTCTATACCGGGAATTTTTCAAAAAACTAAAGTGTTACAAATTATCTCTATTGCGGCATTTTATTCTTACGTTCTGCGCAAAAATATAATAAATTTTCACTCACAAAGTGTGGATAAGCTTTATGGTTAAGTCAACAGAATTAAATGATCAGCATACAGTCACCGTAGCTGTAAAAGCGATATCCCTCTTTTTTGGCAATTTCATAGGCGTTAAAAATTTGTTCCCTTCCTGCAAAGGCTGAAACTAATAAGAAAAGAGTGGTTTTCGGAAGATGAAAGTTGGTAATGAGCGCATCAACGTATTGAAAAGGATATGGCGGATATATAAACAAATCTGTATAACCAGAAAACTGATGTATGTTGTTATTCAATGCAATCGTTTCAAGCGTTCGGCATGACGTGCTTCCGGTTGCAATAATGCGTCCACCCCGGTTTTTGGTGATAGTTATTTTTGGGAGCAATTCTTTTGTATATTCGTAATATTCTTTATGCATACGGTGATTTTTTATCTCTTCCGTTTTGATAGGCAAAAACGTGCCTAATCCGACATGAAGCGTGACAAACGCGATATCTGTTCCGCTATTTCTTATTTTTCCCAAAACATCTTCGCTGAAATGTAATCCCGCCGTTGGGGCTGCGATAGCGCCTTCCTTTTGAGCGAACACGGTCTGATATCGTTCTGCATCCAGGGTGGAAAGTGTATTGTTTTTTTTAGGACGTTTTATATATGGAGGTAATGGCATTTCTCCGGTCCGGTGAATAAGTTCCCTTATATTCGCCCCGTTTTCTATCCGCAATATCCACGAGTTATCTTCATGTTTTACAAGTAAACAGGCTGAAACGGCGGCATTATCAAGATAAATCTTTTCTCCTTTCTTCAACAGCCCATTTGATTTTAGCAAAGCCTTCCAGTGATTACCTTCCAATTCTTCTATGAACAATAAATCTACATATGCCCCCTGAGGTTTTTTACCAGCTATCCGTGACGGAATAACCTTCGTATTATTCAACACGAGAAGATCTTCGGGGCGGAGGTAACCGGCAATTTCACTGAATCTGCGATGTTCTATCCTGCCAGAGCGGCGATATAGAACCAAAAGCCGCGCATTATCCCTTTTTTCCGTAGGTTTTTGGGCAATAAGTTCTTTTGGAAGATCGAAATCGTAATCGGATAATTTATGAGAAATGACAGAGACGTCAGGCATTCCGGTATTTAGCAATGAAAAACAGAAAATTAGAGGCACTTTGGTTTATTTACTTCATATTAAAAGACATCTAAGAAAATAACAATTAAAAAAAACAGTGTTCAATTATGGAAATTCATGAAAAAAAGAAAAACATACGCTAAATTTTAGGAAAAACATTCTTTTTTATTACTACAACATATAGTATCCGAACATGACAATATGACAACAATTTGGATAGATAGTTAATATTACGCGGATTATGCAGAAGCAAAGGGAAAAATATTTGTTGACAAAAAGAAAAAATAAGATAATTTCATAGCCACATAAGTGGTATAAAGTGGTATAAAGTGGTGAAAAGTGGGGAAAGCGTATGTTCACCGGAGAGTACCGACACACAATAGATACTAAAAACCGCCTTGCCATTCCGGCTTCTTTGCGTGAAAGCATTAACGAAGAAGTTGAGGGGAAAGGGTTTTATATAACGCGGGGCCTCGATACATGTCTCTTCATGTATACCCCTAAAGAATGGCAAGGTGTTGTTTCCAAAATAGAACAATCCTCTTTTACGAATAAAAAGGCGCGACAATTTCAGCGTCTTTTTTTCTCTAAAGCCCAACACATTAGCGTAACGGATCCTCATGGTCGCATATTAATTCCTCAGTACCTCAAAGAAATTGCGAATATACAGAAAAATGTTGTTATTGTGGGCGTGAATAACCGGATTGAAATATGGGATGAAAAAAACTGGAGCGACTTTGAATCGGAAACTAACGAGGAATATGAAGAAATTGCAGAAGATTTATTCCAGTAAGCATGACTTTCCTTATAACCGATGAATGGCAGAAACGCATTATAATCACTGTGAAATCTATGAGATATTCCGGGATTGAACCCACGCAGGTTTTTAATGAAAATATCATATGTATGTTAAAAAAGATAATCTGCTTCATGAGCCTGTTATGGTTGACGAGGTGTTGGAATACCTGTGTTTGCAGCCGGGGAGCATTATTCTGGATTGCACGGTAGGAGGTGGAGGGCATGCAGGTAAAATAATGGACAGGATTAAACCTGATGGTTGTTTGATTGGTATTGATAAGGATTTTGATATGTTAAATATGACAAAAGAGTGTTTATCGGACAGAGGATGCCCATTTAAATTGTATCATGCCGATTATGTTGATGCAGATGAAGTATTGCGGCAGGCTGGCATTGACGGAGTTCATGGTGTACTTCTCGACCTGGGTGCTTCTTCATTGCAGTTTGATAGCGCAGAGCGCGGATTTAGTTTTTCTAAAGAAGGCCCGCTTGATATGAGAATGGACCGGACGGCTTCTTTTATGGCGCAGGATTTATTACGTAAGATATCTGAACGGGATTTGCAGGCATTGTTAAAAAAATATGGGGAAGAACGTTGGTCAAAAAGAATTGCAAGGCGGATAATAAAAGAAAGAAGTGTATCCGGATTAAAGTCAACAACACAGTTAGCAAGGATAATAGAACGTGCTGTGCCATCTATGAGACACAGAATTCATCCTGCAACAAGGGTCTTTCAGGCGTTGAGAATAGCAGTTAACAAAGAATTGGAAAGTTTGGAAAAATTTTTGAATAAGATTCATTTTTCTATGGTAAAAGGTGCGCGTATTGCCGTCATAAGCTTTCATTCACTGGAAGATAGAATTGTGAAAAACAGTTTTATAGAGATGGAAGATAAAAATATTTTTCACATAATAACCAAAAAACCATTAAGGCCGGGTGCTTCTGAAATAGAAAGAAATGCGAGGAGCAGAAGCGCAAAACTCAGAGTTGCAGAAAGGATTTAACATGGAGATGTTCAGATGGTTGGTAATGTTTGCTATTATAATAACGATGGCGGTGTTGGTTGTATGGGAGAGAAATAAAACCATTGAAACAGGATATCAGATTGCACAACTGCAAAAAGATTTTAATGAGATGTCTGAAAGAAACAAAAACCTCAATTATTATGTGCAGAAATTAAAATCACATGAGGTGATTGTAGATAAGGTAAAAACCTATCAACTGGCGCTTTTACCTAAAGAATATTTTCAGAACAGCGTGGTTGCCGGGAATATAAAGGAAAATGTGGGGCGGGATGCAAAAACAATTATGGCCGGTAATTTATATACACAAAAAGAACAAGTATTGAAGGGTAGTGTGCTCCATAACTAGTATAACGTTTCATTAAAATATCTACATTGATACCGTCATTGCGAGCGACAGCGAAGCAATCTTAAGTTTTTTGTGAACAAGAGATTGCTTCGTCGCGCCACTCCTCGCAATGACATTTTTTCACGTGCACATTTTAACGAAACGATGTACTAGAGATGGTTAAAGGTGAGAATTTTTCAGGAGATAGTAAAACGGTAAGATGTTATTAGTATTTGTCTGTTCAGCAGTTGGCAGTCTACAATCGGTAATCGGCAAAAGTGACCATTGCCGCCTGAGGATTGAGGATTGAGGATTGATATTTGAACTTATTTTATTGCCTTCCTCCCGAACGCTTTCGGGGAAAGTTTTTTTTCTCGAAAGCGTTCGTAAATTTCTAAAGGTATTTTTTTCTATTCTAAGGAAAGCCGGTTATGTATTTTAAAAACATGCACAGGTTTTGGACGAATACGATAGGCTTTATGCTTATTTTGGTTTTCATAGGGTTGGCAGTAAATTTATGCCGTATACAGGTACTTGAGCATGATAAATATTTGAAACTGGCCAAAGCACAACAAAGCAAGAAGGTAGCCTTATCTGCAAGAAGGGGTTTGATATTGGATAGAAATGGCAGGAAGCTTGCGGAATCTTTACGTGTCGGCTCTGTTTATGCAAACCCTTCTGCAATTAAAGACGTTTCTTTAGTCGCCAGCCACTTAAGCAAGGTCTTACACCTTAATCCCTCAAAAGTATCAGCAAAACTCGAAAAAGATAAAAAATTTGTCTGGATAAAGAGAAGGGTCAGCGATGAGGAATTGAAAGAGATTCGGAAGCTCTCCTTGCAAGGTGTGTATATTGAGCATGAGTATCAGCGTTTTTATCAAAATGGCCCGTTAGGAAGCCATGTTATCGGGTTCACGGATATCGATGAAAATGGTCTTGAAGGTATTGAATTGTCATGCAATCAAGCGTTGCAAGGTGAGCCTGGTTATAAAAGGATGTACCGCGATGCCCAGCAAAGCAATATTTTAACGGCAGACACAGAGATGCGGCGTCCAAGGCATGGAAACAATGTTATGCTGACAATTGATGCGAATATTCAGCGTTTTGCCGAAGAGGAATTGGAGAATCTTGACAAAACATGGTCGCCTGCCTCTGCTACGGCGATTGTGATGGATATAAGCACCGGAGAAATACTTGCCATGGCGAATCTGCCGGCATATGATTTAAATAATGTTGGTAAATATCCTGCGAGAGCAAGGAAAAATCTGGCAGTCACTGATTATTATGAACCGGGTTCAATAATAAAACCGATTGTGCTGGCCGGCATATTTGAAAATAAACTTGCCAGGCCGAATGATATGATTAACTGTGAAAATGGAAGATATGTAATGGGGAAAAGAATATTGCACGATTCGCACCGCTACGACACCCTTACTGTTGCAGAAATTGTTACCCATTCCAGTAATATTGGGATGGCAAAGTTGGGTATGCGCATGGGAATCGAAAGGATGTATCGTCACCTTGAACAGTTTAATTTTGGGAATAAGTCTGGTATTGAGTTATCCGGAGAACAGGGGGGGATTTTTCGTCCCATGAAAAGCTGGTCGAAACAATTTTCTTTAGTATCGGTTTCGATTGGCCATGAAATTGCTGCAACACCGCTTCAGTTTGTCACTATATTTAGCAGTATTGCAAATGGCGGCCTGCTGTTAAAACCAGTAATAATAAAGTCGATTACCGGCAATGACGGCAAGGTTAAAGAAGAATATCCTGTACCTCAGGTTGTCAGGCGTGTAATGAGTGAAGAAGTTGCCCGTGATTTATTAAATCCTATATTAGTTGATGTCGTGAGAAATGGCACAGGAAAGAGGGCTTTTTTAGCGGAATATGAGGTTGCCGGAAAAACAGGAACGTCCCAAAAGGTTAACAAGAGCGACGGACGTTATTCGCGCAATAAATATATCGCTTCCTTTGTCGCATATGCTCCGGCGGATAATCCCCGTATTTGTGTATTAATAATGGCTGACGAACCAAAAGGTGCTTATTATGGCGGCACTGTTGCGGCTCCGTCAGTGCGGGAAATTATCAAAAAAACGCTGCAGTATCTTGAGGTAGAGCCATTAAAATTAAAAATGGCTATGCACTGACTATTGGCACTACGAAAAAAGGAAGGAGGTGGTAGTTATATGATGTTATATCTAAAATAATGGTAAATATATTTGTTATAATTATAGCGCTTAGGAGAGAGGGGAGGAGGAGCAATGATGGGACCGAAGGATTTAAACAAGAAAAATTTTATTTTATGGTATAGTTTGTATGCTTCTCAAAAAGAATTAGAAATTGCGAGGTCGAGTAATAGAGAAGCGCTGCATAGGCTTTTAAAGGAATATGCAGAGGAGGTTGACAGGGTAGACAGTACCAAGCGTTTATACGAACGGATTGTTCAGCCGCAGAGTCTGAGTACACAAGGTTTCGATGGCGTACTGAGAATTGATTGTTTTTCAGGTAATGAAAAAAACATTTAGTTTGATGGGTTTTTGAAGGTCGCAAAATGAAATTAAGTGAGATTTGTGCTGTTTTAGAAAAATATAAGTGCAATTCCTTTACGGAGAAAGTCGTTTTAGGGCTAACACACGATTCCCGTAAAGTTAAAGAGGGGTATATTTTTGTTGCTATAAAGGGCTATAAATCTGATGGTCACGATTTTATTTCAATGGCAATAGAGAAAGGAGCTATTGCCGTAGTTGCGGAGAAAGGTGTTGACTATGTTATAAATGTTCCGCAAATTGTTGTGCCGAATGCCCGACGGGCGCTTTCTCTTCTGAGTGAATATTTTTATGGCTATCCTTCTTCAAAAATGACAATAGTAGGTATTACCGGAACGAATGGCAAGACAACTACTTCGTTTTTTACGAAGTCTATCATAGAATCTTCCGGCAATAAGGCAGGGTTAATAGGAACGATATATTACCAATTAGGGAGCAGGATTATCCCTGCGAATGAAACTACCCCTGAATCCGTTGATATACAATCACATCTTTCAGATATGCTTAACAACAATATACGATATGCGGTAATTGAGGCAAGTTCTCACGCACTTTCGCAGCACAGGCTGGACGGAGTGCATTTCCGTTCTGCTGTTTTTACCAATTTGTCTGCGGAACATCTCGATTATCATGAAAATATTAAAAATTACAGAGAAGAAAAAATTAAATTGATGAGGGGATTAGATGAAAATGCGTCTGCGGTTTTAAATGCCGACCATACTTCAAGCAAATATTTTGCAAAGAGTACTGTCGCACAAATAGTGTGGTATGGGATAAAAGATACGTCTGCACACGTGAGAGCAGAGATAATAAATATGGGGGTTAACGGAACAAGGTTTTTATTGATTTCTCCCTGGGGAAAGGAAGTTATTCACTTAAAATTAACAGGCAATCATAATGTTTATAATGCACTGGCAGCCGCAACGACGGGGTTTTGTCTCGGTTTTGATATGGAAATAATAAGAAAAGGCCTTGAATCTTTAAATAACGTTCCTGGCAGGCTGGAAAAACTGGACTACGGTCAGGATTTTCATGTCCTTATTGATTATGCACATACGCACGATGCGTTACAGGTAGTTTTAGAGACTCTTAGAGGCATTGCAGCCAGGAGGATTATTTTAGTATTTGGCTGTGGCGGAGACAGGGATAAAGGGAAAAGGGCAAAGATGGGGCATATCGCAGAAAAATATTCAGATTTATTTTGGATAACAAATGATAATCCCCGTTCTGAAGACCCGCTTAATATAATACGTGAAATACAGAGGGGAATAAAACGGGATTCATGCTATAAAGTTCAACTGGATAGAAAAGTTGCAATAGAAGAAGCACTCCTTGAGGCGAAAAAGGGCGATGTCGTCGTTATTGCAGGAAAGGGTCACGAACGTTGCCAGATATTGAAAGACAAGAGTATTCCTTTTGATGACTGTGAAGTGGTAAAGCAGGTATTATCCGGCACTATGGTATCTCAAAATTAGACGATGAATGAAAATGGACGCAATTTCTCTTGAAGAAGTGATACAAGCCGTTAACGGGAAAGCGATATCGAATGTCAGTGGTTTAATGGTGAATGGCGTTTCTGTTGACAGTAGAAACGTCCATAAGGGCAATGTGTTTTTTGCTATAAAAGGCGACCACTACGACGGGCGTCAGTTTATTGAGCAAGCCTTTGATGCGGGTGCAATTGGTGTGGTGGTATCAAAACAAGGTGGAATTGATATTAGCGGCAAGTGCCTTCCTCTGATTTTGGTAGATGATGTTAAAACCGCATTGGGCGATTTAGCAAGACATTACCGCCGGAAATTAAATGCAAAGATCATAGGTATCACAGGAAGTAATGGCAAAACCACCACCAAAGAGATGTTATATCACCTGCTTTCTCATTTTGCCCCGGTAGTAAAACCACAAAAGAGTTTTAATAATTTTATCGGTGTTCCTCTGACTATATTTGAAATTGAGTCAAAACATAAATACGGAATACTCGAAATGGGTACAAATGCTCCGGGAGAGATATTGCGTCTTTCGGAGATTGGTTTACCCGATATAGCGGTAATCCTGAATATTTCCAAAACACACCTGGAAGGATTAGGGAGTATTGAAGGCGTCGCATTGGAAAAGGGGGATATAGTAAAAAATCTGAAAGAAAACGGAGTTTTTGTATATAACGCCGATAACCCGTTGTGCTGTGAAATTGCGGATAAATTCGGGGGCAATAAGATAAGTTTCGGCTTAGGTCAGAATGCGCAAATAAGGGGTACTGATGCAAAGAAAAAAGGCAACGGTTCTGTGTTTACAATTGATATTGATTACAATACCTTTCGCCTCTGTGGGGTCAAGGGGGGAGGACGCAGGCAATTTGAAATACAACTTCAGGTTCCAGGTCATCATAATATTAGCAATTGTCTGGCTTCGTTTGCGGTCTGCCATGCGCTTGGCCTCGATATAAGTGGACTTTATAATGCCTTTCTCTCATTTAAAATGCCCGATATGAGAATCGATTCTCAGCAGATAGGCAATGTTACCTTTATTAATGATGCTTACAATGCAAACCCGGAATCCGTTTTTGCCGCCTTGAAATATTTTGAAGAAATTGATGCTGCAGGGAGGAAGATATTCATTTGCGGAGATATGTTGGAACTTGGGAAAGAATCACATGCCCTGCATAAAGAATTGGGGGAAAAGGCGTCAACGCTTAATCTGGATTTATTATGGACGGTAGGCAAATATGCATCTGATATTGCAGGCGCGGCAAAAGATGGCGGCATGGACGTGGAAAAGGTGTTAAGTTTTCGGAGTCTGGATGACATCACGGAATATGACATGGGTGAATTCAGGGAAAATGATGTAATACTTATTAAAGGTTCCAGGGGTATGCACATGGAAACTATCATTGATAAATATCGGGAATATTTCTCTCCGCGTGTACTTACTCATAACTGATTTTATTTAAGAGGGCATGGATTGTTATACGGTTTATTGTATTCAATGTTTTCGTTTGAAATATTCAGGTTCATCTCCTTTCGTTCCTGCCTGGCGGCATTTACGGCATTTTTAATAAGCATTATTTTCGGCCACTGGTTTATCAGGAAATTTCGCGCCTTGAATTATGGAGAAGACACTACGAAGACGGATTCTGAAGAATTGAAAAAATTGCACTTTTCAAAAAAAAATACACCAACAATGGGCGGTATTGTTGTTTTGGTTTCAATATTAGTTGCTACGCTATTTTGGTGTAATATTTACAATATTTACGTTTTGTTATTGATGTTTACATTGATCTGGTTTGGCGTAATCGGTTTTATTGATGATTACATCAAGCTTACACAAAAGAACTCGTCCGGCCTGACAGATATATCAAAATTATTATTCCAGTCTGCCTTGGGGCTTATCCTTGGGTTGATATTATATTTTTATTCCAGCAAGTTTACATGGGGCACTCAGTTGATGATTCCGTTAATTAAGGATTTGAGGCCGGAACTGGGACCTTTTTATGTAATAATAATCACTTTTTTTATTGTAGGTATGTCAAATGCCGTGAATATAACGGATGGCCTGGATGGATTGGCAATAGGATGCAGTATAATTGCAGGCATCTCCCTTGCCATTATTGCGTATATTTCCGGCAGGGTTGATTTTAGTGAATATTTAAGAGTTCCTTACATTCCCGGCGCCGGTGAATTGAGTATTTTCTGCGCCGCACTGGTAGGGGGCGGTATGGGGTTTTTATGGTACAACAGTTATCCCGCACAAATTTTTATGGGAGATACAGGTTCTCTGGCGCTAGGTGGGATGCTTGCCTTGGTAAGTATTATCGTAAAACAGGAAATATTGATGATTGTTATAGGGGGTGTTTTTGTTGCGGAGGCAGTATCGGTACTTATGCAGAGATATTTTTTTAAAATTACGAAGAAAAGAATCTTCCTGTGCGCCCCTTTGCATCATCACTTTCAATTTGCGAAATGGCCTGAATCGAAAATTACCCTTAGGTTTTGGATAATTGCAGCGTTGCTGTCAGTATGTAGTTTTATGCTTTTGTGATTCAATTTAATCGGGAGAGATATTTTGAAATCATGGCACTGTCTCGTATATATTGTCGTTGCGCTACTGGGTTTTAGTATTGTCACTGTTTATAGTACTGACACTACAATGTTTGCGGCAGATAGCAATGGTTATCAATTTGCCAAACATCTTTTATGGATAGTATTAAGTTTGGTGGTGTTAATTGCTATGTCATATGTCGATTACCGGCATTTACAGAAATTAACGTATCCGATTATTGCGGTATCAGTGATTAGCCTTATACTTGTGCTGTTGCCAGGTGTTGGAACGGTAGCCAACGGCGCGAGAAGATGGATCAGATTGGGAGGTATTGCGGGTATTCAGCCGTCTGAATTTGCAAAATTGGCGACGATTATATTTATATCGAATTATATAGCCAAAAATCATAATCACATGCATAGCTTTAAAAGTGGGTTTTTAATACCTCTGGGGTTCATAGCGATGATGGGCGGGCTAATACTCATGGAACCCGACTTTGGTACAGCGGCGTTTATCGTTATACTGTCAATATTGATGTGCATGGTGGGGGGGACGCGGATTATTTTTATCTTTTTTACTTTACTTGCGTCGGCGCCGTTTATCTACGAATTGATTTTTAGTGTTACGTATAGAAAAATACGATTTACCTCATTTCTCGATCCATGGCAGGACCCGCAGGGAACGGGCTATCATGTAATACAATCGTGGATTGCCCTTGGTTCCGGGGGGCTGACAGGCCTGGGACTCGGCAATAGCAAACAAAAACTGTTTTTCTTACCGGAAAGCAGCAGTGACTTTATATTTACCGTTATCGGGGAAGAATTTGGTTTTATTGGGGGAATGACAATTATTGTTCTTTTTTCATTACTGCTATGGCAGGGGTTGAGAATTGTCAGCAGGACTAAGGATGTGTTTGGTTTCTTTTTAGGACTTGGCATTACCATGATGTTTGGTTTGCAGTCAATTATGAATATTGCAGTTGTTTCCGGTATTATACCGACAAAAGGTATTCCCTTGCCGTTTCTAAGTACAGGGGGTTCTTCTTTGTTATTTTCAATGCTTGGCATAGGGATTTTGGTTAATATTGCGAAACAATCTTTAAGGTGTGATGCAGACAAACTATTGAACGGTGAAGCGAAAGAAAAACTATCCGTTAATGAAAGGTTTTTCCCCGTGAGAATTACCGGTAAAATAATTTCTAAGATATCCGCATTTTCATGGTAGTTGTTAAAAAAGGGGAACCACAGATTACACAGATTAAAAAATTCGTCACAAGCTTACAATTACCAATGACGAAAACAGAAATAAAAGATATTCTTTCGCTCTCGTTTCAAGGTTCCGGCTTGGGACGAGCGTTTTTAAATGTTTAATTATTGATGGCAATTATTGAAAATAGAGGTTGAGAAATGAGAATAATATTTGCGGGTGGCGGTACAGGCGGCCACCTTATTGCTGGAATTAGCGCTGCAGAAGAGATTCGCATGAGATTCCATAATGCAGAAATTATGTTTTGCGGCACGGAGAAAAAGTTTGAAGAGGAATATGTTGTACAACAAGGGTTTCGGTTTCAGAAAATACATGCAAAAAAATGGGAAAGATCATTTAAGGGGATTTTTGTATTCCTTAGAATGGCAATTTTAGGGGTGATTGAATCTCTTTTCCTGCAGCGAAAATTCAAGCCTGATATTGTAGTAGGGTTGGGGGGATATGCTTCTTTTGCGCCAATTATTGCGGCAAAATTACTGTGCATCCCTTCCGTATTGCTTGAACAAAATGTGGTGCCAGGTAAGGCGAATTTGTTTTTGGCAAGATGGGCGGATGAGGTGTGTTGCCATTGGCGTTCTTCTCTCAAATGGTTTGCAAAGGCAAAGAAGGTAAATGTTACCGGGACGCCTATCCGTAAGGGAATAGTGTCTGGCAGGAAGAAGAACTATTATGAAAAATTTGGTTTCGATAGCGCAAAATATACCATTGTAGTCACTGGTGGAAGCCAGGGCGCACAGGCAATTAATGAGGTTATGGTGAAAAGTCTACATAAACTGGAACCGTTTTCAGAGAAGATACAAATAATTCACTGTGCGGGCGAGCATGGATATGAATGCGTAAAAAAAGGATACAGGCAAACAAAGATTAATTCTTTTGTATGTAGTTTTCTAAATGAAATGGATGCGGCGCTTAATATAGCAGATATTGTTATATGCAGGGCAGGTGCAACAACAATTGCTGAAATTACCGCAATTGGTATTCCAGCTATTCTTATACCCTACCCTTACGCCGCCGATAATCACCAATACTGGAATGCAGTTGAAGTGGAGAAAAACGGCGGTGGATATTTATTGCCACAGATTGATTTAACGCCTGAAAAGATTGTTGAAATTATTATTGACCTTATCAGAAACAAGGAAAAATACGAGAGAATGAAGATGTTTAGTAAAGAAATGGGGCGTCCGAATGCCTCTGTTTGTGTTGTAGATACGATAAGCAGACTAATTAGCTACAGGGAGACGCGAGTAGCATTGCTCGCCAGATAACTCCTTTTTGGTAACACTTTAGCTTTTTGAAAAATTCCAATAATAGCGATGTTTGCCGTATAGTATAGGGGGCGAAGCATTTGCTACGAATAGTTATAAATGCGTTCATGCTCAAACGGACAAATGCTTCGCCCCTACTTTTTTTGTGAAAGAAGAACAAAATCCTGGTACGTGATTTTTGCTGTTAAAATAAGCAAAACCCATGTTTCAAAAAATAGTTTTAAAGTGGAGAAACGTGTATACAACATACAACAAAAACAATGGATATATCCTTAGCGCATACAACATCATCAGTTAATAACAGATTTTTTAATTACAAGCCTTTGCGCGGAAACCGTGTTTATTTTATCGGGATTGGCGGGAATGGGATGAGTGCGCTTGCACGTATTCTTGTGAGTGAAGGGTGTATTGTTGCCGGTTCTGATATTCTGCTATCGCCGCTTATTTCTTCACTGGAAAAAATAGGAGTGACGGTTAACTCAAAACAAGATGGAAGTATGATGTCATTGGAAACTGATATGGTGATAGTTTCTGCCGCGATTCAGGAGGGCAATCCGGAACTGAAAGTCGCAAGACAATTGGGCATTAAGGTGGTAAAATACTCTCAAATACTTGGCTCTTTAATGCAGGAAAAGAGAGGCATTGCAATTAGCGGTACACATGGAAAAACAACCACCAGCGCAATGATTTCCACTATTTTAAAAAAAGCGGAATTGGATCCTACCTATGTTATCGGTGGAGAAGTCCCTGATATCGGAGGAAATGCTCATTTAGGCAAGGGGAATTTGTTTGTGGCAGAGGCCTGTGAGTATAATAGTTCATTCCTCGACCTGGTTCCTTCCATAGGAGTGATTACAAATATAGAGGAAGACCATTTAGACTATTATGGCAATCTTGAGGAAATAGTAAATGCTTTTGGACATTTTGCAAACCTGATAGCAAAAAATGGTTTGTTAGTAGTGAATGATGACGACAGAAATGTTGCAGTTGCTGCGAAAAGATCCGTTTGTAAGAGAGAAACTTACTCACTACGGCATACTTCTCATTGGTATGCAAAAAAGATTCTTCCTACTACTCAGGGTATAAATAAATTCAGGGTTTACAATAGAGGCAAAATCTTCGGCGATTTTTGGTTAAAGATTCCAGGGTCGCATAACATATTGAATGCACTTGCCGCTATTGCCGTTTGTACATCTATTGGCGTTGATAAAGAAATTATAAAAACTTCATTGGAGTCTTTTAAAGGTGCAAAAAGGCGTTTTCAAATTGTTGCCATAAAGAATAATATTACAATAATTGATGATTATGCTCACCATCCCACGGAAATAGACGTCACCCTGAAAGCAGCGCGCGAGCTTTATCCCGCAAGAAAAATATGTTGTGTGTATCAACCGCATCAGTATAGCAGAACAAGGCATTTGTTGAAAAAACTCTCGGAATCGTTTTATCTTGCAGATAAAGTAGCGCTGGCAGATATTTATGAGTCACGCGACAATGATTTTGAAAAAACTTCAATT
The DNA here is from genome assembly GCF_900232105.1 of Candidatus Kuenenia stuttgartiensis. Classification (NCBI taxonomy): domain Bacteria; kingdom Pseudomonadati; phylum Planctomycetota; class Candidatus Brocadiia; order Candidatus Brocadiales; family Candidatus Brocadiaceae; genus Candidatus Kuenenia; species Candidatus Kuenenia stuttgartensis. The sequence goes on from NZ_LT934425.1 coordinate 3,627,257, forward strand.
AGTTCATTAAAATTGTATGAAGAAATTCGCAAAACAGGCGTCGATATACAATATTATCCGCAAATGGAATACATTACAGACATGCTTTGTTTGAATGCGAAGCCTGGAGATGTTATTATTACGATGGGTGCGGGCGATATTTGGAAAGTGGCGCATGAACTTGCGGAAAGAATAGGAACAACATATAGTGCAGAAAAAAAGAATCAGGGGGCGTATTGCAATACGCCCCTACCGGGAATACTATAAAGCAGGCATAAAATGAGAACACGAAATATTGCAGTACTGATGGGGGGCGTTTCTCCTGAGCGTGAAATATCTTTAAGATCGGGTAATGCCGTAGCAAAGGCGCTAAAAGATGCGGGAAACAATGTTATTTGTATTGATGTAAAGGATGAAGACATAAAAGAACTCGATCATGAGGAGATTGATGTCGCATTCATTGCATTACACGGTTACTTTGGAGAAGACGGGGGGGTTCAGCAGCTTTTGGAAGTAAAAGGCATTCCCTATACAGGTTCAGGGGTTAACGCCAGCAGGATTGCCATGGATAAGGTGGAATCGAAACGATGTTTTTTGTATGCCGGACTCAAGACGCCGGAGTATTTCTTGCTAAAGAAACCCGTAAATCTGGCAGAGATAGAGCAAGAGATTCAAGAGTTTGGTTTGCCAGTAGTAATAAAACCAACGAACGGCGGCTCGAGCATAGGGGTATCCATAATTAAAGAGGGCAACAATTTTCATTATCATGTTGGAGAAGCATTAAAGTGTGGCGATGAAGCGTTTGTTGAAAGATATGTATCTGGCAGGGAGTTTACGATTGGAATACTGGATAGCAGGTCATTGCCAATTATAGAGATTTGTGTAGCAGATGATTTTTTTGATTATAATGCGAAATACAATAGCGGTAAAACAAGATATTTTGTAATAAATAAAACCTTTGAAAACAAAACAAACATATTGAATACCCCTTGTTGCGATGTTGGTTTTCTGGATGCTGCGTTGTATGATAAAGCTCAGGAATTGGCTATTGAGGCACACAATGCTATAGGTTGCAGAGGGTTTTCCAGAGTGGATATTTTGCTGGATAATAAGAATGATTTTTACATATTGGAAGTCAATACAATCCCGGGTTTTACAGAAAAAAGCTTATTGCCGATGGCGGCAAGGGCAGCAGATATTTCTTTCACATCATTATGTGAAAAAATTGTCGATCTTGCTTCACAAAAGAATTTTGTAAGTATAGATGGGTCGATTAAAAATTAAAAAATCTCTGAACCACACATTTACATTCAAATCTCTTGTGCCGTCTATTTTTGAAAAACTTCATTGGTTCCATCGGCAGCTATACCCCTTTTTATTAAAATTTGCGGGAGTGGTTTGTATTGTAATTTTTACCATTTGGGGACTAAAGGAAGTATGGAATACACTCACCGATTTAAGTATATTTAAAGTGAATCCTGCTACTTTGACATTTAATGTACCGCCATGGATGGATAATCGTTTTTCCGAAGATATAAAACAAGTAGAGGCATTGCATCGCCATTATAGTTTATATGAAAGGGACATAGCGAATAGGATAGCAACGATATATGGCGATATGGTAGTGATTAAAAAAGTCGATGTGGTAAAGCGTGTATTTCCCAATAAACTCAACATCAGGTTTACGATGCGCAGGCCGTTTGCTTTGATAAAAAAAGGGGAGAATTCTTATCTTGTTGATGAAGAAGGGGTATTGTTGCCAAAAGAATATTATAAATTCTCTGATGTCGATTATATAAGCCCTTACATTCAAAGCAGAAGGTTATCCAGGCTGCCATTGCCGGGAAAAGAGTGGAATGATAAGAAGATAAAGGCAGGAGTAGCATTGGTGAAATTTCTCAGGATAAATAACATACACAACCTCTTTGGAATTGTAACTGTGGATGTAACAAATGTGCATAGAGAGAAATATTCCCGGGGAAGTGATATTATTTTGTGGACGGAAAACAATACCCAGATTCGTTGGGGCTGCTCTTCATTATTCAAGTCTCCGGATGAGCTCACCGACGAAGAGAAACTTCAAAATCTCTTGAGTATTGCAAAGATTGAGGGTACGAGCTTGAAACAAATGGAGTACGTTGACGTGAGATGGAGCAAACCTGTCGGCAAAAGATGGGGAAACTAAAAGGCACAAGGGGGGGTAAAATTATTTGACATTTCATGCTATGGTGATAAAATTTACTAGGTTTTTTTAAGTGATTAGATAGATATAAGTTAAGAAAAATGTGCACACCTCTTGAAGTGGTATTGATTTTGATTGCCCGTTTTGCGAAGGTAATGAATATATCGAAAGAAAAGGGTTGTTTAATAGTATAAATGGAATAATATAATAAAGTATTAAAAGTATCATTGAAGTTGAGAAAGCCGGAAGTTGTTATAAAAATAGACAGAAGTTGCCACAGTAAAAGCACATCAACAAAATGCGGAAGTGGTGGAATCGGCAGACACGCTAGCTTGAGGGGCTAGTCCCTTAACCGGGGTGGGGGTTCAAATCCCCCCTTCCGCACCATTCGATATTCCCCCGCCAGTTAAATTTGGTATGACAATGCAATTGATGACACATCTACAAACATAAATAAAGGGCAGAAAGTAATGTTTGGATATTTTTCTCTTTTTGGAGAGGCAGCGTGGGAATGAATAAATGCACACGTGTTTTTATCATGATTGTTTTTGCACTTTTATCCGGGTGTAAAGAAACGCAGATAAAGCAAACAGATTTTACGCCTTTTAGAAAACCCATTTCGCTTTCAACTACCACGGAAAAAGTAGAAAAAAAATCGTGGGAATATGAAGTGATGCCGGAGAAGGAGGTTTTAGGAGGAAAGAAAGAGGGAGTACCGGATGAAATTATATATCCTTCTGAGTACAGAAGGCCTGAACCGGCGCTCTATAAACCAGCGTATACCGGGGAAAAAATTGATATTGCACTCAACTTTGATGATGCAGAAATCAAGGATGTGGTACAGGTAATATTGGGGGAAATTTTAAATGTGAATTATGTGTTGGATAAAAGAGTTGGGGGAAAAGTAAACCTTCATGCCAGCGGAGAAGTCTATAAAGAAGAATTGATCTCTATGCTTAATTCACTCCTTTATGTGTATAATTTTACGATACTGAAAGACGGGAATCTATACAATGTGCTGCCGCAGGCGGAAGCCAGACGGGAAACAAGTATCATTATACACGGAGATAAAATTCCCGAATGGAGTAAAGATATTATTATTCAAATTGTGCCATTGAAATATGCCGACCCGAAAAAATTGAGTTCAACCGTGAAGCAATTCATGTCTAGTATTGGAAATATTGTTACCCACGAAGACTTTCCCTATTTAATGATTATCGATAATGCCTCTGTAATGGAAAAACTGCTTACCATAATAAAAATATTTGATGTGCCTTTTTTAGCAGGGAAAGCCATGAGATTTTATGAGTTTAAATATGTTGATGCACGGAATATGTCGAAGGATCTTGGGAGTTTGGCAAAATCTTTAGGGGCAAAGGTCGGAGGGGACGGGGAATTTGATTTTGTGCCATTCTCAGATACAAATAAATTGATAGTGATTACGAAACTCCCGGAACTCTTGCCTAAAATAGACATGTGGATAAAAAATATCGATGTTCCTCCCACGCAGTTAGACGAGGAAATGAGAGTGTATATATATAAAGTTCAGCACCAGAAAGCAGAGACAATTGTGCCGATTATCACTCAGATGTATAGCGAAAAGATGGCGGCGCAGCCGAAGAAGCTTGGAAGAGATATAGTAGAATCAATGAAGGTGCTTGCGGACACTGAAACCAATTCGGTCATTATGAAGACCTTTCCCAGTGATTACAAGAGCATTAAAGCTATTATAGAAGCAATTGATGCAACCCCGCAACAGGTGTTTATAGAAGTATTGATTGTAGAAGTCACTCGTAACGATACATTAGACTACGGAACGGAGTGGTTGTGGTCGGGAAGTAATTTGCAAGTATATGGGGTAGGTGATATTGCAAGGGCTGCCGGTAATGCAGCGGTGCAGTTTACCAACACATTTGCGAAAGGGAGCTTTGAAATTCTTATTGATATTCTCGCCACAAGTTCTAATGCAAAAATACTTTCTGCGCCGCATATATTAGTACGGGACGAACAACCGGCAAGTATTCAGGTGGGAGAAGAGGTGCCGATTCTTACCAGTTCCGGCCAACAGACGGGCACTACGATTACTTTTGAACAGGTACAGTATCGTGATACTGGTATTATCCTTACCGTTACACCACATATTGCCGAAAATGGCCTTATTACACTGGAGGTAAATCAGGAAGTAAGCAATGCTAAACTAACAGACACAGGCGTTGAGAAATCCCCGACGTTTTCCACTCGTCAGGTGCAAACTTCGCTGGTGATAAAAAGCGGCCATACGATAGGTCTTGGTGGTATTATTGAACAAAAAAATGAGAAAGAGGTGAAAAAAATCCCTCTTTTGGGTGATATTCCCTATCTGGGAAATTTGTTTAAGGCGACATCGCTTATTGATAAGAGGACTGAGTTAATAATGTTAATTACACCATATATTGCAAATAACGCAGAAGATGCCGATTCGTTAACGCAGGCATTCGAGAAAAAATTGCAGGAAATTGATTTTCTGGTAAACCAGTAGGCAGGTGAGGTGATGAAATTCATTTTGTCTCAAAAAAGAAAAGGATTTACCCTGCTTGAGGTTATGGTTGCGATGGCAATTATCGGCGTTTCCATTGGTATTTTTTTCAGCATGGTGGGTAATTCTTCCAGAATTAGAGGGAAAATCGACGATCATACAAATTCGTTGTTGCTGGCAAGGACAAAAGCAGAAGAATCCTTTTTGGGAATACTTGATGGGATATACACCAGGCTGGATGAAAAAACAATATATGAGGGGGTTACCGAAAAGGGTGTTAAATGGAAAATCATGGAAATTGATAAATATAAAGAAGCACGTATGAGAGTTATGATGGGGGAGGAGGATGAGGAGCGAGAATTACCCCCGGAAGGTTATATGGCATTAAATACGCAAGTAGAGGGGATAACGATTGATACGGTAACATTTATCGAACAGAAGAGAAATGATACTATAAAGAAAAAGAAGAAGGGGAATGAATAGTAATTATTGTAGCGTATATGATGATGCGGTTGGCATACATGACAAAAAAGGCTTCACCTTATTCGAGTTACTAATAGCGCTTTTTGTTGGTATGGTGCTTGTTATGTCAGGGGTGTATGCGATCAGAATTGGCTTGTTTTCTATGGAAAAAGAGGGCGTTTGGTTCAGTGATTCCACAAGGGAAAAAGCGGCCTTTGATTTCCTTTGGCAGCAAGCGTCTGCCCTGTATAATCAAAAACTCCCGAAAGAAAACAGACTTCTAAATGATAATGTGAAAAAAAAGAAGGATAAAATGTTTGTTGGTGAAGAAGATTTTCTTGCTTTTGTCTCGCCGCTTTCTTTAAAAAAACATTATTCACAGGGATTGGTAATTGCAAATTATAAGGTGAAAATGAATGATGAGGGCAGGTTGGATTTGATTTATGTTGAAACACGATTGAATCCAAAATTGTTAATGGATTTGGCGGAAGGATTTAAAACGAATTTTCGTATGGAATCTAACGCCGTTTTGTATGAAGAGTATACGGTATTTTTTAATGACTGTACATCCGTTGCATTTGAATATTTAGTATCTGATGAGGACGCAATGGACGATGACGTGGATATTGCAGGAGGGGAAGTGTCTCCTTCTCAACAGAGTGATAATAGTAAAGAAGGCGTGAAAGCAGTATGGAAGGGAAAAATTATAGGGAAAATCCCGAAGGCAATAAAACTAACGGTAACAAAAAATGGGGAAGAACAAACGCTTATAACTCCAATTATGGCTATGTACTCGTTTTTAGCCTATGGACAATAGTAGTTATAGGATTTATCGCATTAAGTTTTACCCGCAATACCGGTATTGCGATAAAAACCGAATTGGCGTTTACTGAGCGTATAAAAAATGTTTATGCTGCCAGAGGGGCATGTATTTATGCGATAAAAATGCTATTGCTCCCGGAAAAACAGGTTAAAAAAACAGAGGATAATAAAAAAAAGCCGCGCGGGAAAGAGAAGAAGGGACAAAGTGTACGCCAATGGGTACCAAGCAATAAACCGTATTCTGTATTGATAGGGGATAGGAATTGTGATGTGCATATTTACGATGAAAGCGGCAAAATAAACATAAATAAGATTACTGATGAGACGAAACAGGGTTTTATTAAATTCCTTTTAGCCCTGAAGATCGAAGAACATGCAGCAGAAATTATAACGGATTCTATTTTGGATTGGGTGGATGAGGATGATTTGCACCATGTAAATGGAGCGGAAAAAAATTACTACAGCTCATTACCTGAACCTTACGAACCGAAAAATGGGGCATTTGAGATAATTGAAGAGTTAACATTAGTAAAGGGCGTTACCCCGCAAGTATTTGAATTATTACGGGAGCATGTAACCATCTATGGAGCCGGCAAAATTAATGTTAATTTTGCTTCTAAGGAAGTGTTGCTTTCCGTGCCCGACATTTCACCGGAAATAGTTGATGCGATTATTCAATATAGAGATGAAAACGGGAAAATAGAAAAATTCGGAGATTTAAAGGAATTATTCAGAGGGTATGGGGTCATAGGCAAATCCTTTCAGGAAGTGACGAAATATTTAACCGTGTACGATTCAAGTTTTTTGACAATTAATGCTCTTTCGCACCCTGAAAAATCAGAAAACTCTTATGGCTCTTACAAGATGATTGTGCGGAAAGGCAGCGGTGATTTTACTATTATTGCGGTATATCCTGATTAATAAGTGTCTGGCGAAGCCTCCGACCGATAAAAAGATATTTAAACCACAGATATAGGGTGGATTAAGCGATTGCGAATCCACCTTTCCTGTAAACACTATTGGTGGATTTTTGGTATATAAAAATTTTAAAATTGTAGAACGAAGCGCCTGCTTCGTTATGAGCGAAGTTGCACTTCGCCCTACATTCAGAAAATCGCCTAAGGACTAATGCTATGAGTAGGATTCCGTTTGTTGGTGTCTTTTCCCCCAGTGGCACTGGTTTATCTTTGCACGGGGATGATCTTGTTATTACGTTTGTTTCCAGGAAACTAATCAAATTATCGTATGAAACGTTTGTAGTAAAAGATTTTTTAATTAAAGATAGCCAGCAATTAAAACCCATTTTAGTGCAACAAAAGAAATTTGCCGGAGAGATAATCCTCTCCGTGCCCAGAGAATTATGTATTATCAGAGAAATAGAATTTCCCTATGCAAATATTAAAGAATTACGGGAAGCGTTATCATATCAGTTAGATAGTTTTATTCCTTTTAATAACGAAGATGTTTATTTTGATATTCACTTGCTTTCCCGCAACCGGCACAATTCAAAGGTACTCATTGTTGCGGTAAAAAAAGAGGCATTGGATGATATATTGTTGCGTTTGAAAGCTCTCGAAATAATGCCATCTCGGGTTATTATCACACCCTTCGCATTTATTCCTCTCATAGCAGACAAACGAGGCGCTGTTGCCGTTGTTAATAAAAATAAAAAGGATTACTGCTACAGCCTGTATGAAAATAGTTTCCTGAGGTCATCGTCGATTGTGAAGAATCTGGATGAGTTGACAAAACAGGTAAAGGCGAATGCTCCCGGAGCAGTTTTTTATATAAATAACGGTGATACAATTTTGCCGGAAGACTATTCTGTTCAAACAAAACGGATGGATGAGAATGCAGAATCATATGGCGCAGCGCTTTATGGCGTTTCTGGTTATCCGTGTAATATAAGCTTAATTAAGTTAAAGAGAAAACAACGCAATCCTCAAATATCGGCAATGTGTTTTTTGACAGGCTTCTTAATATTGTTTATTTTTTTGATACCCTATATTCAGAAAATGAATAACCTTACAAGAATAAAAACCGTGGATTCAATAATTAAATCATTAAAAAAAGAGATAAAGATTGTTGAAAATACAAAAGAGAGGATGGAGTTGTTGGAGAATACGGTGATTAATGTTGACAAAATCAGCGAAAAATACATTCCAAGAATTGATATTATCCTGGAATTAGCGAGAATTTTGCCGAACGACGCCTGGGCTAAAACCATTAAAATAGATAATAATCTGTTTGAGATAGAGGGTGATGCGGTATCTTCCACCCATTTAATACCCATTCTGGAAAATTCACCTCTTTTATCAGCGATTGGTTTAGCATCTCCTGTTACCAAAACGCAGAGCGGGAGGGAGAAATTCCGGATAAAGGGTAAGGTTGAAAGGCAGTAGTGATGGAAAAACTGATTGCTGTATTGAGAAGATTTAAAGTACGAGAAAGAGTTCTGCTGATTGGTGCAATACTCGTTCTCTTTTATATTGTCATCGATAGGGCAATAATTACCCCCTTCTTTACATCGATCAATGAAACGAAGCAGAGTTTAGAAACGAAAGAAAAACTGCTGGAGAAGAGTTACTCGTTTATTGCAAATAAAAAACGATACGAAGAACGATTGAGTGAGTTGGAACAATATTATGAAAAAATGAAGAAGAAGTTTTTTTATGAGGAGACGGAAGAACTTGCATCTGCAAAATTGCAGGAGATAGTAAATAATATTGCGAAAAAAAACGGTTTGGTGGTATCGAGAAGCACTGCACTAAAGAGAAATATCATCAATAAGAATCCGTATCTCATAGCATTATCAATTAATATTGAAATAAGCGATATCGCAAGTACGGAAGAATTGCGGAATTTTCTCTATGATATCGAATATGATAACGACAAAACACTTTTTATTGACAATCTCAGAATTAAAGTATTAGGTGTTACGGCAGTGAAGGGTGCGGTTCTTAACTCGACCTTAACAGCGGTTGCCTTTATAGAAAAGAAATCATAGAATAGCATAGACTGCACCGAACAAATCCAGTAATTTCTTTGCACACTTCCATTCGTCAGTGCGTGCTTTTTGGCAAAATATTTAATGCTTGCTTCTGCAGTCGGCAATCGGCTGTTGACCAATGACTAATGAATGACAGTTACAGTATAATCGCCTCATAATAAACGCTAATTTTCTTGACAATTCAACTTGTCAAACTAAAATGCCATAAGAACGGCGGCATTATTAATTATTTGAAAAGGAATTCGGGGAAAATAACATGAAAAAAACAAATTGCCATTTTGAATTTCTTTCGTGGTTAAAACCAATCTTCAGTTCTGCGTTTTTTTTTGCCTGTTGTTTTGTCTTGGTCAATGCGGGCTGCGGGAAAAAAGAAAGCCCTTTAACGGAAATAATTGAAATAGAACGAATAGAACCAGTTGCAGTAACGCCAGTTCCTTACGCGGTTACAATGGACACAAGGCCTCCTTTGGACATAAATGCCATTGCAGGCGTTCAAGCGCCGGAAACAACAGAAAAATCAATTCCTCCAGAAAAGCAACAAGCCGAACAACCTATTCAGGGAAAACCACTCACGGCAAATGATTATTACAACAAAGGATGTGAACTCTTTCAGCAGGGGTGGATAAACGAATCGACAGAAGCATTTAGTCTGGCGGTCAGTTTAGATCCGACGATGAAAGAAGCATTCAGGATGCTTGCTTTATCATATACTAAATCGGGCAAAGCAAACGAAGCGATTGCAAACTTCAAAAAAGTGATAGAATTAGATCCTCGCGACGCAAAAGCACTCCTTGAACTTGGAACTCTTTACTACAAGAACCGCATGGCCGATGACGCCATTGCTACCTTTGAAAAATATGTCTCGCTTGATCAAGGCAATGCCAATGTTTACTATAATATGGGATGTATTTATGGAGAAAAAAACAGGTTTGACAAAGCAGTAAAAGCATACCTTATGGCATTAACCATTAATCCGAATCATGTCCCAACGTATTACAATATCGGCGTAGCATATAATATGATGGAGAGATTTGATGAAGCCATTGAAGCGTTTAAAAAAGTTTTAAACCTTGACCCTGAAAATCATGATGCGCTGTACAATCTTGGATTTGCATATAATAAAAGTGGATTATACGGTGAATCTTTAGAAATTTGCAAAAGACTGACGGAATTAAACCCTGCAAACACCAATGTGCGCTTGTTGATGGGAGATTCATATAATAAACTCGGCAAACACGAAGAGGCGAAAAGAGAATTTGATATTTACAAAGAACTTGTATTTAAGAAATGAAATTATTTGTAACACTTTAGTTTTTTGAAAAATTCTAATAATAGCGATGTTTACCGCATAGTGTAGTGGCGAAGCATTTGCCCGTTTGGGTATGAATGCTTTTATGACAATTTGCAGCAAATACTTCGCCCCTAATTTTTCAAAAAACTAAAGTGTTACGATTATTTTGCTTATTACCACGCGTTGCGTCCTGATTGTGGATTATTTATTTTTATCCCCATTTGTGACTAAAGTTTATGGATGTTTCATTATGAAAAAAGTTTTGATTTTAATGTGCTTTTTTCTGCTAACGGGCAGTTTGTTTTCCGGCAGTTTCATTTACGCCCAAACAACACAGGGAAGTAATCAAACAGAGGAAGCCAAACAACCGCAACAATTTCAAACTTCCTCTCCCCTCCCGGAAATAACGCCATATCCACGGTCAAAACTAGAGATTATTCAATACATATTGCTGCCATTCGCCATTGGCGCATCGATCTGGCTCATCTTGCGGTTAGATAAACAGGAACAGAAAGAAAAAAACGAAAAGGAGGAAAACTAGTTTATGTGTGAAAAAAGAACCAAACTACTCTCTCTCATTGCTATTTTGGGAATAGTGTTTTTTTGCCGTGAAATGCACGCCCAATATACCATACAACTTGAGCGTCCCGGCAAACTGTTCAGTCCTGCAAAAATCCCGCTGCTTGAGAATCCGGAACGTGATGTCTGGCAAAAACCGGAATTACTGCTGGATGCGCTGGAAATCAAAAAAGGGAGCGTTGTTGCTGACATTGGAGCCGGTTCCGGATACCTTGTTATGAGACTCTTAAAACGTACCGGACCAACCGGGACTGTTTATGCCGTCGATATACAACAAGAAATGCTTGATTACATTAAAAACAGATTAAATGCGGAAGATGAAAAAACAGTTCGTCTCGTGCTGGGCGGCATGGACGACCCCTTATTGCCTGCAAATAGTATTGACACGGCAATCTTGCTAAGCATATACCATGAAATAGCGCATCCTGTCGATTTCATGAAGAAAGTGAAAGCATCACTGAAACCCGAAGGCCGGCTAGCAATTATAGAATTTAGCAAAGAGAGTCCCATTGGCCCACCGATCAATATCCGCTTGCCGGAAGAATTGGTTATCAACGAATTAAAACAGGCGGGGTTTACATTACAAAAGAAATATGACCTACTCCTTCCTTACCAGTATTTTCTGGTGTTTAGCCCAGAGGCATTATAGTCAACCTGTCCCTTAGGCTGGCACAGCCGGAATCAAACAAGCAATATATAAAAAATACGAAATTCGAAGTACGAAATACGAAACAAATCCGAATAACAAAGCATAAAATTCAAAACAAATCCAAAACTTACAATAATATGAAGCACGAAATGCGGGATACGAAAGGTGTACTTGTTTAGAATTTCAAATTATTTTGTCATTAGAAATTGTCTCGTATTTCGTGTTTCGTATTTCGGATTTCATCTAAGCCGGCACAGCCGAAATCAAACAAACACGAAATGCGGGATTCGTAATTACACTTATTCACACACCATGAAAATCAATGGAGTATATTTATGGCCAGAAAAAAAATAACCATTATTGGCGCAGGGAATGTCGGAGCCACATTGTCACAACGCCTTGCAGAAAAGGAACTCGGAGACTTGGTACTTTTAGACATAGTGCAGGATATGCCGCAAGGAAAGGCCTTGGACATCCTGGAGGCAGGTCCTGTTTATGGATATAATACGAAAATCACCGGTGCGAACGGGTATGAAGAAACAAAGGATTCGGATATAGTAGTTATCACCTCTGGTGTGTCGAGAAAACCAGGAATGAGCAGGGATGACCTGCTACAAATAAATACGGGTATCGTAAAAGGAGTTACTGAAAACATAGCAAAGACCTCGCCGAATGCCATTCTTATCATAGTGTCTAACCCACTGGATGCCATGACATATGTGGCTTACAAAATCAGCAAATTTCCCAGGCGTCGCATTATCGGAATGGCAGGCATTCTTGATGCTGCGCGTTTTAGCGCTTTTATTTCAATGGAGCTTGGTGTGTCCGTTGAAAATATCCATGCATTTGTCCTTGGAGGGCATGGGGATACTATGGTGCCCTCCACCCGGTATACCACTATTGCCGGCGTTCCTGTTGAAGAATTAATTCCACAGGAACGATTGAATGAAATTGTTGAGCGAACGAGAAATGGCGGCGCGGAAATTGTTAATTTGCTGAAAACCGGTAGCGCGTTTTACGCCCCTTCGGCAGCCGTTGTGGAAATGGTTGAGGCTGTTTTAAAAGACAAACGAAAGATAGCGCCATGCACCGCTTTGTGTGAAGGAGAATATGGAATAAATAATCTTTTTGTTGGTGTGCCGGTAATACTTGGATCCAATGGGGTTGAAGATATTTTTGAAATCAAGCTCAACGAAAAAGAGTCCGTTGCTTTACAAAAATCTGCTAATGAAGTAAAACAGCTATGCAATAAGGTTGACGCATTATTGGGACTTTAAAGCGTATCGCTTCTATTAAATAACTCACGAAGCAATCGCTTCGTGCTACAACTTTTTACGGAAAAGAGGGGGACTTTAATTCCTGGGCTAAATCCATGCGCAAAGTGGACAGTTTAGCGCAGGAATTATGTATGGTGTCTCCTGAATTACCTGCGGTTGGATTCTTTACTATTAAATCAATATGTGAAGTGTATAAAAAAAACTTATAATACCCTTCACCTCCCGACACTCTACTTCTCTTTTTACGTCATTGTTATGCAAAAAACAAACTGCCAATTAGGTGAGCCATAAGATGAAACTACTGTTGAAATATATGGATAGAATGCCTAAAATAATAATCGCAGCAAGCAGCTCTTTATTGGTTGTTTTTCTTGGCATTATAGACTATGCCTCAGGTTCCGAGATATCGTTTTCAATTTTTTATCTGTTGCCTGTGCTAATGGCAACGTGGTTCGCCAAGCGAAGATATGGAGTCGTAATCTCTGTTTTCAGTGCAATAACATGGTATCTGGCAGACATCAATTCTGGTCATGCATATTCGCATTATATAATTCCTGTCTGGAACTCGATTATGCGGTTAGGGTTCTTCTTAATTGTTACCTCCTCCATTGACAAAGTCAGAAATCTGTTAAATAAGGAAAAATCTATGGCGCGAAACGATTTTTTAACGGGAGTGGCTAATAGGCGTTTTTTTTATGAAATAGCTACAAAAGAAATAGAACGAATTGCAAGATTTATTCACCCATTGTCACTTGCTTATATTGATATCGATAATTTTAAGCAGGTAAATGATACCCTTGGTCACAGTGCCGGTGATAAACTCTTGCAAGTAGTTGCTGGCACAATAAAAGAAAACATTCGATCAATTGATACAGTATCGAGACTCGGAGGTGATGAATTTGCACTTCTAATGCCAGAAACAAATGCTCAAAGTGCTATTACAGCTTTAAATAAATTACGACATGCTCTTTTAGATATGGTGCATGAAAATAATTGGCCGGTGACTTTTAGCATAGGCCTTGTCACATGCTCCGAATCTTGCAAATTGAATGAATTAATAAAAGAAGCTGATAATCTCATGTACACAATAAAAGCGAGCGGAAAAAACAGAATTGAAAATAAAGTCCACTCATTTAATAAAACAAGTGCATAACATTTCAATCAAGGCTATGGGGAGTAAACGCTGTTTGGTTTTCAACAAGCTGGTTGCCATTGCGCCGTATTGTTTTCGTTAAGAGTTCATCAACCGCTGCAGATATCTTTGCGAACTATAATTGACTGGCATTTTCAGACCAGTAGTTAAGATGCATTTTGGGTAGGATATAATAACAATGGAGGTCTGAAAAATGAGAAAGAGTTCTAATACAGAATTTATGGCAAAAGTGGCATTAGAAGCGATCAGGGATGAAAAAACGCTAGCAGAGTTGTCATCACAGTACGAAATGCATAGGACGCAAATAGCAAAATGGCGTAAACGAGCGATAGAAGGATTAGGTGGGATATTTCAGGAGAAGGAGGCGAAGTTAGTCGGAGAGAAGGAGAAAGTAATAGATGAGTTGTATCGGCAAATAAGGAAATTGAAGGTGGAGAACGAATGGCTTAAAAAAAATCTACACAGATTGAGCATTCATGAGAAAAGGGGGATGATAGAGGTTTACAATAAGGAGTTAAGCAGTGTGACTTTTTTGTGGTTACAGAGATCAAACCGGTACTATTAGCCAGCCAGTGGTTTCGAGTGAGACCGTAAATATTTCTTAACCAAGTTGTATTCCACATACATTTCAAACCGGCTGAACTGTTGCTATGCTTACTGCACACATCCTCCCTCGGTGTCGGAATGTGTGTTGTAAACATAAAAGTTAAAGTCTTTTTAAAAAGACTAAAGAGTTACAAATATTTTAAAATATTTTTTTTGCCAAACCGCGATAATTTTCTTGACTAATTAATGTATTTTGGTAAAAGTGTGCATACAAAGGCAAACCAATCGTGAGGTTGGGACGCAAAGCCATGGGTCTTATTTTTTGGAAAGAATGCCAGGTTGCCACCTATAATGGTGTAAAAGCTGTTTATTGATCAGGCGCTGAGCCGGTAAGTATTTTGTTTGTAAAAGGTTTAGCTATAAACTTACGGTTGAATCCCTTTTATAAAATGTGATGCTTTATTGATTAGGTTCAAGATTTCAATAGGCTTTTAAGATAACCCAAAACCCAAGGCATATGTGGCATATTGTCTTGGGTTTTTTTATTTTACAATGGGTATAAAATTGTTGTTTTTGTTAGAGAAATTTTTTTTGGAAAGGAGTAAAATGATGAAAAGGAAATTAGTTTTAAGTGTATGGACGATTGTATTTACAGGTATTTATTTGTCGTTTGTAGTGGAGGGGGCTGGAGCGGATACCCTTTATAAAACCAGCCTTACCGTCAGTGATTCAAGCGCTTTTGATGGAGACAAATTAGATGCAAGTGTTGAAATAAACAAAAATGGAAAAGTAAAATTATCAATATCCAATTTAATACATCTTGATACACTACTGTATGCCAATAAAACATGTGCCTTGGTAATTGAAACAGAAGTGAACGATATCGCAAAGCCATATGAATTTCCATTTGAGATTGAAGAGGGAATTGCGTTGGAGGATATGGACCTTGTTCTTCAATCAGGCGATAAAGTGGAGATTGTAAGCGTCGTTATTAACGAAAAGGCTTCCCCTACAGGAACCCCAACGCCTTCTCCCATTGCCGTTGCTTCTCCTTTGCCGGCAGGTTCTCCAACTCCTGTTGCAACGGCATCTCCAATTGCAACCACCTCGCCCGTTGTGACGCCTACCGCAACTGTTGCGCCATACTCAACCTCTGTTTTGGAAGTTTCGGCAGAGATATCCGGGGATGATGTTGAATTGCTGGTTCCGGGAGGTTTGATTACTGATGCCGAAATAACGCCTACACCAACGTCATTTGCCACGCCTGCGGCAACGCCAACAGAACCTTCTGCAACTCCCACATCAACACCAGTCGAGACGCCTTCTGTAATAGAGGCATATGTGAGCTTCCAGTCAAAGACGATAAATCTTAATAGTAACGGTAAGTTTATTGCCAATATAAAACTACCTTCCACGCATAATATCGAAGATATAGTATGTGAAACAGTAGTGTGTGAAGGTGCTGTTGCAATTGATTGTGATGAAAAAAAGAATAAACTTAAGGTCAAGTTTAATATAAGTGATTTAGAAGTTGGTTTAGATTTAAAAACAAGTGAATCACAAAGTGTTGAATTTACCATTACAGGGGAATTATCAGATGGTACAAAATTCGAGGGAAGCGATACCGTTAAGGTGAAGGGAAGTAAGAAGGGAAAAAACGATGACAACGACGATGAAGACGAAGACGATGATGATGGCGATAAAGGCAAGGACAAGGGAAAAGGGAAAAATCGACGCTAATGAACAATCGTAGGATTGAGATTAAATTTGAATGGTTAATCAAAGATTTTATTCGGTTAGAGGTATCGTAGAGAAAGGAAAAAACCTTTCCCAACCTCTTGAAAGAGAGGTTGGGAGGCTTTTCCTTTTGGGAATGTTGCAGACTATTAAAAAGGGTTGATTAGTAATAAAAGCTGCTGCCGATAAGATAGTTTGGTCAAAATTTGATATCACTTAGGAGGTGAAAAGGAGATTATTATGGATAATACGTTGACAAATCTTGCGCAAAGCATGTCGAATAACGTGGTTATGGCAAAACAAGCCATGGAGTCAATGAAAACGGAAGGCGCTACAATTTTAAAGCTTATTGGGGATTCTGAAAGTGTGCGGACAGATAAGGGAGCAACTAATCCTGATGGTGTTGGTAAAAATGTTGACGTTTTCGCCTAGGAACTTGTCCATAAATATGGTCAAACAAATACTAACATTTTAATTTTTTGAAAAATTCCAATAATAACATTGTCTTGCCGCACGATATAGGGGCGAAGCATTTGCAATAACTGGCATACATGCGTTCATGCCCAAACATGCAAATGCTTCGCCCCTACGGTTTCAAAAAACTAAAGTGTTACAACAAATAAGGTTCTCGAAAGAAGAACAATAAAATTCATCGTAATAGGTGGCACGGACAAACTCTGTTTGTCCGTGTTGTTATGAGTTGAAGCAATTTTACTGACAAACAAGATTATCAGTGCTACCCATCAAGCTGTCTGAGCGCAACGCAAATGCAGGCATTCCCAAACAGGGGTTTTTGGTAACGAGTCGTGTTTCTGCAATTTAATATATTACGTTGAATAGTTACTCAAAAAACTATCAAAAGGAATAAAAAGAAGAATGACTTGAATACCCTGAGAATAGCGATAAAATAATATACTATTGCAAGCAAAAAAATAATAAACTACATGGGAAATCCATAGGGAATTATACTGTAAGAGCTCACAAATAGGGATTTCTAAAATTAGATTCAACTTTTGTTGACATAAATAGTTATAGCATTTCTTAAATCACATTTTGTGAACCCCTTGAGTATAGTATAGGATAATTCATCACAATAAGAGTAATTTATGTAACTTCTCAATAAGTTGTGTTTTTTATAATAATTTCTACCTTCCACCGTCCATAATCTGCAATTTGCCGACTGTACAGTATTCCACATTAATAAAGGGAGCAGGGGCGGTGTTTACCTCAACCTATTGAGAGTTCTTAATTTATGAGGTATTTTATTACCTATCCTTCCGTAAATAGCCGCATGGTAACCGGTAAAAATGTCCCCATAAACTATCTAATCTTTATTTCATGTTAAAGATAACAAAGGTTTCAGTTGTTCGATGCGAGGTCTATGACAAGGAAAAGATTTCTATTGCTCTTGCGCAAACGTTTGACTTTTTTGGCGGCCTTGGCAATGTAATAAATAAAGGGGCAAAAGTGCTCCTGAAACCGAACTTTTTGAAAGAAAGTAACTATGGCGATTGTACGGTCACCCACCCGCTTGTTATCGAGGGAATAGCGGAAAAACTATTAGAATTTGGAGCAACGCCAATAATTGGAGACAGTCCTGCTTTTGGGGCAGTGTCAAAGATTGTCAGACGTCTGAAGCTTGATACATTTGCGGAAAAACATGGAATCGACATTGTCGAGCTTGATAACGCACGCAGGGTAAAAGCGCAATGCGGGACAAAGACCTTTAACTTAACGGTTTCCGGAAAGGCGTTAGATGTTGATGCTATTATAAATATTCCAAAACTTAAGGCGCATGTACAATTGTTATTTACCGCCGCAGTTAAAAATATGTATGGTTGTGTCAGTGGCAAAAGAAAGGTATGGAGGCATTTCCGGTCAAATAACGACATCAGATGGTATACGGAAATGTTATTGGCAAACTATCATAGGGTAAAACCATCATTTACTATTGTGGACGCTGTTATGGCTATGGAAGAGCGGGGACCTTCGGGCGGGGTTCCCAGAAATGTGTCACTGTTAATTGGTGGAAAGGATTGCATTGCCATTGACCGCGTTATTGGAGTATCTCCCTCACAGTCGCCTATTTTACAAACAGCAAAATTGCATAACATAGGAGAGCAAGATTTGAACAGAATAGAAATTCATGGTGAATCATTGTCTGCCGCAAAGGTGAACAATTTCAGGCTTCCGAAATTAACACCAATAGGGTTCGGTTTTTTTAGAGTAGTAAAAAGTCTTTTAAAACACTTGTTGATGAAAAATTTCGGGAAAACAGCGTGTATCCTTTTTTTTTGTATCTTAACGTTAACTCTAAATGCTTTTTCTGAGGAAGAAAAGGTGACGAGATTAAAACATTTTCCGCAAAAAGTGGAGGTTGAGGATATTGTTCACGTGCCGACAGGGATAATAATGAATTTTACTGATGTATTAAAATTCTTTGATTCCGCCGGCATCATCTACGTGGGGGAAATACATGCCGTCGATGCTACTCATAGGGCGCAGTTAAAGGTATTGCAGGCGTGTTATGAAAAATACGGAGAAAATCTTGCTATAGGCATGGAAATGTTTACAAGACAGTATCAACCTTTTTTGGACCAATGGGTTGCCGGAGAGATTGACGAGAAGAAATTTCTGGAATATACAGACTGGGATAAACAATGGGGATTTGACTATTACTTGTATAAAGATATATTGGACTTCGCAAGGGAAAAAAAGATCAGCGTACGTGCGTTAAATGCGCCAAAAGAAGTGGTTAAAATGGTGAGCGAAAAGGGGCTTGAATCTTTAACGGAGGAAGAAAAAGCACAACTCCCAGAAATAGATACAACAGGTTTTTTCCACCGTATTTATTTGCAGGAAGTTATCGGCGGCCATATGCACGGGAAGGAAAATCTGGAAAAATATAATAATGTGCAGTGCCTTTGGGAAGAGTATATGGCGCAATCAATTGTGGACTATTTATCCTCATGGGAAGGTAAGGGTAAAAAAATGTTGGTTTTTGTGGGGAACGGCCACATAATCTACGATTTTGGCATACCGGCCAGGGTGTTCAGGCGCACTTTATTGCCGTATTATACTATCTACCCTACCGTGTTTAACGGCGGGATGCCGGGCGGGGACCATCACATGTTTATCTCTTCAATCCCCCTGGAGCCGGCGGATTTTATCTGGGTTGTAGCAACTACAACATCACAAACAAAGAGAATATATCTTGGCGTACATATACAAAACAGGGATGATAAGAAATTAATTATACAAAAATTAAGTGAAGGCAGTCCTGCGGAGAAGGCAGGACTTATGGCAGGCGATGTTATCTTGGCGGTTGACGGCAAGGCGATGAATACTGTCGCTGAATTGGTACACTACCTTCAAACAAAGCAGTTTGGGGATTCGTGTACCGTTAACATAGACCGCGACGGCACTAAAATTACGTATGCAGTTACATTGTTTGAAATGAAATAAGGTGCGGTAAAAAAGGAGCATTATTGTTGATATGAAGAAAGAACCGATTCCCATCAGGATAGAAGAAGAATTGCACCGTTGTCCTCAGTGTGGATACGAGGATGGTTTTCATATGTCATTTATAAGGAGAGAAAAGAAGAAAACCGGGATTATCCTGATATGCCCAAGCTGTCACGCAAGGTATGACCCTGATTGGAGTATCGAATATTAATGGGAAAAGAAGGGGAAATTCCGATCTAACCATTCTCGTCAATATATATCCTTGGTACCCGGTAACTCACATTACAGGTTATTTCATAGGGAATGGTTTTTCGCTGCTCTGCAACAGATTCTATTGAAATAGTTTCTTTTCCCTGTCTGCCATAGATCACGACTTCGTCTCCCACCGATACGTTTTTTATCGTGGTTACGTCAATAAAACATTGATCCATACAAATTCTTCCGATAACAGGAACCTTATTTCCCCGCACAATGACCCTTCCCTGATTTGATAATAACCGGTTGTATCCATCATCGTAACCTAAAGGCAGCGTCGCTACACGGGTAGTCCGGGTGATTTTATATGATCCGCCATAGCCCAAAGTCTCTCCCGGTTCCATTGTTTTGATATGTATAATCCTTGTTTTTAAACTCATAACAGGTTTAACAGACAGGTTGCGCGATTCTTTATCTGATACGTGTAAACCGTAGAGTGAAAGGCCAGGCCTTGCCATGGTAAAATACGAGTCATTGTAACGCAGTATTGATCCGGTATTTGCCATATGCTTCAGCGGAATTATTATACCAGCCGTATCAAGTTTCGCAATAATGTCCTTGAAATTTCTTATTTGCCGTTCCGTGTTAGTGGAATCATTATCGTCCGCAGAAGAACAGTGTGTGTAAATCCCTTCGATAACGAGGCCGTTCATTTCGGTCAGATGTTTTATACATTCAAAAGCGACGTCATGTCTCACTCCCGTGCCGCCCATTCCCGTATCGATATAAACGTGGACATTAACGGTTTTTCCGGCAGAATGTGCATGATGTGCAAGTTTTTCGGCAAGTGTCAGATCGTAAACGGTTGGCGTGAGGTTGTAGTGAATAATCGCATCAATTTGTTCTTCAAAGAAACCGCCAAAGAGGAGTAACGGAGAAGTGATTCCTTTTTCCCTAAGGTGGACGCCTTCTTCGAGAATGGCGATGCCGAGCATTTCAACGCCATTTTTTACCAATAGCGCACCAATTTCGTAATCACCGTGACCGTATGCATTTGCCTTTACAACGCCAAGGATTTTTATGTTTGCCCCGATGCGTCTTCTTATTTCCTGCAGATTATGTCTCAGGGCGGAAAGGTCAATCTCCGCCCATGTAGGCCTGTGCATGGAAGAGTCACTCCTTATCGTGGCGAATGTTCATTCAAAAATCCAATGTTACACAATACTTCAATTAATCTGTCAAGATGGTGTTTCTCGTGATTTGCCATAAGGGAGACACGCAAACGGCAGGTTCCCTCGGGAACGGTTGGAGGCCTGATTGCGGGAATTAGTATGCCGTTTTTAAATAGTTTCAGTGAAAGAGACAGTGCGTCTTTGGCTGACCCGGCAACAAAGGGGAAGATAGGGCTTTCGCTGGTAATGGCAGGGGTAAAATGAGACAAACGGGCGTTGAGATAACGGATATTTTCCCACAAGTTATTCATTAGGGATAAATCTTTCCGGATTAGGCCCAGTCCGGCCAGTGACGCTGCGCATACGGCCGGTGGCAGGGCGGTGGTATAAATAAAATGCCGTGCCTTGTTTTTTAAGAAATCAATGAGCTGCTGACTGCCGGCAATAAATCCGCCAACACTGCCAACAGCCTTGCTTAATGATCCCATGATGATTTCCACCTGTCCTTCCAGTCCGTAATGTTCAATCAATCCTCTGCCGTTTTCCCCGAATACCCCGGTAGCATGGGCGTCATCCACCATGAGCAGCGCGTCGTACTTTTTTGCGACGCTGGCGATTTCCACTAAGGGGGCAGTATCGCCATCCATACTGAATACACTGTCTGTTACTACCAGTTTTCTGCGGTATGATGAAGACCTCTGCAGCAATGACTCCAGTTTATTTATATCTTTGTGTGGATAAACACGGAACGTTGCGCCGGAATATAGGCATCCGTCAATAATACTTGCATGGTTCAGCTTATCGCCGATAACGATGTCTTCTTTCGAGACAAGTGTACATATTGCACCAAGATTCGCCATATAGCCCGTGGGGAAAAGCAATGCGGCCTCTGTTTTTTTGAGTTGGGCAATGTTCTTTTCCAGTTCTGTGTGCAGGGACATAGTGCCGGATACCAGCCGTGATGCGCCGGTTCCACAGCCATACTGGCGTATAGCCTCTATGGCTGCCTGCTTTACTATGGGATGGTTGGCAAGTCCCAGATAATTATTTGAGCAGAAAGAGAGATAGGGTTTTTCATTTATCTGTACAGTTGGCTCCTGAGCGCTTTCAATCGTTATGTAATCACGCAGTAGGGAGCGGTCTTTTAATTCATCTAATATGCCGGAAATAAATTCCATAGTCATAACATAAACACCTTTTCGTTTTCCGGTAACACTTTTTTTGGCAAAATATTTAGAGGTGCTATCCGATTATTGTGAAATCCTAAGTCCTCAATACACACGCAAAATTACGAAAGGGGAACCGCAGATTACACAGACTTCGTCGTGAGCTAAGTCGAACGATTACACAGATTTTCAGGTGTTTTCAGGTTTGCAAACCTGAAAACACCATGAGGCTTGTTTTGAATTTCAAATCATTTCGTCATTAGAAGTTCTTTCTAATTCTAACCCCAGGTCTTTTATCATTTGCAGGTCTTCCTCTCCTGGTTTCCCTTTTGTCGTTAAATAATTTCCAATCATTGTGCTGTTTGCCCCGGCGTAAAACATCCATGATTGCAGGCTTCTCAGATTCTTTTCCCTGCCGCCGGCGATTTTGATTTCTTTATCAGGCAAAATAAACCGGAAGAGAGAGATAATTTTTAATATTTCCATAGGAGTCAGAACTGAGCGGTTTCCCATAGGGGTGCCTGGGATGGGATGTAGAAAATTGAGTGGCACGGAATCGACGTCTAATTTTTTCAAAGTAAATGCAAGATGAATACGATCCTCCGTTTCTTCGCCAATGCCAAATATTGCACCACAGCAAATTTCGAGTCCGGCTTGTTTTGATGCGTATATTGTGTTTAAACGGTCAGCGTAGGTATGGGTAGTGCAAATGTTGCGGAAAAATCGTTCGGAGGTTTCCAAATTGTGATTTATTCTCTTTAAACCGCTCTTTGCCAGAGCATCCGCCATTTCTCTTGTTAATACGCCGAACGAGCCGTGTGGATGTATGTGTGCATCGCGGGAGATGGTACTTATTGCGCGGCACACACGGTCCAATTCATTTTCATTGTCAATACTATATCCGCTGGTAACGATGCCAAGCGAGTGGGCACCGGTATTTTCCGCGTACAATGCGGCATCGACTATCTTATTTTCTTCAATGAGATTATATTTTTCAATTGCCGTGGGATAATATGAAGACTGGGAACAAAAGGCACAGTCTTCTGTACACGTTCCCTGTTTGGCACTTACAATAGAGCATGCCTTTACTGTTTGCCCGAAATATTTCAGGCGAATTCTGTTTGCCCAATAAAAAAGATCATACACTTCGTCGTTTCCTGCCTGCGATAGATAAATGGCGTCTTCATGGCTGATCTCATTGTTCTGTAACGATTGTTGGGCGATTGTTTCTATCCGGTTATGCATAATTTTTGGTCATTGGTCATTGGTCATTGGTTATTAGTTATTCGTCCTTTTGCAGGGACGTGGTACTCCGTGCTCCTACTATTTTTTTTTTAATCGGTGTAATCGTTCGACTGAGCTTACGACGAAGTCTGTGCAATCTGTGGTTTCCCTTTCGTGTTTCGTGCTTGTTTAGTTCTGTCTATGCCAGTTTAGGGGTGTTTCTTTCTGTATTTTAAATAGGCGTTGCGTACATTTTGCCAAACGATCTCAGGACGGTCAGACCGCACGTAAGTCATGCAATCTGTGCCTTCAAAACTCCATGTGGCGATATTATGAATCCCGGTATTGTATGCAACGTCAACCGCCGTCATTATTTCTTCTTCCCTGTTGGCAGGAACTCTATATCCCTGTATCCATATTTGTGGTTCTTTTTTATGTTTTAATGATAGAGAGAGAACCGCTGATGAAATCTCTCTTACAAATTCCGTAACCTCTTTTTTATAGGCATACCAGTAAGGATCGCTGCCGAATATATCCATACTTTTAATCATCGCAACCTTTTCCCATTCATATATGCCGTATCGTGGGTCTGTCGTCGGGAACAGACACACGGAATTCCTGAGTCCCTTTTGAGAAGCAGTGTTTGCCAGGTATTCCAGAAAATCAACAATAGTGGATTGGCGAAATGCCTTTACCTCACCAGTAAATTCCAGTGGCATTTCATAGCCGTATTTCTGTTTGAACAGGTCGCGGCACGTGTTGCATACACAGCCCCATACGTCCTTTTTTCTGCCCCCGAAAAGGTGGGTAAATTCCCCGAAGAAAAGGTGTGGTTCATCCCAAAAAACCCCGTCTGTGCCTGTTTTTGCCGCCAATTCAATCCAATTTGTCATGTAATCCCTGAAAGTTTTTACGTTCAAGCAGGCCTTGTATATCATCATATCGCCTTCCGCGAAGTTCAGCTTTTGTCTGCAATGCGGGTATACCTTTACAAAAGCGGAAAAAGACTCTCCGCCAAAAACACGGCCTATGCCCCATGGATCGAGGAATACCTCAAGTCCGGCGTCATGGCTTGCTTTGACGATATCTGACATGTTTCCGGAATGGTACGTGACGTCGTGTTCGCTCATGGTGTGAACAACGAAGGTACACCCATCGTCTGCCATCTTTTCCATGTCTGTTTTTACATGACGTACTATTCTGTTAGCAAAATAACTGGCTCCGAATTTCATGCATGCAATATTAAACTTAAGCAACATTTCTGTCAAGAGAATCAAATGAACATCCGAAAACAAAAACCCCCTGATTGTTTTCAGACAAAAGTATTCCATTTTAAAAAAACTATTATTTGTAAAACTTTTTTTCGCTTGCCAGAAAATATATTTATTGCTAACATGAATTTACTTTTAAGGGCTCTGCCATGTACGTGGATAGAGGTATAATTTTTAAGACCTATAACAATAATTTGGGATCCCGTCTTTGTTAGTGGCGTATATAGTCTCCAGTGAGAAAAATACAAAGCTATCATTGGGAATACCACCGTAAAATACGGGTCATTTAAAAAAAACTCACACGGCATTGCGGTGGAGCCTTTATGCCTATCAATACAACTGAAACAACAAAAATAGACGTGACTTCTCAATAAGTTGAGGTTTTTATAATAATTTCTACCTTCCACAGTCCACAGTCCACAGTCGGCAATCTACAATCTGCAATTTGCCGACTGTAGATTGCCGACTGTTACAGTATTTTCATTAATAAAGAGGGTTGTTTCCCTCTGCTTATTGAGAAGTTACAAATAAACCTTCCCACTTGGCATTATCAAAGAACCACCTTTTTTACCGGTCGCATATTTTCTTAAAATTTGAATTAAAAATTGCAGAATACTCACTTCGTCGGGAACATTATCCAGTACTTAACTGTTTGTAAGGATGCATTGAGAAAAAATGAAGGGAAACGACACAAGAAAAGAATTCGAAGAACTCACAATGCCGCACGTAGATTCCCTTTATAATATGGCAGTGCGTATGTCAATGAACAAAGAAGATGCGGAAGATCTTGTTCAGGAAACATACTTGAAGGCATATCGGTTTTTTAACACATTCCAAAAGGGGACAAATGTTAAAGCATGGCTTTTTAAAATCCTAAGGAATACATTTATAAATAAATACAGAAAGACTATCAGTTCCCCAGGTGAAGTGTTTTACGAAGATATTGAATTAGTAAGCTCTTATGTATCAAACAATAATGAACCAGACACAAAGGAATCAATTGATACATTGAAAAGCAAGGTAGAGAGCCTTGATGATATACTGGGAGATGATATAAAGAACGCAATAGATAGTTTGCCCATCGAATATCGCGAGGCAATAATATATTCTGATATTGAAGAATTAACGTATAAAGATATCGCAGAAATTATAAATGTTCCCATCGGAACAGTAAAATCAAGGATTAATCGCGCAAGAAGTTTGCTGAGAAAAAATTTGTGGAACTATGCGAAAGAAAGAGGCTTTGTTAAGAGGGAGAAATGATGTCTTGTATCGATGTTAATAAATATCTCTATGAATTTATGGACGGTGAGTTGGAGACCGGTCTTTATCCCAAACTGCAAAAGCATTTAGAACAATGCATTCTTTGTAATCAACGATATGAATTTGAAAAACAAACCCGTTTATTAATAAAAGCTCATTGTAAAAACGTAACCGCCCCGCGCCATTTACGCAGCAGAATCATAGCAAATCTTGACT
The DNA here is from genome assembly GCF_900232105.1 of Candidatus Kuenenia stuttgartiensis. Lineage (NCBI taxonomy): Bacteria > Pseudomonadati > Planctomycetota > Candidatus Brocadiia > Candidatus Brocadiales > Candidatus Brocadiaceae > Candidatus Kuenenia > Candidatus Kuenenia stuttgartensis. Next base: position 3,653,431 of record NZ_LT934425.1, read on the forward strand.
CCATTGACCATGAATCGGTTTCTCGCACAGCCCCCTCCCACGAACGAAAACGATTAAAAATACTATTTTCACCCCATACTCTTGCGATAGCGGCTTCTCTATTATTAATGATTGCAGGCGGAATATTTTATCTGGCGAACAATCGACAGGCAGGCTCGGTTTCTATTGTCGATGACGCAGTTACCAATCATGTTAAAGTGCTGAATGAGAATTTAGTCTTTAATGAAAGAACATCTGTTGTTGGGAACGCCAGCAGATATTTAAGCCAAAACATTAATACCCAGATACGCAAGTCATTAAATCCGTTGAATATAGAGCAGGTACGCATTGTAAATGACATGCCTGTAAATCATTATGGCACAAGCAGTCCGTGTATTGTATTTAACCACGAGGGGAATAAACTATCACTTCAAATTATCCGCAACATGCATTTCCCAATAGCAAAACTGGAACGTATTAGTTTTGGTCCCAGAGACTTTTACATCACTAACCGGCGTGGATTTAATACAGTTATTTGGATTGAAAATGACACTACCTATTTCCTTACATCAGACATTCATACCAATGAAATGCTAAGATTTGCCGCAACTCTTGCTTCGCATTAATTGTTGAGGCTATCTTGCCAGCAAATAATGGTGTCTTTGGCTATTGGCTTCACATCGTGTGTTTCTTTAGTACCCTTCCAACCCGCTATAAAAATATCCCCTTGATTTGTTTCGCATAATTTCTTCATATTTGAAAATGGCGGTATTGTTTATAGTGTTTAATAAAAGAATAGGAGAAAAGCATTTGCCAGTTCGGGGGCAATTCATAGCAAATGCTTCTCCCATACTTGCGGGGATTATATAAGGGGAGAAAAATGACTTTTTATGATGTAACCGTACCCATATCAAATGCCATGATTACCTGGCCATCCGACCCTGCGGTATCGATTACTGGAACAAGCCTGATTTCCCGGGGAGATTTTTGTAATCTTTCTGAATTAAAAATAGGTTCGCATTGCGGCACTCATATTGACGCTCCCAGCCATTTTCTGGAAAACGGCAGGACAATTGACCAGCTTGCCCTTGAAAATCTGATAGGCGAAGCAACGGTATTTGAGTTTAAAAACAAAGAAAATATCGACGTAAGTGATATAAAGCAATTGCGATTTGACAATGTAAAAAGGGTTCTTTTTAAAACAGTCAACTCATCATACTGGAAATTTTCCACCTTTAAAAAAGATTTTGTTTACTTAACAAAAGATGCGGCGCAGTACTTAGTAGACAAGGGAATAAGACTTGTTGGAGTCGATTATCTTTCAGTAGAAAAATTTGAAAGCCAACTGGCAGAAACACATCACACTCTTTTGCGAAACGACGTCATTATTCTCGAAGGCCTGGATTTATCAAATGTTGAGCGTGGAAGGTATGAATTAATTGCATTGCCATTAAAAATAAAGGACGGCGATGGAAGCCCGGCACGGGTTGTTTTAAAAAGTACCTAAGCTGGCATAGACAGAACCAAACAAGCGCAAAAAACAGTCTACAGTCTACAGTCTACAGTCTACAGTCTACAGTCTACAGTCTACGGTCAAATGCACAGAAATTACTGATAACGTACTACCTTAGACACGCTGGTCTGCAACTAAATCGTTACAAAATGCGTAAATATTTATTTGTTATCATGTGCGTGGGTATGGTCTTGTTCATGCGCATGTTCTTTGTTGTATAGATGTTTACTACTTTCACCATTGTTATTGTTGCATTCGCATCCATACTGTATCACAGTATGTCCTATCCTGAATTTCTCAACTAAAACACGGTTAATTTCCCTTGAAATTGCGGCAGTTTTGCTGATCGGCATATCCTTCGTGTCTATATGCACGCTCATTGCATACATGCCGGAAGTAATTGTCCAAATATGAATATCATGCGCTCCGTCAACGCCCGTGATTTGCTCTAATTGTGAAATTACCTCCCCGACATTAATATCCTTTGGCGTTGCTTCAAGCAAAATATCAACTGATTCCATTATTAATTTGTATGACCATATCAGGATGAGGATGCATAGCATTATACTAATGATGGGATCGATAATATACCAGTTTGTATAATAAATAATAACTGCGCCGATTATTACGCCAACGGAGGAAATGGTATCTCCAAGCATATGCAAAAAAGCCGATTTGACATTCAGACTGTGCCCATGTTCGCCTGACTTAAGAATATAAACACAGCTTATATTTGCAAGCAGGCCTATAATAGCCAGGAAAAACATCATGCCGCTAGATATCGCTTCCGGGGTTACAAACCGATGGTATGCTTCGTAAAATATCCAAACGGTGATGAGGAGGAGTATGATGCCGTTAAGCAATGCTGCCAGTATTTCTAACCGGTAAAAACCGTAGGTCTTTCTTTGCGTAGGCGGTTTTGATGCAAACATTATGGCAAACAGGCTAATCAATAAAGCAAAGAGGTGGGTGAGCATATGGCCTGCATCACTAAGTAAGGCAAGGCTGTTTGTGATAATCCCGCCAATTACTTCAACAATAAATATGACTCCCGTGATAGCGCTTGCCATGATAAGCTTTTTTCGCTCGTGAAGTCTATAGGTATGCTTGTGCGTATTCCCTTCAGATGAATTGTAATAATCTAAGTCATGAATGTGTTTAATGGCATGTCTCCATATTTATTTTCAGGATACCGGCTCGAAAATAAGACTACAAAAAATAGTTTAAGTACAGATACTACAACACGATATGGTTATAAGCCTATTTTCATCGTTTCCGGGTGTTGCAAATGAAACATGATGACTAGTGACTTATTTTGTCATAACAAGGGCATCCGTTTGTCATTGCTAACACATCCGTTTGTCATTGCAAGGGCATCATCTGTCATTGCGAGGGCTTTTTCCGAAGCAATCTCATAAACCGTCATAGAGATCCTTCCATCCTGCATCATTCCATTAATTAATTCTATTTTTTTTAGCCCTTGAGCCACCCTTAATTTGCTTCTCCCGCGATATGGCGTTTCTTACGTCACGAAATATCTCTTAGTATACTGATTGCTTCGGAAAAGACCCTCACAATGACAAGCTGATACCTTTTTGGATGACCCTATACATTTGAACCGGTACAGAAACAGAAATGCCGGACATTTCCGACTCGAAAGTAAGACTACGAAAAATAGTTTAAGTACAGATACTACAACACGAGATGGTTATAAAACCATTTTCATCGTTTCCGGGTGCTGCCAATGCAACATGATGACTATTTGGAAATAATTTAATATTAAGGGATTTCAAGATGAATTATAAATACCTCTCTTATCTAAAACAAACCTTTTTTAATTTGTTTAATGTTTTTAAAATTGAAATAAAAAGGTTCATTTTTGTATAATTAAACCTTTATGCTTTTTTAAATGTGTGGCATAATAAATTTTAACGCGTAATTTTGCAGGCGATTTAGACTTTTTGTACATTAATGCTAAACCTATTTTTTTACAAATTATATGTGAGATAGTTATAAAATGCAGGAGGAGACATGACGACAGTAATAATAGACGGGAAGCGTGTGGAGGCAGACCCTTCGCAGACGATACTGGAAGCAGCACGTCGGGTTGGGATACGGATACCGACACTATGCCATGATCCGCGGTTGAAGCCATCGGGGGCGTGCAGGATATGTGTGGTGGAAGTGGAAGGGAAGGACAATTTGGCGGCTTCGTGTGCGACGCCTGTATCGGAGGGCATGAAGGTGTCAACCCGGAGCGAAGCGGTGCTGCGTTCCCGGCGGCTGAATCTGGAATTGCTCTGGTCGAATCATCCCAATGATTGCCTTACCTGCGACAAGGCGGGGGAGTGTAGCCTGCAGAACCTGATGTATGAGTATGACGTAAAGACATCGCGGTTTGTGAAGCAGAATCCCGTGCCTGCGCCTGACGAGTCTAATCCTGCCATTTACCGTGACATGAACAAGTGCATAATGTGCGGCAAATGTGTCAGGATATGCGATGAAGTGCAGGGGCAGCATGTGTGGACGTTTTCGGATCGTGGGATAAAGACAAGGGTATCAACCGCCTTTGAGAAATCGATGCAGGACGGGGGTTGTGTGTTCTGCGGTCATTGTGTATCCGTCTGTCCGGTGGGGGCGTTAATGGACAAGCCGGTAATGAAGAAGGCGCGTTCATGGGAGACCAGAAAAGTGAGGACGGTATGTTCTTACTGCGGGGTGGGTTGCAGTCTGGTGCTCCATATAAAAAACAATGAAATATTACAAGTAACGGCGGATATAAACTCTGCGCCCAATTATGGGAGCCTCTGTGTTAAGGGGCGGTATGGATTTGAATTTTATTCAAGCAAGGATCGTTTAAAAACGCCGCTTGTGCGTGATAACATAAACGAACCGTTTCGGGAAGCAAGCTGGGAAGAGGCAATCGGCCTTGTGGCGAAGAGATTTTCGGAGATAAAGAAAAAGTACGGCCCGGATTCGTTCGGGTGTCTGAGTTCATCGAGGGGTACAAACGAGGAAAACTTTCTTGCCCAGAAATTTACACGTGTGGTAATGGGCACCAATAATATGGACAATTGTGCACGTGTATGTCATGCGCCTTCGGTAACGGGGCTGAGGGCTGCGCTTGGGAGCGGAGCGGCAACAAACTCACTGGCCGATATTGAAGGCGCTGAAGTGCTCATCGTGAGCGGTTCCAACACGACGGAAGCCCACCCGGTAGCCGCGTTAAAAATAAAAAAGGCGGTGAGGCAGAACGGAGCGAAACTCATCGTAATAGATCCCAGAAAAATAGAACTGGTCAAATATGCGGATATACACCTTCAGTTAAGGGCAGGGACAAATGTGGCGCTCATAAACGGACTCCTTCATGTAATCATAAAAGAGGGATTGCAGAATGACGACTTCATAGAAAGGCGTACCGAGAACTTTGAAATGCTGAAGCAGGTAGTAAGCAAATATACCCCTGAAGAGACGGAGGCGATTACCGGGGTACCGAAGGAAGACATAATAAAAGCCGCAAGGATGTATGCGGGTACGAACAAGGGTATGATCATTTACGGGTTAGGGATGACGGAGCACAAGGCGGGTTCACACGGGGTAATGTCTTTGGCGAATCTGGCGCTAATAACCGGGAATGTTGGGCGTCCGAATACGGGTATAAACCCTCTGCGTGGGCAGAACAACGTACAGGGGTCGTGTGATATGGGTGCATTGCCGGACGTATATGCATGTTACCAGAGGGTGGACGATCCGGAAGCCAACCGTAAGCATGCTGAAGCATGGAAGGTAAAGAAGCTTCCGGAGAAGCCCGGTTTGAAAGAGCCGCAGATGTACCGTGCGATAGAATCCGGGGATTTGAAGGCGATGTATATAATAGGCTATGACCCGGCGATATCACAGGCGGATATAAACAAGGTAAGGGCATCAATAAGCAAGCTTGAATTTCTGGCGGTGCAGGAGCTATTCATGACAGAGACGGCGAAACTTGCGCATGTGGTATTGCCAACGAGTTGTTACTTTGAGAAGGATGGTACGTTTACCAATGCGGAGAGAAGAGTACGGAGGCTACATAAGGCTATACCGTTGCCGGAGGGAACGAAATCGGACTGGGATATTATTTGTTCAATCGCCACGGCAATGGGATACCCTATGAGTTATAATCATCCGAGTGAGATTATGGATGAGATAGCGAAGCTGACGCCTGATATGGCGGGTATTAATTACAAGCGTCTGGAGGGAGACGGGTTAGTGTGGCCTGTGTGGGACATGAATCATCCCGGAACGCCGATACTGCATAAAGACACCTTTAAAAGGGGTAGGGGTATGTTTAACGACCTGATGTATACCCCTTCAGAAGAATTGCCGGACGAAGAGTATCCGTTGTTGCTGACAACCGGCCGGCGGCTGTATCAGTATAATAATGGATCGATGTCGTTGAGGAATCCGGAGATATGCGCCATAAACTCTGAGGAGTTTATGGAGATACATCCGGCGGATGCGGCGAAACTGGATATAAAATCAGGCGAGAAGGTCAGAGTATCTTCGAGGCGTGGTTCGCTGGAAGTGAAGACGGAGGTAACGGAAAAATCCCGTTTGGGAAGCGTCTTTCTATCCTTCCATTATCCTGAAACACCGACGAATGTGTTAACGGGGCCTGGAGAAGATATGCTTGCGCTTACACCGGAGTATAAGGTGTGTGCCGTTAAGGTAGAGAAAATGTAAACAAACACTACGGTTATATTTTTGTTTCAGAGATATAGCCGCGATTGTATATATGCTTCACCAGTATATAAAGGAAACAACCCTGACAGGGTTTGGAACCCTGTCAGGGTTAAACGGTGATGGTATTCAAATACATTTGTGAACCAGGAGTTCGGGAACGAGCTGGGGAAATGTTCAAAACCCGGTTTTTTAATTGGAATTTTGGAATTTGGAATTTGTTTCGAATTTCGTACTTCGAACTTCGGATTTTTTATTTCTTGCTTGTTTGGTTCCGGCTTAATGATAGGATTTTGTAGTAGTTTCCTGTTGCTCCGGAGGGGTATAAGGATACATTACATCTTTTACCTTTTCTCCCAAAACGGCAATGTCATTTAAATTATTAGAGCCAAGGCCGTAACTGCTTGCGAGTTGTATGTGGTTGTAGCAATTCACAAATGGAGGATAGGGGTAAGCCGTTTCCGGTGAAAACCCCATTATTGCGGTTCCTATACTATCCACTGCAACTGCATTATCGCCTGCTACCAATACCCCTGGAGTTGCGTAAGAGATGTTTTTTACCCACGGACCCTCGCCCTTATCGATGGCAGATATGCCGTCTATAAACGCAAAATCAATCGGAAAAGCCCTTGCAATATCCACTATATTATAAGGGATTTGAGTTCTTTGGTCGGGAGAGTGTACGTACTGCATGCGTGCGCCATTTCCATTTGTTCCATATTTTTGAATGGGCAACAGACCAATCATGTTTTTCAAAGACAGGGTAACTCCTGCCGAGCTGTGGACTTTTAATTTTGATACGGTGATAAGGCAATCTGTTTCGGCAATATGATTGTTCACCGCGATAGAGTTGTAAATAAGCCCTCTTTCAATGTCTACATGAGTGAAATCAGGATAAGGGTCTGCCTTATTCAGATCAATCAATGTTGCTTCGAGTTGAGAGGCAATTACGTCATATCCAAGCGCCGTGAATGCCTCCATTGTATTTGATGGATGTGTGGAGCCTTCAACGATAAATAATGAACCAGCGCCAAGATCAAGCAATACCTCTCCAAGCGCCTTCACCACCAGCGGATTTGTAACGTACGTATCGCCAGCAGGCAGGTCGAGACAATCTTTGGTTGCAACAAGATTTATTTTAAGGGATATTTTATCCCCATACGAAAAAAAGGGATTAATCTGATACAGGCTTGCAACCATTTCCCCAATACAGTTTTTAAGCTGTTGAAAGTCGTTTTTGTCGTAAGAGGTATATTTTTTAATGTATACGGAGTGTTTTTTTTGCTGAAGTCCTCCGTAACTGGTAAAAATGGTAGGAAAAGTGCTCATGGCAAATGTTCCTGCCGTTCCCTTGAGAAAATCTCTTCTGGTATAATCCTTGCATCGTACACGCATACATTTCTCTCTTTTTGGTGTTATCAGTATCTGTTTCCCGGGAAAATAACATCTCTCTGGATACATTGCATACGTCTCTTTGTGCTCCCCTATATCACAATGTAAATGTTTACAGATGGTGGACCATTTAAGGAAGCGCCTTAAAGATGTGGATAGGGAGAGGATCCTTTTATTTTCGATGATTTTGCTGTACTCATGATTAAGAAACACTATGTTTTAGAATATTGTAAAGCTCATCTTTTAAAGCAAGCCTGCGTTTTTTTAGTTCTTCAAGCGCAGTGTCCGACCGTGGTTCGATATCGTATTCAACACGGTACACCTTCCGATCGAGTTTGTGGTACTCATCAAAAAGTTTTTGAAAGTGTTCGTCAGACATTTTAAGGTCATGGATTTTGTCCCTAAATTCAGGAAATTCATTTGCGAGGGCATGGTGTTCGCTTTGCATTGTGCATCCTCTTTCTTACGTTTTAACGAATTAAGCTCGACTGGTAATTTCTATAAGGTGGTAGCCAAATTGCGTACAGATTGGTCCGTGAACTTTTCCTACTTCATCCCTGAATACTACCTGGTCAAATTCCTTAACCATTTGCCCTGGTCCGAATTCTCCAAGATCTCCTCCCTGTTTGCCTGATGGACATTGCGAATACTGCTGGGCCATTGTTGCAAATTCTTCTCCATTTTGAATTTTTGATTTAATATCTTCGCATTCCTGTTGAGTTGAAACCAGAATATGACGCGCCCGTGCTCTTACCATGCGGTACTCCTTTCGTAGTTTAAAATGATTAATTATCTGTACTATTTCACTGAAAAATTGCATAAAAGCCGAATTTTATTTCTGGCTCTCGTTCACACATGTTAGGCCAATAATTCTTTTTCCCCGGTTAAGAGCGGTGTTGAAGAAGGCCTTCAGCAACTCCACAAGGGGGATTTATGGAGTTGTTCCACACACCACATAAACTATTCATAAAAAATAGCAGTACAAATTTTAGACTATACCTGTCTTCAGGAATTTACTTACTATTTGTTTGCCAATCTCCATAATGTTAAGTTTTCCCCACGCATTCAGCTTTGACCGTTCCCTTTTAAACTCATAAACAGGAACAGAGGTTCCGCAGGAAGTCTGTGCTGAATTGATTTTAAGCAGGATAATCTGGCGTTTCCCGTGAATATGCTGAAAATGCCGGTAGTATTCGCTCCACTTCACGTCGTCTTGCCGGACCACTTCGCCTTTCCCATATAAACGAAGTATCATGGGATCTTTGTCAAAGCTGCAGAACATCATCGCCATTCTGCCATTTTCTTGTATGTTCATAGCGGTATTATTCCCACTGCCTTTCAAGTCCAGGTAAATAATCGTCTTGCGGTCTAAACACCTGAATGTATCCATGCATTTTGGAGAAATAGCAATATTGCCATTTTCAGGAGCAGTTGCAACAAAAAACATCTTCTGCCGGGAAATAAACTCTTGCAATTCCTTGTTAAGTTCATTAAAAGATTCTGACATTTCATACCTTTATTAATGACCCTGTGGAAATTACGTTGTCAAAATTTACTTATAAGACAATAAGGGAAATAACAATATGGGGAAATTGTCCAAACACACATCATCGTAATCCGGCGCAGGTAGTGACAGATTATCAAATAAAAATACTCGCCACGCACCTGATAATTATAACAGGCGCCTATTTTAAATGCGACATAAACGTATAGTTTTCTCTGTTGATACTCATAACCGCAAAACCCCGCTACAGAACCAATAGAGGGCATGCTTCATCCCAAACTCACATAGAGCTTATAATATGAAAACACCTAAAGAATAAAATATTTTTTCAGGTCTTTGAAATAGATAACAAAATATATCTTTATTTTCAATGCAAAAGAATAAAGTGGCTTGCCTTGCATTTCTTTTTACAAAAGCGGAAAACATTTTATATGTAGTAAACCAATCGATGAAATATTGGTAACTATTCAGCGTGATTTATTAAACTACCGGAGATCAGAGCGCAACTCGTTGCCAAACCTTGTACTGAACATAGTGAAGTATATGTTTGGGAACGAGCCGTGTATCGTTTACGATGAATAGTTACCCCAAATTTCAATTTTCAAATGTTCAAAACCCGTTTTTTCATTGGGATTTTGTATTTTTGAATTTGTTTCGTATTTCGTGCTTAGAATTTCGTATTTCACCATTAAATATTTTGCCGAAAAAAGAGGAAAATACATGGTTTATCTGATAATTTGCACGGTTTCACTGATAGTATCCGCCTTAACTCTCTTTTCCGGTTTTGGTTTGGGGACACTGCTTATGCCGGCCTTTGCGCTTTTTTTCCCACTGGAGGTGGCCATTGGCGCAACGGCCTTCGTCCATCTTGCAAACAATATATTTAAAGTCGTGCTGGTCGGGAAGAGGGCGGACATTCGGGTCGTACTTACATTTGCTATTCCCGCATCAGGCATGGCTATCGTCGGGGCGTTATTACTGAACTATTTCAGCGGCATGCAGCCTCTCGCCGAGTATGTGCTTGCCGGAAAAGTCTTTTCTATTACTTTTTTAAAATTGATTATCGCCGTTCTTATTGCAATCTTTGCAATCCTCGAATTGGTGCCCTCTTTTGAAACACTCTCATTCCATCCAAAATATATTCCGCTTGGCGGGATGCTATCGGGATTCTTTGGCGGATTATCCGGACATCAGGGGGCATTGCGTACTGCATTTCTGATACGAATCGGACTGAAAAAAGAGGCGTTCATAGGGACGATGGTTGTTTCTGCAGTCGTGGTGGATGTAACGCGGCTTGCTGCTTATGGGGTCACATTCTTTTCGCAAAACATTCATGTCATTCGTGGACAGATTGGGTATGGACTAATTGCGGCGGCTATTTTGACCGCATTTACCGGCGCATTTATCGGTTCGCGCCTCATAAAGAAAATTACTATGCGCACAATCAAACGTATTGTCGGGATATTATTGTTTGTGTTGGCATTCATACTGGGGACGGGGATTGTCTGATCTACATGCCCTGCTCTGTGTGAGAGGTGACCGTTTTTTGAATAATTGATGCTTTTGGCTATAGTGGGGCTTTTTTTACTATCTCCTAAGCTGGCATAGCCAGAACCAACCAGGCACGAAAATAATCCTCAGTCCTCAATCTACAACTTGCCGACTGCCGACTGCCGACTGTAGGCTGTAGGCTGTAGACTGTAGACTGCCACAACTTATCGGGAGGTTTAGATTTTGCCGATTTATGCTGAACAAATGCCGTTTTTTTATTATACTATTTTGAAATTAAGTGCTATAAGAACGTGTAACGGTTTTCAGTCCGTAGACTGCCGATTGCCGATTGCTGATTGCAGATTGCCGACGGTAGACTGATGAAGGCACAAATTAATCGATTATTGGGAGGAGGGGAGGTTTTCATATCGTATGGACATTAAAGATAAAACAAATACTGCGGGCAGTATGGACGAAATAAAGACAAAGCAACAACTGATTGAAGAGATAAAGATATTGCGTCAAAAATTGAGTGAATACGAGACGCGGCAATTAAAAGTTGAACAGGCGGAAGAAGCCGCTGCATGGGAGGCAAAAGCTAATGCAGCGCTGGTAGATTTATCAAAGGCATTGGTAAAACCGGAAAACTCAATTGAAAGTTTGTCGGCGCTTGTTTTGGAATATGCAAAATGTCTGACAAACAGTCCTGTTGGCTATGTCGGATATATTGACAAGCAAACAAACAGCTTTGTTTCTCCTGCAATAACACCCGAAGTTTCCAAAATATTTAATATACCGGAAGGAAACATCGGGGTTGATGAATTCCAGGGGCTATGGGGATGGGTGCTTGAAAACAAAAAACCTCTTCTATCAAACGACCCGTTAAATGATGCAAGGTCGGAGGCGTCATTAAATAAGAATGCATCATTAAAGCATTTTTTATCAGCGCCTGCCATGCTCGGCGAGATAATTGTAGGGCAGATAACTGTGGGTAATGCTGCAAACGGCTATTCCGGAAAAGATATTCAGTTGTTGGAACGTATTGCAATCTTATATGCCATTGCTGTCCAGCATCTGTGGACGCAAGAAGTGATTACACACATGGCGTATTTTGATGAAATTACGAACTTTCCCAATAGAAGGCTATTTAATGATCGCCTGTATGTGGCCATTTCAAATGCGAACCGGTACCGGCAAAGGCTTGCAGTAATGTTTCTTGATCTCGATGGATTTAAAGAGGTTAATGATGCCTTTGGTCACCAGACAGGCGACCAATTGCTTAGGGAAATTGCGTATAGATTAAACCAGACCGTCCGAAAATCAGATACGATTGCAAGGATGGGTGGTGATGAATTTACGGTTTTACTGACGCAGGTAGAGCATGAAAGCAATATAATAAGCGTAGCTGACAAAATACTTGAAGCGGTAAGACAGCCGGTAGTGCTCGACGGCAACACAATAAGCATTACCATTAGCATTGGAATTGCGCAGTATCCTGATAATGGCAAAGACGTGAATACATTATTAAAAAGCGCAGACATAGCGTTATACCGTGCAAAAGAATCGGGTAAAAATAATTATCAATTTTCATCTTTTAGCGAAGATTCTCTTCGCGGTGAATGCGTCTGATGCCACTCCTACAAATGCACGGTATAGCTAAAAGTATCTATTCTGTAACACTTTAGTTTTTTTGAAAAATTCAAATAATAACGATGTTTCGCCGCACGATGTAGGGGCGAAGCATTTGCTATAACCGGCACACATGCGTTTATAACCAAACATACTAATGCTTCGCCCCTACGTTTTCAAAAAATTAAATTCTTACTATATTTTCAGACAATTTAATATAGCATTTTAATATCGACCCGCCTGTGCGTTGCATCTCTCTGCGTGCGATTACGCACAGAATGATAACCATAAATAGAAGGGAGACGTCTATGAAAAAGATATCTATTTGTGCATTGCTTTTATTTTCAGTTTTTCTTCTTACTTCAAAAATATATGCTATTGGCAAATCACAACATGATTTGCCGTATGCGGTGAGCGAACAGACAAAGATATGTATATTATGTCATAAAAACGTGACACCAGGCATTGTGGAAGACTGGAAAACAAGCAGGCACTCGAAAATAACTCCAGAAATCGCCCTTAAAAAAACGGCATTAGAGAGAAGGGTTTCGAGCCAAACAATACCGGAAGACATTCGTCCGGTTGTCGTTGGATGTTATGAATGCCATAGTCAGAATATTTCACAACACAAGGACAGTTTTGAGCATTTCGGGTTTTGGATCAATGTAATTGTATCTCCAAACGATTGCAGGACATGCCATGCAGTAGAGGTAGAACAATTCTCCGGCAGCAAGAAAGCATACGCGTTGGATAATCTGCGGGAAAACCCCGTTTACCAAAAATTTGTTGATGCGATTCCGGGTATAAAAGAAGTAGGCGATAAATCAATACGATGTTTAATCCCATCGGAAAATTCAAGACGGGAAACATGCTATGCGTGCCATGGCACTGAAATAACAGTGGATGGCATGAAAGAAATACAAACAAACACTGGAAGCATTGAAGTTCCCAACCTGCAGAATTGGCCTAATCAGGGCGTAGGAAGGATTAATCCCGACGGGAGTCGCGGCGCCTGTACGGCATGCCACCCAAGACATAGTTTCTCCATTGAAATAGCAAGAAAACCATATACATGTTCACAATGCCACCTCGAACCGGATATACCGGCGTATGAAGTGTACTGTGAGAGTAAACATGGAAACATATTTCTTACAAAACAGGATACGTGGAATTGGAACAACGTTCCATGGAAGGTTGGCAAAGATTTTCAAGCCCCTACCTGTGCAGCATGCCACAATAGTTTGCTTGTCACACCCGAAGGGAAGGAAGTTGTATCCCGCACGCATGATTTTGGCTCACGTTTATGGGTCAGGATATTTGGTCTTATTTATTCTCACCCCCAACCTAAAAACGGGAAAACATATGAAATAGAAAATAAAGATGGTTTGCCTTTGCCTGTGACATTTATGAATGAACCGGCTGTGGAATATTTGATTGATGAAGAGGAACAATTACTGCGGAAAAAAGAAATGAAAAAAGTATGCAATAGCTGCCATAGCACCGACTGGGTTATGGGCCACTTTGAAAAACTCGATACAACAATAATAGAAACCGACACTATGGTTTTAAATACGACAAATCTTATGAAAAACATGTGGGATAACGGTTTTGCAGACGCATCGAATCCGTTTGATGAATTGATCGAATTGTTGTGGGTAAAAGAATGGTTCTTTTATGCAAATTCAATACGGTTTGCATCTGCCATGATAGGCGCAGACCATGCTACTTTTAAAAATGGATGGTGGCAGTTGACGGAGAATTTTCACGAAATATATGAATATTCAAAGAAATGCGAATCCGGACATTGAGCGACAAATCCGGCATGCTGAATGTTCATAACCGTAACGGCATTTGATGTACGATTTACGATGTACGAAGTACGATTTAAAAATCGTAAATCGTAAATAGTAAATCTAAAATCGTACATCGTTTGAGTCCAAGATGTATGCAAAGTAAGTCTTGCATGAATTATATTGAACCCCAAATGGTATATAATGCAATTGAAAACATTTTGAAATAAAATATGTGTAAAGAAGGGGTTTGAAAGACAGAAACTCGCATTTGTATCAGAGAAAGAAGTCGGAATTAAATATTTGGGTATTATTAGACTTTTAAACAGGAGGCGTAATCAATGAATATTGAATTAGAACGGGAGGAAGATGGTCGCTGGATAGCTGAAATTAAGCAATTGCCCGGAGTTGTGGTTTATGGAAGTAACCGGGAAGATGCTATTTCTAAAGTGGAAGTTTTGGCGCTTCGCGTGATGGCTGATCGGGTTGAACACGGCGATCAAATCCCCGAACTTGACGCACTTTTTGTGGCACCTGTATGAGTCAATGGCCTTCTAAAAAAGCTCGCCTTGTCCTGAGGGCGTTAATGAGACTCGGATGGAATATTAAGCGACATGACAAAACATCTCATAGGGTTCTGGAGAGGGAAGGATGGCCTGATTATGTTTTTGCCTTTCATGACAAAGAAGAAATTGGCCCTCGTATGCTTGCGAGAATTTCAAAGCATACAGGACTAACTCCAAACGACCTTTCATAAAGCACAAATTTTGCAATTTGATATTAATTTGATGAAAAATCTATGGATAAATATAGGAAATATAGGGACATTTCCCTTATTGATTGATTGATCTGGGGAAAATAAGGGAAGTGTCCCTATATTTCCATATTTCCATTTGATGAGTTGATCGAATTGTTGTGGGTAAAAGAATGGTTCTTTTATGCAAATTCAATACGGTTTGCGTCTGCCATGATAGGCGCAGACCATGCTACTTTTAAAAATGGATGGTGGCAGTTGACGAAGAATTTTCACGAAATATATGAATATTCAAAAAAATGCGAATCCGGGCATTGAGCGACAAATCCGGCACGCCGAAATGTTCATAACCGTAATGGCATTTGATGTATGATTTACGATGTACGAAGTACGATTTAAAAATCGTAAATTGTAAATCTAAAATCGTACATTGAAAACGGAAACGTTGGGAGAATTATGGACATATCCCATATTTCTTGCTTGATATGGTGGGAAAATAAGGGAAGTGTCCCTGTATTTCCTGTAAGAAGCATAGACCGGATAGTCCGACACGCAGAATATTGACAATGGGCATTTTGTCCATATTTTCTACAATTCTCTCTTCTATGGCTAACGTTGAGCTAAGCTACCGCGTGTCTTTTTGCGGTTAGCTTAAGTGACTGGTTATGTGTATTATTTGCTTAATTTTGCACTGGCAAGGCGGTTTATACTGACTCCTGCTTCTGCGGCTTGTATCGCAAGTTTTCTATGTTCTTCTGGTGGAACTCGCACCATAAACTTACCGCTATAAGTTCTATTAGCAATTGGCTCTGGTATTTCCTCACCGTTTCTTTTCATATCATCTATTACATCAGCAATAACTTTGCGTATGCCTCTTAATGCTCCCTCAGGAGTTTTTGCAAGCCAGCTTAAGCCTGGAAATTCTGCACATAATCCTACATATTCATTGTCGTCTGCCGACCATGTAACACGATAAGTATAATGATCATTTTTCAGTGCCATAATTTATCTCCAATCTCCAATCTTTCAACGGCCATAAGCACTTGTTTCACTTGATATGCTTTAGCCTTTCCTTTATTATTCTGTATATTTATCCGCGGGTTATCCAGCCATGGTGTTTTATATACTCGATGACTGCTTCCCCTTTGAAGTGCGTCTCCAAAATAATTATCACAAACTGCGCAAAGATCATTGAATCTTACATTATTAGGGCTTTGGCGCATCTGTTCTAAAATATCTTTTATCTTGCTCCATTTTAAGATAGTATCATTAATGATATCATTGTCAAGGCTAGAATGTGATTGGGCATTTATATTGTTTTGACACATAACGCCGAACTAAGCGCCGGCTGGTTTTTGCCGTCCGCTTGAGCGACTTGTTACGCGGCTGATTGTCATTTGATGTTGGCAGTTATTCGCCGTTTAGATGGAATAATCTCGATCAATGATCTAAGTGCTTTGTTGACCGCTTCCGAATCAGGAAAATATTTTTTTACGTCCGGCGCCAACAGAACTGCTCCATCTTCAAGCTTAAAATACTGTACTGAGATAGTGCCATCAGCCTGATGTATCTCAACTTTATGACCCGAACGATACGCTTTGTAGTGTTTTCCCCGTACCGCTCTTTTCATACTGGGAAAATCGTATTCCGACCTCATATCTTCTTCCCTCAACGAGCCTTTAGTGGATACCTTCTTCATAAAATCTTCTTTCGCGTGCTGTTGCCTTTCTGCAATTGATAATACGTATTTTATCCTTTCGTTCCGTATGGGGGATAGGGGGACACACTTCCCATATTTTGTTTGATCTGGTAGGAGAATAAGGGACGTGTTCCCATATTTCCCCTTAATAAAGGTTAGGTTGATGTGTATGGAGAGATTCCTTCCCGTTCACTCCTCAGAATAACCAAAAAAAAGCTTGCATTCTTCTTTATTTTTGTAGTATCTTCCTTTTTAAAGCAAAAGCAATTTCCTATCATCTTGATTTCGCCAAGGGGAGAAGACAATACAGGAAGCTCTCTTCGTAACAACAAGTTCGAACATGACCATCAAATGTCCACCAGACAAGTCGGAAATGGACCGCAAGCCGAAACTCATGAACCGTCTTCGTGAAGCCCTTTCAGCAACAGCACAGCAACTATCGCTGCACAAAGAGATAACCTTTAAAGGGGTGACATTTTTATCCTTAAATACCTATTTTTAGTACAGAAAAGAGTTGTTTAAGTAATTTTTGTTATGGCACGTGCAAATAGACATTATATCCCAAATTATGTTTGGCATATTACTCATAGATGCCATAAAAAAGAATTTCTTTTGAAATTTCTGAAAGATCGTAAGCGTTGGATGTACTGGCTGTTTGAAGCTAAAAAGAGATTTGGATTAAGGATATTAAACTATACTGTCACATCAAATCATATTCATCTATTGGTTATTGACAATGGTCGTGAGGTTATTCCGAAGAGTATCCAATTGGTAGCGGGGAGAACTGCACAGGAGTATAATCAAAGAAAAAAGCGTAAGGGTGCATTTTGGGAAGACAGATATCACGCAACGGCAATAGAAACTGACATACATTTGATAAGATGTATGATGTATATTGATTTGAATATGGTCAGGGCTGGTGTTGTAAAGCATCCGTGTGAATGGGCAATGAGTGGATATGATGAGATACAAAACCCACCGGATAGATACGCCTTAATAGACATAAAAGGCTTGATTGAATTATGTGGGTTATCCAACAAGGAACAACTGAGGCATGAATATAAACAATGGGTAGAAGCTGCCATTAATGATAATGGCCTCAGGAGAGAGTCCTGTTGGACAGCAAGTATCGCAGTAGGGAGTAGGCGATTTGTAGAAGATACGAAGGTTAAGTTAGGTTTAAAAGCACATGGACGCAAGGTAGAGGAGGGTAACGATAAGTTTGTACTTAAAGAACCGATTGTTCCTTACAAGGCTCATTTAAGTGCCAAAAAAGATCTTCTAAGGCATGAAAACATGTATTGTTGGGGGGGGAAACATAGTCAACGCAACAGGTTAGCTTGGTCCGACCCGATTTACCAACCCCAAAGAGGGAGTTCAATCTCTCATCAGAAAAGTAGGGGACATTATACGTAAACATGTGAGTGCTCCTATTGAAGCCTTGTTTGAAAAGCTCAACTCTGTTCTACGAGGTTGGGCTAATTATCACAGGCATGTTGTCTCATCGGAAGCATTCAGCCGTGTTGACACCTATATCTTTGAACAACTATGGCGTATGGTAAGAAGAAGGCATCAGAACAAGACCAAAGGCTGGCTAATAAAAAAGTACTGGTCAGCCGCAGGAAAACATGTCTTTTCAATCTTACACAAGTAAAAAGAGAAGACTCGAATTTTAAAAATAATTCGGGTAAGCTCTATAGGGATAAAAAGGCATATAAAGATTAAAGCAGAAGCAACTCCTTACCTTTCTGAATACAGTAATTATTTCTGGAGAAGGAGAAACAGTAAGGAATCACGTCTGCTTGGTGCGCTATCACATCGCCAATATCAGGCAATGATAGCATCGAGGTAAAACAGTCGGGTTGTCCCACAAGGGCAGCTTATTGAAATGCTTGAGCTGTATGATGGGAAACTATCACGTACAGTTCTTAGGAGGGAATCGGGCAGCAATGCCCGTGACCTATCCGGTGCGGCCAATTAAATTACGGCATAAATCAAATCCAATAATCATAAGGATAAGAATATGAAGGCAAGCGAAACAAAGGTAGAAGACTTTTTATCATCAAACAAGACACAATTCATAATCCCTGTTTATCAAAGGAATTATGACTGGTCTATCAGTCAATGCAAACTGCTACTCGATGACATTCTCGAAGTTGGTACAAACAAGAAGATGAACGCCCATTTTATCGGCAGTATCGTTTATGTTCACGATGACGTATACACGGCATCAAGAATCAAGGAACTTACCGTCATTGATGGTCAGCAACGAGTTACAACCTTGACCCTGATTTATTTGGTATTACATCGTCTTGCACAGGAACTCAAAGAAGAAAAGCTTGTTAATGAAATCAGTGAAACGTATTTAATAAACAAGTTTGCTCCTGAAGAAGAAAAGCTGAAACTCCGGCCAACAGACAATAACGATAAAGCACTGAAATACCTTTTGCGCGGCGATGCAAATGAAGAATACTCTGATTTTTCAAAACTCATTGATAACTTCAATTATTTCAAAGGCAGAATTACAGAAGATAACTATCAGATAGTATTGACTGGTTTATCAAAATTAATGTTCGTCGAAATTTCGCTTGACCGAGAAAGAGACGAGCCGCAGCGAATATTTGAGAGCCTTAATTCAACTGGCCTGGAACTTTCACAAGCTGACCTGATTCGCAACTATATTTTGATGGGTCTCAAACGAAGAGAGCAGAATAAGATTTATCAGAATTATTGGGAAGTAATTGAAAAACTTGCCAAGGATGAAATTCTTAATGTCAGCCGCGTTTCTGATTTCATCCGCGATTATTTAACAGTCGAAAATAATAATATTCCGAACAAAGGCAGAGTATATTTTGAATTCAAATCAAAGTATCCTACATCTACCCTTGAAGAATTGGAATCAAACTTATCAGGAATTAAATCATTAGGAAAGCACTATAACAAGCTGATTAATCCGAAAAATGAACCGGATAAAGAAATAAGATTGCAACTCGAATATATTAACCGCCTTGAAATTAATGTTGCCTATCCCTTTTTGATGAAGGTATATGATGATTACAGCAACTCCATAATTGACAAAGCAACATTCTTAAAGGTTTTAGATACAATCCAATCATTCACTTGGCGTCGTTTTATTGTTGGTCTCCCAACAAATGCTTTGAATAAAATATTTATGAATCTTTACGACAAGGTTGAGCGAGAGAATTATTTATATTCAATTCAAAAAGCTTTATTACAGCGGGCAGGAGTTCAAAGATATCCTAAAAATGAAGAGACCATAGATGCATTAAAAGTAAAAGATGTTTACAACATAAAGGCTAAGAACAGAATATATTTACTTGAGCGGCTTGAAAATTATGACAACCGTGAACACGTCGCAATTGATGGAAATCCAGATATTACAATTGAACATATCTTTCCGCAGAATCCTGATACCAAATGGAAAATTGAATTAGGTAATGATGAATATTCTTTCATTAAGGAAAATTATTTAAATACAATCGGCAACCTTACCCTTTCCGGCAACAATGGAAAACTTGGCAATAAGCCATTCCTCGAAAAAAGAGATAAAGAAAACGATGGTTACAAAGATAGCAGGCTGTGGCTAAACAAATATCTGTCAGTCGCAGAGAAGTGGGACAGGGCGGAAATTGAAAGACGTTTTGGCATAATTGCAGAGAGATTCTTGAAAATATGGGAGCTTCCAACCATAGCTTTTGCTGAGGATAATGGCAATAATGAAGTTAATATATTTGAGGCAGAGGACCCAAAATTCAAGAAATTGGAGTATGCCATATTTCTGGATCAAAAACTTGAAATCAGGGCGGTGTCTCAGCTTTACGTTGAAGTATTCAAACAACTCTTTGAATTACAACCTGAAACATTCTTTACATCAGACATAGGGCTGCGCATCGGCTTAACTAAAAATCCAGTCGAAGGAAGCCCCAGACAACCAATTGCCATTAACGACACGTATTTTATTGAAAGCAACTTAGACAATATAGGTAAGTTTGACAGGATTAAGCAGGCACTGACCTTGCTCAATCTTGAGGATGAATTAACAATTAAATATGCAAATGAAAACGCCGAACAAAAAAATCAACCCGACGCAGAATAGCGTCGGCGGTTTTTCCCGAAGTGGTTGCCTGCGCGGGTTATTTAAGTCGTTCTGCTGATAAATAAAAATGTCTCCATACACTACATTTGATGATATCCGTTCGATTAATGAAAAAATTGATCGAAACGTAATTATTAAAGAAGCTTATAGCCGTCAGTATCCTAGTGTGTTTCTTTCACATTCTTCCGCTGATCATGAATCTTTGCCTGCTGTAATAAAAATACTCGAGAACCATGGTGGAAGAGTCTATATAGATGATGGTGATCCCAGGTTATCAGGAAAGGTAAACCCTAATACAGCCGAAGTCCTGCGTGAAACAATTGGTAAGTGTAGCAAATTGGTCGTATTAGTAACAACAAACACGAAAGACAGCCGCTGGGTGCCTTGGGAATTGGGTCTTGGAGATGGGAAAAAATTTCAAAGTAGCATAGCCATTTTCCCAGTCGTAAAGGATTCGTTGACAGAAAGCTGGCATGAGCAGGAATATCTTGGATTATATAAAAGAATAGTGTGGTCAAAATTTAAAGGTAAAGATAAGAGTGAATGGATGGTTTGGGACCATAACGATAACACAGCCACTGGCTTGGGAGAATGGCTCCGTTAGGGAAAGGTTCGCTAAATGCAAAATTACGGCATATTATCTGGTCTACGCATCCCACCTAAGCATAAGGTTTTTATAAGTTATCACCATGCCAATGATCAATGGGATAGGGATCGATTCGAAAATTTATTTAGTAATTATTATAGCGTTTTTATTTCAAAATCTGTCCAAATAGGTGAAATTAGCGCATTCCTAAAAACAGATACCATTCGACAAAAAATCCGGGATGAATACCTCAGAGACAGCACGGTTACAGTAGTACTCATTGGTAAAGAAACATGGAAAAGAAAGAATGTTGACTGGGAAATTGGTGCGAGTCTAAGGCACACAATTTTAAATTCAAGATCTGGATTACTGGGAATTTTTTTGCCAGATCATCCTGATTTTGGTCGGGATAAATATATACCTTACATAACCCCTCCTCGCCTTCATTATTGCGCCAAATGCGGTTATGCTACACTTCATGATTGGTCTGATGACCCAGCGATAGTTTCACAATGGATAGAAGGAGCGTTTAACCGCCGTTTTAAGGTTGATCCAGATAATTCATTTCCCTCTTTCATTAATAACAAATCGGGAGAAAGGTGGTCAGAATGAAATGGAAAGAATGGCTTGAAAATTGGAGTATGACAACCCTTAAAATAAATCCACCTTTTCTGGAAATGGAGTGGAAGCCTAAAGATGAGGACAAAGATGCAGCTTGGGAGCTATATATTGAGCTTCTAACACGCATTACCACACAACCACTCCCCAAAGAACATGGCGATGAATCTACAGCACTTGATTCTATTCATTCCATATTCAACCTTACCAGAGAAGTTATCAAAAGGCGTGGTCGTCTCTGTATTGAATTTACTAAAATTGCGATTGTGATTCTTAACCAAAAAATTAGACCATTCACTGCAAAATGGCACAAACTGATGATAGACAAAGCTTTTGAGAATCCTACGAAATGCGCGGAGTTTAGGAAAGAACTAGAGGAGCTTCAAAAAATTTTACTAATATACACGAAAATGCTTGCAGATATGTCAGGGGTAGAGGATTTGACAGAACTTGAGAAACAATAAATAAAACCCAAAATGTCCAGTAATCAAAATAATTCAAGGTTTGTTTTTATTAGTCACAGTAGCCTCGATACTTGGATAGCGAAACAGATAGCTAAGGAGGTCGAACTATGTGGTGCAATTCCATTCTTAGATGAAGCAAATGTGAATATTGGAGACGAGTTTGAAGATAAAATATTGGAATTTTTGGATAAATCGCACTATTTGATAGTTTTATTTACCCCTTGGGCCTTAGAACGACCTTATGTATGGGCAGAGATAGGTGCTGCATGGAGCAATCGAATCCCAATAATAGTTGTTTTACATGGTATCACTTCATCTGAACTTCAAAAACGCCCTGGAATCCCTGTATTTATTAAAAAACGAGACATAATTGAACTGAACGAAATCGATAAATTCTTTTTGCAATTAAAAAACAAAATACAAGAGTTTCAATCTGGTGTGCAATGAATAAAAAAGTATTTATATCCTATTCAAGGGAAGATACCTCCGAAATAAGAGCTTTAGTTGACAATTTGAGTCAAATTAACCTTGATATTTGGTCAGATCAAAATATTTCTGCAGGTGATAACTGGGCTAACTTAATTGAAGAGAATCTTAGAAAAAGTGAAATTGTACTTTTGTTCATATCTCCACGAGCACTGGCAAGTGAGTGGGTGATGATGGAGTTTGGTGCTGCTGTCGCTTTAAAGAAAAAAATCATTCCTGTGGTTCTTAAAGATACTCATATTCCCTCCTTCTTGTCAGAGCATAAATATATCAGGGCGAATAGTATTAATGAAGCTGCTGAAAAAATCAAAGAAACATTATGCAAAATAGCAGAACAAGACGCTTCAGCGGACGAGAAAAAGTCGCGCCGCTGAGCTTTTTGTTAGGTATATATAGTAAACATGGATAAATCAATTAGAAAAAATGAGATATGCGTTGTTGGATTACCACGCTGTGACTTCGTGTTTTCTTCAACTCGTAGTTGTTTCATAGCGTATGGCTTTGATACTAGTACACTGGAAATGAATATCCTAAAAAGCCTACTAGAAGAGCGCGGCCTCATTGCTGAAGAAGCAGGTGGTACACTTGCTCCTGGTCAAAGTGCATTTTGCGCAAAAATTTGCTCGAAAATTATTACATCTCAATTCTGTGTAGTTTTATTAAATCATGACTTAAGAAATGGCGTTGAGACTCCAAATGCAAACGTAAATATGGAATATGGGCTAATGCTAGGATTTAATAAATATGTAATCCCTTTTCAACGTGAGGGCCAGCATCTTCCCTTTAATGTCGCTGGCCTAGATACCGTAAAATACACAAATCAAAACTTTCGAGATAAAGCGATTATTGCATTAGAACAGGCAATCTCTGAAACGACACAGGAGTCAGTGCCACGGGACAATTCTGATCAAATAATCCAATTGTTTTTAATGGAGAGAGGATTACTAGTTTCTGCGATAGATAGCGAAGGCGATAGAAACTTGTATCGCTTGGGTGATTCACTTGGATTTAACCTGCTCAATACATTCTCAGGTAACGAGTACGTATACTTTGGCAGATTTACTTCTCTTAGGCCAGAATCTGTCGTATGGCGATTAAGAAAACTTAATTCAGTAGTATCAGGCCGACGCAGCTCACTTCCTGGTAGAGTCGCGCAGGGTCTTATTACACAAGAACTACTACCTTTTGTAGATCGATTGTTCGAGACAATGAGTATTATGGTCATAGTAACAAGTGATGCTGATAAAACAGTAATTACTGAACAACTACAAAGACAACCACTTGATTACTCTGTGGAGCTACTTACCGTCACGGAAATATTTAATGAGGTTAAAAGTGCAATACCAACTAATGCCTAACAAGGCACTCCAGCCGACGCTAAAAAGCAGCGCGGCTGAGTTTGATCGTTAGTATCAGTAACTATCAATAAAGTACCAGGAGATTAAAGATGTTAAATACATTGTGGGGTGTTGTCAAAAAAGAAAAAATTGAGCTTCTGGAAAAGGCAAATATCCCTGAAGGGACAAGGGTTTTGGTAACTGTGTTGGAGATGGCAACGGGGTCGGACCATGATAAGTTATCGCTGCACAAAGAGATAACCTTTAAAGGGGTGACATTTTTATCCTTAAATACCTATTTTTAGTACAGAAAAGAGTTGTTTAAGTAATTTTTGTTATGGCACGTGCAAATAGACATTATATCCCAAATTATGTTTGGCATATTACTCATAGATGCCATAAGAAAGAATTTCTTTTGAAATTTCTGAAAGATCGTAAGCGTTGGGTGTACTGGCTGTTTGTAGCTAAAAAGAGATTTGGATTAAGGATATTAAACTATACTGTCACATCAAATCATATTCATCTATTGGTTATTGACAATGGTCGTGAGGTTATTCCGAAGAGTATCCAATTGGTAGCGGGGAGAACTGCACAGGAGTATAATCAAGGAAAAAAGCGTAAGGGTGCATTTTGGGAAGACAGATATCACGCAACGGCAATAGAAACTGACATACATTTGATAAGATATATGATGTATATTGATTTGAATATGGTCAGGGCTGGTGTTGTAAAGCATCCGTGTGAATGGGCAATGAGTGGATATGATGAGATACAAAACCCACCGGATAGATACGCCTTAATAGACATAAAAGGCTTGATTGAATTATGTGGGTTATCCAACAAGGAACAACTGAGGCATGAATATAAACAATGGGTAGAAGCTGCCATTAATGATAATGGCCTCAGGAGAGAGTTCTGTTGGACAGCAAGTATCGCAGTAGGGAGTAGGCGATTTGTAGAAGATACGAAGGTTAAGTTATGTTTAAAAGCACATGGACGCAAGGTAGAGGAGGGTAACGATAAGTTTGTACTTAAAGAACCGATTGTTCCTTACAATGCTCATTTAAGTGCCAAAAAAGATCTTCTAAGGCATGAAAATATGTATTGTTGGGGGTGAAACATAGTCAACGCAACAGGTTAGCTTGGTCCGACCCGATCCAACAAAGAGACATAAGCGATGGTGTTTGAAGTGTTTATCAATATAGTACTTGCCATATCAAAGGCGTGTTATATGTACAATAAATCTGTATTCCGCATATTATGCGGATCAATCTAATCAATGTTAGCACTTAAAAGAAGAAAACAGATGAAACCAGAAAAAAACGATATACCTATAAAGGTCAAAATATCTGGCAGGCAATTAGAAGAACTCCAGAAATATACAGTCGATATGTGTGAAGCATTTGGTCTGGATAGAAGAATTGAAAATTACAAAGGTACTAGACCAATATCCTTTTACAGTTGGGATTTAGATTGTATCCTAGATGTACTTTCTATGGCCCTTAATGATAAAAAAGAATATCCAGATAGAGAAGATGAAGGCTACATCAAGCTGCACGAATTATATGTTCAGTTGAAAACTGCATATAAAGAAACATACGGGTAATTTACAGGGTGTGGCTTGTCGGCGGCACTGGGATAAAGCCAATAGAATCCAAACATTATTGGTATCAATGAAATACAACCGCCAAGCCACGGCCTTATTTTGATGGGTCGGCTTAGCTCAACATATTTTGTAAATCAAACATTAATTGCAGCAGAAAGTAAGTGCAAGAAAAGTAAAGGCAAGGCAAGGCAAGGCTCGTGGGTATAATAAACAACGCAGGTAATTCAGTGCTAACCAGCGCATTCAGCCGACCAGCTACCCTTTTGCGGTTTTCTAGTTTTGTGGCTTCGTTCACCATCATCATGCAGGCCAACTTATGCGCTTCTAATCTGCTGTCGGCTGATGCTGTGCGTTAGTATCAGTAACTATCAATAAAGTACCAGGAGATTAAAGATGTTAAATACATTGTGGGGTGTTGTCAAAAAAGAAAAAATTGAGCTTCTGGGAAAGGCAAATATCCCTGAAGGGACAAGGGTTTTGGTAACTGTGTTGCCTGACGATACTGGATTTACAGTTCTGGTTGAAAACAAGCCAAATCTCTTTGGATGCGATTTGGAATAACTCAGAGGATGATGTGTATGCAGAATTACTCAAAGAATGATGTAGTTTTAGTCCGTTATCCCTTTGCAGATTTGTCAAGCTCAACGGTCAGACCTGCGGTTGTTATCAGTACGCCACATATCTCTGGTGACATTTTTGTTGTGCCACTGACCAGTAAAACAGCTTCTCTTTTGCCGGGTGAGTTTATACTGACAGACTGGAATAGTGCGGGGCTTAATGTGATCACGACGGTTAAGCGTGGAATTTACACTGCAAACAGGGAATATGGGGACACTTCCCATATTTCTTGTTTGATCTGGTAGGAGAATAAGGGAAGTGTTCCTATATAGTCAAACAAATCAGGTTTTCGAAATTTGCTCGCCAATAATTTGAAAATTTTCAGTTAAAAGAGTAGACAATTCATCTGTATACTCGTTAATATTTTTGAAAAAACTTAAACATTTGTTTTTAAACTTCTCATAAGTATCATAATACTTGTTATACAATATTTCTTTGCGAAAGAATTTCCATAATCTTTCAATGAGATTTAAATTGGGTGAATAGGAAGGGAGAAATTTGATCTTTATTCTCGAATTTGCAAGGTATTCTTTGACCAACTTAGAACTGTAATATTTAGCATTATCAGAGATTATGTAAATAGTACCGGCTTGAGCATACCTTGACTCTATTTCATGGAAAAGCTTTATTGTTGATTGAGCATTGATGCTTTCATCTTCCCGGATTGTTACTTCAAAGGTTTCTATGTCAATAGCACCGTTTAAATTTATTCTTTTCCTACCGGTATTAGAGGGTATTTCCTTCTTTTTGCCTTTCTCTATCCAGCAATATGCAGACGTAGAATTGTGCTGTGGATGAACTCCATCCATAAAAAGTATCTTATCTCCGGGGGCTTTCTCTTCTTTGAGTTGTTTGTATTTTTCGATAA
This sequence comes from Candidatus Kuenenia stuttgartiensis, assembly GCF_900232105.1. Lineage (NCBI taxonomy): Bacteria > Pseudomonadati > Planctomycetota > Candidatus Brocadiia > Candidatus Brocadiales > Candidatus Brocadiaceae > Candidatus Kuenenia > Candidatus Kuenenia stuttgartensis. Next base: position 3,680,601 of record NZ_LT934425.1, read on the forward strand.
ATTCTTTTTGTTTTTCAGGGTTTGCTTTGCCTGGAACTATTGTAGTTTTCTTGTAAGTAAAGCCTAATCTATCGAGGGTATGTACCATTCCTTCGGGTGTATAGATTTTATTGAATGTCTGTTTTACATATTCAACAATTTCTTTTGCCGCGCTATAGTTGTTTTTCCTGATATGATCTTTTAATTGTTCTTCTTGTTCGCAGGTGAGTTTTGGCACACAGCCAATATAATTGTCAGATAAAAGCCCGTCAAAACCTTTATCTTTGTATAGTTTTTCGTAATTCCTGATTGTTTGATCGTCTAACAAGAGCGCTTCTGCTACTTCTTCATAACTCCATCCTGAATCAAGAAGAAGTATAGCTTTGATTCGGTCGGCATGACGTCTATGAGGCTCTTTCTTATGTGCTTTTTTAAATTCTATTCGGGTTTTTTCACTGAGAAATGGATTCATGCAGAATTTAATACTCTAGAAACAATTCAAATGCAAGAAAAAAACAGGTTCTTCTAAAAATAAATGCTTTTTACTATATTTCCCTGACTGGGTTATGCATCGTATTTCGCGTTTCGGATTTCAACATTAAATATTTTGCCAAAAAGCACGCACTGACGAATGGAAGTGTGCAGAAAAATTACTGATAAGGTACTGCAGGGTTATTACTCAGGGTCATCTTCCGGGATATTTCGTGTTTTCCCGCGGTGGGGCTTTTCATTTCTGTTCTCATAGGGGATAAAATCCACCTCTCGTTTTAAAAGATCTATTTTGTATATTTTTACTTTTACCACGTCTCCGATTCGAAACATTTTTTTCCGTCTGGTGCCTACAAGCGCCATATGTTTTTTGCTTATCTGATAGATATCATCTTCCAGGGTACGGATATGTACAAGACCTTCCAGGAGATATTCGCTTAATTGCACAAAGAAGCCGTATTCCTGCACTCCGGTGATAATGCCCTCAAAATTATCTCCCACACGGGTTTCAAAAAAGCGCAGCAATTTCAGTTTGGTGATTTCCCGCTCTGCTTCTTCCGCCCTGCGTTCCGTAACGGAGCAATGCCCTGCCCATTCTGGCAAACAGTTTTCCCATATTTTTTGCACGACAGGTGACCGCAATTCTCCTGAAAAATGCTGATCCAAAACCCTGTGGATAATGAGGTCGGGATAGCGGCGGATAGGGGATGTGAAATGAGCGTAATGTTCAAGGGCAAGGGCAAAATGCCCGCTCTCCGTTGCCGAATACACTGCCTGTTTCATCGATTTCAGCAAGACAAGGTTTATCATATGCGCCTCAGGTTTTCCGCTTATTTCCTTCAAAAATGCTTGTAATTGATGTATTTTAAAAGGGTCCACTCTGGTGTTTTCAAGCCCGCGGACAAAATCAGCGAATTCGAGCATATCTTCTTCGTCAGGCTCCGGATGCACCCTGCTTATCAGCGGCAATTTGTTTTTATGCATAAATGTCGCCACCATTTCATTTGCCAGGAGCATACACTCCTCAACAAGCCGGTGTGATACATCCCTTTCTTCCTTTTCAACATGTTCAATATTTCCCTGTTCGTCCAGTTTCAGGGATACTTCAGGCAGGTCAAGCTCTATTGCCCCCCGGTTCATTTTGTTCTTAAAAAGTATTTGTGCCAGTTGCGCCAGTTCTACCAAAACATTCTTTACCATCTCCGGTATATTCCCCGCCGATTCATTATTAATAATTGCCGTTGCCTGTTTATAGGTTAAGCGTTTTGTAGCGTTGATGACTGAATGTTTAACAGTGCTTTTGAGGATATGTCCCTCAGGGTCAATCGTTACGAGAACGCTTTTGGTCAGACGGTCTTCCCCTTCCATGAGACTGCAAAGATTATTCGATAATGCCTCCGGCAGCATGGGAATGACTTTCCCTGGCAAATATACGCTCGTACCGCGGAGTCGTGCTTCTTTATCAATGGCAGAGTCCTGTTTTACATAATAGGAAACATCGGCGATATGCACCCCCAATTGCCAATTACCCCTATCGTCCTTTTCAAGGGACAGCGCATCATCAAAATCCTTGGCGTCATCCGGGTCTATTGTGATAATGAGCTTTTTCCGTAAATCAAGCCGTGTTTGGATTTCCTCCTGAGGTATTTCCTGAGAGATGCTTTCCGCTTCATTCAATACATTTTTATGAAATGCCCGCGGCAGTTTGAATTGATATATTATGGAATGGAGGTCTACTTTCGGGTCGCCTTCTTTTCCTAATATTTCCGTTATCTCGCCTTCCGGATTCAGGTGTCTTGACGGCCATTGCACTATTTTAACCACTACCTTATCATCCGGTGTAGCGTCTTTTGCATCGCCTTCTGTTACATAAACATCTCTGAACAGGCGTGCGTTGTCCGGTACGACGTATCGTAACCGTTTGGACTTTTTAAAGGTACCCACAACTAAAGGATTGGCGCGTTTTAACACGTTGACAATCTGTCCGGAACCGCCCCCCTTTTGTTTGCCTCTTTTTGGTATTTGTTCTAAATCCGGCAGGCGAACAACGACGGTATCTCCGTGCATGGCAGAATGCATGTTTTCTTCGTTTACAAAGATATCCTTCCCCTCGCCTTTTTTCGCCGGCACTACAAAGCCAAACCCCCTTGAATTGCAATCCATCGTTCCCACCAACAGATTTACCGTTTTGGGATTGGCGTATTGTTTTCGTTTTATCTTGACGATTTCACCCTGGAATTCGAGATCCTGCAATAATTTGCAGAAAGCCCGGTATTCCTGGTCGTTGATCTCAAAATGTTCCGCCAGCTCGGCGGCAGTCATTGGAGTGTATTTTTTGCTGTGGACAAATTGTATAATTGATACAGGTTCTATCATAGGTACTTTATTAACAATAAAATTATTTTAATGAAAAAGGGAAATACATGTACGGATATTGAAAAGGTTATAGAGGGGATGTCTTTAATATAGGAGTAATGGACATAGAAGAATTTAATATGCCTGTAATTGTCATTTTCGCCAAAGGGAGAAATTCTAAGATTTCTCCCTTTGCACAGTCTTCAGTCTTCAGTCTTCAGTTTTCAATCCTCAATCTGCAATTTGCCTACTGCCTACTGCCTACTGCCTACTGCCCACTGCCCACTGCCTACTATCGACTGCCGAGTGTTACGGTATAATGGCAAATTCCAAATTCCAAATCCCTAAGTTCCATGAGCCTTCATTTTTTATAAAGTCTCCGCTCAAACATCCTCACATAATCCGTCCAGGCACTGCTGTCATCTTTATGATTACTGATGGCTTTTAAAGCGCCTTGCATTTTTGCGTCCAGATTATCAAGATAGTGCAGTGCTATTGCCTCAGGTGTGCCAGGTTTTACTGGGGAACCCCATTCATACTCGCCGTGATGACTCAATATGAGATGCAAAAGGACGTTAAGATGTTCTCCCGGAAATCCTTCAATCTTTGAAGCCTTCTCATTCACCATAAGGACGCCTGATATGAGGTGACCCGTAAGCAAGCCTTCATCGGTATATTGAAAGCTTCTCTCGTAAGATAATTCTCTAATCTTACCAATATCATGAAGAATCGCACCGGTAATTAACAGGTCCTTTTTGACCACAGGATAAAAACCGGAAAAATTGACTGCCAGTTTTGTAACTGAAAGGACATGTTCCAGCAAGCCGCCCAAAAAGGCGTGGTGATTTTGTGTTGCGGCCGGTGCAGCACAAAATGCCGTAACAAATGACTTATCCGTAAAAAAGGAGATGAGCAGTTTTGAAAGATAGGGGTCTTTAACGGACCTGATAATTTCTTTCAATTCAGCCAGCATTTCCGGGACATTTTTTTCAGTGCTTTGTACAAACTCATCCATTTGCACTTCTGATTCAGAAACAGGGGTAATTTCCAAAAGTTTGATTTGCAGAGAATTATTAAAGGTTTCTACCGTACCTTTGATTCTTATAAATCCGTCACTATTGAAACTATTATAAAGCGATGTGCTTGCATCCCATTTTTTTGCGTCAATACATCCGGATTTGTCTGCCAGTTGCAGATTGAGATATGGTTTTTTGTCTTTAGTCTCCCGAATCTCCTTTTTGAGAACAAGGAAAACGCCCTCTACCTGATTGCCACTCTTTAGATTTGCTATATATTGTCTGGACATTATTTAAGCAGGATTTTTTGGAAAGGTAATTTATGCAGAAATTGTAAGAGAGTAATTGTGTAAAGTCAAGAAATATAACGGAATACGCCGCATTTCTTTACAATAGACACAGTGCTCTATGCCAGTTAAAGGTGGAATTACAGATTACACAATAAGAATTTTCGTAACACTTTAGTTCTTTGAAAAATTAACAAGCGATATTATAAGTTAAGCCGGAAGTGGTTTTTGTTAAAAGAGCTTTTTTGGCGTATGCCAGAAGGTTTTCCACGGGGTTGTCTCCTTGCAATTCTGCAGAGCGAAGCAACGTCATAAGGATAGCCTGGGTATTGGCGCCCTGAACAGAACGATTCTGTTGTGATACCTTTCGGGTCAATACTGGCTTTCGCATCTGTTGCTCGGCATGATTATTATAGGGACTCACACCTTCATGTTCCAGGAACGTAAAGAGTTCCTGTTTATGGCGCTTCAGGCGTTTGGTCAATCTTTGTACGTCTTTATCCTGACAAGGCGTTGCCAAAAACTGTTCAAGCCTGCGATACAATCTTTTTTTTAGCCGAAGAAAGCATACCAGGCTTATCTGGTTCTTTTTCTCTGATAACCGGATGGCATCCTTGAGCAACCGGGAGAGTTTTTTCCGGAAAGCTTTCCATGCGGCAGAATGGTTGTGGGCATCTACTTTCACGAGTTCCGTGAACAGATGATAGAAACACCGCTGCTTTGCCAGTGCGCTTATCTTGTTGTAAGCGCCCAGAAAGTCACAGATCAGGATACCACCAAATAGAATGCCCAAGAGTTTTTTTATGACAGGAGACCCCCGACTTGGTGTTATGAGATAGTAGCAGAGTTTTTGTGTTGTAAAACACCATAGCCAATGGGTTTTTCCATTCAACCTCCATCCGGTTTCATCTGCATATAAGACAGCGCTTGCGGAGACTTTTTGGCCAATCTCGTTATACTGTGGCTCCAGGAGTGTTGCAAGGGATTTCCATGCCTGGGTTAGACCGCCGGCGCTTATTTGAAGGTTGAAAAATACGGAAAGCATCTTTACGATGTTGTTTACACTGATACCGATTAAGTAGTGAAGCCATGCGGTAAAGACAACAAGGCGCAATCCTAGTCGGGCGCCATGCAACGCATCTGTGACCTTGGGTTGAACTATCTTTTTGCAACAAGCACACCAGTAACCATGAACTGTATGTTCCGTCACAACAGGGTCAAGGCGTGGAATATCTTCGATGTATCGCTTATAAGTTCTTACCGGTTTTTGTAATGGCTGGTGGCAATCAGGGCAACTCTCCATGGAATGCGTTTGATAGGCAGTTACTGTTTCAGGTCGTTTCCGGCAAACTCCCTTATGTCCCTTTTTCCTGCCACAAGGCCGTTTTCTCTTTTTCTTTGTGGGCTTTAGATAGGGCGGTATCGAACCGGAAGGGGTAGTCGGACCCGGTTTATCGCAAAGCCGGTCATATTTTTCTGCTTTCTCCGCCAGTATCAGGATGGCTTGAATCGCATCCTCTCTGTCCATCTCCAAAATAGCTATGGCTTCATCCCTGGTCACAGTCAAGAAACCTCCGAAAGTTTTTTTGAAGAGGGTAGAGGTAGAGATCCTTAGGTTGGCCATGATACAGATAGCGATTGCCCCGTTTTGCGCTCCCTTTGGTTTTGCCAGCACGAATCCAATTGGCCGCCTGATAGCAGGTACCCTTAAACCGCGCGGTATCAACAAAGGTTTCGGCTAAATAAACGGGATGGCCGTAAACGGTATTCCAGTCATCTGACAGACGTCTGAGGGCAAGTGACAATACCTTGGATGCAAGGTGTTTGATCTTAACCCATGGTAGAATGAGAAATCGTACGTTATTTGCAATCAAATGTAAGTGTGTACGTTTAGTCGTCTCATCCCATTCAATGAAACGATCACGGTCTTTGACTTTCCATGCGGCGCTTGCCCACCCCAGGCAGGCAACAACCTGATTGCCTATACGTACGATGTGTCTGAGGTGTTCGCCAACAAGCCGGGGATTGCCGAGGTAGTGATAGTGTTGGAAGAGATACTCCCAGAGATATCTTTCCTGAGGGTCTTTTACCACATGGATTGTCAGGTTTTCATACTCTGTGATTTTACCTTCTAGTGGTCTCCTGACGAAAAGGGGTGTCTGGACAAAGACCTTGGGTTTCAGATTGTTTTTGGCCCGTATACGTGGAGGAAGCGTTATCAATCCCTGTTCTTCTAATCTCAAAAGGAGGTCTCGTGCTGCGTATTCTTTATGTTTGCCATTGGGCTGCACCCAGTTCCAATGCTTGCATAGTTCGCAGGAAATATAAGTCCGACCTCTGAGAAAATGCTGCTCGATGAGCGCCTTTATAAAGGCGATATCGTCCGCATGCAGTTTTCGTGAACGGTATTGGAATATGATAGGCTTCATAAACTGTTTCCCTTTATTGAAGCCTTTTATACCACAAAGGAAAAACAGACGCCAGCTTTTTTTACCTTTTTTCGCTATTAATTTTTCAAAGAACTAAAGTGTTACGAATTTTCTCATCTGTGTTAATCTGGTACGCCAAGGAGTGTTTATATATCAGTTGGTGCAAATCCAACCCGTCAATTGGCCGTTCGGGCATCAGTGAAAGAGGCAGAAAGCCTCACGGGAGGGTGTAAACAGCGATGAATACGTTCGAGTTTCCTGTAGCGAGCCGTCAGACCGTAGCGCAAGTGAACAAACACGCAGGCCTCGTTACGCTAAAAATACGAAAGATGATCCTCCCGGATTGGTCGAAATCTGCAATTGCATAAGCAGAAATGCTGCGTCTCAGTTTATTTGGTACAAAATCTCACATTATTTGAATTTAGAATTTTTTATTTGTTGTAAACGTCACCCCACCTTTAAAAAATGCATTTAATGATAAATTTATAACTATTCTAATTCAAACACTTTAGAGAAGAATTTTGTGTAGAGGCGCACAGCCGTGCGCCTCTATACAAATTAAATGTTAATTATAATTTCAAATTATTTTGTCATTAGAATCTGCTTCGGATTTCGTAATTTTATCATAGTACATAATTCATGGCATGCTGATTGCTCAAAAGAAAGGCCGTATTAATTATTTTTTTACAATTGTTTGGAGGAATTATGATGGGAAAGCATAAAAAGATTTTTTCAGAATATTATAACGATAATGACAGAGAAGAACTTTATGATACCCTGGATGCCTTACATGTTCTTATGGAAGGAGACAGGGAATTTAGATATGGCGACCTTCTCTCAGAGATGGATCAAATAAACAAGCATTAACGTAGGGGCTAAGCATGTATAAGTTTGGGTATGAACGCATTTGTGACAATTTATAGCAAATGCCTCATCCCTACATCGGGTTATATCGCAAGGTATAATAATTGGACATTACAATGACTTGTTTTGTGAGAAAATACGATACAACGTATTTTGAAACGCAGGTTTTGCATTATTGCGGATACACTCACTACCTGAGCTTGATCTTCATTTTTCGATTAATTTCCGCTTCCTGCCGTAGATTATTTGCCTCATTTTTTAACGCTCGTAAATCATTTAACATTTCCGGCCAACAATGAGAATACGCATAATTTACATTCATATGATGAAGCGCTTTTCCGGCAATAGCCGCATGGCGTTTTGTCAGACGTATAAAAATACCTTCCGCCTTTGAAACAGTGCTGTGCAAGGGGTATTCTCCTGTAAAATATGCATGCTCAGGATAACTGCTATTTAGCGGTATTGTCAATTCAGGTAAGAGTAGTTTCTCCCTGTCAAGCGCCAACACTAACCCTTCTGCCTCTTTTACTACCGTATTAAATACCTTTTGCGCATTTTTTGCGCTCACCAGCGCATCTTTTGAAAAAGCTGGGGAGTGGCATTTATTGCATAGCACCAACATATCATTTTTCTCTTTCCATGAATCTTCTTTATTGAAGCCTTTCTCTTCTTCTTTCTCTGAATAGGGTGATTTACCGCCCATTTTGCCGGATAGTCTGAAGCGTGTATCATGTGTGCCGTCAGGCATATGGCACGTTACACAAACGGGTGATGATAAGTAAGCGGATTTGGAATAGCCCTCTTTTGCAGATCGAATAGCGGAACTCACCAAACCATGCTTAGAATTCATATAGATTTCATACTGCGGATGATCAGAACCGGTGTGGCAGACGCCACAAACAGCGGGAGATTTTATGTGAGACTGGCCGGTTACATGCTGTGTATGGCATGAATTGCATTTAAATTGTATAGTATGACATGATTCGCAGGAAGTTAAAAGATTGTCTGACGAGAATGGAACATTTTTTTGGAAATCAACCACTGAATCCCAACTGGATGAGTGGCTGCTTTGCATGAACTCATTGTATTGTTTCATGTGACAGCGTCCACAAATCTGTGGAGATACCATACGTTGAACGCCTTTGTCAGAACAACTGGTTTCTTTTTTTTGAAATGACTCTTTTTCTGTTTTGTCAAATTCAGGAGAAACAGCGTGACAGTCCTTGCAGCCGACATTCATTACGGCGTGTTTGTTAGTTTGCCATTCGACATTCAGATGATGAGCAACGTTGGATTTTTTATGACATGAGATGCAGTGTAACGACTCTTCCACGGCAACGTTTTTTTCTTCTTTTGGTTTAACCACTTCAAGGGTTGGAACATTTGTATGTTCATTCTGTGTGGCACAGCCCGGAAAGAAGAGCAAACAGGAAATAACAATGAGGGATGTTTGCAAATACATAAAAGTTTTAACAGGGATTGGAGCAGACATTTTTATTCTCCTTACAAATCATTTCGTAAAAATATGAAGATTATTCAGACAACAATGCCCACATCCGGCATTGTCCTCCCGAACCTCCCTCTATTTTAATCGGTGCGAGGATAAGTATGATGCCTTTTGGCGGCAATTTGTCGAGGTTTGCTACATTTTCAAGTATGTACTTGCCTGCGCCATTTATTATATGATGCACCTGAAAGTCTGAACACATGCCGCAATCTCCGCTTAAGGTATCAATGCCAATGCCCTTTATTTCTCTTTGCTGTATTAAAAAAAGCGCCGCTTCTTTAGAATAGCCGGGGAAATGCATCCTGTTGCAGTTGTCCATATTTTTGTATTGTTCATTATTATCCCATCGCTTGCTCCATCCGGTATAAAGCAAAACAATGGCCCCATGAGGAATTGTGCCGTGTTCTTTTTCCCAGTGCAGTATATCTTCGGCAGACAGTGTGTAATCCTGGTTTCTTTTTACCTTTTCCTGTATGTTAATCACAATGGCGGGGCCGACTAATTGTTCGAATGGTATTTGGTCTACGGAAGATTGATTCGGCTCAAAATGATTTGGTGCGTCAATATGTGTGCCTAAATGTTCCGGTGTGCTGTATTTTCCCGAAAAGACCTTGTCTTTTCTTAATGAAGCGATTACTTCATATTTGAATGGTTCATATGCCCCTACAGGCCAGTGCGCATTTTTTTCGTTTAGTGGATAAGTTAAATCGATAATTGATGCCTTGCCGTCCATCACCTTCTCCAGAATCCCTGCGGATATGTCTGATGTAATGCAGGACAATGCAATGCAGGTAAAAAGGGGTATGAAAACCATTTTCATAACAAACTTCCTTCCATGGATTAATGAAAATAAAAGCAGGGGGCGAAGCATTAGCTATAAATTGGCATAAATGCGTTCGTGCCCAAACTGGCAAATGCTTCGCCCCTACTTTTTCAAAAAACTAAATTGTTACGAGAAAATTTGCACTATAATTCAATCAAAGACAAAAGTGTAGCATATCTTATCGATTCATACCGGCGGAGTTCAATAATTATCTTTTTTTATTTATTTTAAGGTGTATATGTATTTAAATAACAAACAGTAACTGTGGTTTTTATGAAAAAGGTATAATTCCCGGCAGATAATTTGTTATTTTTGAGTACTGGTTTTAGAGGATACTAATTATGCGTAAAATGGCAATGTATGGTTTTGTATTATTATTGGCGCTTGTTGTGGGAAATGCTATTGATGGAATTGCAGATGATAAGATACAGGGTGATGGCAGATTAAAAAATGCTGAAAGCATTGCTCCGGCTATACAATTTGATGCATATACCCATGATTTTGGGAAGATTTATAGTGGTGAAAAAGTTATCCATAAATTTAAATTCAAAAATCATGGCGACGGTGAATTGATAATCGATAAGGTGAAATCTGCATGCGGTTGTACGGCGGCATTAAGTACAAAGAAAAATATCAAAAAAAATGAAGAGGGAGAAATCGAGGTAAAATTCAATTCCGGCAAGTACGTTGGTAAAATAGCAAAATCAATATTTGTGCATTCAAATGACCCCGTTAATCCAAAGGTTAAATTGGTCATTGAAATGAATATAATTGAAGAAGTAAGCGTTACTCCTAAGCGAATTAATTTTGGCGTCATCAGAATGGGTAGTCCTTGTTCAGTAAATCTCGAAATAAAAACATTACCCGGTTCAAGGATAAAAATATTGAATGTTGAAACAAATTTTCCCTATATAAAACTAAAGGATAAAGAGAAAAGTGGAGATGTTTGGAATTATGAGGTTGCGTTAAGAGGTGTTGAAGAGCTTGGAAAGTTTAACGGTTTTATTTTTGTTCATACAAATAGCGAAAAGAAACCAAAGATTGATATCCCTTTTAACGGCGAGGTGATAGGTGATATTACGTATTACCCGAATAAACTGTCCTTTGGAACAGTCAGGAAAAACCGGGAAGTTAAAAAAACGGTTATTGTTACCTTAGTGGATAAAAGTGTAGAAATTGAAAAAATAGAAATAGAGCCTGCATTTATGACATATAATATTTCTCCGCTGAATGATGATAGCCGGGTAATCAGTGTGCATATGAATCAGGGAGATTTTACCGGAACGGTAAACGGCAGTTTGTTGATCTATTCGAATAGCTCTCTTCAGCCTGAGATTTGTATCCCTATTTCGGCGACAATAAATGATTGAAGTGGTAAATAATTCTTACGGTAGTTTCTCAATAAGTTTTGGTAGGGGTTGTCAAAAAAATAAAAACTGCTCCCGTTTCCAATTAAGCTCCGGTTTCGGATAGAAAAAAGAATGTGTAACACTGTTACAAATGTTACAATATTTTTATGAAAAAATATTATAACGCCATATTTCTCCTTGTTTTCATTTCTCTGATCGCAAAAACCGGCAGTTCTTCCGATAGATTCGTTTTAATATTTTTCGGTGAAGAGCAAGGCGCCCTTGCCCCCTGCGGTTGTTTTGAGGGTCAATTGGGCGGTATCTCGCGAAGGGATACGCTTTTAAAGGATTACGAAACACAAGGCATTTCTGCGATAGCGGTAAGTACGGGCGATCTTATTAAGAGTCCTGAACGCCAGGAAGAGATTAAAATGGAATATTTGCTTGCTGCAATGAAAGAGATGGGGTGTATATTACACAATCTTGGCGAGAAAGATTTTGAAATTGGCCTGCAGGCTCTGAGTTTTGCTTCGCAAACAAATACGATAGACTTTCTTTGCGGCAATATTGAAATAAATTCGCCGTTCCCTTTAAAGTATAAAAAATACCTGTTAAAAGAATTGCCAGGATTCAACATTCCGTTAAAAATCGCATTTTTAAGCATTATTTCAGAGTCGCTGATCAAAGGGCATTTATTGGATTTTATAAGGGTATATGATCCTGTTCAATCATTAACGCCGGTAATAAACCAGATAAAAGGGAAAGCAGATCTTATCGTGCTTATATCGCACGCACCCATGGAGGAATCTGTTGAAATTGCCGAAACATTCCCGGAAATTGGATTAGTAATTACCGGACATGGTATCGAAGACCCAATAGAATCGTTAATGTATGTAAATAATACCCCTCTTCTCTCACATGGAACAAGGGGGAGATACGTAGCGGTTGCTGACTATGTTGTGAAAAGCGGCTCGATACGAAATACATCCGTTGATATAGTTCCCTTAGACGACAAATATGCTGCATCTGAAAAAATGCAGGTATTGCTGAAGCAATATCAGCAAACGTTAAAGGAGGAGGATTTGTTGAGCAACCTCCCGAAATTACCGTTGGAAGATGGAAATTTCTATATTGGGAGTTTGGCTTGCGGAACATGTCACAAGAAAATTCATGCCCATTGGAGTAATACAAGTCATCAAAAAGCATACACTACATTGTCCGATAGCGGACAACAGTATGATCCCGAATGTATACGTTGTCATACGGTTGGATTTGGATACGTCTCTGGTTTTGCAAATTATGATACAAACCGGAATCTTGCGCATGTCGGGTGCGAAAGTTGTCACGGAGCAGGCGGCAATCACATAAAAAATATCACTGATTCATATGGCAAGGTAAACGAAAATCGTTGCCTTGAATGTCACAATTTCGACCATAGTCCAAAATTTCAATACCCAAAATACTGGGAAAAAATTAAACATCCCAAAGAGATTCCTGAGGGCATGCCTGAAAATACACACGGCGGTTGACTAATGACTAACTTCATAATAATTTTGCGAATAACGGGAATTGATAATTATGCCAGACCTTAGAAAAGACCCTGTATCCGGTCGTTGGGTTATTATTGCGACGGAACGGGCTATGCGGCCTAACGATTTTAAGATAGAACCGCATGCCCCATTAAGTGCAGATGTGTTTTGTCCGTTTTGTGAAGGCAATGAAGACAAGACTCCTCCTGAAATTATGGCATATAGGGAAAAAGGCAGCTATGCAAATAAAAAAGGGTGGAGGGTGAGGGTTGTGCCGAATAAATTCCCGGCATTAAAAATTGAGGGGGGATTGAACAAACAAGGTGTGGGAATATACGATACCATGAGTGGCGTAGGCGCTCACGAAGTGATTATTGAAAGTCCCTTGCACATTACATCATTAACGGAAATGTCTATCTGGCAGGTGGAAGAAATATTGTGGACGTACAGGGACAGGATGATTGATTTAAAAAAGGACAAACGTTTCATTTACGGATTGTTGTTTAAAAATGTGGGAAGAGCCGCAGGCGCCTCTCTGGAGCACTCGCATTCCCAGTTAATTGTCACTCCGATTGTGCCTATTACGGTTATCCATGAAATGGAAGGATCGGAGGTATTCTACAAATACAGGGGACGTTGTTTATTTTGTGATATGGTCAGACAGGAATTAGCAACAGACGCCAGAATTGTAATGGAAGGAAAAAATTTTATAGCCTTTACGCCTTATGCCTCCCGTTTCCCCTTTGAGATTTGGATTTTGTCAAAAACGCATGCGTCTCATTTTGAAAACATACAAAAACTTGAGGTTGAGGAATTAGCAAAGATATTACAGAAAACAATATTAAAGCTGGAGGCATGTTTAACATATCCTCCTTATAATTATATTATTCACACAACGCCTTTTACCTATGGAGAAATAGAATACTATCACTGGCATATAGAGATTATTCCACGCCTGACAAACATCGCCGGATTTGAGTGGGGCAGTGGTTTTTATATTAATACGGTTACGCCTGAGACTGCCGCTGAATTTCTCAGGAATGCTAACATCCAAAACAACAATGAGGATATGAAATTGTGAATGTAGTATATTTATCATCTGAGGTCCTTCCCTTTGCAAAATCAGGAGGGCTGGCTGATATCTCGAGTGTAATACCAAAGAATTTAAATAAATTGGGCATCAACGTTATTGTAATAATGCCATTTTATAATATGGTGAAAGAATGTAATTGCACTATAGATAAGACAGATATCACCTTTACGGTAAACATCGGAGACGATGCAAAAACCTGCTGTGTATATAAAAGTTGTCTGCCCGGCACAGATATTCCGATATATTTTTTACACAACGAACACTATTTCGGGAGAAATGGCCTGTATAACTATCCTGGTACCATGCGCAATTATGAAGATAATTGCGAACGTTTTATCTTCTTTGCCCGAAGCGCCCTGGAATTAATGCTGCGTTTAAAACCTTGTCCGGATATTATCCATTGCAACGATTGGCAGACCGGGCTTATTCCTGTTTATTTAAAGACGATATACGGGAATAACGAATGTTTTAAAAAGACACGGACGATAATGACCATTCACAACCTTGCGTTTCAGGGATTATTTCCGGCTGATTGTATGAAATATACGGGGTTAGACTGGGGTCTTTTTCACCCGGCTTATTTAGAGTTCTATGGAATGATAAATTTTCTCAAAGCAGGCATTATCTTTAGTGATAGTATTACCACCGTAAGCGAGACATATGCAGAGGAGATACAGACGCAGGAATTTGGAGAACGTCTGGATGGTGTATTGAGAACGAGGTCAAAGGATATCTATGGCATTCTTAATGGAATAGATTATTCATTATGGAATCCTGAAAGTGATGCGCTTATAGCGGCTAATTATTCGTACAAAGATCTTTCAGGCAAGCATGTCTGTAAAAAGGCCCTGCAAAGAAAGCTGGGACTGCCGGAAAAGGCTGTTCCCATAATTGCAATGATTACACGCCTGACGGATCAAAAGGGTCTGGATTTAGTAATGAATATTTTTAATAAATTGCTTAGATTGGATATACAATTCGTTTTATTAGGTTCCGGAGAATCTGTCTATCAGGATTTTTTTAAACAGTACGCTAAAATTGTCCCTGCAAAGGTTTCAGCAAATATCTCGTTTAATGAGCCACTGGCGCATGAAATTGAAGCCGGGGCAGATATTTTTTTAATGCCGTCGCGCTATGAACCGTGCGGGTTAAATCAATTATATAGCATAAAATATGGAACGGTACCGATTGTAAGACATACCGGAGGTCTTGCGGACACGATTTTTGACGTTCGTCACGAAAAAGTTTATAAAGAAAAAGCAAACGGGTTTTCATTTAAAGAATATAATGCAGATTTATTGTATGCAACAATTATACGGGCGCTTGATTTCTATAAAAATCGTTCAGAGTGGACGAAACTTATGAGAAACGGAATGAAACAGAACTGGCTATGGGAGGAAAGTGCGCGAAAGTATATCTCTCTTTATGAAAAAATTTTGAGAAATTAATCTTATTTCCCCTGTAATTGCTATTTTGCCGGGCGGGATGAGAAAATGCAATTTCCCTGTTAAGTATACTTAGCAGTACTAACTTAACGTTTAGGAATTGCAATATTTATTTTTATTTAAGCAATGAACAAACCCACCCCTAACCCCTTCCAACAGGGAACTTGTCAAATTCCCCTCTCGGGAGGGGATTGAGGGGTGGGTAAAAAATGAACGCCGTTGGGTTTTGTCTTTTGGAAACCCAACTTAACTTAACCTTTGGCCAGATAAATGTTGCCGGATACTATAAAATTAAAACTGGAAGATATTATAAATAATATTTCAGATTCGGGAGTTGCCGGATTGGCATTGCTTGATCACGATCTTAATGTTGCATGGGCGAACCGCTCACTTTCTTCTATTTTAAAATTGAATTATGATCCGGTTGGAAAATCATGCCGTGAGATATTTGACTGTGAATGCAAAGATAAGAATAATTGCACAATACTCAAGGCTCTTTCCAGCGGCAGAAAACAGTACAGCGAGGTTCAGTTAAGCGCTGATAAAGATACAAGAAAATACCTGCAAAATGTATCGGTACCAATTAAAGATGAAAAGGGAAGCATAACACATTTATTAAAAATTACTACTGATATTACGTTAAAAGAAGAGAAGATTCATCAATATGATTTATTGAGAAAATTAGCTGAATTAATGCAGGGAACGCTTCAAATTGACCGGCTTCTTCATTTGATTCTGACGTGTGTGACGGCGGGAACTGCGCTGGGGTTTAACCGTGCAAGGCTTTTTGTTGTGGACCATGACCGCAACATTGTTTTCGGCAAGATGGCGGTAGGTCCGTCAGATGTTGCCGAAGCGAATAAGATATGGAATGAAATAGCACATAAATACAAAATGCTGGAGGATTTAATAAAGGCGTCGGAAGATAATTATCAATATGATTCCCCCTTGCACATGATTACCCGGCTGATGGCATATTCGCTGGATGACGAAAATGAGGTTATTGTTTCATGCATCAGAAAAAAGAAGGTTATCGTGGAAAAAAATGCATTTAACAATCCCAATATCAACAAGAATTTTGTAAATATGATTGGTTCAAACGAATTTGTCTGTGTTCCTTTGATTGTAAGAGATAAAGCGATTGGGGCTATTTGCGCAGATAATATATACAGCAAAAAACCAATAACAGATGAAATGGTAATGCTTTTATCCACATTTGCGAATCATGCAGCGCTGGCGATTGAAAACGCGGATGCGTACAAGAAATTAGAGAAAAAAATTATTCAACTGAAAGACGCACAGGAACGGCTGGTACGTTCTGAAAAGCTTGCGGTTATCGGTAACATGGCGGGTTATATTGCCCATGAAATACGAAATCCTCTGGTGACTATCGGAGGATTTGCCAGATCAATAGCCCGGGAAACAGCGGATAATAAAACAATAAAGAATAGCGCAGAAATTATTATTGATGAGGTAAGCAGGTTAGAAAAAATTCTTGCAGTCGTAATGGATTTTAGCAAAGTCGCTAAACCTGCTAAGGTGAAAACGCAGGTAAATGAAATAGTTGACAATACAATATCACTCATGGAATCATATTTTAAAAATATCGGCATAGATGTAGTAAAAAAATACGAATCAATGATACCGGATATTGTGGTTGATCAGGACCAGATACGGCAGGTATTTTTAAATATCTTTAAAAATGCCGCTGAATCGATGCAAAATGGAGGAAAACTGATTGTCGGAACAACGAAAGAGGATGAATATGTGAGAATAGATATTACTGATACAGGAGTGGGTATGGACGCGGACACTATAGAAAATATTTTTACTCCATTTTATACTAAAAAAAGGGAAGGGACCGGTATTGGTTTGGCGGTATCGCAGAAAATTGTAGATGATCATGAAGGCTTTATAAAAGTAAAAAGCGAATTAAATCAAGGCGCTACATTTTCCATTTTTCTGCCGCTAAAGAAATAATTATATATTGAAGGGAGTTTAAAATGGATACTATATTATTGGTAGAAGATGATAAAAATCAGATTTTGTTATATGAACAGGAACTAGCAATAGAAGGTTATAAAGTTGTTACGGCTACAAATGGGATAGAGGCTATTGAGAACGCGCGGCATTTTAAACCGGACTTAGTGGTAATGGACATAAATATGCCCATGATGGACGGCATTGAGTCTATGTGCAGGATTTTGAGTGAACATAAAAACATTCCTATAATCATTAATACGGCGTATAGCAACTATCAGAACAATTTCATGTCATGGTCGGCTGATGCATACATTGTTAAATCATCTGATCTAAAAGAATTAAAAGACAAGATTAAAGAATTGCTTAATAAAAGGAAGAAAAACGACAATGATAAAACCGTTTGATCATACATTGTATAGAAAAGTCCTTGTAATGCTGCTTGCAGGGGGCAAAGGGGAAAGGTTGTATCCGTTGACAAGAGACAGGGCAAAGCCCGCAGTCCCTTTCGGCGGGATTTACCGCATTATAGATTTCACCTTAAGTAATTGCATTAATTCAGGATTAAGAAAAATATGCGTTTTAACACAGTATAAGTCTTATTCATTAGACAGGCATTTACGGGTAGGTTGGAATATTTTCAATACCGAGCTGGATGAATTTATTGAAAATATCCCTCCTCAAAAGAGAACCAACGAAATGTGGTATCTGGGAACTGCCGATGCGGTATATCAGAATATATATGTTCTGGAAAGTGAACGCCCTGAGATGGTATTGGTTTTAGCAGGCGATCATATATACAAAATGGACTATGCTGAACTGATAAATTACCATATCACAAATGAAGCGGATCTGACGGTTCCCTGTATTGAGGTGCCGTTGGAAGATGCTACTCGGTTTGGCGTAGTAGCCATAGATAATGATTCCCGTATCATTGATTTTGATGAAAAACCTTCGAATCCCAAACCACTTCCCACAAATCAAAATGTCGCCCTTGTTTCCATGGGCATATATTTGTTCAATACCGAGGTGCTTGTAAGGCGCATAATAGAGAATGCAAAAAATGACACTAACAGAGATTTTGGGAAAAATATTATTCCAACTATGATTCAAAAAGACCGGGTGCTTTCATTTGTTTTTAATGGCAATGAGCATAACACGTCTAACTATTGGAGAGATATTGGCACTTTAGATGCATATTGGGAGGCGAATATTGATCTGGTTAAAAAAAACCCCGACTTTGATCTTTTTGATAATAGGTGGCCTATCCGAACATATAATAAGCAATATCCTCCCGCAAAATATATATTCGAAAATGAGAAAAACGGAATGATAAAAGATGCATTGATATCAAATGGATGCCTGATCAATGACGCCAGCATCGTGAAATCCATTATATCTCCCTGCGTTACAATCGGAGCTCAATCATCAGTGATAGGTTCCATTATAATGGAAGGTGTAAGAATCGGGGAAAACGTTAAGATTAAAAATGCAATCATTGATAAACATGTAACAATACCGGATGGGATGAAAATGGGATATGATTTGCAGGATGATGGAAAACAATTTACGGTAACCGAAAAAGGCATCGTTGTTGCGCACAAGGAAATGCATCTGATATGAAACATCCATGCCGGTGTTCGACTGTAATGTTTACGCTGAATAGTTACATTTTATTTTCGGTCTTGATTTTTTTTGTAATGAATGTTGGATGGTGAGTAACCGTTTGCTTGCAGAAAATGGAGAAGTTTTTTACTTGCCTTCTGTTCTCTTGAATAGTCTGGCAGCCAGAATTTTGTGGTATCAATCCCGCTGACGGTTTTGTTCCTGGAATTTATAACGTAAGTTTTTTGTTCAGAAGTAGCACTCTGGTATTTGACAAGGATGATACCGTCATTCGGGTCAAAATCGACTTCAATACGCATACCCTCATCGTCGTATATCTTTCCAATAGCCTTCACTATATCAACTAATTCATCCAAAGAGTTTCTCTTCATATTTTATAATGCAGCAAAAAGCTGCAACCAAAAAGAATTTAACCACGAATCCGCCTTACCTACCCACAAAACATAAAAAATCTTTTAGAACCCAACCTAACTGGCATGGACGGAACCAAACAAGGACGAAATACGAAACACGAAATACGAAATTCTAAGTACGAAATACGAAACAAATTCCATAATCCACCCCTGCACCCCCGCCAGCGGGGGACATTCTGCCTCCTTTGTAGGGGATTAGGGGGAGGATATTTAGGATTTCACCAGTAAATATTTTGCCAAAAAATGCAAGGAAATTACCTGCTTAATTCTCATTGCAATTGTACAGGAATCTTCATTTTATGAAAGCGTTTTTATAGTGGTGTTTCCAGAAGTCAAAGATTGAGGCAGGCATCAAAAAATTATAGCAAAAGTCATGCGGAGAAAGCGATGTTACGGTTCTTTACACGATTGGCGTGATTTGAATGCAAAAAATAATAAATAATAATTGACAATATTGTTTTTTATTATACAATCCTAGACGTGTGAGATTGAGTCTCAATATAGTTTTTAGGATGGAGGTGTGATGTGAGGTATGTGTGTTTAATTGTTGTATTTGGAGGTATAGGGGTTTTTACTCCGCAGGCATTTGCCCAATCAGGAGATACGGAAATGTTAAATAACCGTGTGCAGGCGCTTGAAAACCAATTACAAGAGATTAAGGAACTATTGAAAAACCAAGTATCGAGAGACATGCAGAAAGATGAAGAGATTGCTGACTTGAAAAAACAATTAGCTGCGCAAGCGGATGTGGTAAGTAGTAAGGCAGAGAGTGTTCCTGCGGCTTATGCGGGCATGGATGATCAACAAATCACTGCAGGACAGGAAATGGAAAAGGACTTTTATCTGGCAAAAAAGAGTTCTGAAATGGTGGATAAAGACCTTGGGTCTGCATTTGGAGGGGTTTACACAAAGCCCTTTTTGAGACGATTCGGCAGGAATACGTATCTTGGAGGATATATGGATTTTGAATTCAGGGCGCCGGAAGATGAAGACGCCGCACACGGGTTTACCCAGAAAAGATTCATACCGTTTATCTATTCAGACATATCTGACCGTGTAAAACTGGCGACGGAAATTGAGTTTGAGTTCGGCGGCGTTGGCGGCGGCAGATCCGGCGAAGTGATTCTTGAATTTGGAACTATCGATTTCCTGGTAACCGAATGGATCAACTGGAGAGGCGGCTATCTTCTTACGCCTTTAGGAAAGTTTAATCTTGTCCATGATTCTCCGATACAGGACCTCACTGACCGACCACTTGTTAACCAGTTGATTATTCCAACCACGCTTACCGATCTGGGGATGGGCTTTTTTGGCTCGCTCTATCCAACGGAACTGAGCAAGCTCAATTATGAAATTTATGTTACGAATGGTGCGTTCAGGGGGCTGGATAAAGATGGCGATATAAGTATCGGAGAAATGAACGGATTAAGAAGCGCAAAGGGGGGGTATAATAATGATAATTATAATAAAAGTCCCGCCGTTGTCGGGCGTGTTTCTTTTAGTCCGTTCATCGGGCTCGATTTGGGGGGATCTGCGTATACAAGCAGGTATGACGAAAATAACAATAACCAGTTGACCATTTCCGCCCTTGATTTTACCTATCAAAGGGGTGCATTTGAATTCCTGGGTGAGGGCGCATATGCATTTGTTGAGACGGATGATTTTGCAAAGGATTCAGGGATTACTGATGATATGTGGGGATATTACCTTGAGGCTCGTTACCACTTTATGCCGTCTTTCCTGAGAAACATGTCCCCAACACTGTTTGGCGATAATTCAACATTTACCGGAGTAGTGCGATGGGATCAGGTGCAGACGGCAGGCAGGGATGATGATTTTGCAAAAGTCCATTGGCTGAGATCGAGGGTTACGCCGGGCATTAATTACCGGTACACAGAGGACACGGTATTTAAACTGGATTATCAAATCAACATGGAAAATAAAGATATGCCTGACGAAGCAAATAACGCATTTCTGTTTTCTGTGGCAACATATTTTTAATAAAACATTTAAGGAATTTACATGAAACGCTGATGGATACCGTTTTGTTTGAGCAATGAATATTCGATTTGCAAATGTTCAGAAAAACCGGCGTTTTTGTGAGAAGGAGTAAGATTTATGAAAGGAAAAGTGCTTGTTTTAGGGGGAGGCCCATGTGGCTTGTCTGCCGCATGGGAATTATCCAAACATGGATATAACGTTACTGTGCTGGAGAAGGGCTCAAAAGTGGGCGGATTGTGCATTACCAATGAATATAACGGTTATCGGTTTGACCTTGGCGGGCATAGGTTTATTTCTAAAAACAGGGAACTGGTAGAAGATGTTCGCACAATGATGGGAAGTGAACTTTTGACATCGTCGCGGAAAAGTGTGATTTTGCTGAAGGGAAAGGTCTTTGAATATCCCCTTTCCGCAAAGGATATATTCCTGAAAATGGATATGTGGACAAATGCAAAGGCATTTATGTCTTATCTTATCGCTGCATTTTCACGTATGTTCGTTCGCAAAAGGGAGGTGTCGTTTGAGGATTGGATTGTGCGTCGTTTTGGACGTACTCTTTATAATTTGTTTTTTGGCCCTTATACCGAAAAACTGTGGGGCATATCGCCCGGGGAGATTTCCTCCGACTGGGCATCACAAAGAATATCACTATTGAATCTAAAGGACGTCCTTTTTCATCTCCTTAAACTGAAGAGGAGGACGCCGAGAACCTATGCAAAGGGATATTATTATCCCAAAAAAGGCATCGGGCAGATGTTTGATATTATGGGTGGTGAAATAGAAAGTATGGGTGGCAGGATCGTCCTGAATGCAGAGGTCGTGGGTGTGAATATAAACAACGATGCGATAACCGGCGTGCGGTATCTGAAAGATGGCGTGGAGGAAACGATTGATTGTGATGCGGTGATTTCCACCATATCATTGCCGGATCTGATTAATACGTTTCCGGCACATTTGACTGCTGGCATGGAGAAACATATATCTCTGCTGAAATTCAGGGCGGTTCGTTTCCTTAATATTCTGGTGAATCTTCCGGATATAAGTGAAAACACATGGATGTATGTGTCCGAAGGAAAATACATCATGACACGCATCCAGGAACCAAAGAGAAGAAGTTCCTTCAGCGCCCCGGAGGGAAAAACGTCCATAATGCTTGAAATCCCATGCAATGAGGGTGATGAAATTTGGAGTTGCCCAAAGGTGGATTTGCTGGAGAGATGTTTGAAAGATTTAAAAGACCTTGGCCTCGATATAAGGGATAAGGTCGTCGATTATTTTACCACCGGCGTGACTCACGGATATCCTGTTTATACCCTTGATTACGTGGAGCATCGCCAAAAACTCTTTCAATTTTTAGAAAGATATGAAAATATAATCACGTGCGGCAGGCAGGGGACTTTCAGGTATATCTTTATGGATATTGCAATGGAAATGGGAATTGCCGCTGCCCACCATCTTATGCTGGATACAATGTCGAAGAAGGATGCTATTCATCACATGCGTTCTGAGGATGAGCTTATTGAAGTAAGCTCTGTGACATCCTAGGCGTTTAGCGCCTCGACATCGACAAAATTTTGTCGATATGTCAAAACGTTTAAATTCTAAAATCGAATATCGAAATTCGAAACAATACCGAAACTCAAAATTAAAATGTTCAAAACTAAAACCAAGATGTGTGTCCGTTTGCTGTGACCGTAAAACCAGCCTGTTTCATATTTCGTGCTTCGAATTTCGTATTTTTATTCCTGCTTGTCTGGTTCTGGCTATACCAGCTTGGAGTAATTTAGTTAATGTTAATAGTGCAAGGGTGTATAACGTAAATGGCAGAGCAAAATCTGACAGCTATCAAAAAAAAAGAAAATTTATTAAAGGGAAACATGTTTCCATTATGTGCAGTTGCACTATGTCTTGTGACAAGACTGTTGTTCTTTGGTAGATATGTTGACGAGTGGGATAGTGTTAACTTTGCCTTTGGTTTGTCAAAGGGATACGATATTTTACACGACCAGCCGCATTTCCCGGGGTACCCGGTATACATGTTTTTTAGCTGGATAGGGTATAAGATTATCGGTTCTGACATTAAGGCATTGATTTTTTCAGGTATTTTATTTAGCAGCATGGCGGTATTTCCCCTGTATGAACTGGCAAAACGGATGTTTTCCAAAAATGTGTCAATACTTGCTGTCATTTTATACATAGTAAATCCGCAAATATGGTTGCAGGCGGAAAAACCACTCTCTGACGCCTTTGGCTTATTTTTTGTGATTACTGCTGTTTTGTTTTCTTATCTTGCGTTAGAACGGGTGGCTATTTCAAAGGATATTCCGGAATATCTGGAGAGGAATGAAAATAATGCTTTGACATATCTGGCCTTCAGCGGGTTTCTGCTGGGTTTGGGGATTGGCGTAAGGGTTACATACCTCGCGTTAGCCCCTGTTATGCTTTACGTGGCTTTTCTGTTAAGGAATATCTTTTCTGTCCGAAGGATTGTCGCATGGGGCGGCCTTGGTTTTGCTGCCGGGGTCTCGTCATGGCTGGTCTATCTGATAATACATTTTACCCCTGGCAAGTTCTTTAAAAAATTTTTACGTCATGCTGAGTACCATTTTTATGAAGACGGCAATTCTATTGTTACAACAGACAGTTTTTTTGAAAGGGTGCATGATATCGCTTACCGTTTCATTGCCCATTGTATGGGGCTGTGGTGGCAGGATGCGTTTTTACTGCGCGTAGTGCCTACAATTATTGTGGTAGTCTCTCTGGTGTATTTCTTTAAAAAGGTGAAATGGTCTGAAAAGATACGGTTTTTATCGGTAGTTTTCCTCTTTTATGGTTTATGGGTTCTTTTTATTCAGGATGCTATACGTCAGATCATGGTGCTTGTTCCTTTTCTGGCAATGGTGATAAGCGCCGGATTGCTTTATTTTTATACGTATTATCTGAAGAATAAAAGATACGGAAGAATATCCTTTTATCTTATGACAGGGGTATTTATTTTATCACATGCGGTTGACTCCGTGAGGATTGTATCGATAAACAGGGATATAAAACCTCCCTCTGTTTCGCAAATAGACTATATAAAAGAGAATTATAAAAAAGAAGATACTAAATTCTACTGTCTGAATGACTGGCGGCTGTTCCAGTATTACGCCCCTGAATGGTGTGACAGGAAAAACACTCACGTATATTTTGTCTCACATATGAATGGGGTGAAAAATGACTTAAAACGGCTGAAGAAGAAACCGGAAAATGTGCTTATCTCCTCAAAACTTTTTGGACGCCACAAATATGCAGACAGGTTGAAGGAACTGGCAGTATTTGAAAGAGACGTTTATGGAGTTGCAGATTATAACTTGCTTGCATTGTATCGCTTTGAAAGCAAGGCGAAGATAAAAGAGCCTGTGG
Source organism: Candidatus Kuenenia stuttgartiensis (assembly GCF_900232105.1). Lineage (NCBI taxonomy): Bacteria > Pseudomonadati > Planctomycetota > Candidatus Brocadiia > Candidatus Brocadiales > Candidatus Brocadiaceae > Candidatus Kuenenia > Candidatus Kuenenia stuttgartensis. Next base: position 3,705,191 of record NZ_LT934425.1, read on the forward strand.
AAAGGAGAGATCATTCAAATAGACAAGGTATTGTTGAAGAACAGGAGGGCATGCCGTTGGTAAAATTTGATGAAACAAGATAAGAAATAATTGCTTAGCCGCATCCGTTAAGGGACTAGGTATTTTCTATTATACCGTAGCAGTTTACAGTTTACAGTCGGCTGTAGGCAAATTGCAGATTGAGGGCTGAGGACAGAGCTTCTCAAAAGGGGAATATAAAAAGTTTGACTCTTGGAACGATGCGTTCATAAAAAATGAGATTTTTATTTATTCAGGAAGGAGTGTGAAAGATGGTAAAAACGTTTTATTTGTCGTTGTGTTTTGTATGTGTTACAGGTGTGCTTGCTTCTTTAAGCGAGGTAAAGGCACAGTCCGTGGGTGGCGCGAGCGTCTCCGGCACGGTAACCAGCGAGCAGAATGAACCGGTAAAAGACGCAAATGTAGTATTGAAAAATAAGAAGACAAAATTCAAAGACAAGGGTACTACTGGAACAAACGGTGAATACGAATTTTCCAATCTTGATGCAGGAAAATATAAGCTAACCGTAAAAAAGTCAGGATATTCAAATGGGAAAAAGAGTTTTAAGCTTAAAGATGGACGGGAAAAAACGGTTGACATTACGTTGAAAACAAAAGAGAACGGAGGCGGTAGTGGTTCCGGTAATGGAGGTGGAAGTGGGGGAGGTTCTGGTTCCGGAAGTGGCGGCTGATAAAATGTCTCTCAACATGGCAGTATACTTAAGGGCGGCACAGACAAACAAAGTTTGTCTGTGCTTATCTTAAAAAAATTTTAAATTATCTGTGAGAGTGAGTCTCAGTATTATCAAGGAGGAGTATTTTATGTTGTTTAAGAAAGTATTGTTGTCGTTTGGTTTTATGGGAATTTTGTATGGTGTGCAGTCATTGCCGCAGGATCACTCAATGGTTTTGGCGGCATCTATCAACGGTATTATAGTAGATGAAAATGGCGTTGGGATAGAGAAGGCCGAGGTGACGATTAAAGGGAAAAAAGGGCATGATAAGAAGCAAAAAATAAAAACAGATTCCGATGGGCTTTATGAGTTTACTGGACTGAAAAAAGGAAAATACACGATTAAGGTGACGTCTGTTGGATATAAAAACGGGAAGGAAAAAGTAAAGATTGGAAATAACGCAGATGATGTCGAGGGTGATTTTACATTGAATTTTGATGAATACGTGAAGACAAACGACACTGAAACGATGGATGATGCCGTATCGGCTTTTCAGCAAATTGGCACATTGAGAAAAGAAGACCCTGTCAATATAGAAGAGATTGTATCTCTATATGAGGAATATTTACAGGATTTAACGCAGCAATTGGATAGTGAATATAGTCTGACCATGGACGAAGACCTGATTTCTGCAATGGGTGATATTGAAAATGATATTGACCCAAAGCTGGCAGGGCAGGTAATCGACAAAACGCTGCAACGGGTATTTTACCTGGCGATTTATGACAGAATTACAGAGGTCAACAATGATTTTGATGACGAAAGTACTTCATATCTGGGAACATTATGGGATGAGGCATATGCTGCTTATCAGGCATTGTTTAGTACGGCAGACAGGGAAAATAAGGTGCTGACGGAGGACCGTTTGTCCATAGAAACAGGGAGTAATCCGAATCTTGAGGATGGGGTTACTGTTGCATTTATACGGGGAAAAGCAGCGTTAAATAAAAAAGATTTAGACGAAGACGAGATTACCGTAGGGGTCCAGAGGCAGGTTATCCGGTTATCCCTTATCAGGTCTTTCTATATTGCAGTATTGAGGGAAGTGGAGAGCATTATCAATAATCGCGATACAGACCTTGAGAAGGCATTGGAATATCAGAAAGAAGGAGAAGTTTATTACAGAATCATCGAAGAATATGTTTCCCGTGATAATCCTTCCGGAAATGAGACGATAAAAAGCCAACTGACTGGCGATGTGTCGGAGGTAGATGCCGATACCATTGTAAGTGAAATGAGCAGGGGTTTTATTGGCCGGGTAGAAGGGGAGTTGGATGCTGCCGAATCCAACATAAGCGAAGGTGACCGTAAAGATGCCATGATTGTAGCTGAAGAGGCATTGCTTTATTCAGAAGTATTTCTGGAAGATTTGGGATTACGGTTGGGTGATGATGCTATGGATGATATGGAAGATGCGCTCCATGATTTGAGGAATGCCAGCGATAAAATGAAAGCATCATCTGCCGCATCCGCCATAGAAACAATCAGTTCACTTATTGAGAGTTACGAAAACGAATTGCTGTAGTTTAGGTTTTTAATCTGAACCCGCTTTATGTATTGTCAATGTAGCGTTGATTATCTCAGGCGTTATTATCCAAATAAACCACGTGGAAGCCCGCCAGGAAAATGGAAGTATGTTGTGAGTTTGGATTTTATTTAACGGTCTTTCGTGTAGCAAGGAGATTCTATGAACAGAAATAAAAAGATTTATTCGATACTTTTTTTTTTGATACTGGCAACAGGGATTTCTGTAACGGCTTATTACAGGTCCGGAAATGCAGAAGAGCATTCTCAATATGAACATGCAAAATCGGATGTAAAAAACAAGTTAGGTAAAAAAAGCAAAAAGATTAGCTTTACCAATGATATATTGCCGCTCTTTACTGAGCCACAAAAAAGAGGCGGTGAGGAATCGGTTGTATGCGTCAGATGCCATTTTACGAGTCTTACCATAGAAAGCAGCGGAATTCAGGAAAACGCCTTTGCAGAATTTAGCCTGGGGTCATATGCGGATATTATGGCAGGGGCTGACGCAGGTACAGAACCTATTATTGATATTGAAGATCCTGATATAAGCTTGTTGTTGCAAAGGCTGGAGGGAAAGGGCGATGATATGGCGGCGGGCGACGCGCGCATGCCATACGGCGGCCCGTTTTTTAAAAAAAATAAAATCAAAAAAATCCGCACCTGGATAGAACAGGGGGCAATTGATGATACTCCGGAACCTGATTTTAATCGTGATGTACTTCCACTGTTGACTAAATCGGTAAATGGCAATATTCCTTGCAGTCTATGTCACTATAATAATAATGATGCTAGTTCCAAAGAACGTTCGCCTGCTCAGGCATGCATGGATTTGACAAGTTGGGAGGGGATAATATCAGGTGCTGACGGGATTGAACACGAGGAACTTGTGGATAGAGAAAACCCATCGAATAGTTTACTAGTACGACGGCTGCGCGGTCAGGTAACGGAAGAGGAAAAAGAAAATGATCACAGAATGCCTTACGGAGGCCCCTATTTTAGCGAATATGAAATCCAGAAGATAGAGCGCTGGATAGCCAGCGGGGCAAAGGGGCCTAATGGTGAGGATCCCAGTGAGGCAGACATCAGCGATGCAGGGGTATGTCCCGAAGGAAGTGGCAGCGGCAGCGGAAGTGGAAACGATAAATGAATAGTGTACTTTCCGGGAAAACCGGCGGCAAAAAAAAAGAATGGAGGTGTGTTGTGTCAGCAATGGTAATAAGTAGTGCAGAGGGCTTTGCCGGTATGGCGAAACCACTCGAAGATTACGGTATTACAAATATTCATTTTTGTAGTGTTAAGGAGAGAACGGATTTGGACGCTACCGCAATTGCATTTGTGCCGTTTGTTGATTTTATCATAGTAGGGAGAGATGCCGGTGGTTCTCCCTACCTCAATACTATACTGAAAGAAGCAAAAGAACTTCAGATACCAGTATTGCAAGAGAGCTGCATAGCGGAGCAGGGGAAAAAATGAGCCCTGAATAAAACGGGGAGCAATTACCATTTTCCTTGCTGCTATTGAATGGTGAAATCCGAAGTCATCAACACTCAATCTACAATCTACAGTCGGCAAATTGCAGATTGAGGACTGAGGACTAATGACTGTTTTTTTGCTTGTTTACTTCTGGCTATGCCAGCTTAGGAGGGAAAATAAAAAATGAGAAGGTTTGCATATTGGTATCTCTTTTCTTTGACGGGTTTGTTGGTTATAAGTATGTTGTACGCATTAGTTTGATTGTATAGAAATTATTACGGAGTTATTCATCATGTATTATGTTTTTAAATTGTGTAAGGTGCTCTTTGTAGTAACGATGTAGTTTTTTGAAAAATTCCAATAATAGCGCTGCTTGCCGCATAGTGTAGGGGAGAAGCATTTGTTATAATCGGTTGCTGCTCGTTCCTCACTTGATATCTACGCCCACTAAATTCATGTAGTGCGACGAACCTCGTCGCACTACAAATGACAATTTCCAGTTTCAAAAGACTAAAGTGTTACTCTTTGTAACGGATGTTCACCCCTGCCAAAACGCATAAGTGCTTAATACATAGTTTGTTAAGGCTGTATTTTTAATAAATATGTAGTCACTAATATATTGTTATTATACGACAATATACTTGACGGATAATGGTTGTTATCTGTACAATGGTGGACATGCATATTGTAGAGAACAAGTCAAAATCCGGTAAAAAAATCTATCGATCTACCCTTCTGCGGGAATCGTACCGTGAGGATGGGAAGGTCAAGAAACGCACCATTGCGAATCTGTCGAATTGCACTCCCCTGGAGATTGAAGCGATAAGACTTGCACTCGCACATAAAGACGATCTCTGTGCATTGGGCGCATTGTCAGAATCGGTGAAACTCCATGAGGGTTTGTCTATGGGAGCAGCGTGGAGCGTGTACCAAGTGGCAAAGGAATTAGGGATAGAAGAGGCATTGGGAAAGGACTTTGAAGGAAAGCTGGCGCTTTGGCAAGTAATGGCAAGGGTAATAGGCCAGGGGTCAAGACTGTCTGCAGTAAGGCTGGCGCAGATACATGCTGCGGGTGACGTCCTGGATATGAAGCGTGGGTTTGACGAGAACAATCTGTACGATAATTTGTCATGGTTGTCAGAGAATCAGGCAAAGATAGAGCGAAAGCTGTTTGAGTTAAGACGAGGAGGCAATAAGCCGAAGTTGTTTTTGTATGACGTGACGAGCAGTTATTTAGAGGGGAAGTCGAATCATTTTGGTGAGTACGGGTATAATCGTGACGGCAAAAAGAGGAAAAAACAGATAGTGATCGGTATGCTTTGTGATGAATCCGGGGAGCCGGTATCAACAGAAGTATTTAGGGGCAACACCCAGGATCCGAAGACCTTTGAATCTCAGGTAAAGAAGGTATTAGAGCGGTTTGGATGCAAAGATGTAACGATTGTAGGAGATCGTGGGATGATCAAGACGGTGCAAATCGAAAGTTTACCGGAAGGGTTTCATTACATAACGGCGATAACTAAGCCGCAGATAGAGTCGTTGATAAATAAAGGGATACTGCAATTAGGATTGTTCGAAGAAAAGCTCTGCGAGATAAAGGATGATGAGGTTAGATATATTCTGAGGCGCAATCCGGTAAGGGCGGAAGAGATGTCAAAGACCCGTGTATCAAAATTACAGAGTATAGAGAAATACATCGTGAAGAAGAACAGTTATCTGAAGGAACATCCTAAGTCGTCAGTATCGAAGGCACTGGAAACAACAAGGGAAAGGCTAACGAGATTGAAACTTGATGGGTGGGTGCAGATAAAAGAAGAGGATAGGACGCTAAAGATAGAGAGAGATGAGGAAGCATTAAAGGAGGCATCATACCTTGATGGTTGTTACGCAATCAAGACTGATCTTGAGGAGAACGAGGCGGATACCAATCTGGTACATGAACGATACAAGGATTTAACGGAAGTGGAGAAGGCGTTTCGGGACTGTAAGACGGTGAATTTGGAGGTTCGTCCGGTGTATGTAAGAAAGGAGGATAGTACACGGGGACATGTGTTTGTGGTAATGCTTGCGTACATGATAATTCGAAGGCTGCGCAGAGCGTGGAAGAATTTTGACTTGACGGTAGAGGAAGGTCTCGCACAATTGACGACCATTTGTTCGATGGAAGTAACAATCAAAGGCCAAAAAGCTAGTTGCCAGAAGATCCCGCGTCCGCGGCAACAATCACATGAATTATTAGAGGCATTACAGATAAAGTTGCCAGAAGTATTGCCAAGCCGGAACATACGGGTAGTCACTAGAAAAAAGCTTGCTGTTCGGCGTAAAAGTCAATAAATATAAGGCTTTTACGGCACTTTTGTTTTTTGACTTGGGGTGAACATCCGTTGTAAGTAATAACAAACAATGACTTCCATTGAATCAGGCATTAAGGCCTCTGTGCTTGGTATAATTATTAATACAGCGCTGGCAATAATTAAAATCATTACCGGCATCATCGGGCATTCGTATGCATTAATTGCAGACGGCATTGAATCCACTACGGATGTCATCAGTTCTGTTATCGTATGGAGCGGCCTGAGAATAGCATCAGAACCTCCGGATGAAAAACACCCTTACGGGCATGGAAAGGCAGACTCTATTGCAGGACTGTTTGTTTCCATGTTATTATTTGGGGCAGCCTTGTTTATTGCAGTTCATAGTATTAAAGATATTCTGGTTCCCCATAAAACACCTGAATGGTTTACGCTTATCGTATTAGTGTTTGTCATTGTAACAAAAGAAATACTCTTTCGGTTTGTTATTTCCATCGGAGATTCAATAGACAGTACCGCATTGCAAGGTGACGCATGGCATCATCGGGCTGACGCACTTACTTCAGCCGCGGCATTAATTGGTATTTCAATTGCTCTTATAGGCGGCAAAGGCTATGAAAGCGCAGACAGTTGGGCGGCTTTATTTGCATGTGTGATTATAACTTTTAACGGTATGAAACTTTTCAGGACAGCGCTCAATGAGGTAATGGATGCCTCAGCTCCGCAAACAATAAAAGATGAAACCATTAGAATGGCAAAACAGGTAGAGGGTGTTTTATCGATCGGGAAATGCAGGATTAGAAAAAGCGGAATTACGCTGCTGGTAGATATTCATGTGCAGGTTGAAGGTGAGATGAGTGTAATGGAAAGCCATGCGATTGCACACCTGGTAAAAGACGAGCTGATTAATAAAAATGTAAATATCCGCGATGTGGTAGTGCATATAGAACCGTACCATTCTGATAAAATAAATGTAAAAGAATACAATGGACTTTCATTTTTTTCATATGTAAGCTCAATTTGGTTTTTATTACTTTTATTTGACAAAAAGGAGAATACCATATGACTAATAATGCAGTATTTTATTGGTGGATTTTTTAAATAAACATTTATAAGAGGAAATTCGGGAGGGATGGTTATGGGTATTTTAAATACATTTAAAAAAGTATATGCAGTGACGGGTTTTTTTGCCTTGTTAGCAGTATTTTCTCTATCGCAGGTGGGGTCCTCTGCTTTTGCCGCGTGTGCAAAAGTAGATGATTGCTTTTCGTGTCATACCACACAAGAATTAAATGCAGTCCATAAAAATACTCCATACCAGGGACAAAGCTGTATTGTGTGTCACAAAGCTTTTGCTGCAGATGATACATGCTCAGACGCAAAAGATGGTAGATTCGCAAAAATTTCATCTGAAATAAACATCAACAAAGAAGATTGGAACAAAATTCAACGTGCAGTCCATGAGACAACAGAAAAGCATCTTGTAGGGAGAAAATTCTTAAACATTTACGGACCACTTGGAACAGGCGCCCAGAGTGTGCCACTTGATACGTATGGCCTGCCATCATGGGCAAGCATTGATATGCTGGGCGAGGGCAATGAGGCGATACATCCCCTTAAGAGGGAAATTGCTCAAATATACCTTATTTACAAAGACTTTTGGCTTTTCCGGAGAGATATTGAGTTCAGCAAAAAGTGTGAGACGCCCATTGATATAAGTGCTGCAATAGGAGCTGCGGTGTCTGTTTCCAGGAAAGAGGACGACATGGTTTTTAACGGTTTGTCTGAGATGGGCATTCCGGGGCTTTTGACTGCAAGCGGCAGGAATATAATGAAACTCAGTGATTGGTCAGTTATTGGAAACGGCTTTCAGGATGTTGTATTGGCAGTAGAGAAACTGACAAGCAGGGGTTTTAATGGCCCGTTTGCTTTGGTAGTGAGTCCAAAGTTGTATGCATATCTCCACAGGGTTTATGAGCGTACAGGACAATTAGAGATACAGGGGGTAAAAGAGTTGGTAAACGGGGGTGTTTATCAGAGCTACGTTTTTAATAAAGATGTGGCGCTCGTAATTGCAACGGGCAGTCTGAATATGGACCTTGCCGTAGGGAGCAATTATAAAGTAGAGTACTGGGGCCCTCAGGATCTGAACCACCGGTTCAGGGTTGTGGGGAGTTCTGTGCTCAGGATTAAATGTCCGCAGGCAATTTGTACATTGGAGTAGGTTATGCTTAACAAATCAGCGGCTTTAGTGCCTGTGGTGCTGGCTTTCCTTTTCCTTTTTCTGTGTTTTCAATGTTTATACGCTGACATCCGCTGTCTTACCGGTAAGGATGGTGCTGTGCATTTGGAGATGGAGGCCAAACCCTTAACAATAGAGCCAAGGCCCGGCGTGTTCTTTGATGCCTGGGGGTATTGCCTGAAAGGTGACGTACCCACCGTACCCGGCCCTGTCATAAAGGTAAGGGAAGGAACTAAGGTTAAGATTCTCTTCAGGAATAAACTGACAGTTCCTGCCTCTATCCACCCTCACGGAGTTAAATATACCACCGCCAATGTCGGCGTTAATATTGCCGGGAATCCAGCAAGTATTGTAGCGCCTGGGGATTCAAGGATTTTTGAGTGGGATACTGCCGGCACGCCAGGCACGTGGTTTTACCACTCCTACGTATTTGAGAGAGGCGGCGAAGAGGGATTATCCAGAGGATTATGGGGAGCGCTTATTGTGGAACCGGTTGGCGGTGATCCAAATCCTCCGGATAAAGAGTTTGTGGTATTTATGCATGCATTTAATGTAAACGGACAGGAATACTATGCCTTTAACAATAAATCAGGCGATATTGAGCTTATGAGGGGAGACAGTTCCGCATTTCCAGGAGAAACATGGAAGGCAAAAATGGGGGACAAGGTAAGGTTTCATCTCATAAATATTACGGAGGAAGCACACACTTTTCATACCCACGGGCATCGCTGGCTGGATAAATCTTGTGATAAGCTTATTGATACTATCGGGTTGAATCCATTTGACTCTTATGTCCTGGATTTCGTTGCCGGTGAAGGTGTGGGGAAGGGTAACTGGGCTTTTCACTGCCAGTCACAGGAACATATGATGAACGGCATGTTCGGTATTTTTATGGTTGAGGAAGGGAAAAGGGTCAATGCTGTGATTGCATCGTGCGATGAAGGTAGGAAAACACTCAGTGCGCCTGGCCAGGATAGACAGCCTCCAACGCTTGAGGGTTTTTCAGGTGCTTACATGTATCCGGAAATTACAGAGAAAAACATGTATGAATCATTTGCAGGCTTAGAAAAGGGTGACGGCATTTGGGGTGATTATTATAGCCCTATTCCGCTTTATACCTATTTTAATCCTTCACGGCATTATGTTCCTCCGGAAAGCGACGCTTATACAAATCTACTGGTGAAATACAGGCCGGATCAGTGCGTAGAATGCCATGAGGAAACAACACCTGGTATTGTTGCCGAATGGAAAATGTCCAACCATGCAAATCCAAAGAAAAACCCGCATGTATCCGCTGAGACGCAGGAGATAGAGGCATTAATCGGGAAAGAGCTGAACAACTGGCGGCCTGGCACAAAGGACGGTGTGTATTGTTCTTACTGCCATGGTTCCGATCATGAAAAACTCTTTATGCCCACAGTTGACAATTCATGCGGAGCCTGTCATCCAAAACAAGCAGCGGAATTTATAAAAGGGAGAGATCATGGAAGGCCAAACCACCCTCAAAGCTGGGAAGGGAATGTATCTACTCCATGGTATGCTGAATACTATCGGCGAGGCGAGGGATATTCTATGGTGGGGTGCGATCAATGCCACCAAAACATGTCTTCATGTGATGATTGCCATTCACGCCACCGTTTTTCCGCGGCTGAAGCCCGAAGGCCCGAAGCATGTTCAATTTGTCATATGGGACCTGACCACCCCGATTGGGAGAGTTATTCACGTTCCAAATGGGGGGTAATTTATGAGACTACAAAAGAGCGGTGGAATTGGGACAAAAACCTTGCGGAGGTTATTCCCGGGGAAGATTATCTGGCGCCGACTTGTCAATATTGTCATATGTACGTTGGAAATAATAAATGGGAAATGAATGTGGAAACAAAGGGTATATGGCGCATGGGAGTCATTCCCCCAAAGGAAGTGGAATTTAAATCAGGACTAAAAGACTTCCCCTATGGAATAAAAATACCGCCCATGGATAAAAAACTTGAAATCTATTCTGCTGAAAGCCAGGAAAAACGCCGCAAATGGGTGGAGCTTTGTTCAAAATGCCATAGCAGCCGCTTTGCCGGCATGTGGCTTGATTCGTTAGACCAATATATGTTTGAATCATGGCGGCGGATAGACGAAGCGCAGCTTATTATAGAAAAACTTTTTAGTGAGAATGCAATTGAACCTCCTCCGGAGAAAAGGCCTCCCTTTCCCCTCAGTGATTTGATTATTAAGGTGCTTGGCGCTGAAAAACTGGGGGCTGAAATGTACAGGCTATTTAAACAAACCAACGGGCATTTACCGGTGATAGGCCCCATTCTTGGCGCTTATTCTATTTTTACCCAAAATGAAGGGAATCCTGGCGGCATAGAAAGGGAATATGCGGAGATGTGGTTCTGGAGCCATTTGCAAGGTTATAAAGGCGCTGCTCACGCCCAGCCGGATATAAGCTGGTGGTGGGGTACTGCTCAGGGAGTCGGGAATCTGACTCGTATACGGGATGAGGCTGAAAAATTAAGACGTTTAAAATCCGGTAGCAGTTCAGGCTTTTGAAAAAGCAAAGGCATTCGTTGGCAGGATTTTAAGTTTTTTATATGTATGAGCGTGTTAAGAGTGTTGAACCGTCGTTACAAAAATCGATATTTTCAGATGAATAATTGTGTGAATTACAAAAAAGAGATAGTTAAAAATAGCATAAAATGGCTCTTCCCCATAGCATTGCCGTTTGTTATTTATTGGGTTTTATTTTCGAAAATGAGGCCGGAAGATTTTCTCGTTACGATAAAAAATGCGTCTGTTCTCTGGTTAGCATTAGGGTTTATTGCCTATAGCGCAAACCAGGCATTTCGCACATTACGTTTTCAATGCCTTATCCACACAAAAAAGACATTGAGAAAACAATTGTTCCGGGTGCAGTCATTATACATTTTTTATAACTACTTGCTGCCTTTTAGGACCGGAGAGGCTACGTATATATATCTTGCGCGAAAGCATTTGAACATTCCTGTGGCGAACGGTATCTCTTCCCTTGTGGTTGCAAGGATGTTTGATTACTCACTTCTTATTGTATGTTGCGGGATAATAGCATTATGTATGAAATTGCGCATGACACCCTGGATAAGCATGCTAATGAAAGGCGGGGCAGTATTGTTTTTTGCGATTACCGCATTGTTTATTTTGTGCATGTTAAGGAAGAATACCTATGTGGTATGGATAGGGGAAAAAAGTAATTTTTTCGCTTTGTGGCAGGAAAATAAATTAATCCAAAAATTTTCAGGAGAGTTTCAGAAAATTGTACAGAGCTTCAGGGAAATCAGTAATATCAGGACAGGCCTTCAAACCGTTTTTTATACACTATGTACCTGGTTGTGCATATTCCTGGCTTTTTATATGATTACCAGGGGATTAGGGTATTCTGTAAGCTTTTTGCAGATGACAGCCGTATCGGTTATCGCCGTAATGTCAAGGGCGTTTCAGGGGGTCGCGGATTTTGGTTCACACGAGATGGGATGGTTCGGAGGACTGGTGCTTATCGGGTTTTCAGGGAAAGACGCCAGTATCGTATCTTTTTCATCACACATAATTATACTGTGTTATATGCTGGTTGTTACCATTTATTCAAAAATTACTTTGAGAAAATACGATGCTATCGCAGCGGCGCCATGTATTTTGAAAGAAAGATATGGAAGGAGCGTCGGAGAATAATTTTATTGACAATCAGATTTTTTTTAGTATTATATTGCGAATGAGTCTCAATAACAATATTTGGAGGATTGAAAATGTCTGTATTGATAGTGGGCGGCGATCATCTGGGGAGTATTCCAAAGGAGCTTGATAAAATAGGGGTGAATGATATAAAACATCTGGCTGGGAGAAGCAATCAAAAGATGCGAAACAGCATTCCTGAGTCAATGGATTTTATTATTGTATTGTGTGATTACGTGAACCATAACCTTTCACACAAAATTAAAGAGTATGCAAGTTTGAAGGAAATACCTGTTGTTTATGCAAAAAGATCATGGTCGTCCATTTATCAAAAGATAAAGGATAACCAGTGTCAGCTTAAAAAGAAGGGGTTGCTGTTCCCACTTAATTAAACGTATAGGAATTTTCAATATTTTTGTAGAGACGCATTACATGCGTCTCTACAAAAAATGTTATGGAATTTCAAAGTTGTAGAACGAAGCGATTGCTTCGTTACGAGCGAAGTGGTGCTTTGCTTTGCATTGATGTATTGGAGTTTCAAATTTTTAGTCAAGCAATGAACAAACTCACCCATTAATCCCCTCCCAAGAAGGGACTTGTCAAATTCCCCTCTTGGGAGGGGCCAGGGGGTGAGTAAAATTGAATGCCGTTGGTTTTTGTCTTTTAAAAACTCAACTTAAAAGAAACAATTCTCATTTTCTCGCTAAAAAGAGGGGATAAAGAGGGGGCAGTGGGTTAAATAGTTATAAAAATTACTAATGTTTGGTGAACCATGAGGAGCAGTTATTGATTAAAGTAATATTATGACAAGACAAAAGGCAAATATCCATGAAGTAATTGATATTGTCGTAAATATTTTAAATGCAAGGGATCCATACACCTCTATTCATTCATGGCGCGTTGCTGAATTGTCAGTGATGATTGCAAATGAAATGGCATTGCCGGAGAATGAAAAAGAAATAATACATATAGCAGCACATTTGCACGATATAGGCAAGATAGGTATATGCGATAAGATATTAAATAAACCTGGAAAACTGACCATTGAAGAAAAAAAAGAAATACAGGCACATCCACGGATAGGTTGTAATATTCTGAAAAGATTGCCGTTGTTTGGGGATATATCATGGATAGTGCTTCACCATCATGAACGTTTTGACGGACTGGGTTATCCGGAAGGCATTAAAGGGGGAGGCATTCCTCTGGCCTCGAGAATAATTTCTGTGGCAGACGCCGTTGATGCAATAATTGCAGGCCGTTCCTATAGAAGGGCAAAAAACATAGAGGAATGTTTCGGGGAGATTGAGCTTCATACCGGGAGCCAGTTTTGTCCAACAGTAATAAGCCACATGATGAAGATACAAAATGAAATAGAAGTGGTATTAAATAAATTAAAAACAGAAGAAATAAAACATTATGCCTTTGTGGGGCATGAAGAATTAATGCACTCAAGGAGATTGATTTAGTTATGAAATATAATACTACTCTAAAGATAACCATTGTGTTTTTCATTGTATCTGTTTTTCTTTGCAAGGGCGCCTTTGCCGGTGTTTCATATACGTTGAGCAGAAATGCGGACTTTTCTACGGATGACAGGGCTTTTCTCGCCACGGATACCCTCTTTGTGAAGATATCACAAAATAAGTATGACTATCATGACGTTACAAAATCTGTTTTTACTTTAAAAGAAAAGGGTAAAAACTCAAAAAATGAATTTGAATTAACCTGGAATACGGCTCAAAGCGCGTTCACAGGTTCAGTTTCGTTCGGTGATTATGAGGTTGGCAAAAAAATAACAATCAAGATACTACTGGAATGGAAAGATTATAAAATCAGAAAAAAAGCGCGTCTTGTGGTAGGTACGTATGAAACGTGGGAGATTGCCGGAACCGTTTATGATAAATATTCAGGTAATATAAAAGATGCCCGGGTAAGGATACAGGGGATGGCGGATATTAATAAAAATGATGAGAGCTATTATCCGGAAGATGAAGCACACTATGTGCTCTCTGACGAAGACGGAAGTTTTTTAATTACATACGAGGGCATTTCCGGACAGGAAGTCATAGTTGCCGCAGGCAAAGAAGGATTTAAAAATGCGGGTAAAGAAATAATTTTGGGGGAGGATGATTTTGCAGAGATTGCCCTTTCAACGTTTCCGGAGAAAGACCATTCTGATTATGAATACCGGACGAGTAAAAATTGTAAAAAGTGTCACAGTAATATTTATAATGAATGGAATGACAGCGAGATGGCAGCCTCGGCGATGAATCCGATAAATCAACTGAACTTTCTTTTATATACCGCATGGTACGTGACGGGTGACCGCTCAAATTTTGAAGATGATTCAATCTTTAACGATCCGAATCCTGAATTTGTAGGCGATAAGGGGAAAATATTTGAAGACGACACCGGCAGATATAAGATTCTCGGAGACGCGGGGAATCTTCACGATTGCGCTGATTGTCATTCTCCTTCGTTTGCATCCGGTTTACAGGGCGACGGTAAGACACCAAAATGGGATATGAGGGCAGGTGTTTTGACTGATGTTGATAATTTATCTTCAATAGACAAACAGGGTGTTCATTGTGATTTTTGTCATAAGATTCAAAATGTGCATGATGGGGAAGAGTATTGGACGGAACCAGGCGTGAATTATAAAGTTGACCTTTTACGTCCCGATCCTTCCCTGGAATCCTCAAAAGAGGGGAAGGTGATGTTTGGGCCTTTTGACGATGTTACATATAAAAGTATGCAGGCATCGTACGTTCCTCTGTTTAAAAAGAGTGAAATATGCACCTCCTGCCATCAGGATGCACGGAAATTATATTTACAACCGGTAGACGAAAATGATCAACCTACGGGCGAAGAAACCATTGAGAGAATATTATGGAGTGAAGATACATATCGCGAATGGAGATTTAGCGGTTATAGCGGATTGGAAGAAGATTATCCGGTAAACAATTATGCAGGGCGGGCGCTGCAGTGTCAGGATTGCCATATGAAAGACCCACCCCCTGACCCCGCAACGGGCAAATCTATTGCAAATTATAAAGAGGTCACAGATTCATTTTATATGTTGTCCGAAGACAAAAAGCAGTCGGGGACCAGCCGCGACCCCAGAACCATATATCCTCACCATTTTGAAGGAACCAATCAAAACCTTCCGGTTGGCGAAAAGAAACGATATCTTGATTGGGCGGTGGATCTTTCAGTTTCGAATGCCAGTGTCACTGATGGTATTGTCAGTTTTGATGTGGATGTGAAAAATTCACATACGGGTCATGCTTACCCATCCGGTGTTACGCAACGAAATGTCGTTTTATATGTGGAAGTAACGCAAACAGGAAATTCTCTTAGTCAAACCAATGATCAAGTCGTTGATACCCCGGGAGGAAATTTCCCGAATGGCTATTATAATGGTGAAGGAGACTATGCAGGGAAGTCGGGCAAAATATTCATAAAACATAACAGGATGCTTGAAGATAACAAGGATCTGGATCCTTTTTTCAATGATATATTGTATGCCTTTGCCGTTGAGGAATTGTACGATACGCGCATCAAGGCGAATGAGACAGACACCACACACTATGAGTTCCAAACACTGGACAACAGCACAATAACCATCACTGCAAGGCTTATTTACCGCTTTTATCCGAAAGGAACGCTTGAATTTGCGGCGCAAAACGGATATGTGATTTCTTCCCTGGAGGAAAATGATTATGAATCGCATAAAGTGGAAATAACCGTAGAGCCGTAAAATGGATATCCGTGAAGGTGCGTTACTGAACAAAAAAATTAAGAACAAATTCGAATGTCGAATCACGAAATTCAAGACAAATACTAAATTAAAATGTTTGAATGCCCAAAACATTGCAATTATCGGGATTTTTCAAAAAACTCTTTGCGGGTTCAGAAGCGCCACATACATTTTATGGTTAAATTGCCTATATAAAACGTGGGGTTCAGGTCACAGACCTGAACCCGCTTGGAGATCGCATAAATTGGAAATAACTGTAGAGCCGTAAAATGGATACCAAGGATTTACATATTTTAAATAAAATCCATTACAAGGGGTGGCACGGACAAACTCTGTTTGTCCGTGATTTTTCCGTGGAGTAGTTTCTTGGATCTGATTCAATTGTCCAAAATTGAACCGAAACTTTTTGCACTGTTTATGGTTTTTTTCACGGCTTTTTACCATTCACAGCCAATGGTACTGTAAAAAACATCCGGTTCAATCTGAAAACAGGAAGGATACAAAGTGTTTGTAAAAGATGGATATATCTGTTACTATTTTTACTTTTCAACGAAGACAAAGGGATTGTCGTAAATGAAACGGAATGTTGCCTTATTAATGATCACTTTTTTTGCTTTCATAGCACTTGCCGGTTGCGCTACAGGACAATGGGGACGAAGGAATTTAACCAATGTTTCACGGTATGTCAACGGCGATGCAGCATCGGTTTGGGAGGCGGTTGATCAGGCGCTTATTGGAATACGCGTGAAAGAGAAGAATGTAGAAAAAGGACTTCTGATAACTGACTGGGTTAGTGGCTATTCCACAACACAGAACATGGGAGTGCTTTTGGAGGGGCGATGGCACGAACGTTACCGTTTATTCATTACCGTTGTGCCGGAGCAAAACAAAACCTATCTTTCGATAGGATCTCAGGTGGAACAGAAGGCTCCTGGCGGAACGCGCGCGTATCGCTGGGACCGCATTCCGTCAAATGGACTCCCCGAACAAATGATCCTTGATAGGGTTGAACAGATTCTTAGTGCAATGGAGCAGGCACCTTGAAACATTTAATTGCAATGTAGGGGCGAAGCATTTGTTGTAAATTGTCATAAATGCGTTCATACCCAAACGGGCAAATGCTTCACCGCTACCGTGCTCTCCAATGTGTCAATATTAGCTTTTTTAAATCGGTTTGAGGCCCCGCTTCGCCGGATATTTTCCGATAGGATAGTTTATCATGAATAAAAATGTATTTTTTCAGTTCAGCCTTTACGTTTCACTGATCTTGTTGGTGTCTTTTGCCGGCAAGGTTTTTTCTCAGGAAGGGGAAGCGGAACCTGCAGAAAATTTTCAAATGGACGTGTATCTTACCCAGGAAGAGGCGCTTAAACTGGTTTTCCCGAAGAGCGATGAAATAGTAACCGACGAATTTATTATGACTCCGGAAGAAAAACAGCATCTGGAACAGTTATTAAAAAGGCGTATCTTTGAGGATGGTTTTATCGTATATATTGGAAAGAAAAATAATGAAATCCAGGGATATGCGATCATAACAGAAGAGATAGGCAAGTTTCACCCGTTTACCTTTATTGTTGGAGTAAAACCAAACGGGAAGATAAGCGAGGTCGCCGTGCTTGTCTATCGGGAAAGCCGCGGGGGAGAGATTGCAAGGAAACGTTTTCTCCACCAGTTTTCAGGCAAATCATTCAAAAATTCAATCAGGACCAACAAAGACATCATTAATATCACCGGTGCTACCATGTCAGTTCAATATATGTGCGCCGGTGTAAGGAAGGTGCTGGGAGTGATAAATGAATATTATCTGAACGGCAAGAGGGAGGTAAACGTTAAGAAACAGGGCAATACCCTGGTAAAACTTAATGGAGATGGCACGTTTAATGATAAAAAAATGCAATCGTCTGAGGGCGTGGCGCATCGCAATTTCAATGAAGAACAGAGCAAAAAAGGGGATGAAGCTTCCGGGAAAAAACTCGTAAAAGAAACGAGAATGATTATGGGTACTTTCGCTGAGATATCCACCTATTCCAATGATGTGAAGAATGCAGGTGCAGCAATTGACGCCGCGCTGAATGAAATGGAGCGAATGGACGCACTTTTAAGCAATTACAAAAAAGACAGCGAACTTTCCAGGGTGAATAGGGAAGCGGCAAAGGCTCCTGTTCCATGCTCTGAGGAATTCCTGGAATTTATTGAACAATCACTTTTTTTTAGCGAGTTAAGCGGCGGGGCGTTTGATATTACCGTTTCTCCCATAGTTTCGTTATGGGGGTTCTTTAATGAGAAGGGACATATTCCCTCTGATGAAGAAATTAACAGGCTTTTGCCGTCTGTATCGTATAAAAATATAGAGATAAAAAGAAACGGAGATAAGAAAAAACCAGGCACGGTGTTTTTTAAACATATATCAACGCAAATAGACCCGGGCGCTATTGGGAAAGGATATGCCGTAGACAAGGCGTTGAACGTATTAAAGAAATATGGCATTGACAATGCCTGTATTAATCTGGGCGGCAATATATATGTATTGGGGGTTTCTGACGGGAAAGACGCCTGGAGGGTTGGCATACAGCATCCTAGATATAAAAATGAAATACTGGGATATTTGGAGCTTAAGGATGAAGCAACTGCGACGTCGGGCGATTATGAACGATTCTTTGAAATTAATGGCGTCCGGTATTCACACATAATTGATCCACGGACAGGGAAGCCTGTAAACGGAACAATTGCTGTGACAATAATTGCTCCATCCGGAACGGATGTTGATGCGCTTTCTACAAGTGTATATGTTTTGGGACAAGAAAAAGGACTGAAATATTTACGTGAGATTCCCGGTGCTGAGGCATTGATTGCGTGTGAGAAGGGCGGGAAAATTGTATTGTATGCAACCCGTGGTTTTAATGAAAAATTTACAAGAGTTGAAAATGAAGGAAAAACCGATGTCACGTGGCATGTGGTCTCTGCCAATTAGCAATAAGATATTTTTTACATTTTTCCTGGCCATAATTACCGTCGCCATTGGGGTAGGTTTTTGGATAGCGTATGACAAGACGGGTTTTTCTCCGGCGAAAACGGTGCGCTATTATTGTGGCGATGAAGGGGGAGAATTTGATCCGAATCAATCTCAGGAAGAATACCTGGAGAGCTTAAAGGAAGGTATTTATTTTCCCAAGTCGTACAGAGAACTTTTAGGAGTAACCCACGCCCATATTTTCTCAATACCCATTGTCGTTTTTATCCTTTCCAGGATGCTTGCAATGACGCAATTGCGTGATTGGTTAAAGATTGCCGTTTACAGCGGCTCTTTAGCAGGGATCATCATGAACCTCGGTGCGCCATGGCTTATACGCTATACATCACACCATTTTGTCATACTGTTAACCATTTCCAACATCCTCTTTATCCTTACCTTCGGCGCATACATCTTTTTCCCCCTCTACGATATGTGGTTTTATCGTGGGCAAATAAAAAAGTAACAGGCAACACAGACAGACAAACAGCTACAGCACGACAATACCTGAGACAGTAGGGGCGAAGCATTTGCTATAAATTGTCATAAATGCGTTCATACCCAAACGGGCAAATGCTTCGCCCCTGCTTTTTTAAAAGACTAATGTGTTACATAAGTTTTGATAATTTGTTAAATCAAATCCCACTAATGTTCTGGAAACAGAGTTTCCAGTGCAATAAGGCGCTCTCCGACGAATAGTTAGTTGGCTCTTCAGGCAAATGAGTGGGTAAATTTTTGCATTTTTATATCTCTGGTAGCATACAAGTAAGAATTTTTAGCCGAAGATATTCCTCATTTCTCAGACCGTATGCTCTTCTCTGTATCACCCTAATCTTGTTATTTAAGGCCTTCGACAAAGCCTAATGGGACCTTGTTCTCAGGTCTGCTGTATGCTGCAATGCCATCACAGTGTTTCTCTATCATTTCTGCAAACTTCTCGTAAGGCTTTAACCGTTGCCACTTCAGCGATTCCTTCCAGTTATCGAAAAACTTCCTTGACCATCCCCCTGTCTTATAGCTCCATAATTGTCCAAAGGATTCCTTCAACAGATAGGCAGTGTTGAGCCGTTTGTTTGCCATGAGCAGCTTCTTTAACGCCTTGCGTCCATCAAGGGTGAGGTTCTCTCTGTTTGACAGAAGCGTATATTTCTGCCCTTTGATATACGAACGTTCTTTACCTGAAAGCCGTGCATATTCCATCTTCCGCACTTTGTCCAACGCTTCCCCAAGATGCCTCATTACATGAAACTTGTCATAAAGGATCGCAGCATGAAACGCATTCTCCCTCGTTGACTTCTCAAATGCCTTCCACATATCCATTACTGCCAACCGTATCTTCTTTACCTTCTTTGCACCAAGCCACTGGTAAAATATATCGAGACTCTCTTTAGACCGATCCTTCCCTCCAAACCAAATCGGTCTTCCACGCTCCAAATCGCTTACCACTATCCGATAGGTATGCCCTTTCCTTATGGATATTTCGTCTATACCAATTACACGAGGTGCTGCTACTGGATACCTCCGAAGCTGTTTCTTCATGTATTCTTTGTCTAATGTCTTCACCGTATCCCAGTCCAGCTTGAACTCCTTCGCCACATCCTTTACGGTCATAGTACGGCACTTCCGTCCTACAGAATAGGCAAATCGCTTCGTGTAAAAGGGATTGCCCGCAAGCCATTCCAGTTTTTCCCGCTTCACCTTTTTGCACTTCCGACATAATACTCGCCGCACCTCCACTTCCAGGTAAATCCGTGCATCTCCACAGGATAAATCCCGTACCAGACGCACCTTCTTGTCGTAATGACTCCAATGAATCTTTCCACAACACCCACATCCCGTTTTTTTTGTGTCCGCTTAAGTCTAATAACACGTGCCTTCGAGTCTCCAAATATCCCCTTAATTTCTGCTCTCGGACTAAACCCGGGGAAACCTATATTCGTCCAGCAGTCGTCTCTTTTTTTTCATTCAATTAGCATACAGTTTTTTTGCGCATAAAAAACTTCTTTTTTCCCTTATTTTATGCTATGTTGCAGTCAATTCATGACTCATTCTTACCCACTCACTTGCCTGAAGCAAAACATTTGTATAACAACTTTTTTCCGATTGACACAACATATTATGTGAAGTCGAAAAGTTAACTCTGCTGGGCTTTTCTATGAATATTTTTTGTTGAAAACTCTGAATTTCGAAGAAATGAATTCTGATTCAGCGGTTCCGGGTCTTAATAGAAACATTGCGCTTTCCACGGAAATCAAAATAGCACCTTATGAAAGGCTTAAAGATTTTAACCGCCAATGTGCCCCTTATCTTGAAAAAATAGATATAAATAATAAACAAATCCGTATCCTCGAAAAACTACGCGATTTACTGTTACAGAAATCAATGAGTGGCAAAGTAAGGTTCAATTTGAAGAAAATTAAGGCTTCTGATTAATGGACAGGTTGAAAATTGAAAAAATATAATCCAAAAATACATCATCGTCAGTCAATCAGATTAAAAGAATACGATTATTCACAGGAAGGATTCTATTTTATTACGATATGCACGAATCACTATGTATGTTTATTCGGCAAAATATACGATGGTAAAATGGTATTGAATAATGCGGGAAACATAGCAGAAGAATGTTGGTTAGATATTCCAAAACATTATCCGAATACCATTTTACGTGAATATGTGATTATGCCGAACCATGTACACTGGATTATCGAAATCGTTGCACATGTAGGGGCGAATAATTATTCGCCCCTACAAAACGGCACGTCCAAAACAATCGGCGCCATAGTGCGGGGATTTAAAATTGGCGTAACAAAATGGTTTCGGAAAAATACAAACGTACATACGGTATGGCAACGTAATTATTACGAACATATTATACGCAACGAACAATCATATTATAAAATTTCAGAATACATTATCAATAATCCCTCTCATTGGCTAACTGATAAATACTATGAACAAAATTTCTGAAAATACCATCGAACAATTCGCCATCGAACTGCTCGAAAAATCAGGCTATCAATACGTCTATGGCCCCGATGTTGCGCCCGACAGCGTAACACCTGAGCGACAGTCTTTTGAGGATGTTCTTCTCATTGAGCGGCTTACTGCCTTCGTGGTCCGCATCAATTCGAATGTCCCTGCGGATGCAAGGGAAGATGCGATAAAGTAATTGCTTTGTCTCAATTTACCCGATCTCATATCGAACAATGAAACTTTTCACCGGATGCTAACCGAAGGCATTAAGGTAAGCTACCAGAAAGATGGTAGCAGCCGTGGCGACCTCGTATGGCTTATTGATTTCAACTCCCCGGAGAACAACGACTTTTTGGTGTTGAATCAGTACACGGTAATCGAGAACCACGTCAACAAAAGGCCTGATGTAGTTCTTTTCGTAAATGGATTACCGCTGGTAATTATCGAGCTAAAGAATCCTGCCGATGAAAACGCTACTGTTCACTCCGCCTTTCAGCAGATACAAACCTACAAGCAGGCGATTCCCGGATTGTTTACATACAACGGTTTCATCGTTATTTCAGATGGGCTGGAGGCCAGGGCAGGTACAATTTCCGCCGCTTTCAACCGTTTTATGGCGTGGAAGACGGCTGACGACAAGGTTGAAGCCTCGCCTCTTATTGGTCAGCTTGAGACACTCGTCAAGGGTCTGTTGAATAAGACTACTCTCTTAGACCTTGTCCGGCATTTTATTGTTTTTGAAAAATCCAAAAGAGAGGACAGAGAAACCGGTATTATCACTATACAGACAGTAAAGATACTTGCAGCGTATCATCAGTATTATGCGGTGAACAGGGACGTTGAATCAACGATTAGGGCGGCTGGGTATGTACCCACCCCTAGCCCCTCCCGATAGGGGAATATAATTTTAGACCCCTTCCAGGGGTGGAACAGAATCTCTGATCCTTCTCAGGAGGGGAACATAGTTTCCGGCCTTTACAGGGTGGGGAATACAGATTCTCGATCCTCCCATGAAAACGACAAAACAAAAAGTCTCCTTTGTGTTGAGGGAAGAACAAAAAGTCCCCTCCTGGGAGGGGATTCAGGGGGTGGGTGGAAAGAGAAAAATCCTTTCCTATAATCCAAAACTCAAGGAGTTGGCAGGAAAACTGAGAAAAAATATGACGCTTTCAGAAACTTTGCTAATGTAACCTTTGCGCTTGCCCTGTTCGTCATAAACGTCATAATACTGTTGCTCCGTTTGTGATACCGTTGAAGTGCATCCGGCAACCAACAAACATGAGGCGATAATTATTGTTTTCATGGTGTCCCCTTAAAAAAGGTACGGTAAAAGTACGGCAGTAAGCTACTAACGGAAAATACAAGCTGCCTTGAATACCAATACATATAAGGCTTTTCCGGTGATTCACATCGCCTTTTCCACTTTATCTGCGATAAATTTGCTGAATGAAAAAGAAGAGGTAAATGCGGGGGATACCGCGTTTAATATGTGGGTGGAAGTTTCTTCCTGTTCTACAACGAAATCCATCTCCAGTTTCATTGTTCTTGTATCAAGCAGTTGCGCCCTTATTCCCGGGGTGAGATAATTGCCGAATTTATCCTCTTCCAGGTTTTTCACTAAATGAGCGGCTTGTTTTATGAAATATTTCCTATAGTGTTTTTTCATCTCTGCAAATGCCAGATCTCTGAAATTAAAAGAATTCATAAGAAAAAGTTTTGCCTCGTACCGGAGTATTTCAAAGAATTCTCCGGGATGAAAATTGGATAAACCCTCATAATTTTCCCTCCAAAATACGGGAATTGCCGTTGGCCCCATTTTTACCCTCCCGTCAACCATTTTTGTAAAGTGTACGCCAAGAAACGGGTTTTTCAGATTGGGAACGGGGTATATGTGTTTTTGAATAAAATTACTGTCCTTATATTCAATATACAGTCCTTTAAAAGGGATGAGGGTATAGTGTTTTCCAACACCGTATTGGTGGCCTATTTTATCGGCATACAGACCGGCGCAATTAATAAGGTGCCGGTAGTGTATTGTATTTTTATTAGTGACTGCCGAATGAAGGCCCTCTCGCTTTATGAATTTTTCATTCAATAGCAGGTTGATGTTTTTTTTAAAACCGGTTGCGATATGGTTCAATACTTCTTTTGGGTTCACCACTGAAGTTGCAGGAGAATGGATAGCCTTGCAATATGTTTTTGCATTTGGGTCGATTTGGGATAGTTCCTGTTCATCTATTATTTGTAATTCCACGCCATTTTTGTCACCTCTGTTTTTTAACGCATAAATCCCTTTTAAATCCTCTTCATCTTTTGCAACAACTACTTTCCCGCATCTGTTAATGGAAAGGTTGTGTTGTAAACAATATGCTGTTAAAAGCCTGTTTCCCTCAACCGTAAATTTCGCTTTTAAACTGTCAGGAGTATAGTAAAATCCCGCATGAAGTATGCCGCTATTCCTGCCACTTGCATGGCGGCCAGGGGAATCTTCTTTCTCGATTAAAGTAATTATTAATTCAGGATGTCTATGATGCAGCTCTCGCGCGATGGAGAGTCCCATAATGCTGGCGCCAATAATTAAAATGTCTGTTTTTATCATGTACGATATTCCTTAATGGATGGTTGCTGAACGTTTTTTTGTCTGAAAATACTTTCTATCTCCAGACTTCGCGAAGTACGATTTACGAGGTACGATTCAAAATTGTAAATCGTAAATCCAAAAGGATGTTTCAAATTTCCTTTTGAAATTGACCGGTAGTTTTATTTTATGTACGATAACAAGGCGTTGAAAAAGACCTGTTTCTATAGACCATTAATACCATGTTACGGAATGATATGGCAATAAATAAGGTGTAAGTATCATCATTTTGCCAAAAATTTACAAAAGTATTTTAATAAGCATTTTTTTCCGTTCTGCTTGTCTTAAAAAATCAATCGATAAAGCAGAGACACAGGATTTATTCCTTTACTTGTTTAATAATTATTCACAATTGTATTACGTCTATGATATTAGTATTATCCGGCACCGAAGAGGGTAAAGAAATCGTCCGACAACTTCATTATGATGGTTTTAATGTAAGGACTACAGTTGCTACTGAATATGGCAGAAAGATGTTTGAACAAATTGGACTTGATACTCTTTGCATTCAAAAGCGTTGTGACAAGGAAGGATTTAGAAGACTCATTCAGGAAAAAGGAATCACTGTTTTAATTGATGCAACACATCCTTTTGCGGTTGAAGCGACAAAAAACGCATATGAAGCATGCAGGGAAGCCGGCATTGACTATTTTCGCTTTGAACGCAAAGACTCCGTGATATCTGATCACCCGCTTATACATAGCGTTAGTTCTGCCGATGATGCGGTAAAAAAAGCCAGGCAGCTTGGAACTAATATTTTTTTGACAACCGGGATTTCAGGCGTTTCAAAGTTTATCTCTTTAAAAAATGAAAAACAGCTATTTGTTCGTATACTTCCCATACCGGAACATATCGTGTCGTGCATTGAAATGGGGATATTTCCTAAAAACATTATCGCAATGCATGGCCCGTTTTCAACAGAGTTAAACAAAGCTATGTTTCAGCAATACGGGATTAATGTCATCGTTTCAAAAGAAAGCGGGGGAGTGGGGGGGGTAAATGAGAAAATTCAGGCAGCTATTGAGTTAGGTATCGACACGATTCTGATAACAAGGCCTGCATTAGCATTACCGGATGTTTACACAAGTATTACTGATATCCTGAATAAAGTAAAAGCCCTGCGGTAAAACGATGCATTTGCATAATATAATGGACGGGCTTTTTCATACCAGTAGTTAAGATGCTTTTTTGGTAAGATAAGTAATAGAAAGGGAGGTCTGAAAAATGAGAAAGGGTTTTGATGCAGAATACATGGCAAAGGTGGCATTGGATGCTATCAGGGAAGAAAAGACGCTGGCAGAATTGTCATCACAGTACGAAGTTCATAAGACACAAATAGCAAAGTGGTGCAAACGAGCGATAGAAGGTACTAAACATTGAATTAGATAACGTAGGTCGGGTTTCTTGCCTGACTTTCTGGTCTCATATTTCGACAGAAGATTTTTTGAGGTGCGACAATGAAAATCATATCATTTGGCGATGTTCATGAAGACGTCAGTAAACTTCCGTTAATTCAACACATTGTGGAAAAAGCCGATTTAATAATTATTTCAGGTGACATTACAAACTGTCACGGCAAAAAACACGCTGAACCGGTCATAAACTTATTGAAAATGATTAATAATAATATATATGCACAGTATGGGAATATGGATACTTCTGCAGTAAATAATTATCTGACTGATATCGGCATAAACCTGCATGGGAAAGGGTATTTTTTTGGAGACGTTGGGGTATTCGGCTGTGGTGCATCAAATCCAACCCCTTTTAATACTCCGTCTGAAATCAGTGAAGATGAAATAGCGGCAAATTTGTTAAAAGGATATAACATGGTAAAGGGCGCACGATGGAAAATTATGGTGTGTCACACACCGCCCAAAGATACCGCTGTTGACAGAATTAGTAATGGCATGCATGTGGGAAGCAGCGCCGCGAGGGATTTTATTGAACAACAAAAGCCTCACGTTTGCATTTCAGGACATATACATGAGGCAAAAGGAAAAGATAAAATCGGGGACACGCTGATATTGAATGCGGGTATGTTTCGTGATGGGTGGTATATTGAAATAGATTGTGATGAAAGAGTAATATCTGCTAACCTGCGGTCTATAGCATAAGGGATTTCTATCTTTAACAACAATAACAGAATAAAGTCGCTGCCAAAGGAACCTGATTTCAATGAAGATTGCATTAGTAGTGTATCAATTTATTAAAGAAAAAGGTGGCGTTGAGCGTTATGTATATAATTTGGCAGAGCAACTAGTCAGTAAAAAATATGAGGTGCATATATTTACGCATTGTCTTCCTGAAAAAGAAGATAACAGATATATCTTTCACTATGTACCTGCCATTTCTTTCTGGTCTCCGCTAAAATACTGGACATTCGCCTTCAATGCCCCACGGGCGGTTAAAAAAACTGGCATACGATTTGACATTGTTCACGGGTTTACACAAACATTGTATCAGGATATTTACAGAGTAGGGGGGGGATGTCACTGGGATTATATGCTGCATACGTATCCTTCCATGCAGACCATCTTTGGCAGGGCATTGCTCTGCCTTAATCCAAGGCACATGAGCCTTTTGCTTTTAGAGAAAATGATTTTTAAAGGGAAACGCTACAAACAGGTTACTTGTATTTCTGAGATGTGCAAAGATGAGTTGGTGTCACATTATAAAATACCCCCTGAAGACATAGCAATTATTTACAATGGCGTGGATACAATGCTTTTTAGTCCGGATAACAGCCGGAAATACAGGGATAGCATAAGAAGCATGTATGATGTGGCTCCGGATGATATTCTTTTGGTGTTTGTGGGTTCCGGGTTTAAGAGGAAGGGCCTCATACATGTGATACATGCCTTGGCAATGGCAGATATGCCAAAAAACGTGAAACTGTTGGTTGTTGGCAGGGGATATGAAGAAAAGTTTCGGGCAATTGCGAAGGAGAAAGGTATTTATGAACTGGTAATTTTTGCGGGCACTAGCAAAGAAATTCACAAAATATATGCGGCAGGTGATATTTTTGTTTTCCCCAGTGAGTATGATGCGTTTGGCACGGCATGCCTGGAGGCAATGGCGTCGGGTCTTCCGGTAATTGTGAGTAAAGCGAGCGGTGCATCTGAAATTATCGAGGACGGCAAAGATGGTATCGTTATTGAACATCCGATCAATGCAAAAGAAATCGCTGATGCTTTGCAGATGCTTTATGATAAGGAGAAACGGAAGCAAATGGGACTGGCAGCAAGGAATAAGTCGGAAAAGTATTCATTAGAAGTAAATATAAACAAAACGTTGTCGGTATATCGGAGGCTTGTGTGTGACAGTAACTTTTAATACCATACTTGGCAGTTGGCAATCTACAGTCTACAGTCGGCAAATTGCAGATTGCCGATTGAGGACTGAGGATTGTTTTTAGCGCAGTTCAAGCGTAGTATTAATGATGTTTCTAAAAGTTGTATCCAATGCTTCCAATAAGAGTGGTATCATCTTTTTTATTAGCCCCGGAAGGGGTATTATCATACTGGTTTATTAATACCGTGCTTAGTGACAAAGCCTTCATCAAATCATGCTTTATCCCTAAACTTGAATCTAACCGCCAATCTTCCTGATCTTCAACACTTGTGTTGTATTCATTTTTTGCAAATAACTTTGTAGAACTCAGCATATGCCAGTCTAAATAATGCCCAAACCGTAAACCGAAATTGTTTTCCGTGATACCTCCGTGATATCTTTCATGGGTAAATGCAGGGCCTCCTTCAATCCGATATTTAATTTTTTCACTACTAAATAAACGATACCCAGGCCCAAAAGAGGAAATCGTTCTGTAATTTAAATTTTCAAGTTCATCATGTTCAAAATATTCCTGCAAAAACAGATATACTTTGAAAGAGGTGTTATATTCGTATTTCAATGTCACCTTTTGCTCATTGGCGGTTTCTTCAGACCCACCGGTACTTTGGTTCTTCTTTGTTTCAAAAATGGCAAGCATATCGAAAAATATTTTGTCGCATTTCCTTTCGTTTGAATATCCAATTTTCAGGTGCGTTGTTGTGGCTTCCGTATTTCCTGTTTTAATGTTAATGCCGGACTCAACGCTCCCTTTCCATGTTTTTTGAGGAGAAGAATCTTTTTTGGACTCATCTACCGCCAGTGTAACGGTTTCATCCTTATCCCCGGCAATTGGAGGTACGGCGTCACCTTCCTTTTCGGATGTATGCGTATCTGATGGTATTGCCTGTTTGGGTATTAAATATGAAGATGGTTCTTTTTGTGCGGTTATTATTTCATCAAGGGTATGAGTGGCATCTAATAGTTTAAAAGCATAAACGTTTATTTTTTTGATGGATACATATTCACCGTTTACAGGTTTAAGAATCGAGAACTGAGTGGGTTTGTTTTCATGATAATAGACTTTTATAATTTCGTTATTGCTGGAAAAAACACTGACGTTCTCTAATCGGATAGTACAGATATTTTCTCCGTCCTGCAGAAAGGTAATGGAATTATCGGTAATTTTGATAAGTTTCCCTTTTATGTATATCCCATCAACTGTTATCAATTCATCTGAAAGCGTCTGAGATGTTGAGGTGCGCAGCTTGTTTTGCATGTGTATTTTTGTATTTGCAGATTTGATGTGCCTGCGGGTCTTTATTACGTCAATGTCTTCATCATCATCGGGAGCGTAAACTCCATATTCATTTTCAGTAAAACCATGCGCATTTTTACTATGAGAATTATTAAATGCCATATGAAGTGAAGAAATCGTATCTGCCGGAATAGAGAGTATTAGTTTGTTATTTGCATAGGCGTCCACTTTACATGGAATGGTTATATCATCAACCTTTAAGGAAACATGACCGGAGGAGTAAGTATCGTCGGGAAACTGCATTATTAAAGATTTAAGATCGCTTTCTGACAGCTCTGCGGTTACATAATTTCCCTCAAAACCGACAATTTCAATATCGATGCTTTTGTCGGCATTCTTCAAAAATAAAGAATCTCCATATGCAGCGGAACAAACACTTATAAGCAAAATTATTACAGTGAAAGAAAACTTCATTATTGATTGCATTTGCAGAATCGATAAAAAGTAACAATTTATTTTTTGAAAAATTCCAATAATAGCGATGTTTGCCGCACAGCGTAGGGGCTAAGCAATTACTATAAATTGTCATAAATAAGTGCATACCCCAACTGGTAAATGCCTCACCCCTACACTGTAAAACTGAAATTATGCGAGCGAAGGGAATAATTCACGCAGCCCGTTTGCTATAATTTCTATTGCGATTGCGGTTAGAATCAAACCAAATAAACGATTAAGGATATTGCGTCCTATCGGGCCTAATGCCCTGCCTATAGGGCTTGCAAGGCGAAGAACTATCCAGAGCAGTATGCAGGTGATAAGAATACATAGTATGACCAGCGCCCCGTGATAAGTGGCGGAAGAACGGTGCATTTCTATTATAACAGTACTTATCGAGCCGGGACCGGCTAGCAGCGGAATGGCAAGGGGAACGACGGCAATTGTCGCCTTGTTCTCTGCCGCTGCCTCTTCAGTGGGGCTTGTTTTCACTTTATCGGCCTGCGCTCTTAGCATTGCCAATGCCATTATAAACAATACAATGCCGCCACCGACTCTAAAAGAGGCAAGGCTTGTGCCAAAAGTCTTTAATAATGATTCACCGCTAATGGCAGAGGAAATGAGGACAAGTGCTACCGTTATTATGGTAACAAGCACGACCCGTGCTCTTTGTGATTGGCTGTATCCCTGCGTTAGGCTTAAAAATATGGGAATAGCCGCAAAAGGGTCCAGTATTACCATGAGGGCTGTCAAAAATCGCGTGTATTCCGTCCAATGTTCCATAGAGTATTACCCTGTAAAAACTTCTTTTGTAATAGTTTTGACCCCTTCTCTAAACAAGAGAATGATCCAGCCCCTCTCAAACAGGGGAATACAAAAATCACCTCATAGAAAAAGATTTAGAATATCAGACTATAATCAAAGAAAAAAGCATGGACAGTATTGAATTGTCCATGCTTTTTTTGTGTAAAAATAATTGTCTAACGAATGTTGCTTACCAACCCGTAACCGTCTCGTAAGTTTCTTTCTAGTCAACATTAACGTCAAGTATTGATTGTAAATCGCCAGAGGAAAACTTTATGCTAATATTGTCTTTTTTTGATGTTTTCCTTGCGCCTGTTACTGTAAATACTGCCTTACCTGCTTCATCTGTCAAAATTGCAGTAGATGAAATCTTTACCTTGTTGCCATCCTTTTGGACAATTGCATCAATCTTAGCGTCCACTGCGGGGCTTCCGTTTTTACATTTTGCCTTGACTGTTACTTCGCTGCTTTCTCCTTCTTTGAGTTTAAGCTTTTTATCAGGATTTGTTGTTAAACTGCCAAGACTGCATGCCTCTGCCTGAACCTTTACCTCTAGTTTAGCGCTGAGTTTTTCAGCCTTGAATTTAATTTCTGCTGGCTCTGTATCGGTTTTCATATCACCGGACACAGCAAAAACTGCCTTTCCATTTTTATCTGTTTCAGCGCTTTTGGGAGTAAGCGTTATATATTTCTTGCCTTTTATTACCTCGGCTTCTAGTTTAACGCCCTCTGCCGGACTATCGTCCTTGCACTTTACTTTAACGGTAATGCTGGCATTTTTGCCTTTTTCCAGGGTTAATTTTTTATCGGGAAGCGTTATTACTGTTTTTGGTTTGCATGGAGTTGTTATTTCTGTAGTTTCCTCTGCTGATGTTGTTTTAGCGGTGTCTGCGGAGGTTTTCTCTTCCGTTAGAGAAGTGCCCTCAACTTCAACTTCATCAGTGGATATGGATTCATCAACTATTTCTTCGTTAGATGACTCCTCACCTTCTTCTTTCACCAGGGAAGCGGCAACGGTTTCTTCTTCAGAACCGGCTTCTGTGTCTTTTTCTGCTTCTGTTTTAACCTTTACCTCGAGAATTGTTTTAATATCATCTGCGGAAAATTTGATGGTAGGTGCATCTTTCTTCGTTTTACTTATACCGGAAACGGTAAAGACGGCTTTGCCGCTTTCATCGGTTAATGCGCTGGAAGAGGAAAGTTTTATGCTATTACTGCCCTTCTGTATGATGGCATCCACTTTAACATCAACCGCGGGACTTCCATTGTTGCATTTTAACCTGACGGTTATATCGCTGCTTTGCCCTACGAAAAGTGTTACTTTGTTCTCAGGATTTGTCTTTATAGTATCCAACTTGCATTCTTCAGCCTGAACCTTTATCTCTAGCGTAGTGCTAAGTTTGTCTGCCTTGAATTTGATTTCGGCATTTTCCGTTTCTGTCTTCTTATCTCCCGTGATAGTAAACACGGCTTTGCCATTTTCGTCTGTTACCGCACTTTTTGGAGAAAAGGATATGTTTTTGTTGCCTTTTAATACTTTCGTCTCTATGGCAACACCGGAAGCCGGGCTGTCGTCCTTGCATTTTAACCTTAGAATGACATTGCCGCTCTTGCCTTTTTTGATGGTAAGTGTCTTTTCCGGGTTAGTTTGCATAGACTTGGGCTTACAATCAGAGGCAATTGTATTGTTTGTTGGGGCAATAGCCGAAATAAATGAAACACAAATTAAAACAATACTATACAAAAAAATATTTCTGCACGTAATTCCGTTCATGCGCCTTTCTCCTGATCTTCTTTTAAAAATATTTTGCGGTAGAGATAAAGTAAATTACCCGTTTTTTGATTTAAGAGCGGGGTAATATTTATGAGTTATTTGGTGTGTGACAAAGAAAGAAAAAAGCACGCTATCCCAATAGAGATGTTTATTGATATGAGTGGATATTATAAATACCATATTGAGAAAATGCAACGTTAAAAGTAAATGAAGGTGAGGTGTAATGTTTACGCTGAATAGTTACCCGATAGGATAAACAAAAACAGGCTGGATATTATATCCAGCCTGTTTTTGTTGGTCATACATGACGATGAATCAATTTGGAGATGATTCAAACAGGGTAAAAATGAGAGAATGTATTACTGTCCGGTTCTCTCGTTAAAAACTTTCTTACACTGTTCTGAACAGAAGTAATATACCTCCCCTTTGAATTCTGCTGAAGGGGAATTTTTCAAATCCTTAACTTCCATTCCGCAAATGGGATCTTTTGCAACCCCTTCCTGCCCTTCTTCTTTTATTTCGTGCTTATGTGGCGGACGGCTGGCATCACTGCCGCATACTCCACAGCTTGCCCAGGAAGCAGCGCTTACGCAAAAGATGCTAATGCAAGTAATAAAAAAGATGGTTGTCCTGTTTATGTAGAAATATTTTTTCATAAATAAATCTCCTTGAGAAATATACTTGATTTATAATCTAAAATAATACAGCAATGCCTCCTTTCGAAATAAAGAAAATTGTAAACAACAAGGTCTATCTATTTTCGTATTCCGTTTCACGCTCATCGATTATAAAAAACAATAATACCGAATAAAAGATAAATACGCATTTATTATTTACCCGGCGGACATTATTCAACAGGTGATCCTGTTTAACTGGTAACTATTCAGCGTAATCTATTAAACTATCGAAGCACCACTCGTTCCCAAACAGAACAGACTGGGTCAAATGTGCAATTTTATCCTATTTCACAACAAGCATTTCTCCCTTTTGAGGCAACAAAGTTTCATTTGCCCCAGTCTGTGGAGCTTGAGAACGAGAGAATGTCCGCTTCGGCGAGGCCTTATGTTAAACCGTCTTGTTTTTTTCATCAACGCTCAATCTGTCTAGCTTTTTTTTAAGCCATTCGTTCTCCACCTTCAATTGCCCTATTTGCCGGTACAACTCATCTATTACCTTCTTCTTTTCTCCGATAGTCTTCGCCTCCTTTCCCTGAAATATCCCTCCTAATCCTTCTATCGCTCGTTTCCGCCACTTTGCTATTTGTGTCTTATGGACTTCGTACTGTGATGACAATTCTGCCAGCGTCTTTTCCTCCCTGATTGCATCCAATGCCACCTTTGCCATGTATTCTGCATCAAAACTCTTTCTCATTTTTCAGACCTCCCTTTCCATTACCTATCTTACCAAAAAAGCATCTTAACTACTGGTCTGAAAAAGCCCGTCCATTATAAAATAAATAAATAAAGAAATTAATTTTCCATCAAGACACAGGCCAAAGGAGATGTATAGGATTAAAAAATATCTATTCATGGTTTAGATATTTTTTGATTTTTTTAATTAAACAAAGCAATGCATCTACAAAACAGCAATAAATGGTCTTGACAAACCCATCCGCCGCACAAATAATTTTCTTTTCTTTATAAAAATGCTCCCATTGCCGCAATTTTCTCTTACATCTTAATTCGCGGATACATACACCAAGTTTCGCACCGGCAGAACCATCCAGAAGATCAAGAATGTAAGGGCGCTTGAAACATTTATAGAAAAAAGCAGCAATTCCCTTTCGAATTCTTTTATAGTGGCGTTGACGTATATAAGTGCGGTTAGTATTTATAAGTGCTTTTATACCTGAAAAAAAATCAACAGAAATTAGAACACGAGCTGCCGCATCAGCGGCGTTCCAGCTTTGACAATAACATGCTTGTTTATAGACTTCTTGTATTTTGTTAACAGCTATTTTTTTGCCTTGCAATCGTTCAATGTCTAAAATAATAATTTCACTCAAAAACCCATCTTCGAAGGAATCATATTCAGCAGATTCAGAACTAAGGCGAGAGAAATCGCTAAATATTTTTTCAAAATTGGTTTGTTTCTCAATAACGTGTTCTTTTTTCAAGCGTTTGCAATGAGGAGTATTGCTTCGTATTATATCACGTGCTATCTCAAGATAAAGGCGTGTTATAATTGCCAATTCTCTTCTGTCAAGTAGCAATGGAGGATCAAGAACAATTGGTTCTAGAGTTTTTATTGCATCGTCCAATTTTCCAAGGCGCCAATAAGTAAAGCCTTTTAGACAAGTGATTTTTGAGGACTCATTGTTAAGATTGTCGTTTACGTTAATTTTTTCTAAATATTGCATTGCAGAGCAATAGGCAGATACACTTAAAAGAGCATTTGCTATATCCCAATATAGTAGTGGCGTAAGTTTTGTTATAGTATTTTTACTACTATTATAGGATAATTCGCGTATATATTGAATATGCAAGGAAGGCCATCCTGCAATAACCCCTGGCCCTTTATCAAACATAATATAAGTAGAGTTTCTAAGATTTTCTAAAGAAATTTCACTGAACCAATCTTTAAAGTTTTTTTCCCACTCAGGATTTTGGGAATTTGTGCTACGTTTCCATCCATATTCAGCACCTAATTTGAGTAACCAATTATCTTTTGTATCTTCAGATGTAAGATTAGTTCTAATCCAATATTTAGTGAAATCTGGTGGTCTCTCACCTTTTTTTACAACCCAGATTAATTTCGCACAAGTATTATTTAAGTTTCTTAAGTGAGGCGAAATATCAATATCGCCATATCCACTGTAGCCGACGACAAGAACTACTTTATTATTAAGCAGTTTTTCGATATAGTTGTACTCTTCAAGATATTTTCCTTTTATTAAAGCAGGAGAAGTTGCTTTGATCTTACCCTGAAAAACATCTCCATGAAGCTTAAGTATGTATGGTTCGTTTTCTAAATTATTTAATGGTTGAGAATGAATTAATAATCGGATGCTATTGTTACACAATTCAATGGCATTATCAAAATTAGTTGTAATAACAGCGCTTGCCTTCTTTTTCTCAAGTAGAAAGCTAATCGCCGAATGGTTTGAGTTAAATTGTTTTTCTTTGCATTTAAATACAGCTCTTATTAAAGAATCAATAACACTTGGCTTTTCTTTCGATGGTTGTTCAAACGCATTAATAGAGGAATCTGGAGAACCAACGTCTTTTGAAATAAAGGAAACTTGAATACGATATAAAAGATCTTCGAATTTAGTATTTATACGAAGAGAAACATATACTCCTTCCGCTAATTCATACGAGTACTTGGCTAACAATCTATCATAGTATGAAGGTGATTTTTCTGCATCTTCTAATTCTAAAAATAGTTTTAAATTATAAAAGAAGTGCTTTGAAAAGTCAGAAACTGATGGTAGAAAATTTTTTTCAATCCCATTTCCTAACAAAGAAATTCCGCAACCACAAAAAATGACAAAAGAATCACCAAGCTCATTTCTTAGTTTATTGAATGAGTTTAATTCTATTGCATATGTCAAATTTAAAATAGCTCCTCAAGAAATATTTTTAAACAAAAAAATAAAAGTAGAATTAGCAATAAATATTTTAATTAACAATTAAAATATACCAAATTATATTGATATTTACTTCTATAGCATTTGTATCTGTTTGAATTTGTAAATATGAAATATTAAAAGTTCTTAAGTCATTGATATTGGGCTGGTTTCCCGCTTTTCCTTGAAAATTAAGATATTGTTGGCATACATCAATTCTATCATTTTTGATTGATTTTAGCACGAAATTAGCACGCACATCGAACAACCATGACGCTGTCAAAGTTTTCCATAAGCACATAAAATACAAAGATATGTAAAAAAACGTGGACATTCCCCCTAAAATATTTTATATTATAGGGCATGAACCAGCATACAACACCAATCGATAACACACACAACGAACTACTTCATTCAATTACCGTTCGTCCTGTTTCACAAAACGACCAGGCAAATTGGGACACACTGATGCGCCAGCATCATTACCTTGGATTTCGTTCTCTCGTAGGAGAATCAATTCGCTACGTAGCGGAATCACAGGGACAATGGCTTGCCTTGATCGGCTGGGCTGCCGCAGCATTAAAATGTACCGTTCGCGATAAGTGGATTGGATGGCCGCCATTTTTAAAATCGCAACGACTGAAACTCATAGCAAACAACTCACGTTTCCTGATCCTTCCTCAGATACACGTACCAAACCTTGCCTCCCGTATTCTTTCTCTTAACCTTAAGCGCTTATCACAAGACTGGACTAAGGTCTATGGGCATCCAATCTGGCTTGTGGAGACCTTTGTCGATCCTCGTTTTTTTAAAGGCGTCTGCTATAAGGCCGCAGGATGGATTTTTTTAGGACATTCAACCGGTTTTGCCAGATCATCACAAGGCTATCTTCTGCACAATAAGCCAAAGATGGTCTTTGTTCGCTCATTGAAAGCACAAGTCCAAAAACAACTTAACAACCTTAATCTTACCATACAATTAAGAAAGGAGACAAAGCCTATGAAATTATCTTTAAAAGATGCGGAATTTCTTGACGAATTATTGCAGCAAATCCCTGAACATCGCATGCCCAGAGGCGTTCGCCACAGGAAACGTTCTATCCTGGCAATTTCTATCTGTGCTATCATCTGCAATGCCTGGAGCTTTGCCGCCATTGCAGAGTGGGCAAAGCGTTGTCCGCAAAATATGCTAAAACGTCTCTCCTGCCGTTATAATACAAAAACGAAACGATACGAACCACCGAGTGAACCTACCATCAGGCGTTTCTTACAGCAGGTGGATGCAGAAGCAGTTGATAAAGTCCTCTCGCGTTGGTTTCAATCTGTAGGTGATAAAAGCCTGCCCATTGCGGTTGACGGGAAAACCCTTTGCGGTGCAAGACAGCCTGACGGCAAACAGGTACATTTGCTTGCCGCTTTTCTTCATAAACAGGGTATAGTTCTCGCACAAACTCAGGTAGACCGCAAAACAAACGAAATACCGATGGTTCCGGTATTGTTTGATGATTTAGACATAAAAGACCGTGTCGTTACTTTCGATGCCTTACATGCGCAAAAGGAAACCGCCCGTTATCTGGTAGAAGACAAAAAGGCAGAATATATATTCACGGTGAAAGATAATCAAAAAACCATAAAACAAGCCATCTAGGAACTGAATCTCAGTTCTTTTCCCCCCCTCAGCACGAAACAATTGAAAAAGGCCATGGCCGCATTGAAATCCGCAGGATTTGGACCAGCACCGAATTAAACGAATAACTTGATTTCCCCTACGTTAAGCAGGTATTTTGCATTCATAGAATATTTACAAAAGTCAAGACCGGCAAAAAGACCGAGGAAATTGTTTACGGTATTACCAGCCTGACACAACAAAAAGCAAGTCCCAAAACCATTCTTAAGTTTTCCCGCGGACACTGGTCAATAGAAAATGGACTTCATTATGTGCGTGATACCTCCTTCCGTGAAGACCATTCTCAAATACGCACACAAAATGCCCCAAGGGCAATGGCTTCTTTGAAGAACCTTGTGGTTGGGCTGTTTCATTTTCTCAATGTACCAAATATTGCAAAGACGCTCAGAAATTTTGCGGCAAGACCTTTTCTTGCACTTCAAATGCTTCGCTTGTAATGTAGAGAACAAAAAAAAGCCTTTATTTTTTTACTATCTCTTTCGTTACCACAGGGATACTCCCGTTACATTTTGCTTGTTTTGCTCATTTCTGCAGATTTATATGGGAATTCTATCGTTTTTTACTTTCTTCTCCACTTATTGACGGGAGCTTTTGGCACAAATTCTTGATCCGCGTCTTTCGTAGGGTGACTTTGACGTTGCCGTGAATTAAGTATGGTGTCCCTTGAATTATCTCTGAATTATCCTTTTTTATTTTGTATAATATCGTCTGCCCAGCTTAATGCAGCAACAACGTTCGGAAATCCAATGGTACTGGTGACGAGAATCATTGTATGATATATCTCCTCCGGTGTTACCCCTGCTTCAAGTGCCCTTCTTACATGACTATGAACAGCGCCCTCGGAGCGTTCAGTTGCAGCAGTTGCAAGTTGAATTAGTTGTGCAGTCTTTTCGTCCAGGGGACCCTCCTGTTTAACAACCTTGCCAAGCTCCTCAACGGCATCGAAATATTTTTCATGTCGTTTTTTAATTTGAAGAAACTGTTTAGGTAATTTTTCCTTTGCCATACTACACTCCTTTTCAATAAGCAATTATACTGATTATAATTTACGGTGGGTAAGTACTGTATTTTATCATACTGTTGTTAAAAAAAGGATGATAAATATTATTGAGTTATGTTGTTATTGATTTTTATAAGGAAAAATCCTATTGATCCAAGTTCAACAAGTAAAAACCATATCTTTTGTAACACCAATAAGTTGCAATTTTAGTACTTCATTTTTCTACACTACATCTTTGAGTTTTAATAGGTGATTTTATATATTTTCTGCCTGGCGGTGTATGTTTCATATGAAGATTATTATAAATCATGTGTTGCTCTTCCGTGGGTGTTGTGCAGGTTCTGACATCAATAACGTGGCCATCCTCTGTGTTCATGGTAGTTGTTACCCTTATGTGTGTAGCAAGGATATTACAGATCGTATTCCACGTATGATGAATCCCCACGGTTCTTAGCTTCTTTAATATCCCGGCAGGCATATGATAGGCCAATACCGTTATATGCGCATGGGCAATGGTTGAGGAGGGGTCTCAAAGATATAGGAGTAAATGCACTTCTGCTTTAAGAGACATTCATCGCATTCTTTGCTCTTGATTACGCATACTACAAGTCTAAAGGCATATCCAAAGCCGCCGCAGAATACGGCGCCTTTATATGCGGGAAAGCGTATTTGGTATTTAGCGCAGATGGTGAACCTGAATCTTACAGCCCGAAACCTTTCGAACATAGAAATTCCGATCAAGGTTAGATGCTGGGTAACCTCTCAATAAGTTGAGGTTTTTATAATAGTTTCTACAGTCTACAGCCTACAGTCTACAGTCTGCAATTTGCCGATTGCCGATTGCTGACAGCACAGTATTCCCTATTAATGAAGTAAGGGGGGGTGTTTACCTCAACTTATTGAGAAGTTACGATGCCAGAAGAGGTGGAACTTTTTGAAGAACAGCCTGCCGATACTATATGAATGCCAGTGTAAGAAAGCAAATGAAAAATAGAGGGACGAAGGAGGAGAGAACAGGAGGTGGGAGAGGGATCCGTTAACTTTGCAGAATGAGTCTGTTTTTCGTTTCATCGCGTAATAAGCTTTGCAAAAATATGCCAATCCCTTTCGTCCAACATTTTAAATGTTTCGTTGTTAATATACCTACACTTCAATGCAAACTCCAACCCTGTTTATGTTTCTGCCGCTTCTTATTCTGCAAGCGGTTAATTTATTAACAAATACCGCCTTATATCTACATTTTATCACGCCTTCAGCAAGATTAACGCATGCTGACCCTGAAGACCTGCTGTGTAGGGGGGATTAAGCGGCAGCGAATCCACCACAATAAAGACAGGGAATCCCAGCTATATCATATACACTTCTTTAGGGTAATTCTCTTGTCCTGAATTTATAGACTTTTATAACAACAAATGATTCATGGTCACACCTGAGTAGTACCGTACTCTGAATGAAACAAAATCAAAAACCATTGGACAGAATAAAAACAAAAAACCCTCCCGCATGCCTTGATAATACGACCGGAATAAAGACTCTTTGTAAGGAACGAAAATATATCAAAACACTTGAAAAGGTTATGGGAAAATCATGACATGTTAGCGATTATTCTGTCTGCGAACTCTGAACATTTCAGCAATTGAGCGCCGTCCATTTGCCGTTCCAAATCATAGGTTACCGTTTTTTGCCGAATGGTTTTTTCTAATGCCGTTATAATTAACATTGCCGCTTTATCCCATCCAAGGTGTTCAAACATCATAACTCCTGATAAAATTACTGAGCCTGGATTAACAATATCCTTTCCGGCATATTTTGGCGCAGTACCATGTGTCGCTTCGAAGATTGCCGCATTATCGCCAATATTGGCGCCCGGCGCCATGCCTAATCCGCCAACCTGTGCCGCGCAGGCATCGGAGATATAATCGCCGTTTAAATTCGGAGTGGCAATAACACTATATTCATCTGGCCGAAGGAGTACTTGCTGGAACAT
This sequence comes from Candidatus Kuenenia stuttgartiensis, assembly GCF_900232105.1. NCBI lineage: Bacteria > Pseudomonadati > Planctomycetota > Candidatus Brocadiia > Candidatus Brocadiales > Candidatus Brocadiaceae > Candidatus Kuenenia > Candidatus Kuenenia stuttgartensis. The sequence goes on from NZ_LT934425.1 coordinate 3,745,479, forward strand.
TGCATCTGCAATTCTATCTTTTATCACTACCTTGTTTTTGGGTGCTTTACCGTTATATTTTTTTTGTACTTCTTCTTCAGTTATTACCGATTTAGAGAATTCTTCTCTGGCGACTTCATATCCCCATTCACAAAAGGCGCCCTCAGTGTACTTCATGATGTTGCCTTTATGCATCAGGGTTACACTGCATAGCTTTTTATCAATGGCATACTGAATTGCACGCCTTACTAACCTCTTTGTGCCTGTCACACTTATCGGCTTAATGCCAATGCCGGAATCTTTTCTGATTTTTACCCGGAACTCTTTTTCTATAAAGGCGATGAGTTTTTTTGCATCGGGAGACCCTTTTTTGTATTCGATACCCGCATAAACATCCTCGGTGTTTTCACGAAAAATGATGACGTTTAATTTTTCCGGTGATTTAACAGGACTGGGAACACCTTCAAAATAGCGGACAGGACGGACACAGGCATATAAATCGAGTTCCTGGCGAAGTGTGACATTGAGGCTTCGGATTCCACCTCCAACGGGTGTCGTAAGAGGCCCCTTGATTGCTACCTTGTATTTTTTTATTGCTTTTAAGGTTTCTCCGGGCAACCATTCACCACATTCGTTAAAGGTCTTTTCTCCTGCCAGTACTTCCAACCAGTGAACCCTTTTTTTGTTTTTATAGGCAATGCTTACTGCCGCATCAAACACCCGTACCGAAGCGTTCCAGATATCAGGGCCTGTGCCGTCTCCGCTGATAAACGGAATAATAGGATCATTCGGTACAACCAAATGAGTTTTTTCTTTTGTTATAGCGCTACCTTCCTTTGACAGTTTTTGTGTTTTTGTTACCAAGACGAACCCTCCTGTAAATTTGTTCAGTTTTGCAGCAGTTTATAAAAGGCTTTATAGTACATTCATAAGAAGATAAATTCAATTTAATAGTAACAGGAATTTAGTAAGGCGTCTTGTTATGGGTTCATTGCTTAAATGTTCCTTGCGTGGCTGTATTTTTATGGTACTGATATCCCTGAGACAACCCCGATATTCATTCATAGTTATTTTTTTAATTTTAATAAAGACTTAACGGGTTGTGCCTGCAAGAAATATTGTATAAATTGGATATTTTGGGCATAAGATGTGTGGATAGCTTTTTTTACCTATTAAGGAAATAATATTATTGACAATGTAATTTGTGTCTGCTACCATGATTCACCTTTAGGTGTGCAGTAGATTAAGGTATTTTTAGGGCTTTACAGAGAAAATATTATAAGGAGGACTAGGTTGAACGACGAAGAGATTGAAAAAGGTGTAACCTCAATAGTTGCAGAGGTTACAGAGCTGGATGAAAAAGAGATCTGGGAGAAAAGGGATGCGAATTTTTTTCAGGACCTTGAAATTGATTCTCTTCTGGCGCTTGAGATTTTAGCGCTTATAGAAAAAAAATTTAAAGTGCAAATTCCAGAAGAAAAACTTGTAGATATTACTTCTTTGAGCGCCACGATTGGTTTAACAAAATCGGTTTTGGCAGAGAGTGGGAAGTAAATTGGTTATTCGAAAATCATTGTGCAATGAAAGAAAGAGATATTCAACATGATACTTTTTGAGGAAATACGATCTCTTCTTCCTCAAAAATATCCTTTCATATTTATTGATAGAGCGATTGAGTTTGAAGAAAGCAAGAGAATCGTATGCGTAAAAAACATTTCCGGTAATGAACCTGTCTTTGTAGGACATTTCCCTGATTTTGCCATAATGCCTGGTGTTTTAATCATTGAGGCGATGGCGCAAGCTTCAATAATCTTGTTCAGAAAGAGTCTTCCTTCCAGAAACGATGAAGATGCTGTTTTTTTATTGGCATCAGTCAATAATGCCAGATTTACAAAACCCGTCGTTCCCGGTGATCAGCTTACCATAGAAGTGATTGTTGAAAAGATTGTTTCAAGAGGTGCTATAGTTCAGTCTGTTGTGAAAGTTCAGGAAAAGGTCGTTGCTAAAGCAGCTTTGACTTTTGGTATTGTGGAAAAGAGTTCGTTGGTTTAATTAAAATAGCATTAATATATGGATAAACGAGTCGTTATAACTGGTGTTGGGATGATAACTCCCATTGGTTCGGGGAAAGATGTTTTTTGGAACGCCCTTACCGCCGGGGAATCGGGCGTATCTGAAGTGTCATGTATAGATACTTCAGGATACAGAGTACACAAAGGGTGCGAGGTCAAGAATTTTAATTATTCAGATTATATTAAAAATGGTGTCTTAAAAGAGATAGGCAAGGGTTCGCAATTTGCTATAGCGGCTACGAAACTTGCGTTAGATGATGCTAAAATGGATTTGTCTAAAATTGAATTGGAACGAATGGGGGTGTCTGTCGGGACAACTGCCGGTGAAATACAAATCTTAGAGAAAGTAAATTATATCAGACATAGAGACGGGGAGGACAAAGTAGCCCCTGATTTGTTTTTAATGCATCCCTGTAACAATATCCCTGCTAACATTGCAATTGAATTTGGTTTGAAAGGCCCCAATACGATAATACCCACTGCGTGTGCAGCGGGGAATTATGCTATTGGTTATGCTTACGATTTAATTAGATTTGGAAGAGTAGATGTTATGGTTGCGGGGGGTTCTGATCCTTTTTCGAAAGTGGCTTTTACCGGTTTTGCCCGTTTAGGTGCTATAGCGCCAGAAATTTGTCAGCCTTTTGATAAAAATAGAAAGGGCATGATGGTTGGTGAAGGTGCGGGAATGCTTGTTTTGGAGTCGCTGGAGTCTGCGGAGAAAAGAAACGCTAATGTTTATGCTGAGATTATTGGTTACGGTTTGAGTTGCGATGCTTACCATATTACCATACCACATCCGGATGGCGAAGGTGTTATTTCTGCAATGATAAAAGCATTAAAGAGCGCAAACCTCAGGCCTGAAGATGTTCAATACATAAGCGCTCATGGTACCGGCACTCCTGCAAATGATAAGGCGGAAACTATTTCAATAAAAAAGGTCTTTGGAGAAAAACCTGAACATCTGGCAATTAGTTCAATAAAATCGATGATAGGGCATACAATGGGTGCTGCCAGTGTTATAGAAGCAATTGCTTGCGCCTTAGCGGTGCAAAACGACATTATTCCTCCTACTATAAATTATGTTACGCCTGATCCTGAATGTGATTTGGATTATGTGCCCAATGTCATGAGAAAACAAGAGGTAAACATTGCGTTGAACAATGCTCATGCCTTTGGGGGCAATAACAGTTGTCTGGTAATAAAGAAATTTACCAATTAGAATGTTTGTAAAGAAAATTTATTTTAAAAATAATTGAAATAATTATATTTAAGAACGATATTTCCAAAGTTGAAGCGTATAAAATAAGAGGTTTATAAATGGGCGATACGAGGATTGTAATTACAGGAATATCTGTCATCTCCCCTCTTGGAGAAACGAAAGAGGACTTTTGGCAAAATTTAATAAACGGGGTATCCGGGATTAAACCGGTAACGTTATTTGATGTAACTCATTTTAATAGTAAACAGGCAGGAGAGATCACGGATTTTGACCCTAAAATTTATTTGGGGAAGAAGGGTATTCGCCATATCGACAGAACGTCCCTTCTGGTATCTTCGGCTACGTGTCTGGCGATTAAGGATGCTAATCTTGAGAATAATACTTACAATGAAGATGAATTAGGCATCGTTGTAGGCTCTACTTATGGCAGTATTGACAGTATAAGTTCTTTTGATTTTCAATCACTTAGAGAGGGTCCAAACTATGTAAATCCGATGGACTTTCCTAATACGGTAATAAACGCACCTGCCAGCCGGGCGTCGATTTTTTGCAAGGCAACAGGTTTAAGTACAACAATTTCTAACGGGGTAACGAGCAGCATTGACGCTATTATATATGCATCTGATTTTCTGCGAATGGGAAGGGTAAAGGCGGTAATTGCAGGAGGAGTTTATGGATTAGGCCATGACATTTTTTGGGGAGCGCATAGTTCAAAAATCTTGGCGGGGAGTAATAGCGGTACCCTTGAAATTAGTGCGCCTTTTGATAAGAGACGTAATGGCATGGTCCTGGGAGAAGCCTCTGCGCTGGTTATACTCGAAACTTTAGAGGATGCGTTAAAGAGGAATGCAAATATTTACGCGGAAGTAAGGGGTTATGGAACAGCCTTTGATCCTAAGATGTCCACCAGTAAAGAATACCAGACAGACGGCAGCATAAGGGCTATCCGAAGCGCTTTAGAAGATGCAAAATTAACGCTTCATGATATTTCCTGCATATCTGCTAATGCATATTCCGGAGTATATGGCGATGCAATGGAGGTAAGGGCTTTAAAAGAAGTATTTGGTATGCGCGCGAAACTTATTCCAGTGACTGCTATCAAATCAATGACAGGTGAATGTCTTGACGCATCAGGGGCTTTACAGACAGTGGCGGCGGTGATGTCTCTTAACACGCATACTATTCCTCCGACAATTAATTATAAGGAACCTGATCCGGAATGCGACCTAGGTTTGGTTGTTGAAAGAGCGGCGACTGTTCCGGTAAAAAATGTCCTTATAAATTCATCCTCACGTTTAGGAAATAGCTCTTCCCTGATAGTATCAAAGTTTAAATAAGTTTCATGTCATCGACCAAGCCTATCAAGCCACATATTCAATCCACGAAAATCGATACATTATATCCTTCTTACGATGTAATTGTAATTGGAGCGGGTATCGCAGGCCTTATTTGTGCCGCATTTCTTGCTAAAAGCGGGAAAAAGGCACTTCTTATTGAACAGCATTTTATTCCAGGCGGATATTGTACTTCGTTTAAAAGAAAAGGATTTCTTTTTGATGCTGCTGTTCATCACATCGGTGGTTGTGGTAAATGGAGTGTTGTTGGGCGTTGTTTTAAAATGCTCGGGATAGAGATGGATTTTTACCACTTAGATCCCATGGATAATCTGATTTTTCCAACATTCAGCATTGAAATTCCTGCCGACTTAGACGAATATTTATTACGTTTACAGAAAAGGTATCCACATGAAAAGGACAATATTAAGTGGTTCTTTCAAGACTTTATAAGGCTTTATCGTGCTACATTTCATAATGAAAAAAGTCAGATTATAGAAAAATACAAAGACATGACTTATGGAATGATGCTCGATCATTTTTTTGATGATAGTGAGTTAAAGATGGTTCTTTCTGGGCAGTGGGGTTATGTAGGTTTAGCGCCGTCGAAAGCATCTGCGATTGCCATGTCTCAAATGATGATAAATTATCTTAAAGATGGCGCCTTTTTCCCAAAAGGCGGAACGCAAGAGTTTGCAAATGCAATTTTTAGGAAATTTATTGATTTTGGCGGACACGTTATGTTATCATCCAAAGTCAAAAAAATCTTAAAGAAAGGACCCTCCGTTAACGGTGTTAAATTAAATGATGACAAAGAGATACATTCGAGCGTTGTTGTGTCGAATATAGATGCAAGACAGACGTTTTATCATTTGTTGAATGATGAAAATGATGTAGATGCGGTGTACCTTAAAAACATTGAAGGAATGAAGGAAAGCTGTTCTTTTTTTCTCTTGTATCTGGGAATTGGAAAAGGGATAGATTTAAATACTTTAAAAAGAGGATTTTATTTATCCGGCTCAAATTTTGACTCTATTGATAGTGAGTGGATGTATATATCTGTTCCAACCAGTATATGCCAGGCCCTTTCCCCTCAAAATAAACAAATAATCTCCATAGTAGTGTATAAGAAGGAAGAATTTTATAAAAATGTGACGGATTGGGAATTGCTCAAACAAAATATAGTTTCAAGTACTTTGGAGAGACTAGAAAGTTATTTACCTGATATAAAAAAACATATAGAAATAATAGAGGTGGCTACTCCTAAAACCCTGGAGCGTTACACATTAAATACCAATGGGGCAGCTTATGGCTGGGCAGTAAGCGTTGATCAAATATGGGAACAAAGGCTTTCGCCGACAACACCAATTAGCGGCCTTTATTTGGCAGGCCATTGGACAAGACCTGGCCCTGGCATATGTGCTGTTGTTTCTTCGGGATGGAGTGTTGCTAATTTAATTTTGAAGAATTGGAGGTAAAAATATGAAAAAAATGATGCTCATTAATCCACATAAGCCCGGGAGGCATGGAGAAGAGAGTATTACGGTAATTGTTCAGATGCCGTTAAACCTTGCTTATATTAAGGCCCTTACGCCTGGTGATTGGGAATTTGATGTTATTGATGAAAATATCGAACTGGCAATTGATGATAATGGCGAACTTACTTTCGCGCCGGTGGACCTTGTTTGTATTACATCAGTGACCTACCAATCTCCCAGGGCATACAAGATTGCTACTGCATGTAAAAGGAAAGGTATGACCGTAATAATGGGAGGGATACATGCGTCTGTAATGCCTGAAGAGGCTTCAAAGTACGTGGACACTGTTTTTATTGGTGAGGCAGAGGAAGTCTGGCCACGGGTAATAAAAGACTTTGAAGCAGGAAAGTTAAAGAAGGTTTACGATGGTGGTTTACCGCCGTTGAATTTGATGAAAAGGGTTTTCCCTGACAGAGAGTTTCTGAGGAAGAAATATAATTATAAGTTTTCTTCTATTGTAACTACGAAGGGGTGCCCGAATTATTGTGATTTTTGCAGTGTTCCTACATTTCAGGGAAGAAAATTCAGGGAAAGACCTTATGAAGATGTGTTGGAAGAGTTAGCGGCGACTGATTATAAGGGACTCATGCTGGCAGAAGATAATTTTTACGGACATGGGAAGCGGTCAAATGAAAGAGCGAGAAATCTTTTTAAAGGCATGGTTGAGCGTAATCTTCAAAAAGATTGGCTAGGGTTTACTGCTTTAAATATTTCGCAGGATAAGGAAACATTAGATTATATGGCGAAAAGCGGTTGTTTTGGCATGCTTATGGGCATAGAGTCGACCAATGAAACCGTTTTAGAAAAAATGAATAAACAGGTAAATTTAAAGCTGGGCACAGAGAGCTATTATGATTGTATTCAGAAAATACATGATGCGGGTTTGGTCACCTGGGGTTCGGTGGTTTTTGGGGCTGACGGAGACGGTAAAGATTCTTTTAAAAGGATGACCGATTTTATATTGGAAAATAACATAGACATTTTGACTTTCGGCATTAACTGTCCTTTTCCAAAAACGCAGTTGTATAAAAGGTTGGATTCGGAAAAGAGAATATTCAGGAAAAACTATCCGGATGATTGGGAATATTATGATACAGCACATGTTGTCCATCGGTTGGTGGATATGACATTGGAGGATTTTATAGAAGGAATGCAATATGTTTATGATCATATCTATGCAGGAGATAATTTGAGAAAACGTTTTAGAAATTCTATTAAAACGACGAACAATCCCAGAAATTCCATGTTTGCTTTTCGGGTAGGTTCTGACTGGCAACAGGTATTCGATCAGGTATTGGAAAATTTAAGATTATTATATGATTCCGGCGATTATTATAAAGATTATTATAAATCAAATTCTGTGTCTGTATCGAAGAAACCACTGGTAGAAAGCATCACCACATAAAAACAAGGTATTTTTGGATATTTAATACAAAGTAAACGTGTAGGAAAGGAGATATGAAATGATAGGCAAATTATTGTCTTTATCTATGGAAAAATCAATTATTCCGGATGTAAGCCCAAAATTTATTCTGATTGTTACAATAGCCCTTATCTTTGTGATACTATTTGCATGGAAAAAGGAGGAATAATTGCCTGTGAGCAACTCTGCCTTTGATCTTGCAATCATTGGAGGTGGGCCTGCCGGTTATGTTGCGGCAATAAAAGCCGCTCAGTCCGGCTTAAAAACTGCTTTAATCGAAAAAGAGAAAGTTGGCGGCACATGTCTGCATAAGGGTTGTATTCCCACAAAAACGCTGTTGTACTCTGCGGAACTTTACAGAAAGTTTGCTAATGCAGGTGAATATGGAATCACTACCGGCAGTTTGAATGTCGATTATCCTCTAATACATCGGCGCAAAGAATATGTTGTTAAACGCTTGTTTCAGGGAGTTCAGTCCCTTTTAAAAAAAAATGGTGTCGATGTCTTCAGCGCCGAAGGGCGTATCATATCTAATCAGGAAGTTTCAATAGTCAGCGATGGTATAGAAACAAACCGAATAAAGGTAAAAAATATTATACTTGCCACGGGTTCTGCTCCTTTCATTCCAAAAAACATACCTTATGATAAAAAATATGTACTTACCAGCGATGATATTCTATTGCGGGAAGAAATTCCAAAATCGATAATTATTGTCGGTGGAGGTGCGGTTGGGATTGAATTTGCCTGTCTTTTTAATGCATTTGGGACAGAGGTTACGGTTTTGGAACTTTTGGAAGATATACTACCTTCCGAAGATAAAGAAATCAACGGAACTGTGAAAAACCTGCTTATACGTAGAGGGGTAAATGTTTTGACCCAAACCTCTTTGGAAAAAGTAGAAATAGAGAATGGCGTTAAATTAGAGATTAAAGGTGTTAACGATATTTCCGGTAATAGAGAATTTTTACATGCGGATTTGTTATTACTGGCTGCCGGAAGAGTACCTCTGCTGGATAATATCGGGATAGAAGAAATGTCGTTAAATTTTGACGGACAATATTTAAGGACGAATGAAGGCATGGAAACAAGCCAGAGAGGGGTTTATGCAATAGGCGATATTACGGGAGCGCCGCTTCTTGCGCATAAAGCAATAAATGAAGGCATCTTGTCAGTAACGCATCTTACAGGGAAAGATATGCACATCATAAACCGTAAAAATATCCCAAGAGTTGTTTACAGTTTTCCGCAGGTAGCGAGTATTGGTCTTACACAAAAAGAGGCGGAGGAAATGGGTTACAAGGTGAAAATCGGAAAATTTCCTTTTGCCGCGAACAGTATGGCAATAATTGAAGGAGAATCATTGGATGGTTTTGTTAAAATTGTTTCGGAAGAAAAATATGGTGAAATTCTTGGAGTGCATGCAATAGGTCATCACGTCGGAGAATGGATGTGGGGACTTTCGCTTAACTCTATTTTAGAAGGTACGGTTCAGGAAGTATCAAATGCTATATTCCCTCACCCTACTCTATCAGAGGCTTTATTCGAGGCCGCTCATTCAATAGTTGATAAACCTATATGCAACGCTGTTGAATAACTACTCATGAACACTACACTAAGGATTTCAAGAAGGTTTTTCTTTGCAACTCCTGATCTTTCCTATTGTCAAAACATTTACACTGACGTAGTATCTGTGCCAGAAAGGATGGTGTATGAAAAACTTACTGTGCCATCATGGTCTCGGATGCGGCGGTGATACAATATCTTTGCCTGAATGCAGAAGAACCTGATTTTTTAACTACTCTTGAGATGCTTGACATAAACGCTTGGCACCCATCGCTCTCTCTTGAAACTAATCTTTACCCACAAATTTCAAGAGCACCGTAGTTGTACGGCCAATTGAGCTGAAGGCTAAGTGGTGTAAAGTTCGTAAGCAACTTCAATATCAGCCAAACGTGACATGCCTCGCCAAAGTACTTCACTTCCGGGATGGCCATCACCACGGCGACCCAGATGACCGCCAAGTTTACCTAAAAGCCGCACGGCATCATTGAGGCTTGGAGGTAAATCAGGAGGCTCCTTGACCTTGTTCGCAAAAGTTGTCAATGCTTTCCATTCAGAATCGCTGAAGTAGACAGTACAAGGGACATCAGGTGTTTCTTGTCCTAAAGTAGTCAGGTAATGGATACGCCAAGCTATAATCATATCAATGGCCAAAGCGTTGCACAGACGACGGGCACTCTCCAACTGCCGGGACTCGACACGACAACCGCTCTTGATAATACGATGATAACACTCAATACCCCATCGGCGAGCATACCATTCCAAACGTTCGTAAGCATCTTTTTCATGCTTAACCGCAACTGTAGTTAACAGCATCCATTCTAACCCATCAATTCCGATAGGCGGATTGACTTCCTGCGCCAGCACCGCCCACACCCTGACCGCAGGCATATTCTTTTTTAGCATAGGTGGGCGTAGCGTAACAGGCACCGTTCGTACCATAAGTATTGCCTGACGTGCGGAGCGTTTCTCACTCGGAGGTATCAATATTTCGCGGGTACCTATAACCGGTTGCTGTTCCAGTTTAGTCCACAAAAACTCGCATGATTCTTTATCATCAACAACCGTTCTATTGCGCGAACGTTCTGCACGGATCAGCAACTGAGCGCCATCAGGCGTATTATACTGCTCAGCGAATACCTCGTGAATATCGGCCTCACGATCTGCCACAACCACCAGCAAAGATTTGTTTCGACAGCGTTTCTGTACTTGCGATACTGCATGGTAACTCTCCACCCATTTCCAGCTTTCCTTCTCTTCGATAGGCTTCTTGTGTCGTTCATGTTTGCTGCCTATTCCGTCCCGCGCCCAGCATTGCACATTCAGAAGTCCCAAGGGTGTGCCACTTTCAGTAAACGCCATCGTATCATGCACCATCAGTCCACGAACTTTTTTACTCTTAGTACCTATCGGTCCTAACCCCTGCGTATTCGGATGTGTGCTATAATTCAGAGTCGTAGTATCTTGCGCTACCAAAACCAAACTATTCTCCTTCACACGCTCTTCCGTGGCCTCATAATGAGCTTGCAATATCGCCTTCCAATCTACATTCTCATTGTCAAGGAATCGGTATGCAGCCTTAGTCGCACTGACTGAACCGCACGCCTGCGGAATGTTTGCCAAAGGTTTGTCATAAAACATACCTGTCATTTCTAAAAGTCTTGATGTCAATCGTGCATCGCCCAATTTTGTTCCTCCAAGTTCCGCCTCTATCCAATCCCGAGGCTCTTTTTGTGCCACTCTTTGGCGAACATGTACTTTGCCATCGGCACAACAACACAACACCGCCTGCCATTTCTTTTGCAACGGCATAACATAAACGTCTTTGACCGTTGCCCCTGTTCCTTTTCGCCCTCGACCTTCCGTGCCTCCTACATACTTCCAGTTAGCTGCCCGATAACAGCTTCCGGAAAACCGTCCTCGTTCCACATAGGTTTCTAAAAGTACAGGACGATATTTATACACTCTTTCCCCATCATCAACCAAACGTGTTTGGCATTTTGCCAATACATGCGATGCCAAACATTTTACTCTTACCGTAGGCGCTATTAAATACCGACTGTTATTGATAACAAACGTATGATTCCGCTTACGTGCTTCCTCCGTCCATCCTATCCACTCGTCGCGACTTTCCACCCGTCTGGCACAGGCACTATAACTTAGCCCTCCTATCCATCCGTAATGTTCACTGCGTACAAGATACCGAAGTTGCGCCCCGCATAGGGGCCCACTTCCAAGATAATGATGCGCTTCTAACATGCTACGCCAAAGTTTCGAATGGAATCTCGTTGTAACCCTTAGCTGGTAGGTTGGAGGCCATTAGCCTCCAACCCCCACTCGTCGCCAGATACTTTGGACAACGTGACAAAGCATCCTTTTTAAACCATACGTCTTTCTCGTAGTTAGCGACCCCGACGTGTTGCTCTATAACAGAGAAAAGTCAAACATCATGCTTTAGCACACGCCTTAAGAAATTCTCTTTCGAATGAGAGTAACCCCATTTTAAAGAATCGGTGAACAGGGAAACGCTTGTTGTCTGTTCTCCATTTTCTTGAGAACTTGAAACATCTCAGTCTCATGCGTACCCAACAGTCTAATGAGCGATATACCTTTTGTACATTGCCCAGCCGAAAATAGTTGACATGCCCACGAATTACAGGGTTTAATGTATCAACAATGGCTTGCAGATTGACGCCCTGTGTACGTCTGGTGATGTCTCTGATGTTGTTCCTTCGGCAGGCTCAGGACAGGCTCTTGAGTTTGTTCAGTGATTTCGTGCTTATACCCTTATACTTGCCCTTGAAATCGTATCCGAGAAACCTGAAACCTCTTTCGAAGTTGGTGAGCTTGGTTTTATCCTCGCTCAGCTTCATTCCAAGTTTCCCTGCAATGATTTCTTTGACATAGCTGAGGGCGGCTGGGAGTTCATCTTTTGTTTCAGTCATGACAACGAAATCATCGGCGTATCGGACAAACTTATATCCAGCCTTTTCAAGTTCCTTGTCGATGATGTCACCGATAAGGTTTGCAAGCAAAGGGGAAATGACGCCTCCTTGCGGAGTGCCTTTGTTTGTCTCGTGCACGATGCCGTCCTCCATGACCCCTGCTTTGAGCATGTTCTCAATACTGTTCAAAACCCATCCATCAGCGATTTTCTCACGTAAGGAGTCCATAATAAGCTTATGGGGTATGGTGTCATAGAATGCCATTATATCGGCATCAAGGACGCTGGTATACCCTTCCTGCTTATACTGTTCAAGCCGTTTGATAGCATCGTGACAGCATCTGTCAGGGCGAAATCCAAAGCTGTTATCTGAGAATCCTTTCTCAAATATTGGCTCTATGATTTGCCTGAATGCCTGCTGTACAATCCTGTCCTTAACAATGGGAATGCCAAGAGGTCTCTTGTCATGCCTGCCTTTGGGGATGTATACCCGCAGGACAGGCGCAGGGTTGTATATGGCAGTCTTGAGTTCCTGATGGATACTCATGATATTCACATCAAGATTGGACTCAAATTGCTTAATACTTACCCTGTCAAGACCAGCTTTGCCTTTATTCTTCTTTACGTGTTTGAAAGCAGCATAAAGGTTTTTCAGACTAAACACCTTGTCTCTTAATGAATGATACTTAAGCATCTCTCGATATATTCCTTTCGATTGATTACGGATAATAGACTTGTCAATCGTGTTTCCTGGGTACGGATTCTCCCAAACATAGGCAAAAACAAGAGAGGCTCTTGTTACTGCTTACCTACGCAAAAGAGTTTCTTTTCTCATTGAACGTATTCAATCTACCACTTTCATCAATTCCACTACGGTTATGCCCCTTTCATTTCCGATTCACACCGGAAACTATTATGAGCAATGCTGACGACTTCAAAGATAGACTTGTGAGAGAAGCTTGTCTATCACCATCTCATACAGCTCGGACTTCGGAATTTCCTTATACCTTGCTGTTAGGGAATTTTGCCCAAGGCGTAAGTCCTCCCCCGGTCATATGGATTACCCCTTTTCCCTTCGTGATGTATGTTCAAACGCATTAACCAGAGATGGTTTTACTTAATCTGTTTATCCATCTCCAACAAAGGACATTGTCAGTGCTTCGCTGAGAAATGGCAGTTGGCACGGAATAACACGCCACACTCATACACCCCAAAAGGTCGTCTGTACCTCGTAACTCCGTCATACCCCTCACGGGTATATGCTATCTTTCTACGCATACGGATTGCTCCATTGTGTGCGCATAGGCACAAACTTCTCTACGAGGATTAGGCTCGCAGAGGTGGTATTTTCAACCACTCAGGTATTCCATACTTCAAGGCACTCAGAATCTCTACGTCCCCCCAACTCCGCTAGCTCGCATGACACTTCCGCAATCGGAGGCGCCTCCGCAGGTTTATTGACTTTTTGAAATGCATAATGCTTGTTCACCTTTGGAAGATTGATCTCTTTACGACGATCCAATTCCAACAACGCCTTGCGACAACTCATCTCTTGCAAACGGCCCGCTTGATTCCTCCAGTCCATCCATTCACATACCAGACGCGACAGTTTACGACGCGATAGGCACGGTTCCTTTTGGATAGTTTCTGATAAACGCTTTATTACATCATCTGAAAATATTCGACCTCCTACTCTAAGCATGTACACAGTGTAACATACGGTTAACACGGTGTCCAGCAAAAAATATGGGTCATCCCCAGCTCTTGAAAAGGGTGAAGATGTTTTGAAAATATGCACCGATTTTATTGAAGGAAGGCAAGCTCTTGATTTTTCTTAATTGAAGGTGCTTATACCCACTTCACCGGATGGGAGCGGCTTAATCTTTGAATTTATGGGTAAACCCTTTGCCGAATGCGTAAAGGAACTGTCAAGAGTTGCTTAATATACCATTGCTATTGGCACATGTGCTACTGCCGGCGGAATATCTGCTGCCTACAATAATCCAACAGGCGCTACAGGGGGTTCAATTTTTCCAGGATAAAACAAGGGGGGGATTTTAGGTGTAGATTATCGTTCTAAAGCCGGGTTTCCTGTTGTAAATATTCCAGGATGTCCAACCCACCCCGACTGGGTTTTAAAAACCCTTTATCTGCTTTCACAGAAAAAATTGACTCTCGATGGTCTTGATTATGTCAACCGCCCCGCGCACTTCTTCAATAATCTTGCCCACCATGCCTGCCCCAGGAATGAATTCTATGAGTTTATCCCAACTTCGACAAATTTATCCTGAAAAAGGCAAGAAATTGAGCGTATAATAGTCGTAACCTATTGGTATGGTTGAATGTTGCTTTCGGCGTTTAATGTAGTGCCTGAATATTATTGTTTATGCTTGCGGCGCCATTGCTTACATGGTAAAATACCGGTGTGTTTATCCGTGAAAAGATCAAAAAAGTGAATGGCGGGAAGAGCTACATACAACACCAACTCATCGAATCCATTCGCACCCCTTCAGGGCCAAGACAGCAAATAGTCTTAAACCTTGGGCAGCTTAGTCTGCCCGAGGAGAAGTGGAAGACCCTTGCCAATTGCATTGAAGGATTTTTAGCAAATCAAAAAACGTTGTTTCCTCAAGATCCTGAAATAGAGGCGAAAGCAAGGCATTATGCCAGCCAGATAAGACAGGAGCGGTTGGACAGGGCGCAAGAACGTATTACCGGCGGTGAATCAGCAGGGGAAGAACCTGCTCAATACGAGCACGTGAATATTAATTCCCTGATAACAAATGATGCAAAGACCGTAGGCGCCGAACACGTGGCCATAAGCCAAATGAATGAATACGGGTTTGATAAGATATTGCAAGGGCTTGATTTTACAGATGACCAGATTGCCTATTCCAAGATGCTCATTGTGGGGAGAATGGTTCATCCCGGCAGCGAGCGTGATACCGTGCGATGGCTTTCTGAAACAAGCGGGGCGGGAGAGCTGTTGGACTCAGGGGTTAAACTGTATGATAAAGCGCTGCATCGCGCGGCAGTCTTGCTTTGGGAGAATCATGCCGCCATAGAGCAAGAGTTGTCAAAGCGGGCGCGAGAGATATTTTCCCTTAAAGAGACGGTGATTTTATATGATTTAACAAATACCTATTTTGAGGGTAGCAAAAGAGGGAGTAAGGTGGCCCGGCGCTACAAATCAAAAGAGAGCCGTAATGATTGTCCGTTAATTACGCTATCCCTTACCGTTGATGAAGAGGGATTTCCCAAGCAGAGCAAGGTTTTTGAGGGCAATGTGTCGGAGCCTGGTACCCTAAAAGATATTTTGGATGGATTAAAAAAAGAAGACGGTATGTTTTCAAATGATAGAACGATAGTTATGGACGCAGGGGTTGCAACGGAAGAGAACATTGCGCTTATCAGGAAGAGTGGCTATAAATATGTGGTCGTCTTGCGCAAGAAATCTTTTGAAGATACTTTTTGGCCTGAAACGGACGAAGAGAAGATTATGTTATCAGACGGGAAAACAACGTTGGGCATGAAATTAGTCCGTACTGAAGAAGAGGCATTCCTTTTATGCCACAGCGAGGCAAAAGAGGCAAAAGAGGCAAAAGAGAAGTCCATCCTTTCCCTGAAAGAACAAAGGTTTGAAGAGGCGCTCTCGGCAATAAAAGAAGGATTAGAGAAGCCAAAAAGACAGAAAAAATATGATACGATCATAGAGAGGATAGGCCGGTTAAAAGAACGCTACAAGGTGGGCAATTTATATACGATCAAAGTGGAACAGACGGATGGCAAAGCGACCGATATCAAATTTAAGAAAAATGCTCAGGCGCAAGCAAAGGAAGAAGCCATAGGCACGTATGTATTACGGACAAACCGACTTGATCTTAGCGGGGAAGAGATATCAAAGCTCCATAGGTCGTTGAGTACTGTTGAGGAAAGTTTTAAAACAATGAAAGGCAACCTTGGTTTACGGCCAAACTTTCACCACACAGATACCCCAACCATTGCCCACGTGCATGTCACTGTATTGGCCTATCACATACTTGCCGGGATATTAAAAAAGCTAAGAACCGCAGGGGTTCATTATAATTGGAATACGATTCGTAATATCCTTGCCACCCATATAAGGGTAACAACGACCATGAACACAAAGGACGGCTGCGTTATTGACGTCAGAACCTGCACAGCGCCCACGGAAAAGCAGCACACGATTTACAATAAACTACAAATTAAACATACACCATTAGGCAGAAAAAATATAAAATCACCCATGAAAACTCAAAGATGTAGTGCCGAAAAATGAAGGACTAAAGTCGTATCACATTGGCAATAAAAGAGATACGATTTCTGCTTGTCGAAGTTGGGTTAAGCCTTTCCCGCTCATCTCTGCCTTGATTTTCGGTTGTCTTTTGCTGTATTTTTTTGCTATATTCTTCATCGAAATGGTGAATCTCCTTTCAGGTGTTTTTTGTTATCAATATACCGCCGAATACCTTGGAAATCCTACCATTTCAATCCTATTCCTGCAACAAGGCTTTGCCTTGTTTGCAGGATTTAGGTAACAATCAAAGGCCAAAAAGCTAGTTGCCAGAAGATCCCGCGTCCGCGGCAACAATCACATGAATTATTAGAGGCATTACAGATAAAGTTGCCAGAAGTATTGCCAAGCCGGAACATACGGGTAGTCACTAGAAAAAAGCTTGCTGTTCGGCGTAAAAGCCAATAAATATAAGGCTTTTACGGCACTTTTGTTTTTTGACTTGGGGTGAACATCCGTTATAGACGGGAGTAAATTCAGGGCGAATGCCTCTATAAATAATACGTGGGATGAAAAGAAGTGCGGGAAATATTTAGAGATAGCGGAGAAAAATATAGAAAGGATAATGGAAGAAGCCGAACGGATAGACAAGGAAGAAGACAGTAAGGGGTCATTAGTGAAGCTAAAAGAAGAGCTTCAGAGCAATGAGAAATTGCAGGCGAAGGTAAAAGAGATATCGAAGAAACTCAAGGAGAGCGGTAAAGAGAAGATCAATACTACGGATAGTGATAGTGTCAATGGCAAGACAAGGCAGGGGAGTCATGCAATAATGAATTGCCAGGTAAGTACGGACAAGAAACACGGATTAATAGTAAACAGCGAAGCCGTTAGTCAGAACAACGATCTGAATCAACTCTCAGGGCAGGTGAAACAATGTACAGAAACCTTGGGGAAGCCGCTGGCAGAGGTAGTGAGCGATGCGGGATATTTCAGTCTTAAAGATATAGAGAAAGTACCGGAAGATGTAAAGGTAATAATGCCGGGCAGAAGGCAGGCGCAAAAAGAGAACAAGAAAACGGAGTTAGAGCCGTTTGGTAAGGAAGAGTTTAGCTACGATAAGGAAAAGGATGTATATATTTGTCCTGAAGGAAAGATACTTGAGAAGAAAGGATTCGCATTTGGTTCTGAGGAGAAAGTAAGTTACAAGGCCGTAGGTAAAGAGTGTCGTGAATGCCGGCATTTTGGAAAATGCACTACCTGCAAAGATGGTAGGCGGGTAGTGCGAATGGTAAAACTAGAAGAACTTAAAGAGCGACTCGAAGAAATATACCACGAGGAAGAAAGCCAGAAGCTCTATAAATTGCGTAAAGAAAAGGTAGAATTACAATTTGGTCATATGAAACGGAATTTAGGAGCCGGTCAATTTTTATTGCGGGGCAGGGAGGGGGTTAATGCAGAGCTATCAATTCTATCAACCTGTTTTAACATGGCGAGAATGATAACCATAATTGGTGTGCCAATGTTGATTGCAAAGTTCAATAGCATGTAAAACCAGAGGGATTAGACACCGGAATGCACTAATAAAGATATACTACGGGAATTTTTAGACCTGCTACAAAATAAAGTGTCGAAAAAAATTATTCTATACTTTTTAAGCCGAATATACACCATCGCTGCAACTTTTATTTGACTCAGTCTGTCCGGCTTGGGAACGGGATTGTTTGAGAAGCTCCAGCTTCGAATGAAAAAGAGAATGGGCACATGTCAGCTTATACTTTTCAGTATATTATCAAGATATTTGGCGTCCTATTTTGAGCCGAATAATGCTTGCTGAGTGGAAGCGAGAGCTTCCAATACCATTGCGTTCCCAAGCCGGAGCTTTGGAACGAGCATTTTTGTTTTTTCAAAAAACTAAAGTGTTACAAAAAAGCCGATACCACCCGATTGAATTCTTCCGGACGTTCTCTCGTCAACCAGTGCCCGCATTTATTAATAACATGCAGCCGTGCGTTTTTAATTAATGAGGCCGCCTGTTGTGCATAGTACAAAGGAACAAGGGAATCACATTCTCCGTGAAGCAATAATGTCCTTGTCTGCAATTCATGAAAACGTTGTGCGTAACACGTTAGCATGCTATTCCATAATACCTCATTCCTTAGCCATGAAAAGAATGCCTTTTCAGTGCATGGACGTTGTGCGACCGTATGTATTTCATGCACCAGTTCTTTGGAAATCAACCGGCGGTCATAGAATGTTTTTTGTAAACAACTTCTTACAACAAAATGGCTTCTCCTCATGCATTCACAGATAATTTTACTAAAAAACGGCATATGTAATAATAAATACGATAACGTATGATAAGGAGCTTTGTGTTGTAATCCATAACTGCCAGCCAAAACAATATTACTTACGCGTTCAGGGGAAATAAGGGTATATCCCAGCACGGCAGCACCTCCCATTGAAAGGCCAATGAGGCTTGCCTTTTGTAGTTGCCATGCATCCATCAAGCGGCTAAGGAAATCTATTAACAGGTCATTTGTATAATTGCCTGTAAAGGCGGAACTCTGCCCGTATGATGGCCAGTCAGGCGCAAATACTTTATATTTTTGCGATAAATGTGGAATAATATATTTCCACGAAAGCATGGCGGAATTTGTACCCCCTCCATGAAGAAGTACAACATTCCGGTCCCCGTCGCCGGATACGAAGTAATGTATTGTTGCGGAGCCAACCTTTATCCAGTTCTCTCTCATAGACATATAAAATATACAGCGCAGCAAAGCTGCAACCAAAATGTAGAGATGCACAGCCGTGCGTCTCTACTTTAGCCACGAAGAATACAAAGGGCACGAAGAAAAACTTACAACAAAAGAGGTTTTTACAGGGCAATACTATAGTATCTGAAAAATTGCACAAATATAACTAAATTCTGCAGTAGGATACAAATTTACGCAGAAAAGGGACCCACAGATTACACGGATTAAAAAATTCGTAGTGATACGGGGCGCCGTGTCTATACATTGTGTTGCGTGCGGAGAGAAAGAAATTCCCTTGAATGCATTGTAAATAAAGGTAAAATGAGATGGAAAAATATTTTATTGAAGAAAAACACACGAATTCCCTTAATCAACCATTCCTAATGCACAGAATAAGAAAGCCGTTATTGCCCCTTTACCTTCACATCCCCTTTTGTTCTAAAAAGTGTGATTATTGCGATTTTAACTCTATTGTATCAGAAGCAGATATAATCGACCGTTATATAAATGCCCTTGAAAAGGAGTTAAATGCCTTTGCGGAGAGATATGCCTGCGATACCGTGTACGTTGGCGGAGGAACACCCACAATATTAAATGAAAACCAGATAAAGACCCTACTTCATAGTATCAGGAGATGTCCTGAAAATGCCGATGCGCCGGAATACACGGTGGAGGCAAATCCTGGCACTCTGACGAGAGGCAAAGTAAGGTTGTTGAAGGAATACGGCGTCAATCGCATAAGCGTGGGGGTGCAATCATTTCAGGATAGGTATTTAAACTTTCTTGGCAGAATTCACACAAGTGCAGTTGCAGTTCAAAGCATAGAGTTGATTATCTCCGAGGGGTTTAAAAATGTCAATATTGACTTAATCTTTGGATATCCGGGGCAGACATTGGATGAATGGATACGGGATTTACGAATGGCTGTGGAATTGCAACCGGAGCATATATCAACGTATGCCCTTACCTATGAGGGAGAGACTCCGTTAGCAAAAAAGGCAGTAAATGGCGCTATTAGTAAATTAGATGAAGAGATTGAATTAAAAATGTATAAAACGGCTATACGTTTTTTGCATGAAAATAACTATTGTCATTATGAAATATCAAATTTTGCCAGGCTTGGTTACGAATGTGTCCACAACATAAATTACTGGAATAATAAGCGGTATATAGGCATTGGCGCCGGCGCATGTTCCTTTCTTGATGGTGAAAGAACTATGAACGAAAGGAATGTGCTGCAATACATAAAGGCAATAGAGGACAACACAGAGGTAAAGGTGTTTCGTGAATCTTTGCCGCAGCGCAAATATGCATCTGAAACTATTGTGATGGCCTTGCGTATGCTTCGTGGTATTTCCGGAACTGAATTTTATGACCGTTTTGGTTATAAAATCGAGGATCAATTTGGAACACAGATGAAAGATTTGCAATGCCTTGGATTGGTGAATTACGATGATAAAAGGCTGAAACTGACGGAAAAAGGCTTATTTGTGGCTGACAGTGTTATGTCGGAATTTTTATAACGGTTGTTTTTTAGGAGTAACGAAATTGATTAGTGCTACTGAAATGAAAAAGGGTGGAGTGATAAAACTCGATAATGATCTGTATGTGGTGGTAGAATCTCAGCACGTAACCCCGGGCAATTGGCGTGGTATGGTACAGGCAAAATTGAGGAACTTAAAACAGGGGAATATTGTTCAGAAGCGCTTCCGGTCAACTGATAAGGTTGAAGATATATTTCTCGAATACCGCACTATGGAGTATTTGTATAAGGAAGGTGATAGCTACTGCTTCATGGATACGGAAAATTATGAACAAATAATGTTGCCGAAAGAAGCGGTGGAAGATGCTATTCCTTACATGAAACTGAATACACAGGCAAGAATAGCTTTTTATGAAAATAAGGCACTGTCGGTAGAGCTTCCTACTTCCGTTGTTTTGGAAATAGTTGAGACAGATCCAGGAATGAAAGGAGATACCGTCGTGAATGTTTATAAACCTGCTACCCTGGAAACAGGACTCATCATAAAAGTGCCGCTCTTTATAAATACCGGCGAAAAGGTAAAAGTAGATACAAGGACCGGTGAATTCCTGGGCAGGGAATAGTCACCGTCATTATTTAAATGTTTAGTACCTTAGCAGTAATTATTTTGCACACTTCCATGCGTCAGTGCGTGCTTTTTGGCAAGATATTTAATGGTGAAATTGGTCTATTATAAGCTTATGACGATTTTCGTATTTAATGCTTATTTGGTTCTGGCTATGCCAACTAAGGCAGCCTGATTTAAATATACGAAGTTCTGAAAGAGAATGAGGAGAAAATGGGCATAGAAGATTCTATAAGAACGTATGGCGCAAAGATTGATGATATGCTCAGGGAACTGATTCCCGTAGACGAAAAAAACTATCTCAGCGAGCCGATATGGTATCACATGAACACAAAAGGTAAACGGGTACGCCCGGCAATATGTCTTATCACGTGTGAAGCATTGGGCGGCAACCCTGAGAATGCATTAAGCTTTGCCCTTGCGATAGAAGTGTTGCATAACATGTTTCTTATGCATGATGATATTGAGGATGGCGATACCGTAAGGCGGGACCAACCCACCGTATGGGTAAAATATGGAACGGCAAATGCAATAAACGCCGGCGATTATCTTCTTGCATGCGCCTATAAAAGCACGCTTGCAAGTCCCGTTGCTCCGGAAAAACGCTTAAAATTATTAGAGGCATTGACGTTGACCTATGGGAAAACGGTGGAAGGCCAGGCCCTTGATATTAACGCACGCGCCGCAGAAAGTTTTACTGTGGCTGCATATATGAAAATGGTGGAACTTAAGACGGGTTATTATCTTGCTTGCGGAATGGTGGGCGGCGCTATTGTTGCCGGCGCCTCAAACGAAGTGGTCGAAAAGATATGGATGCTTGGCAAAAACATGGGGCCTGCATTCCAGATACGGGACGATCTTATTGACCTGACGCATGGAAAGGGACGTGGGGGGGTTATCGGTTCTGATATAAAAGAGGGGAAAGCCAGTTTCCTCTATTCATATGTTTTGCAAATTGCTTCCGGGGAACAAAAGAAAAAACTGCGCGAAATTATGTTAAAACCACGGGAAGAAACAACTGCTGATGATATAGAATGGGTGCTTGATGTGTATAGAAGATATGATGCGATGAAATATGCCCAGGATTATGCGGAAAATCTGGTGCAACAAGCATACAAAACAATTAATGAGATACCCGTTGACGATAAAACAATATTCAAAGAAATAGCATCTTTTATGGCACAGCGCATGTCGTAATACCCACCTGGGAAAAGAGTTTTCCTCGAAGAAGGGCAAAGAGGGGCGGCAGTAACTTGAGTAATTTAATCAACCGGCTTGCTATTGGTGCATATGTGTATCCCGGCTGGCATGCGTGCCCTGAACGTGACCGTAATTTCCCTCATGGCTGGTGCGAGTGGGATCTTGTACTGAATGCGCCTTCCCGTTTTGCAGAACACAATCAACCTCGTATCCCGTTGTATGGGCCATACGATGATTCACTCCCTTCCACCTCACAAAAACAGGTCTGTCTTGCCCGTGAATACGGGATCGATTTTTTTGTTCACGGGTTTTTCTGGTCAAGAGGAAAACGGGTATTGGGCGCGGCGCTTGATAACGGTTTTCTCGGCAAAGGCGGGGGCGGCGATTTCCCGTTCTCACTTATGTGGGCGAATCGAATGCCACGTGGTGTTTTGCCTGTCAGGCATGATCATGGACCGGAAATAGATCCAGGCAGATTGGTATATACCGACCCCGATGATTTTATGGAATTGATTCAATATCTTGAAGAAAGATATTTTTCAAGGACGAACTATTTTCTCATTGATAACATGCCGTTGTTTTCCATTTTCGACAGTGCCTTTTTTTTAAGGCAACTGGGAGTTGACCTTGCCTGCAAAGCGATAAAACGGGCGAAAGAGTATCTTGTGAGAAAAGGGTACCGGGGACTACATATCATGGCGATCAATCCGCCGGTGACAATGATCATGGAATTTAAAAGAGCAGGCTTTGACAGTTTAAGCCATTACGTGTGGCTGCCTGAGTGGAAAGGTGGGTATCTGCAGGATTATGGCGAACTGACTGGTATCCGAAGCGGTGAATGGAACTATTTTGCCGAAGGATCAAACCTTGCCTATTATCCTTCCGTGTCTCCCGGCTGGGATGCTTCGCCACGCGGAGAATTACATGGAAACCAAAAACCCTTCCGCTATCCATGGTGGCCAATTGTGGTGAATGAACATCCGGAACTGTTTTCAGGATTTCTCAGGAAAGCAATACATTATACAATGAGAAACAACACGACTCCGCTTTGTTTTATAGCGTCATGGAATGAGTGGAGTGAAGGGCATTATCTGGAACCTGACGCCCGTTTTGGCACGGCATGGCTTGAAGCGGTGAGAAAGGAGAAACACAATGCCATCTGAGTGGGCCTTCGTGTCTGTTGACATGGAAATTGCGAATATCTGTCGCGCTGAATGCCTTCTCTGTCCGCGCGACTCAATAACACGGCAAACAGGCATAATGAGTGAAGAAACATTTAAAGCGATAAGTGAAAAACTCGTCAGGGAAGGAAGCCTCATAACGTTTTCCGGTATGGGAGACCCATTATCGCATCCGATGGTATTTGAATGGATACGGGAACTACGCGGTAGTGGGGGCGATGTTGGCATTGTTGTTAATCCGGCATCATTAGGGGACACTATTTCTCCTGCGCTTGTTCAGGCAAGGCCAAATGTTATCACACTCTCTTTCCCCAGCTTGAGAAAAGATATTTTTGAAAGATTGTGCCCGGGAACGCCTTATGATCAGGCGATAGCGCGGGCTATGGAGTTGATAAATCTATCTGCCGGAAATGTCGGACTCCGAATCACAGGGATACTCACAGAAATGAATCAGGATGAGCATGAAGCGTATGAGCGCTTCTGGAGGGACATGGGTATTCCTTCATACATGGTTGCCTGCCATGGCCGTGGCGGTAATGTAAGGGCGCCAGGCGTATATGAACGGCGTGACTATGGGGCCAAAACGGGGAATTGCGGGCTTTTCAGGTATCATACGTTTATTACGTGGGAAGGAAATGTACTTGCATGCTGCCATGATCTTACCGGCACTGCTTTGCTGGGGAATCTCGTTGACAGCGAGATATGCGAAATCGCTGTCCGGAAAAGCAAAATGCTGAACGATGGAATATCCTTTACTGTGTGTATGCAGTGCGATGAACCATTAAGAAATTCAAATCCGCCTATTGAGGATACGCCTCCACAAAATAGAAAAGAGCGAAGGACGTTTTTCCGGAAAATGAAATTAAAAAACAGGCAACAATTTCAAAACTCCTAAGCTGGCATAGCCGGAACCAAAAAAGCACGAAATACTAAAATCGTCATAAGCTTATAATAGACCAATTTCACCATTAAATATTTTGCCAAAAAGCACGCACTGACGAATGGAAGTGTGCAAAGAAATTACTGCTCTGAGATACATTCGTTCATTGCTTTTTCATATGCTTTGTATGCATCATTGTTAAAAAGCACAAATCGCACCAGGCGAATGCCTGAATGATTTTTTAAATACCCGATTACCGTTTTCAATGCGATTTTCGAGGCTTTATCAATGGGATATCCGTATGCGCCGGTACTTATTGAAGGGAATGAAATGCTTCTGACAGCATGATCAGAGGCGGCTTTCAGACTATTTCGATATGCGTTTTCAAGCAGCACCTGTTCATTTTTTTCCCCTCCCCGGTAAACGGGACCTACTGTATGAATAACATATCGCGCTTTTAAATGTCCACCTGCAGTCACCCTTGCCTCTCCGGTTGGACACCCTCCGATTTTTTTGCATTCTTCCAGTATTTTGGGTCCGCCCACCCTATGTATTGCGCCATCGACCCCGCCACCGCCTAAAAGCGTAGTATTTGCCGCATTTACAATTGCATCAGTATCCTGCAGTGTAATATCGCCTATGGTAAGTTCAAGAGTAGAATCATTAATAACAATTTTTGACATAATATGATGCCTTAAAAAAAGTACAAAAAAAATGTAACACTTTAGTTTTTTTGAAAAAACAAAAATACTCGTGCAATGGTAATGGAAGCTCTCGCTTCCATTTAGCAAGAATTATTCAGCTCAAAATAGGACGCCAAATATCTTGATAACATAGTGAAAAGTACAAGCTGACATAGGCCCATTCTCTTTTCCATTCGAAGCTGGAGCTTCTCAAACAATCCCGTTCCCAAGCCGGAGCTTGGAAACGAGCGGTTTTTTTCATAGAACTAAAGTGTTACAAAAAAATAAAATCACCACGGAGTAAGCAGTTGACAGAGATACTGATAACACCGTATAGTGTGGAAATTATTGCACAGTTTACACTATCTTGAAAGAAATAACAAATCGGGGATTTTAGCATGGATGTAAGAGAAGCTATTCAAAAACGCCGCAGTATAAGAAAGTTCAAACCGGATCCGGTCCCGGATGAATTGATACTACAATTATTGGAAAGCGCCAGGCTTGCGCCTTCCGGTTCAAATACGCAACCGTGGAGGTTTATCATTGTTAGAGATAGTGAGGCAATTAAAAAATTGCAGACTGCTGCATACAACCAGCGTCATGTTGGCCAGGCGCCGCTTATTATAGCGTGTTGCGCTGATAAAAAGGCTTTTGGAGAATTTCCCCAGAGGATAGATGAGCTGATTGAAGCAGGCGCTTTACCTGCAAAATCGCGGGAAGTATTTGTTCCGTCGTTAAAAAAAGGGGGGTTGGATCAAGATATAAAGTGGCACCTGTTAATAGCCGCAACGGGAAATACCGATATCGCAATTGAGCACATGGTTCTGCAGGCGGTTGAGTTGGGGTTGGGTACTTGCTGGGTGAGATGGTTTGAAGATAACAAGGTGAAAGAGATTTTAGAAATACCACAAACCATTGAAATTATTGCATTACTTCCCATCGGTTATCCTGATGAGACCCCCCCTCAACGGCCAAGATTCAGTCTGGATAAAATTACTTATTATGAAAAGTATGGCTTGGGGAAAGGGCGCCAGTAAATAACCTCGACAACGACATATGAACAACTCACGACTAAAATGAAGTGGAAGTATCCCTGTAGTAACTAAAGAGACAGCGAAAAGCTAAAGTGTTACGATTTTTCAGAAAACCAGATTATTACACTATTGTTTATCATTATCCCATTAACCCTTTTTTAGCAGGTGATTTTGTATGAAGATCAATATGATTATTTTGTCTTTTATAACAATGTTTATTACACAAACAGCATCATACGCAGGCAACCAGGCGACAAACAGCGCTCTCAATGATCAGGTTTCGGTAGAGGTTGTCGTCTATAATAACAACACGGGTTTCATAAGAGACACGAGAAATATCTCCCTTCCTGTGGGTGAAGGTGAGTTATATGTGAGTGATATTGCGTCACAGATCATTCCTCAAACAGTCTCTGTTGCTTCTTTGACTGAACCTGACAAATTTTCTTTACTGGAACAAACGTTTGAATATGATCTTATAAATACAAATAAACTGCTTGATAAATATGTGGGGAAAACAATTAAACTTCAGATATGGAATAAATACCATGACAGAAAGGATACAATCGCTGCTACGCTGCTGAATAATACCGATGGCCAGATTTTCGAAATAGACAATGAACTATACTTAGAGCATCCGGGGATAAAAATCCTGCCGGAGTTGCCTGACAAACTGTTTACTGTACCTACACTCACTTGGCTTTATAAAAACACATCGGAAAAACCCCACACACTGGAGATTTCTTATCTGACGAATAATATGAATTGGCATGCGGATTACCTTATGACCATCAACGAAGAGGAGACAGCCGCGCAATTATCCGGATGGGCAACAATAAACAATCAGAGTGGTGTACTGTATAAGAATGCCAGGTTTTCACTTGTGGCGGGAGATGTTAATCGTTTACCGGATGTTCAAAGAAAACGCGCCTTTGCAATGGCAGAGATGCAGATGGCGGTATCCCAGCAATTCGAAGAAAAGGGGTTTTTCGAATATCACACCTATAGTTTACAACGAAGTACTACCATCGGAAATAATCAAACAAAGCAAATTCGTTTATTTGATGCATCGAATGTAACGATTCGGAAGGAATTCCTTGTACACGGAAATATGTATTCATATACAAGACCTTTCAGGGATGAAAAACAAAAACAAGACGTAAATGTCCTTTTAAACTTTAAAAATACGAAGGAAAGTAATCTAGGTATGCCTATCCCCGGCGGCGTTATTAGATTCTTTAAACAAGACAAAGACGGCGCCATTCAGTTTATCGGCGAAGACCAAATAAATCATACACCGGTACATGAAGAAATAAAGGCAAACATTGGAAAAGCATTTGACGTAACCGTTGAACGAATACAGATAGATTATAAACAGATCACCACAAAAATCCACGAAACAGAGTGGGAAATTTCGATAAGAAATCATAAAGAAGAAGATATAGTAGTTGGTATTGTTGAGACGTTGCCAGGAAACTGGAGTATTATAAGCAATAGTCATCCGTATAAGAAAACAGACGCATTTACCATACGCTTTGATATTGAAGCGCCCAAAGGCAAAGAAGTGAAGGTTTCATACCGCATAAAGGTGGGATTGTAATGTAACGTGAAAAGAATTACGGTTGCAGCGGCATGATGACCGGCTCAAAAATAAGACTACAAAAAATAGCTCAAGCACTGGTACTGCAATATAATATGGCTATAAAACCATTTTCATCGTTTCTGGGTGTTGCAAATGCAACATGATGACTGATGACTTATTTTGTCATTATAAGTGGAAGCGGATTATAAATCCGATGCTCTATCCATCATACCAAAATCACATGCTTGTCATTACAAGGGCATCCGCTTGTCGTTGCAAGGGTATACGCTTTGTCATTGCAAGGGTCTCTCAGCTTGTAATTGCGAGGGTCTCTCAGCTTGTAATTGCGAGGGTCTCCGCTTGTAATTGCGAGGGTCTCCGCTTGTAATTGCGAGGGTCTCCGCTTTGTAATTGCGAGGGTCTCTCCGCTTGTAATTGCGAGGGTCTTTTCCGAAGCAACCTCATAAACCGTCATAGAGCTCCTTCCATCCTGCATTCATTACATTAATTAATTCTATTTTTTTAGCCCTTGAGCCACCCTTAATTTGCTTCTCCCGCGATATGACGTTTCTTACGTCACGAAATATCTCGTAGTATACTGTGATTGCTTCGGAAAAGACCCTCGCAATGACAAGCTGATGCCCTTGCAATGACAAGCTGATACCTTTTGGATGGCCCTATACATTTGAACCAGTACAGAAACAGAAATGCCAGATGTTTCCGACTCGGAAGTAAGGCTACAAAAAATAGCTTAAATATATATACTACAACACGATATGGTTATAAAACCATTTTCATCGTTTCTGGGTGTCGCAAGTGCGACATGACGAGTGTTGTTGATGTTAATGTATAGACGCAAGCAATGCGTCTCTGCAAAAATATTGAAAATTCCTAAACTGGCATAGCACGAAATACGAAACAAATTCTAACATTCTCTCCCCTTGTCCCCTTCAAAGGGGGAGAATGTTCCCCCGCTGACGCTGGTAGAGGGGAGGAGGATTGAAATTTAGCATTTAGGACTTCACCATTAAATATTTTGCCAAAAAGCACGCACTGACGAATGGAAGTGTGCAAAGAAATTACTGCCAAGGTACTAAACGTTAAAATAGCTACAAAAAAATAGCCTGATATGCAGTACTTATCCATCGCATATCAGGCTATTGAACTAACTTCAAACACTTCGCAGCATCCCCCCTTTCTTTTCAAAGAAGGTTTCGGAGATATCTATACTAATAACAGTAACATCTCAAAGACTACAACGCACTTTATTGTACTTGTTAATTTTTGCTGCACGGGTCTTCTTTTGATGTTACTGGCTACTTCAAAGATCATTTAAATGGAACAGGGAGCGGTCGTTTAAAAACTTATAACAAACAGCTTTTAAATCACACTTTCTTAGGCACATGTTTTCCTTCTCGACTATGCCTTGAGGAACGTTGAACCTCAATAACTCTCTCCCCGTTCCGATAGTATTATATCACATAAATTCATTTTTACGAGGAAACCCCGAAATAAATATTTTATATGAATGTCGAGCAGCTCTTGCCCGAGTTTTCAGCTTTTGAGGTGCATGTTTAATCGCGGGCTGTGATGGTTCAAGTATTCTATATTTCCAATGAATAAATTTGTAACATTTTATTTTGGAAAAAATCTGCCTATAGGGGATATGATTTGTAGTGGCAAGGAGTGCTTTGTCACTACATTAAATGTTTAGAAATTTTCAATATTTTTATTTAAGCAATAAACAACCCAACCCCTTACCCTTCTCCATATAGAGGAATTTGATAAGTCCCCTCTTGGGAGGGGATTGAGGGGTGGGTAAAAAAGAATGCCGTTGGTTTTTTGCCTTTTAACAGCCCTACCTAATTTTGCAGAAACGCAAGCACACGTTATCCATTTAATCCAAAAGCAGGCATGTATTTTATATACACCCAAAATAGGGTATTTACAAAGGTAAATTTTAAATATATCCTTAAAAATAAGTTTTTTTGTAACACTTTAGTTTTTTGAAAAAGTAGGGGCGAAGTATTTGCCCGTTTGAGTATGAACCTATTTGTAACAATTTATAGCAAATGCTTCGCCTCTACACTATACGGCTAACATCGCTATTGTTTTAATTTTTCAAAAAATTAAAGTGTCACGTTTTTTAAAAAAGGCATTTTTGTTTTCCTTTTTTTAGTTAAGAAATGAACGAACCCACTCCAACCTTTCCCAAGAGGGGAAATTTGATAAGTCCCCTCTTGGGAGGGGATTGATGGGTGGGTAAAAAAGAACGCCGTTGAGTTTTTTACCTTTTAAAAACCCAACCTTATTTTAACCTTGACCTCGCGATTTTAGCGTGAACGCCAGGTTTGCTGCACAATCACACAAAAGAAGGAGGTACAACATGACAAGAATTTTAGTTCTTTATTATAGCATGTATGGCCATGTCGAAACTATGGCGAAAGCGGTGGCTGAAGGCGTGCGCTCCGTCGAAGACACAGAGGTAATCATAAAACGCGTGCCCGATCTTGTGCCGGAAGATGTGGCACGAAAGGCTGGCGCCAAGCTCGATCAGGCGGCGCCGATTGCGGAAGTGGAAGAGTTGCCGAACTACGATGCAATCATATTCGGCACGCCGACACGCTTCGGCAATATGTGCGCACAGATGCGCAATTTCCTGGATCGGACCGGTCAGTTGTGGCTAAGCGGCAGTTTGATTGGTAAGGTGGGCAGCGTGTTCATATCCACTGCCACACAACACGGCGGACAGGAGACCACAATTACCTCATTCCACACCACATTGTTACACCACGGTATGATCATCGTGGGAGTGCCCTATTCATGTCAGGAAATAATGAACATGAGCGAAATCACCGGCGGGTCACCCTATGGAGCGAGTACTCTTGCTGATATAGATGGTAGTCGTCAGCCGTCGGAGAATGAAAAAAAAATCGCCCGTTTCCAGGGAGCTCACGTGGCGGAAATTACCAGAAAGCAAACGGCCTGACAACTTGCCTGGGTAATAAATAAAAAGCATTGGTGGTGTATTTGGAAATATCGGTTTCCCCATAGATCAAAACATGGTATCCATGCGTAAATATTGGTAACACTTTAGTTTTTTGAAAAAGTAGGAGCGAAGCATTTGCCCGTTTGAGTATGAAATTATTTATAACAATTTATAGCAAATGCTTCGCCTCCACACTATTGCGGCAAACATCGCTATTGTTGGAATTTTTCAAAAAACTATAGTATTACAAAATATTGCGAAAACGTGAGTAGAAAACACGAATAGGGTATTTTAAAACGCGCATACTGAAATGAAGGATCTAAAAAATGAAACAGGTAAAAGTTGTTCTACAGGTAGTACTTTAGTATTTTATATCTCTGAAACATTGCTGGCAGCAGACTATAGCGGTGAATACTATTCTTGGGATACTATAAAGAAAAATACGTGCCAGGAATATTATGGCGGGGAAGTTGTTTCCGGTGACACCATC